>JABJGH010000038.1 GCA_018662365.1 Chloroflexota bacterium | reverse complement strand
GTCGAGATTGGAAATATTTTCAAATTAGGAACCCGCTACTCTAGTGCGATGAAGGCAAACTTCTTAGATCAAAATGGAAAAGCCAAACCCGTCATTATGGGAAGTTACGGCATTGGGAGTGGGCGTTTATTACAATCGATCGCCGAAGAGTATCGAGACGATTATGGATTGATGTGGCCGATCTCTGTTGCACCTTATCATGTGCATCTGGTTGCCCTACGTGGTGGCGAAGAGCAGGCAGAAAAACTTTACGAGGAGCTGCAAGCCGCCGGTGTCGAGGTCTTATACGACGACCGCAAGGGATCGCCAGGTGTGAAATTTAATGATGCAGATCTCATTGGTATTCCGATCCGACTTACGACCAGTGAACGTTCGACCACAGAAAATTCTGTTGAAGTAAAATTACGCAAAGAAAAAGACCGTCATGAAGTCTCGTATGGTGACACAATTTTCCACGTTAAAGAATTAATGCTTAAATTGGAAGCTGAAATTCAAGAAAAAGTGATCGAAATGCCCTTTAAGGCATAATTAATAAAGGTCGAGAACCTCCTATTTTTTGATTAAAGATAGGAGGTTTCTCTTTTAATTTGAAGAGGGATTATAATTAAAAAATGGATATTTCATTAGCCCTGGGTGGGGGGGGAACCAAAGGGTACTCACATATTGGTGTAATCAAAGTTTTAGAGCATGAAGGCTTTAATATCAAGGCGATTGCTGGAACTAGTGCAGGAGGGTTGATCGGTGCATTGTATTTAGCCGGATTTTCTCCTGAAGCGATTAAGAAACAAATGGCGGAGTTAGATCAAAAAAAACTTTACGGTCATGCTGAAGGAGAACAGCCCTCTCTTTTGGGTCTTTCAGGGATTACAGAGATGCTCACCAAAGTTTTGGGAGATCTTACATTTGCTGAATTGCCAATTCCGTTTGCGGTTACAGCCGTCGATCTGAACAGCGGGGAACCAGTGGTCATCCAAGAAGGCTCAGTACTCGAAGCAGTGCTTGCAACAATCGCCATTCCAGGGATTTTGCCACCCAGACTAAGAGGGGACGAATTATTGGTCGATGGGGGAGTCAGTAATCCTGTACCGGTCGACATTGTAAAAGAACTTTGCCCAAATGTCCCAGTTGTTGCGGTTGTTCTTTCCCAAGAACCAGGGACACCCTCAGCGCCAGCCCATTTACAGATTGAAAATGAGTCTCCCGTGTTGGAGAGGCTTACACGATTAAAAGTTGCACAAGCACTCAATATATTTTTGCGTTCACTAGATGTAAGTAGTCGCTTATTAGCGGAAATGCGTTTAGAAATTGATAACCCTGATGTGATCCTGCGTCCAGATGTTTCAAGTATTGGCATTTTGGATCGGGTGGACGTTGAAGAGATCGTATTGCTTGGGGAAGTAGCCACCTTGAAGCAATTAAATAATATCCACCGTGCAGTTCGTTGGACATCCCGTGTTGGAAAATTTATTGGCATCGATAAAATGATGAGAAGAATCAAGGAAAGAAATCGAGATGAAACGCGATCTTAGAAAATATGCCCAACAAACAAATGTCAGACTGTTTATCGGGTTTTTAATTATTGTATTATTGATCGGGGATGGCTTGATCTATTATGCATATGGAAAGATTGCTGCCGTCACCGGGTTATTATGTATCCTTGGCGGAATATTCCCCCTGGTATTTATCTGGCTCGCAATGAAAACAATCGAATGGATCACCAAGTTAGCCAATGACAGATAATATTGAAATTATCCAAGAAGAAGAATTCTTAATAAAGATTAAAACTCCAAAACAAATCGGTATTGCCCCCGTTTTATTATTATTGCACGGCTGGACGGGTGATGAGAATTCAATGTGGTCATTTGCTAGCAAAATACCCAGCACCTATCTGGTGATCGCTCCCCGGGCACCCTTTAAAATCAGTAATCCCACTCTTGAAGGGTTTACTTGGGTGGAAAACCCTTCCGGAAGATGGTCTTGGTTAGATGATTTTACTCCCTCAATAAAGTTGCTCTCAAATTTACTTGATAGCTTGTCCCGTCAGTATGAGGGTAATTTTTCGGAAATTAACATTGCCGGATTTAGTCAAGGTGCTGCTTTAACCTATGCTTACGCCATGACCTATCCGCAAAAAGTAAATAAGATCGCCGGGTTAGCGGGTTTCTTGCCAGAGAAATGTGAACCCAAACTTGCTCAAGGACCGGTAAACGGTAAATCGATTTTTATCGCTCATGGCACAAAAGATCAAATTGTGAAAATTGATATGGCCTATTCCGCCAGAGATATGCTCGAAAAGAACGGTGCAAATGTAACATTCTGTGAGTCGGATGTCGGCCATCGGCTCGGCTCAAATTGTTATTCAGCTTTTGGAAAATTTATCTCAGCGTAATTTGTTTCTTGCCCATCTTTTCGTATAAAATAATAGAATACTATTCAATTCTAAATTAATGGATGTGCGGTATGGAAAAAGATAAATCACAAACCAGGTTGTTGGAATTACATGGAATTCTTCGAAAACATAATTATAAGTATTATGTTTTGAATGAACCGATGGTGAGTGATTTTGAGTTTGACCAATTATTGAACGAACTGCGCGCCATTGAAGAAGCACATCCAGAATGGATCACTCCAGATTCTCCCTCTCAAAGGGTAGGATCTACAATCTCCCAAAGGTTTGATAAAGTTGCCCATCCCTCCCAAATTCTCAGCTTGGCCAACGCCTTTGATGGCGACGATTTACGTGCGTGGCTGGACCGCATAGGGAAAATTGATGAACGTGTTTTCGATGCCAGTTTTGTTGTCGAACCAAAGTTGGACGGACTCACTGTGGTTCTTCATTACCATGATGGCATCTTTGTCCAGGGTGCTACTCGTGGAAATGGTGAGGTGGGCGAAGACATAACCACCAATCTAAAAACGCTCAAATCGATTCCCCTTCGAATTCCAGTTTTGACAGACGGCCCCCAGCCCCCCCCAACCTTGGTTGTTCGTGGCGAAGTGTTCATTAATTTAGATGATTTCGATGAAATGAATAAACGCCAGCTTGAATTGGGAGAGAAGACTTATCAAACCCCCCGGAATACAGCTGCGGGCACCCTGCGCCAGTTAGATTCCTCGATAGTGGCAACTCGCCCCCTTCGAATATTGGCCTACACCATCGTTTCGGGAGATGGGGATTTGCCCCCAACACAATCTGAGAGCATTCAATATCTCAAAGATTTAGGTTTTCCTGTACCCGATAATATTGAATATTGTAAAACCATTGATGAGGCTGTTGAGGCATGTGAAGCATGGGTGAGTAAACGCGAGGCCCTTGAATATGAAATTGATGGGGCAGTTGTAAAAATTGACGATCAAATATTATCCGCCGATCTAGGAATTGTAGGCAAAGATCCTCGGGGAGCGATTGCTTTCAAATTTCCCGCCTTAGAAGTTTCAACCACCTTGCTCGATGTCGGAGTGAATGTGGGTAGAACGGGGGTGTTAACTCCCTATGCCATCCTAGAACCCGTTGAGGTGGGAGGGGTGACGGTGAGCCAGGCAACCCTGCATAACTTTGATTTTATTGCTGAAAAAGATATCCGAATTGGGGATCGACTCATGATCAAACGCGCAGGAGATGTAATTCCCTATGTCATTGGTCCGATCATCGCTGCTCGTTCCGGAGCGGAAAAAGTTTATCAACCTCCTACAACCTGTCCTTCTTGCGGGCAAAAAGTTGAACAAATCGATGGGGAAGTGGCATACTATTGCGTAAACCCCTCCTGCCCAGCTCAATTGGTCAGAATTGTGGAACATTTTGTCGCCAGAACCACCTTAGATATAGTGGGTATGGGGATTAAAATTGTGGAGCAATTGGTAAATTTGGACATAGTGAAAGATGTTGCAGACATTTATTATTTAACGCCTGAAATGTTGATCGATCTTGAGGGATTTGCTGACAAAAAAGTAGAAAATCTACTCGATTCAATTCAAGCCTCCAAAGAACAACCCCTAGCAAAACTAATCTTCGCACTCGGCATTCGTGGTGTCGGAGAGGTGATAGCAAATGACCTTTCTAAACAATTTGGCAGTCTGGATGTTTTATCCAAAGTTAAATATGATGAACTAGATTCTATTGAAGGGATCGGACCCAACATTGCCCAGGCAGTAATTGATTGGTTTAATATTCCAGAAAATATGCAGATCCTTGAAAAACTAAAAAAAGCAGGTGTGTGGCCAATCCTAGAACTTGGAGCAGACCAAGGCCCCCAGACCTTTTTAGATAAAACTTTTGTGATCACAGGTACACTTCCGAGCTTTTCAAGGGTTGAAGCTAAAGAATTTATCGAAGGAAAAGGAGGAAAAGTAAGCTCCTCCGTGAGTAAGAAAACCAGTTTTCTCCTGGCAGGAGAAAACGCTGGATCAAAATTAACCAAAGCTGAAGCCTTGGGGGTAGAAATCATTAATGAAGAGACATTGAGACGCTTGGCACAATCTGTCTAGCTACGGTAAAATATATCGATATATTGAAATTGTGAATAATCCTAAATAGTACTTTTCATGGGTCGAGGAGAACAGAATGACTTTTAAATATGATGATGCAGTTGCCAAAAGAGCAAGAATGATGGCTGAACGTGTATCATTTGCAAAAAATAACGATCTTTATTTCTATAACCAACCAATTTCCGAGTTGTTGGGCGGGTCAAAGGTACTCGTAAATGGCCGGGAAATGGGCATGTATGCCTCTTACAGTTATATGGGATTGATCGGACATCCAAGAATAAATGAAGCAGCCCAAAAGGCAGTCGCGAAATATGGCACCGGCACCCATGGGGTACGGTCCTTGGCAGGTTCCTTGGATCTTCACCTCGAGTTGGAAGAAAGAATTGCAGATTTTAAACATGCTGAAGCTTGTGTAACCTACACTTCAGGTTATGTGACCAATCTCACCATTGTCTCAACCATGGTGGGGCGGGGCGATTGGGTCATTTCGGATAAACTTAACCACGCCAGCATTGTCGATGGATGTTATATGTCTGGAGCAAAATTTGTTCGCTTCAACCATAATGACATGGCCCATTTGGAAAAAAGATTACAACAAGCGGGAGACGCAACAAAATTAGTCATTGCGGATTCTGTTTTTAGTATGGATGGCGACATTATTGATCTTCCTGCCGTCGCAGGTTTATGTAAAAAATATAATGCTTGGCTAATGATCGATGAAGCCCACTCAGTAGGGGTTTTGGGTGCAACAGGACGCGGCATCGAAGAACATTTTGATATGCCCAACGACACGATCGACATTAAAATGGGTACTTTAAGCAAGACAATTCCTTCAGTAGGTGGGTACGTCGCAGCAAATAAAGAATTGATCGATTTCTTCAGGCATGCCAGCCGAGCTTATATATTCTCGGCAGCCCTGCCTCCCGCACAAGCCGCAGCTGCCAACGAAGCCTTCAAGGTTATTTTAGATGAACCCTGGCGCTTAGAAAAGCTGCATAAGAATTCCGACCAATTCATCAATGGCCTCAAAGACCGTGGTTTCGATACCATGCTTACCGAAACAGCCATTGTCCCAGTCTTATGTGGAACCGATGAAAAGGCTTATGCAATGACTCAAAAATCTCAAGCAAAAGACGTCTTTGTATTACCAGTAGTTTCCCCAGCAGTCCCAGATGGTTTAGCTCGCCTTCGAGCCACGATTACAGCAAATCACGAGACCGAAGATATTGAATATGCGATGGACGTGATTGGTGATGCCGGTAAAGAGCTTGGCGTAGTATCCTAATCAAGGTTAGATAATAATTTCTGAGGTTGGTGGAAAAATAAAAATCACCAACCTCTTTTAATACCAAAACATGAATGAAAATTTAGTAATCAAATTAAAACCTGGACGAGAAAAATCATTGCTAAGAAAACATCCTTGGATATTTTCTGGAGCAATCGATCATTTTCAAGGAAATCCGAGCATTGGGGAAACCGTTAAAATCGAATCTTCCACCGGAGAGTTTCTTGCCTGGGCGGCTTTTAGCCCCGAATCCCAAATTACTGGGCGGGTCTGGTCATGGAAACAATCCATCCCCATGTCTCCCGAACTCTTAAAAGACCGTATTATGGAATCGATTGATTCCAGGACGGGGTTAATAAATTCTGGAATTACCAACGCATTTCGATTGGTTAATGGGGAATCAGATGGACTACCTGGTTTGATCGTTGATCAATATGCTGATGTCCTCGTCGTTCAAATTCTTAGCGCTGGATCAGAATATTGGAAAGATGAAATAACCCAGTTTTTAGTGGAAATATCTGGAATAACTCAAATTTATGAGCGGTCAGACGTTGAAGTACGAAAACTAGAAGGTTTAGAACCCAGAGTGGGTATCCTGGCTGGTAAAGAAATCCCTGATCAAGTAGAAATTTTCGAAAATGGCATAAAGTATCTCGTGGGTGTCAAAGAAGGTCAGAAAACGGGTTTTTATTTAGATCAACGCTCAAATAGATTAGCGATAAGAGAATATGCAAAGGAAAAAGAAGTATTAGACTGTTTTTCTTTTTCTGGCGGATTCACCTTAAGTGCCATTAAGGGCGGAGCAAAAAAGGTGACATCTATAGATTCTTCAGGGAATGCACTAAAAATAATTGAACAAAATTTGAAGATAAATGATTTTGACCCAAGTATTGTTGAATTAATTGAAGAGGATGTGTTTTCCCAATTACGTACCTTCCGTGATTCCAGGCGCAGCTTTGATCTGATCATCCTTGATCCCCCAAAATTTGCTCCAACCAAAAAACAATTGGAAAAAGCGACCCGGGGCTATAAAGATATAAATCTTTTAGCCTTTAAATTGTTAAATCCCGGTGGCACTCTTTTTACCTTTTCCTGTTCGGGGGGGATGGATACAGCTTTATTCCAAAAAGTCGTTGCTGGTGCAGCCTTAGATGCCAAAGTTGAGGCAAAAATAATTTCAAGGATGGGGCAAGATGTAGATCACCCGGTTTCCCTTAGTTTTCCCGAAGGCACTTATCTAAAAGGATTAACCTGTCAAATAAAATAGATTGTCCAAAAGTATATTAAATAAAAAAACACCGATGATAAGTCGGTGTTTTTTTTGGATTAATTAGCGATTGTAAGTTCTGCAAGCTTATCTTTTAATTCCCTATTTGAGGGTTCAACTAATATTGATTCGTCAGGAAAAAGTATTGTAGGAACGGAGCGATTACCATTATTGATTTTCAAAACGATCTCGACAGCTTCAGGATTCTCATCTATGTCAATGTAAGTATAGTCAATATCATTCTTTTTGAAGATTAATCGGGCTCGGTGGCTATCTGGGCACCATTTTGTGCCATAAACTATAATGTTGTCTTGGGATTTCATTTTCATCCTTTTTTTCGTTATTTACCTATTAGACAGTTTTTTCCTTTGATATCTTACATCCAATATATTGGATGATTAATGCTTGCAATTGGATCGAATAGAATTTATTAAATTATTTTCTCTCCCAAAATATTATATGCTTGAAGTTCATATTTTGACGCTGGACTTTCTTGATACTGGTCTTCGAACATTGTCCAGATCATAGAGTCCGTTAAACGGTCTAAAAAGGGCTGTCGGTTTTTTAGTATTGCCTCAAATTCATATCCCAGTTTTTTGGGGATTGCCGCACTGGCATGGTTTTCTGGATCGCAATGAATTTCTACTCGAATGACCTTATTCACCTCAAAAGCAATCCTTGTGAGGGTCAATACGGCTTCCGTCGCATATCCTTGATTAATATGATCTCCATGGATCCAATAGCCGATCTCCGTTGCATTTGGTCCTACCCGATTATGAAAGCCTGTCCCGCCAAGAACTTTATCTTCATCCTTGTTGAAAATGCCATACACATATTCCTCATCCTGATCGAAGCGGCCGCGGTACCCTCGAAGTCGATTTATATATACCTCAATTTCTTCCGGATCCCCATGCACCCAGGGCATCCAGGGTTTAAGATGCTCTCTGCTTTCGTCAATCGACTTTTTGAGCAAATGGGCATCCTTGGGCTCCCAGCAACGAATGATAAAACGGGGGGTTTCGATTCGATAAGCTGGCCCGAATTTAATTGTCATAATTGTTCCTTTTATTCAATCTGATCCATCAGTTTATTCCCCACTGTACTTTAATGTGGTTTAAAACGGTTCTCCATTCATTGGTTTCTGGGTTTTGGCTTTCCCCCAGGGTATCTTTCCAAGCTTTCCCCAACAACGCGTTTGTGATCGCCAATGAACATGCCGCACCTGCGTGCAGGTCATACCCACCTTCAAGAAAAATAGCCAGCCGTCCGCCTGTATATTGATCTGTATATTTTGATAATAAAGAAATTAATTTCCCATAATTATCCGCAGAAGTTAATTGTTGGGCGAGAGGATCTTTCCAATGGGCATCAAAACCCACACTGACCATGATCATCTCTGGTTTAAACTCTGATAACTTAGGAAGAATGATTTCTTCCATCGCATGCAAACGTGCTTCATTTCCAGAGTAGGGGGGTAATGGAATATTGATCGTGAATCCCTCCCCATCCCCCGCACCAATTTCCTTCGCCGATCCGGTACCAGGATATAGTGGGGACTGATGCACCGAAATGAAAAGGACATCGCTTCTTTCCCAAAAAATATCCTGTGTGCCATTGCCATGGTGCACATCCAGATCAATGATCGCAATTCTCTTGGCCCCGAATTTTTGAAGTATATTTTCAGTCGCAATAGAAATATTATTTAGAATGCAAAATCCCATCGCCTGGTCTGGCGTGGCATGATGGCCCGGAGGGCGACATAATGCATACCCACGGTTGGCCTCCCGCTTCCACACCGCCTCTGAAACCGCCAGCGCCCCTCCAGCAGAATTTAAGGCTAATTCCCAAGAATAAGGGGTAAGGTAGGTGTCCATATCTGGGCGAAGCCCATTTTTGCTGGCAGAGCTTATCTCCTCTAAATAGGACTCATCATGAACTGCCTGTAAAACTTTTTTTGGAATTTCTATTGGGGGCATTTTTTCAAGACTTTCCCATAGACCAGAATCTTCAAGAGCATTGCGAATAGCTTCCACCCTTTCCGGTCTCTCGGGGTGCCCTCGCTCAAAATGAAGCTCATGTCTATCTGGATAAAACAGTACCAATTCTTCCATGCAGATAGTTTACTCGATGTTTTAGAGGGATTCAATATTAATAATTTGAAGGGTAGGGGATTTTGAACATTAAGGAAATGAGTTACTTATTTTATTGAAAATTCCTGCCATTTTTCATAAATAGGCAATCTATTGTTTTCCAGATCATATAAACTTAAGTTAGCAAAGGTGATCCAAAGGTTTTTATCGGCTAGGTCAACAGGAGGATAAAGAAATAGCCAATTAGCAATCACAATATTTCTTCCGGCTAGCATTATTTCTAATTTATCCACAAATTCTATTTGAGCTTCATTAGATGCTTCCCACGCCAATATGGTTTCATCCAGATAAAATCCTGGCCATCCGGTTTCAGTAATTGCAACCGGGATGTCCCCAATCCGCTCAAAAAGTTCATCCATATAATTATTGGGCACCTCTTCGACAGTCCCATACCCTAACCAAGGATACAATGTTATTCCAATCACATCCAATCGTTCTAGATCATGGGCATCCAATGCTTTCCATTGACTTGTGGTCCAACGGTTAAAATTTCCTGTGCCAGCCAAATGTTCATAGTTGAATACGACGCCCACTTGGGTTTCTGGTGAAACATCTTTGATGGCATCATAGGCGAGATTATAAAATTCAACGAATCGGTAATAATCCTCAGGATTCTGTTCAAAATAAAAACTATTTTCATTGGCTAAAAATAAATAAGGGGGATGATAGGTTTTGGCATATTCCAGAACCATATTTAAAAATAGACCCTTCGCTTCTTCATTACTCCAATCATTTGTGCTGTTTCCTGGCACATTGAGATGGATAGATTGCTCACTTCTCCAACCAAAATCAACAATGGGAGTAAACCTAAATATCTCGGCTTGTTCTGATACTAATATTGCCGTTTCAGGAATTTGACCGGAATCTGTGCCGCCGAGGGTGTCATTACGCCATGAACCATTGAAGAACACACCCCCATTCCCAAAATTGGAAACTTCCTCAAAATAATTAACCAAATTATCGAATGTGGTCGGAAACCCAGACGGTGAGATTCCGAACCCTTTGATCAGTCCTGTGGGCGTCGCTTTGGGAATATCATTTTCGGTGATGTCCGTAGAATTATTCGCTGGTGTCGGGGAACATCCCAATAGGGTGATGGAAACAAATAAAACCGTAATTGCTGAAAGAATTTTTTTCATTTCTTGCCCTTGTAGGATTTAGTTTCCATTTTAGTATAGACCTTATTCTCCAAACGTGATCCCTTGGGCCAATGGAAGTTCACCCGACCAATTGATCGTGTTGGTTTGTCGTCTCATATATTGTTTCCAAGAATCTGAACCTGATTCTCGACCCCCGCCAGTTTCTTTTTCCCCACCAAAAGCACCGCCGATCTCCGCGCCAGAGGTGCCAATATTGACGTTGGCGATGCCGCAATCAGAACCGCCCACGGAGAGGAAACGCTCTGCTTTCCGAATTGAATCGGTAAATATCGCGCTGGATAACCCCTGAGGAACTCCGTTATGAATTTTGATCGCTTCTTGCATATCGTCATAATCTAAAACATATAATATCGGTGCAAAGGTTTCCTTCATCACAACTTCACTCTGAGCGGGCATTTTAATGATCGTTGGTTTGACGAAATTTTGTCCCATTTCCTCAAAAACCTCACCACCATAAAGCACTTCTCCCCCCTCAGCCTTGGCCTGTTCAATCGCCTCAAACATTCCTTCCACTGCTGTCCCATTGACCAAGGGGCCCATCAGGGTGTTATCAGACAATGGATCACCGATCTGGATCTGTTCGTAGGCTTTTACCAATCCATCTGTGAGATCTTTCTCCACAGATTTATGCGTAATAATTCTTCGGGTAGTTGTGCAGCGTTGTCCTGCTGTACCGACCGCACCAAATAGAATCGCCCTTGTCGCCATTTCTACATCAGCCCCATCTGTCACGATGATAGCATTATTGCCGCCGAGTTCCAAAATTGTACGTCCAAATCTACTGGCCACTTTTTCTGAAACAATGCGGCCCACTCGGGTGGAGCCAGTAAATGAAATTAGAGGTAGTCTTTTATCCTCCAACATCAAACTTCCCACATCTCTTCCACTGCCGTTTATCAGGTTAAAGACGCCACTCACCCCATGTTTTTCCATTACTTCATTGGCGATATGTTGAACAGCAAGGGAAGATAAGGGAACGATTTCAGAGGGTTTCCAAATTATAGTATCTCCACAAACGGCCCCAATTGCAGCATTCCATGCCCACACTGCCATCGGAAAATTGAATGCCGTGATCACACCAATCGGTCCAAGGGGATGCCATTGTTCATACATCCGATGGTCCGGGCGTTCAGAATGCATTGTCAATCCGTACAACTGACGGGAAAGGCCTACCGCAAAATCACAAATATCGATCATTTCCTGAACTTCACCATGTCCCTCAGATCTAATTTTCCCCATCTCCAATGAAATAAGGTCACCTAGTGGTTCTTTATATTTTCGGAGCGCATCTGCAAGATCGCGGATCAATAATCCCCGTTGCGGTGCGGGTACTTTTCGCCAATCTTGAAAACTGGCTTCAGCTTTATTAACGACAGTTTCATAATCGCTTGCACTAGCTTGAGAAACGCTGGCAAGTTTATCACCGGTACTAGGATTAAAAGATTCTAATAATTTTGCCTTCGGATCATTGATCCATTGGTCCATACCCGTGGAAACTCCAGAGTTTATTTCTTTTATTTTTAAAGTTTCTAAAATTTGATTGCTTGCCATATGCGGTTAATCCCTCATCAAGAATAAATAAAACAGATAAATATGACCAATATTATAACAATTAATCGGGGAAGGGGAAAAGACTTTGTATAACAGAATTATTAATATTTTTTGAAAGGGGGAATTTACTCGGATTTCTTTAGAGTAATCACGGTGATTTCTGGTTTACAGTTGATCCGGATTGGGGCAATGCTCGTGCCCAAACCCCGGTTTGTATATAAATACATTTGATTGATTTTATATAATCCCAACGGATAATTATGCGCATGTCTCACCCGAACCGCTGGCCCGATAAATGGTAGGATCATTTGCCCACCATGGGCATGCCCAGAAAGCTGAAGAGCAAACCTTCCCGTTTTTGCACTTATATCGGCAGTATCTGGTTCATGACTTAACAAAATGGAAAAACTATTTTCAGGAAGCTTTTCCAATACTGGCTCAAGATCATATCTGTCTTCATATATGGAATCAGTTCCCGAAAAAAAGAGTTCTTCTTTTCCTCTGGAAATTGATAATACATTATTGCTCAGTTCGACCATCCCAATTTCTTTGGAGATCCGCCGAACCTTCTGGTGTCCATTCCAATAATCGTGATTGCCCATCACAGAGACAACCCCATCCTTGCTTTTCAACTCAGATAGTATTTCTACTAAATTTTTCTCCCAAAGATCAATGCCATAGCTAAAAAGATCTCCGGTGTAACAGATTATGTCCGCATTTTGGTGGTTGATCATATGTACAATTCCTGACAGCCGTTTCGAAGTCATCCAAGTCCCAAAGTGGATATCACTTATATGCACGATTTTATAACCATCGAAATTATTTGGAATATTGTCAATAGACAAATCAAATTTCTTTATTTCCACCCATCTTTCTTTAAACCCTCTATAAAGTAATGGGAAATATTTTCTTAAATGCATTTCTCGTTTAAGATTTTTTATTACATATTCTTGCCTTTCGGCGGTCAATTTATATTCTTTCATCGTGAGAATTAATTAATCAAGTTCCATGATTGTATTTGGATTAGTGCCGATCGTTTCAGTAAGAATTTTCCCATTACTTAATTCCAATAGGTAGGACTTAAATTGTTCAAGATTTTCATCCCGAAATTCAATTTCCATATTTATTTCCCCTGCAAATTCTTCCCGATTGATTTTTCCCTTTTCTGCTTGGATCAGTAGTTTGATTTGTTCAAACAAATTATAAGGAATGATAATTTTGACGGTCTGAGTAGACACCTTTTCTGCTTTTGGCATTTTCTCTAAAACTGCCCGCATGGAATCGCTATATGCCCTGACAAGTCCCCCCGTGCCCAATTTTGTCCCCCCAAAATAGCGCGTGATCACCACCACAATATCCCCAAATCCACTTCCCTGCAACACCGAAAGGGCTGGTCTTCCTGCAGTACCTGAGGGTTCGCCATCGTCGCTACTATGCGCCGTAATCGATGCACCATGTCCAATGATAAACACCGGGACGTTATGATTCGCATCCCCATATTTTTCCTTGATCTGGGCAATAAATTGCTTGGCTTCCTCCACAGAAAATACTGGAGCAGCATTAGAAATAAATCTGGAATTGGATACGCGTATTTCGGTTTCTACTTGTTTCGCTGGAATAATTCTATCTACCATTTAATTTCCATCCACAATCCAAAAAATTTATTTTTCAGTTGTTCGGTTTAATTTTATTCGATATTTTTCTTTGAATAAAGGTGAAAAGTGAATATCCAAAGGTTTATAAACCTCAGGGGGAATCCCAATATCTGCCAGATAAATTTCACCCGCTCCAGCATGATGGTTGCCCGGTTTTGGGAGGGCCAAAGTCATTGTTGCATCTGCTCGAATAAACTCACCGTGGGTTTCTCCATTGCTCGAATCTATCCCTGAGGGGATATCTAAGGAAAATACTTGATTAGAATGTAAATTTGTAAGCTGTATCAACTCTTGTACCATCCCTCTCGGTGCGCCTTTTAGGCTGTAACCAATCAGGGCATCAATGACGAAATCACATTTCTTTATTTCTTCCTCTGCATCAGATTTCAGGCTTGGAGTTATTCCAGATTGGATCAATATATCCAGTTGAGTTCGAGCTGCCCCTGTTAAGTCTTCCACATTTTTTGTTAAAAATATTTTTACAGCATACCCATGATTATGAAGATGGCGGGCACAGCAAATGCCTCCACCACCATTTCCGCCAGAGCCAGCTAATATCACAATAGATTTATCTGTCGGTGGACCAATTTTTTCCATGATGAATTCTGCCAAATTCCTTCCAGCATTTTCCATCATTTGCAGGATCCCTAAACCAAAATCCTCAACCGCAATCCGATCCACTTCCCTCATTTGTGCCTCATTCACTTCAGGAATGATCAGTTTATCTTCAGTTTGGAAATATTTTTTGTCCACTTTGAATATCCTATTCATAATCTTTTCTTCAATCTACTGCTGATATAGTGTAACGGATTTTTATTGTATAATCGACCCATGCTTGGGATAAAAAAAGAGAAATTAGACACTTATTGGCAATTTATTATTAATGTGCTCACTTCCTTCCGAGACCATCATTGCGCGGGTTGGTCCGCCGCATTAGCCTATTATGGCATCTTTGCAATTTTTCCCCTTATTCTTTTTGTAATTTATATTGGAAGACAATTCCTCCAAACCTCTGAAGCCCGTCAATTATTAAATACAACCATGGCAACCACAGTGCCCTTTGCGATGGATGATATCAATGCCATCATTGATCAAACCCTAAATTCTGGCTCTTCATTTGGCGTCATCGGTGTCATTGGTCTTGTATGGAGTGGCTCTGCGGTTTTCAATGTCTTGGTTGCTGCTCTCAATGAAATTTGGGATGCAAAACCTCATCGATATTGGCAGCGAAGGGTGAAGGCAACCCTTTCGGTATTAATCTTGGGGATCGTTTTCTTAGGTTCTTTTTTGGTTCTCCCCATATTAAACTGGTTTCAGACATCTTTAAGCTTACCCAACTCGTCCATTTACAATCCATTATTTGAATTTATTATTGGGATATCCACCATCTATTTGTTATTCACTGTTTTTCCAAATCGAGCAGTAAATAAGAGTGCTGCTTTCTATAGTGCTTTGGCTGGCACATTCCTTATTGAACTCGCCAAATATGGATTTATGGCTTATTTAGGCACCGTTATTGAAAGGTATGGTTCTATCTATGGCTCAATTGCCTGGATCGTCGCACTAGGGTTATGGGTCTATTTGGTGGGGGTATTATTCTTCTTGTCTGCTGAATTTGGTGCAGAGTTAGAGAGAAGATAAGTTTTCCAAGAATCATGAATTAAAAATCTCTGCCATTCCTTTGATAAATGCAGGTTTTCCCCCAAAAGATGGATGACGAACATAGATCGGATTAAGCCCAATTTGGCTCAATCCCTGTTCCGCCTTTCTCCCAATTGCCACAACCTTTTTTGGGGATAAGATGTCAACCATTCCCTTTAATATTGGATTGAACTCGACGATCTCAGACTTTTTTGGGGTTCGGATGGAAAGAGGTTCATTTGGGTTTGTGGGGTGGTAGGGGATGCAATTCCAGACAAAAAATCTTGGAAAATAGTCCAATAAGTTTCCCCATAAGATCGTCCCAGATCGTTCCAAAACGGGGGGATCAAAGGTGCTTGTCGTTTTCCCATGAAATGGAAGCTCGCCATTGACCAATTGACGCTCACTCGTAAAGGCAATTCCAGAAAACCGACATCCCCATGGTCCCGGAGCTTCTCCAACCAAAAGTGCCTCAGGCATTTTTGTATAGCTCTCAAGGTAGTTATTCAGCTTTTGTCTTCGTATTTTTGCCGCCTCAGATATGTCCAATTCTGAATTTTCACCGCTATAAGGGTTCCAAAGCAAATCAGAAGAATCGAAAGGGAAGATTTCTTGTTCAAAAAGATCCCATAGTTTCTGTAATCTCATAGTTTTCTTCCCGGAACTACATCCTAATCGTTTGGATAATAAAAACCGATCTAAAAAGTTTAGATCGGTTTAGGGTGGGTGAAGGGTTTCGAACCCTCAACATCCGCAGTCACAGTGCGACGCTCTGCCGTTGAGCTACACCCACCATGTGCGAGGCGTATTCTAACATGAAGGGACTTAGCCTTCAAGGAATTTTTTTAGCTCGCTGATCAAACTTTCTCTTGATATTTGTTTTTGATCCCCATCCTGTAAATTTTTCAGATTTACCATACCACTAGCTATTTCATCAGGTCCCAGCACCAATGCATACCTGGCCCCAATTCGATCTGCGTACTTAAATTGTTTCCCTAATTTCTCAATTTTCAAATGACTGGTCACTTTGATGCCTGCCTGTCGGATTTCTTTTGCCAAACCCAACGATTCGGTAAAGGTATCTTGATCAAAGACAGTGATATATACATCCGCAGGTGTGCTTCCAACTTCTGGGAGCCGCCCTAATTTATCCAGCAATAGTTTGATCACAAGGTCCCCACAGGCAAAACCCACTGCGCCAACCTTTTGACCACCGACATCACCAACCAAATTATCGTATCTCCCTCCACCAAATAATGCCCGAAAGTCTCCTGCGGTGTCCCAGGCTTCAAATACGGTGCCGGTGTAATAAAGTAATCCGCGAATAATGCTTGGATCAAAACTAATATAATCACTCATCCCGTAAGCTTCCACGATTTTAAAAACTTCGGTCAAAGTTTCAGAGTTTTTCCATAGATCCTTGTTATTAATCAAGTCCTGAATTCCCTGCATTTGAACCTCAGAAAATCCAAGTTCCTTCCCATAATTCAACCAGGCGTCTTCTTTTAATTTATCTTTTCGGTCGATCCATTGAAAGGCTTTTGCACGGGCTTCATCGTCCAATCCCAATTTATTCGTCTCGGCATCCATCAACTCTCGGCTGTTGACCTTAATCTGTACTTCGTCCGCATTTAATCCCACTCGCTTGAGAAAAGAGGCTGCAATGATGACTAATTCTGCATCCGCACCTGCTGAATCTTCCCCAATCATGTCAATATTCCATTGGAAAAATTCTCGGGTCCGACCCTTTTGCGGTCTTTCATATCGCCAAAAAGGTCCAAAAGACCACCACCTCAATGGGAAGGTGAGCTGTCCTTGTTTTTTCGCAACCATCCGAGCCAAACTTGGGGTTAATTCTGGTCGAAGGGTAATCTTTTCACCTGAACGATCTTCAAAAACATAAGATTGCTTCTCAACAATTTCTTCCCCAGACTTTGAAGCATAAAGATCTAAGGTTTCTAAGATCGGCCCCTCATATTCTTGGAACCCAAATTCTTCCGAAACACTGCGCATATTGTCATATAACCAAGTGCGGATAGCCATTTCCTCGGGATAATAGTCTCGGGTACCTTTTACAGATTTTACAGTTTGTTTATTTGCCATTGGAATACTCTTGATTAATTTGTTCAAAAATGAATTTTAACACATTTGATTAAGAGGAGGTAAAATCTAACTTCACCGAAATCATTAGGAGATAAAAATATGAAAATTACTACTTGGAATGTGAATGGACTCCGAGCAGTTTTTAGAAAAGAAGCGTGGGGATGGATGAAGAATTTCAGTCCAGATGTGGTTTGTCTCCAGGAGATTAAAGCTCGTGAAGATCAATTGACCGAAGCCCAGAAAATAGAATTTGAAGGGTATCAGGCCAACTGGAATCCTGCAGAAAGACCTGGATATAGCGGGGTATTAACCCTAAATAAAGATGAAGATGCGATTACAGAAAATGGATTTGGAATCGAAAAATTCGATGTAGAGGGTCGTGTGATCCAGACCAAGTTTGAAGATATTCGATTATTTAATATTTATTTTCCCAATGGCGGGCGAGATCACAGCCGCGTCTCCTATAAATTAGAATTCTATAAAGAACTTCTCGATTATTGTGATCAACTTCATGCTGACGGTGAACAGATCATTATTACCGGAGATTTCAACACCTGTCACGAAGAGATCGATCTAAAGAATCATAAAACTAATAAGAAAACCACCGGGTTTTTACCGGAAGAAAGAGAATGGGTGAGTAAATATTTGGAGCATGGATTTGTGGATGCCTTCCGCAATCTGTACCCAGAAAAAGAACAATACAGTTGGTGGAGTTTCCGGAGCGGTGCTAGGGAGAGAAATGTAGGCTGGCGTTTGGATTATTTCTTGGTGTCCGAAAGTCTGATGGACAAAGTGAAAGATGTGGTCATCCATGGCGATGTTTTCGGGTCAGACCACTGTCCGGTTACCATCGATTTGGTTTTATAGATAATAAAAAAACCTGGGAGAACTTCTCCCAGGTTTTTTTATTTATTCATCAAGTTCAATTTGATAGACGTCTTCCAAAAACATCAAATAGATCTCAAGAGAAGTTTTTTGGAGCTCTGGCTCAATGGGGAATTGATCCGGTTCAACCAATCGCATGCCGTGCGCACCGCCAGGATAAAGAAATACCTTATATCTATCGAACTCTTCTTTATCCTGAATTGCGCCGAGGCATGTATCTGGGGAGTCATAATCTTCCTTAGCCGCTAAACAATATGCGACCTTCTCAGCATCCGGGTTCATCACTAAACCTTCAATCGTCTCAGCATAGGTGAAATTGAAATTATCCACATTCTTCAAATAATTTCCCGGCGAAAATGAAAAAGCGCCTAAGCAGGTGCCAATGGAAGTGTCGTCCAATTGATGCAGGTAACAACCATCTGGGCTGCCATCCGAACCAATACTGGCTCCCATTGTGGTAATTTGATCTGGACTAGCTTCCTCCAGTTGCGTTGCAAAATCTACGGCAGCCTTTGCATCCAACACCCAGGTATCGCGGTCACTTTCCTTCAATCCAAACTCGCCAAAATTAAAAACAATCACACCAAAAGAGGCCCATTCGGGTAGCTCTGGAAACCAGGTGGGGTTCCACCAAGGCGAATCATTCCCATATCTCAATGGCTCTACGCCTCGGTTTTGCAACCAGGGGGCGATCACATCCCAATCATGCATATCTCCTCCAGCCCAATGCATCAACACTAAGATGGGGCCAGGGTTGTAAAGCCCCGGATAATAATATCCTTGAATAGTTCGGCCATCATCGGTAGGAATCTCAATTTGGACCGGTTCATTTGAGAGGGCTTCCATTCCTTCCAAGAATACATGACGATTATTTTCTGGCACATTTGACACTATTGCTGGTTCTTCAGGAATTACTTCATCAGCATTAGGTTCCTCAGAGTAATTATTTTCAACTTCGTTGGTTTTGTTATTATCAGCAGCAGTATTCTCATTGGAGGCCGGATTTGAACTATCATTCTCATCTGGTGATGGAGCACAACCCGAGAGAATTAACAAAATGATTAACCCCAACGAAATAAAATGAATAAGGCTATTTTTCTTTTTCATGGAAACCATCCTTTCAAACAAAATTAATAATTTTCCTGATCTGAGCTAATCTCAAATTTGTAATATATTTCACTTTAAGTATAATATTTTTTTCTTAAAAAACAAAATCGCCTGGACTAGTCCAGGCGATCTCCACAATTGCTGCAAAATGTTTCATTTGGATCGGGCACATGCCCGCAATTCAAACAAGTTCTCGGTTGTTGGTCCCCCATCGGCGCACCACAACCTAAACAATTTGAAGCACCGATCGGGTTTGCTACATTGCAATACTCACAACTCGTGCTGCGCAATCTTTCAGAGATTTGCGTGGACGCACCCATTGCAATGGCAACCTCTTCGATCACGCCCCATATTTGATCATCCAAGCTCATATTCTCAATATCTTGGGCAATATCATCCAATCGTCCAATTAAATTGAAAGGATTCATTTTGGCTGAGAGTAACGTTTTCCCAAAACTTGCCGCGATCCCCAACCATTCTTGTTTTCCCAATTTCACCACAACTCGATCTTCATTTTGTTGAAGTGTCAGACCAAGAGCTGTCTTCCCACCAGAAGTGGGATTGGGGCGGGTGGATATTTGCACGATATATTGTTCACCACTAAGGGTCTGCTTCGCAGTCATATTGTTATGGGTAAATCGTGCCACTAGGGCTTTTGCAAGGTCTTTTGCTGTTATCTTTCCATGGAATGTTTTTGTGTTCATAGCTAAATGCATTATAATCCACCCGAATGTTTTTTGGAGGTTGAATGCGAAATTTTAATATTCGCTTTGTGGTTTTATTAATAATTATAGTTGTGGGCCTGCTAATAAGTTCTATTGCCTTTGGTAATCCTGCAGTGCATGCCCAGCAGCCCACTGTCGCTGTAGCCACCGTGACCGGAACACCCGAAGGACCTACCGCCAGGGTAAATTCTGATCGGGAGCAAATAAATGTGCGTTCAGGACCCAAAACAAGTTATGACCTCATCGGCGTTTTAGTTGCAGGGCAAGTAGTTCCAGCTTACGGTAAATCAGCCTCTGGGGAATGGATTCAAATTGCCTATGCGGGTGTATCCGGAGGGGTTGCATGGGTTTACTCACCCTTAGTCACAGTGATTCGGGCTGGGGAATTGCCAATTATCGAACCACCCCCATTTCCAACACCCCGCATTACTTCCACAGTGAATGCCACTTTAGCGGCAGAATTCATTGAGGAAATTCCGGCAACCAGATTGCCAACCTTTACCGCGCCACCTCCGCTGATCATTCCTACATTTGAATCTCCAACAGAAGGCTTAGCCACAGGCAATTTCCCTATGGGCTTGGTCATCGCAATTCTAGGATTTATTGGAATGTTTGGGGCACTTATCTCCCTATTTAGAAGGCGATAATTGTAGTTTTAAAGCTTCCACAGAATTAACGGGTCGCTTACAAACGAAATTTTCACAAACATAAGCAGTAGGGAGATCGTCCATCATTGGGCGATCTTTTAATATCTCAGGAGATTCTTGATTCACAGGGACTTCCGCAGCCGCGACAATAAAATGTGGCCGCCATTCCTTCCAAACCTGATCCAATAATTCCAGACTTTCTTTCAATTTGGGGTCTCCGATAACCGCAATTTCTTTGACCTCTGCCAATGCAAAGTCAGCCCCACAAAGCCAATTTCCAAAACCAGTTGGATATTTAGCAAAAAACTCAATCACACTTTCCAATGACCGTATGGCAAGATCATGCCATTCCCCATTTCCAGAGAATGCAGACATCATTAGTAAGGCATTTGCTGCCAGACTATTTCCTGAGGGAGTAGCATTGTCTTGTGTTTCTTTGGGCCTGGCAATCAAAGCTTCATGATCATCACGAGTATCAAAAAATCCGCCTTCAGGATCTGAAAAATGACTGATCATTTCCACACTCAATTCTTTTGCGGATTGATACCAACGGGAGTCAAAATCAGTCTGATAAAGGGCTAACAATCCTAAGATCAATCCAGCATAGTCTTCCAAATAGGCGTTATGACTGGCCTTTCCTTTTCGGCAGGATCGTAATAATCGATTTTCCAACTTCATTTCTGTAAGAAGAAAACTTGCATTTTTTTGCGCGACAGCAATATAGTCTTCTCTTTCTAAATACCGACCAGCTTCCGCAAATATAATCATCATCAGACTATTCCATGAGGTCAAAACCTTGTCGTCCGTTCCCGGTCGAACCCGTTCTTCCCGAACTTGATAAAGTTTTTCATGCATTCCTTTGAGTCGGTTATTAACTTCATCTGGGGATGATTCAAATTTCTCGCTTAAGTTCTCGAGGGTTGCAGCTCTTTGGAATACAATATTTCCTTCAAAATTTCCTCGTTTATTTAGGTCATAGGCAGATTTCAATAGCTCTAGATCATCAGAATTCTCAATGACCTCTATGATTTCTTTTAGATCCCAAACATAATATTTTCCCTCAATGCCCTCAGAGTCTGCATCCAAGCTGCTATAGAATCCCCCTTCAGAATCGGTCATCTCTCGCACAATAAAATCTAAGGTTTCCTCCACGATCTGTTTATAAAATGGATCATTGGTTAACAAATAGGCATGCAAATTAGCTCTTGCCAGTTGGGCATTGTCATAGAGCATCTTTTCAAAATGGGGAACCAACCAATCGTTATCCACACTATACCTGGCAAAACCCCCACCGATCACATCATACATCCCACCCTTCGCCATTGCTTTAAGTGCATGCTCTGCAATCTCTAAAGCTTTTTCGTTGCCTGCACTTGCTCGTTTTAACAGGAATTGAATTGTCATTCCCTGAGGAAATTTTGGTGCTTTTCCCCAACCGCCCTTATCCCAGTCATAGTTTTTGATCAAGGTGTCCACTGCATTTTCCAAGTCATTAGGCTTCAATGTTTTGGAGTTAGTGGATGATTTGGATTGATCCAGAATATGTTGGGTGAGTTGATCACTGTTAGTAAGCAGGGTATCTTGGTCGTTCTGCCATGCATTTGAAAGGCTGAGTAAAATTTCCCCAAAACTGGGCATGTTATACCTGCGCACCGGTGGGAAGTATGTCCCTCCATAAAATGGTTTTCCATCTGGCGTTAAAAATACACTCATTGGCCAACCACCTTGCCCAGTCATTGCCACAACCGCCTTCATATATATCCCGTCAATATCCGGTCGTTCTTCTCTATCTACCTTGATATTAATGAAATTTTGGTTCATGATTTCTGCAGTTTTCGGGTCTTCAAAGGATTCATGTTCCATCACATGGCACCAATGGCAAGCCGCATACCCAATGCTCAAAAAGATTGGCTTATTCTCAGTTTTTGCTTTATTCAAGGCTTCTTTTCCCCAGGGGTACCAATCGACGGGGTTGTCCTTATGCTGTAAAAGATAGGGGGAATTCTCGTTTGCTAATTGATTGCTCATATTACCTTCGTATATTTTGAGTTAAAATGACTTTCATGAAATATAAACCACTTTTAAAATGGATTCCAGCACTATTAATAATGATTGGAATATTTTTGTTTTCTTCTATTCCTGCAACTGAAATGCCTTCCTTCGGACTTTTGGATCTCCTAGTAAAAAAAGGGGCCCATATGGCAGGTTATGGGCTTTTGACCTTGGCATATATTTATGGATTCGGAAACAAGATTTCTAAGGTTCAGTGGGTTGTTTTATTCTTGGCAGTACTTTACGCTCTGACGGATGAGTGGCATCAATCTTACGTACCTGGCAGGTATGGAAGTTTATGGGATGTGGTGATCGATGCTTTGGGCAGTATTATCTCAATATTTCTATCGAAAAAATTCAAATTATTCGATAAATTCTAATTCTAATTCTTCACCGTCATTCCATTGTTCAGTGGGTTCTATTTCAATCTCACCGAACAAATCATCCTGAGACGCTTTGATCCGATATATTTTAATTAGCTCCAGAACAGCTAAGAACGTTACCACCGTCTCGATTCTAGAAAATTTCTTAGTCAATAAATTCCTAAACGTAGAACGCCCCGAAGATTTTAATGTCCATGTAATATGTTTGATTTTTTCGCTGATAGTCACTCGCGGAGCCCGGACCACCGATCCAAGAGAATGTTTCTCTGCCGCCTCAGAATAAATTCTCGAAGCCGCCTTGATCAGATCGTTCAAAGTTACCCCACTCATATCCAATTTACTTTCCACTTTTGGGGTAGGGGCGATCCTCAAATAACTTTTAAGCCCGTCTCGCTCCCTTTGCCATAAGATCTGAGAAATCTCTTTATATCGTTTATAGATCACCAATTGTTGAATAAGCGCATCCCCCGGGTCTTCCTCACCTATTTCTCTTTCTGGTGGGCGGGGCAATAATGCCTCCGATTTGATCTGCATCAGCCGGGCCGCGATAATCAAAAATCCAGAGACTTCTTCAGCTTGTCGATTCTCTAGATCTTTTACATATGCCAAGAATGGTTTGGTTACTTCAGCAAGAGCCACCTTAGTAATATCTAATTCAGACCTTTCAATTAGCTGTAAAAGTAGGTCAAGGGGGCCTTGGTATACCGGGGTGGCAACTTTATAATTGCTGGTTTTGAGGATGATAGCGTTCGCTTCCATAAGATTGTTAATTATATCGAAGAAATCAAATAATGATAGTTATTCTCAAGTAGGGTAAGAAATATGTGGGTATAATTGTCAAATACAGTAGAAAAACAAAGCATTAATATTTTTAGGAGATATGGATGATTAAAGAACCTATCAAGGTCACAGACGCTGATTTTGAAGAAAATGTATTGAAGAATGAATTGCCAGTAGTTGTCGATTTTTGGGCACCCTGGTGTGGACCATGTAGAATGGTTGGCCCGATCTTGGACAAACTCGCAGAAGAATTTTCTGGAAAAGTAATTGTTGCTAAGGTAAATACGGATGAAGATCCCGATCATGCCCAACAGTTTGGCGTTCAGGGTATTCCCACCATGATTTTTATGTCTGATGGAAAATTAGTACACCGTCAAGTGGGTGCCTTACAAGAACCAATGTTGCGTGACCTTTTTGAACAATTTATTAATTTGGCTGCCACCCCAAAAGAACAAGTAAACTAACAAATAACTAATAAAAAAGACTCCAATTATTTTGGAGTCTTTTTTTTTTATTTAAGTATTAACTGGACAACTATTCAGATACCCTTTCAATATTTGCACCCAGAGCCTGAAGTTTTTCCTGCACTTTTTCATATCCTCGGTCAATTTGATTGATATTTCCGATCACCGAGGTCCCCTTGGCACCCAGGGCAGCTAATACTAAAGACATCCCAGCCCTAATATCGGGGCTTTCAAGGTTTTCCCCTAATAATTTGCTCGGTCCCTGAACGATTACTCGGTGCGGATCACATAATACGATCTGCGCCCCCATCGACACCAATTTGTCAGTGAAGAACATCCGGCTGTTATACATCCAATCGTGGAAAAGAATGCTCCCATGACATTGGGTAGCGACCACAATCGCAATACTCATCAGATCTGGTGGAAAAGAGGGCCATGGCATCACTTTGATCTCTGGGATGGCATTGCCAAGGTCTGGTTCAATATCTAAACTTTGTTCTTTTGGAACAACAATATCCTCACCATCAGTTTTCCATTCAATCCCCATCCGCTTGAAAACCAACCGCACCATGTCCAAATAATTTGATCCCGCATTTTTTATTCTTAAACTGCCTTTGGTCATGATTGCCGCCCCAATATAACTGACGACTTCCAAGTAATCTGGTCCAATGGTGAACTCACCGCCACTTAACGAAGTGACTCCTTCAATCACCAAAGTGTTAGATCCGATATTGCTGATCTTCGCCCCCAAAATATTCAACATATTACATAATTCCTGCACATGCGGTTCAGACGCAGAATTTCGAAGAATCGTTTCTCCCTTTGCTAAAACTGCTGCCATTATCGCATTTTCAGTAGCTGTCACACTTGTTTCATCCAACAATATATCTGCCCCGGTCAATCCATTTGGTGCCGTAAAGTGAAATAACTTTTTTTCATTTTCATACGCAGCCTCAGCACCCAAAGCCTTCAATGCCAAAATATGTGTATCTACTCGTCTCCGACCGATCACATCTCCGCCAGGAGGGTATAAGCTCAGATCCCCAATTCTCGCAGTCATCGGTCCAGCCAATAAGATCGACGCGCGAATTTCTTTCAATTGGTCTCGATCTAATTTTGCAGCATCCAAATTCTTTGCATGGAATTGCCAAGAGTGGGGGGATAATATTGTAATTTTTGTGCCTAATGTTTCCAGCAAAGACTTCATGATATGCACATCACGAATATCTGGGATATTGTGAAGGGTCACAGGTTGGTCAGTGAGTAGACAGGCTGCCATTAAAGGCAGTGCAGAATTTTTGTTTCCTGCAGGTGTGACTTCACCAGAAAGAGGGTGAAGTCCTTCGATTATGAACTTATCCATAGTGGGTCTTCCTTTTTTCAATGAGGGACGATTCCCTTTGATATAATACCTCTATGAGTGTTTTTTTTCCACTTCTAATCGGTCTCCTAGGGTTTATCACTGGTATTTTTATAAATTTTGTTATCGAATTTCTCTATGCCAAAAGGAATTTTATTCCGGGAGATGAGCTTGCTGTAAAGACCAATAAGGGGATACTGGTATATTTTTTTCCCTGGAAATTCCCTGAAATTGCCCTGCCCAAAAAGATCCGTATTATAGCAATTGATATTCTGTTTATCATCATCTCATTATGGTTATGGGTTTCCCCCCCCACCAAAGTGGAATTTTTCTGGGGGTTTCCTCTACTAATTTATTTTTCAATAATTATCGTAATCGATATGGAATATAAACTTATTTTTAACCAAATGAGCATCGTTGGTGCGATTTTAGGCATCACACTAGGGGTATATCTGCACGGATTTACTCAAACCTTGTTTGGGGGATTATTTGGATATGGCATCATGTTCATTATGTATAAACTTGGAGAGATTTATATAAAAAGGCTTGCCATCTCTCGTGGGGAAGAGGTAGAGGAAGTAGCATTGGGTTTTGGGGATGTGAACTTAGGCGGAATTCTTGGTTTAATTTTGGGATGGCCGGGAATCATGATCGGTCTGTTTTTTGGTGTCTTTTTGGGTGGAATATTTAGCTTAGGAATAATTATTTTCAAAAAAATCACCGGAAGGTATAGCGCTTTAGAGGCTATTCCCTATGCACCATTTCTAATCATCGGTACGATAGTTTTAATTTACTTTCGTTCTTGGGTTAGTTGAATTATACGCCTTCAATAAAATCAATAATTAAAGCCAATACTTCTTCGATATTATTCTCATCAGTATTTACATGTAAATCTGCTCTTTCCATTGCATGGGCTAATCTGCGATACTGCTCTTCATAATCTTTTTCTAGCCAATTCGATTTTCCCCTTTCGACCATATTTTCATAAGAAACATCTAAAAAAATTAACATATCCGGATTAGTAAGCACTTTCCACATCGACGGTGAAAAGGAATGTTCCTGTGCAATTTGTTTTCCCTGGTATCCACGTGAAATCAATCCCTTTTGGAGAGTTGTTTTTCCCGATTTGCAGGGTCCAACAATGCCTATAACCAGGTGTTTTTTATCCATAATTTTTTAATTTACGAATTTTGCTGTGATGAATCCTCTTTATTTTTTCAGGGGAAATCGCACCGACATCCGGCGTACCCAATCATTCTCGAAGGGTACCACTCTTAAAACAACAATACTTGTGTCATCTATCGGTCTTCCCTGATCTACTTCTAATGCACTATCCATCAAATGATCCGCAATCTCTTGCGCAGATTTGTCATCCGCCAACAATCCCGACACAATACTTTCTAAATCTAAATTTCTTGTTTGCCTTAATCCCGCATCGGTCAGCCCATCAGAAAAAGCGATCACAGTTAATCCTTTTTCCAAATTAAGTTCTGTAATGACTGGTTTTGTATTTCGATAAACCCCTACCGGCTTACTTTCCTCATCCAAAAGCTGTATACTCTTTCCATTCCCCAAGATCATTGGAATGGGATTATTTCGGCTGATGACCAATGTATTTGTTTCAAGATCGATTGAAAGAATATTTAATGTAGATTGCACCTTGCCGCTTCGATGAGAAAAAAGATAATCTGAGGCGGCCCTTGCTGCAGCGCCATCTCTTACCCCTTCAGCCAAAAGGGAAATAACTTTCCGAACAACAATATTCGATATGCGTTTAGCAGATTTTCCAGAACGCTGTCCATCCGCCAATACCACCGATAATCCTCCAGCCGGTCGTTCAATGATCTCTAGCGTATCCCCGCTTTCGCTAGAAGCATATTTATTTATTTTTGCCACACCAATTTGAATTTCCATTGAGAAATTTTACCAGAGGATTGAGCTATCGATCTATTTTTGACAATGAAATAGTAGTACCTGACTGTTTCTTAATTCAAGAATTTCAGTTTTAACTGCAAATCCAATTTTTTGATATTCGCTTATTAACTCTGAGAAAGAGGTTTTATCAATTCTTGAAGATTGTCCGGTGATCTTAAAAAGGATCGTTGCAAGATTGTAAATAAAAGATTTACCAGTAAGGGAAGCCACAGGAATAAACACAAATTCGCCCCCTGTCTTCAATGCCCTGTATATTTCTCCAATGACCTTGGGGGATTTAATATAGTTTGTGGGGAAGGTTGCTGCGATAGTATTAAATGAATTAGGGGGAAAGGGCAGAGTATCAGTATTCCCATTTATGAGCTTAGGTTTATTTCCAGATTTTTCGATTTTTCTAAACGCCATTCTCCCCATTTGCGGGCTAAGGTCCAGACCAAAAATTTCCTTCGAATCGGTGAATAATTCCACCTGAAGATGCCCTGGCCCATGCCCAATTTCTAATATTTTTGACCCTTTGATTTTAGGGAGAATTGCCCGGATCCAATCTTTCCATAGTCCCACAGATACAATATATGCAACAAAATCATATCCCCAAGAAAATTGATGATATAAAAACTTAAAGAAGATTTCCAAAAGACCAGCCAACCGAGATTTTGAGGTTGGCATAATTTTTATTCCCCCACAATTACAGGCACTTTCCCTGGGAGGATTTGATAAGAAAGCTCATGGATATTATAAGAAATCAGCTCTCCATCAGTATGGGCAGGAGATCCTTCTTCGATCCTCACTTTTAACCAACGAGTATCCTTTTCGGTGATCACCGGATGTTCAGAGATATTCCCCTCTTCGGGTTTGAGAATTTTTGGCAATACTTTGAGGATTCCCAATCTGGTTTTGATATATCCAAAGGTGAAAGTTAGTTTCCCATCAAATAGATCGGCATGAGGTACAGTGTAAAAAACTCCCCCCGTACGTGCCCCATTGCTGATCGAGACCAATGTTACAGGCCCATGATACTCCCCATCTTCCCACTCAAGATGCATCGTCCATTGCGGGTTTTTCAAAATGCTGATCAATAAGGCTATGACATATCTTAATATGCCGTGGATAGATTTAATATTTTCCTGCACGGTAGTAGTATAGGGTTCTAGCCCTATCCCAGCATTATTTATAAAGTATCGGTCGTTCACCTGGCAAAGATCGAGGTCTTTGGTTATTCCCGTAGCGATCACCTTTGCAGCCCCATCTAAGTCAGAGGGCAGTCCTAAATTAGCCACCAGGTCATTTCCAGTGCCCATCGGCATCACGCCAAACTTCGGCATTTTGCCATCTCCAACGCCCTCCATCATGCCGTTAATCACATCCCCAAGTGTGCCATCCCCACCAGCCGCCACGATCGTTTTATATCCCTCTTTAACAGCCTTTGCTGCCAGCTCTATACCATGTCCTTTATGCTGGCTTTGTTCCAAATCAAATTCCAATCCCGCTTTATTTAGTGCATCTACCAATTCAGATTTTCTCTTGCCAGATTTCCATCTTGCAGAATATGGGTTATGAATGATTTTTATTTTTTCCATAATTAAATAAGGTTCCCTAAGAATAAATTTGCCAAACTAAGAAAAATGAGGAAGCCCAAACTATCCGTCACCGCAGTAACCAATACAGAAGATGCCAAAGCTGGGTCCTGCCCGATTGATTTCAATCCCATCGGGATCAGCGTACTCACAATGCCCGCCAAGACCATATTTGCAACCAACGCTAATCCCAGCACGATGCCTAGATATATATTCCCCTTCCATAAATAAACACCCAATCCCACAACAAATCCCACAACCAGTCCTTGGATCAATCCCACGATCATTTGCCGGGTAAGAAGATAAAGCGTTTTTCCAGGGGGGATATTTCCTAAGGCCATCGTTCTTACGAATATAGCCACCCCCTGACTCGCCGCATTACCGCCTTGCCCAGCCACCACGGATTGGAATACAGCCAATACAGCCACTTGAGCAATAATACCCTCAAAATTACTGATGATCCATGAAGCGAATAGGGCGGTCAGCGTGTTAAGGAAAAGCCAAGGTAAACGTCCTTTCAGTTGCTCGATAATCGGACTATCTGGCTCAAGGTCCGTATCGCTAACACTAGCTAATCGATAAATGTCTTCCGTAGCCTCTTCTTGCAGCACATCCAACACATCATCATGGGTAATCACACCCACCAAATGATGCGCATCATCCACGACTGGCACTGCTGCCAAGTCATAAGTTGCCATTGTCTGAGCCACTTCCTCCTGATCCATCCAATCATTCACATGGAACACTTCAGGATCAAATAACTCTCCAATTTTTGTGTCGGGTGAAGAAACCACCAATTCTCTCAATCCCAAAATACCCACTAATTTTTCATTATCCGTCACAAAAATATAATAAGGTGCCTCATGATCTGGCTCAATTCTTCGAAGTGTTTCGATAGCTTCGGTGGTCGTTGCATTAATCGAAAGGGAAATGAAATCGGTAGTCATACGACCACCAGCCGTTTCATCAGGATATTTTAAGAGTTCGAGGACATCTTCGGTGTCCTCCATTTTTTCCAAAGCTTTGGCTGCCTGATCTGCAGGCAAGTCCCCCAAGAGGTCTGCTGCCTCGTCTGGCTCCATCTCATCCAAAACATCTGCCAATCGGTCAATCGTAAGAGACTCAGCAGCCTGCAGGGTTTCATCATCTTCTTGGGTATTAAATAGGATCGCCGTAGAAGATATATCCAACCGCGATAGTAATTCTGCCTTTTTGTCAGCATCCAGCAATTCAAATATTTCTACCTGATCCCCCGGATGAAGGATTTTGAATGCCTCTACAGCATTATTGAATTGTTTTATTTCAAGGGAAGAACGAATCGCCTCAAGGACTTGCTCACGGCTTTGTTGACGATCGTTTAACATGATGGTTTATGCCCCCAAGGTCAATACTTCAATTCCTTGTTCTTGCAGCCAATGAATTGCATTTTCGATCATAGCTGCATTTCCTACAAACTGAACTTCCAACCATCCTTCTCTGGGGGAAACCTCAGCACGTAAAATATTGATGTCTAGATCGGAATATTGCCTGATAAGTTGGTTGATCACGGGCATATTTAATAGGTCAGGGGGGTAGATTAATCGTACAACATGTTCAGCCATAAAATCCTCCACAAATCTATAGATGAATACTCAACAAGAATTTTAGCATGTTTCCACCATGCTGGTGATCAATTATTAATTGCTAATTGTCCACAACCCGCCTGAATGTCAATGCCACGTCTAATTCTCACTGTACAAGGAATTGCATATTCTTCAAGAATATTCTGAAAATTACTCACGCTCTCCTTTGTCGATCGTTTGCCCTCGTACCCCTCTGTAGGATTAAGCGGAATAATATTCACGTGACAAAGTAGACCCTCCAGCAGTCTCCCTAACTCATGGGCATCTTCATCATTGTCATTATTCCCCTGAATTAATGCCCATTCAAAGCTAATACGCCGATGGGTAATCTCTACATATTCATGGCAAGCAGCAATCAGTTCCTGGATCGGATAGCGATCATTAACCGGTAACATGGAGGATCTCAATTCATCATTCGCCGCATGTAAGGAGATCGCAAGATTAACCTGTCTTTTTTCTTTCGCAAAACGTTTAATCGCCAGAACCAATCCTACAGTCGAAATTGTGAACCTTCTTGCTCCCAGATTTAGCCCTTCTGGGTCATTTAATCGATCCACCGCAGCCAATGTCTGATCATAATTATGGAAGGGTTCTCCCATGCCCATCACCACCACATTGGTTACTTTTTCATCCTTTTCCTTTAATTGTTTTGCAAAATATAACACCTGCTCACTAATTTCCCCTGAACTTAAGTTTTTCTTAAACCCCATTTGTCCCGTCGCGCAAAAAACACAACCCAAGGCGCAACCAGCCTGGGTTGAAATGCAGATGGTCCTTCGTTTATCGTATTCCATTAATACGGTCTCTATCGCATTATTGTCAGGCAGCTGGAAGAGTACTTTTTCGGTCGCACCGTCGCCAGACTTCAATTTGGTCAATGGTTTCAGATGGCTAAAGGAAATATGTTCTTCCAACTTTTCTTGTAGGTCTTTAGGGATATTTCTAAATTCTTTAGGATTTTGCCAAAGGTTTTGATATAACCCTTGCCAGATCTGTTTGGCTCTAAACTTTGGTTCTCCCCAATCCATTAACAGCTCTTGCAGTTCATCCAAAGTGAGATCATAAATATATTTTTTTTCAGTCATTAGAAATCATGTCTATCATATCGTCTAAATTCTCTGCAATAATATCTACTTTTGGCGTCCAATTCTCTCCTGATTCGCGGTCTGAGACCCCTGAAAGAACCAATCCTGTCAGACAGCCCGCAGTTTGCCCACCCAATATATCCGTTTCTAATCGATCTCCAATTACCAATGTTTCCCCGGCTTGTGAGTCTAATTGCGTTAACGCCTGTTTAAACATTTCTGGTTGAGGTTTTCCAACAATTTCAGGTTTTACCCCAGATGCCGCTTCAATGAATGCCAGGAAACTTCCTGCCCCAGGTGCAAAACTCCCCGGAATGGGGAAGGTCAGATCAGGGTTTGTACCAATAAATTTTGCCCCATTTCTAATCAGGGTAGCTGCCTTTGCCATCTTTTCATATTCTAATTGTAAATCGAGACCAACGACAACTGCCAATGCATTTTCTTCAGCTTCACTAAACCCAAAATCAGAAAAAGTCCTCGCCATCTCTTTTTCGCCCACAATAAATACACTGCCGCCCTCAGGGAATTCATTCCGTAACTTTTGGGCAGTCGCAATCGAAGAAGTAATGATTTGACCCTCGGTTACCGGTATGCCAAAATTATTTAATTTATCTAAGTAAGTTGAAATATGCTTTGTGGAATTATTCGTTGCAAAAGCATATTTTAACCCCATCTCTTTGATTTTTAAGAACACTTTTTTCAGGTCCACAATGGGATGATAAGCTCTCCAGAGTACGCCATCCATATCCAATATGAGTGCTTTGATATCTTTTTTGATCATCATGAGATTATAAAGCCTTATTTAAATAAAAACAGCCGAGAAAGAAACTCGGCTGTAAATTTTACAAGTTTATTATAGGTTTTTTTCTGGGGGGTCTAAAACATGGTCAACCAGACCATATTCGACGGCTTCCCTGGCAGACATGAAAAAGTCTCGATTGGTATCCTCTTCGATCTTCTCAATGGTCTGGTCTGTTCGTTCCGCCATAATTTTATTCAATAGTACCTTCAACCTTGAGATCTCATTGGCCTGAATCACGATATCAGAAGCTTGCCCCTGAGCCCCACCAAGCGGTTGGTGCATATGAATGGTTGCATTTGGCAATGCGTACCGATGCCCTTTTGTTCCTGCTGTTAGAATCGCTGTTCCAAAGGAGGCGGTGAAGCCAACTGCAACGGTATGGATCGGGTTAGGAATCATATTCATTGTGTCAATAATGCCCATTCCAGCATAGACGCCGCCACCGGGTGAACTCACGTACATCTGAATAGGGGCTTCTGGGTCCTCAGTACTCAAATGGAGTAACTGGGCGATGATCAGACTTGCTGTTTGATCATTGATTGGAGTACTTACCAAAATAATTCTGTTTTTGAGCAATAAAGAAAAAATATCGTATGCTCTTTCTCCGCGACCTGTGGTTTCGATCACCATTGGCACGACTGCTTGAGGGTTTATCATTCTTATTTCCTTTTATTGACAATAAATTGCTTGAATATATGTTTATTCTTTAGAATCTTCAACAATTTCTTCTGAGGCATCCTCTTCCTCAGGCTCATCCTTAGCGTCCTCAGCTGGGGTTTCTGCAATTTCTTCAGATTCCGCTTCTGCGCTCTCGATTGATTCATCAGTATTTTCTTCCACAGCGGCGACTACTTCCTCTTCCTCTGTCTTAGAGGCTTCATCCTCGGATTCAACATTTTCTTTCGAAACCTCTTCTTCTTTTTCGTCTTCAATTGGCAGTCCCTGGGCGATTCGACTTAATCGTTCCAAAGTCCGTCCGGTAATCTCATCGCTCACGATTCTGCTAACCAGTCCCTGCAGGGCTTCACCAGAAGTGATTTTCTTAACTTCCTCTTCAGGATATACCGCAGTTAATTGTTGGATAGTCGCTTGCGTCTTTTCTTCAATTTCTTCAGGAGTTACAGTAATTTCTTCCTTACTGGCTACTTCCATCAAAACGATTCCTCGTTTCATTCGTTCTTCGGCTGCAGGTTTTACTTCTTCTCTCATCCCGTCCATATCCATATCTCGGCTTTGCAAATAAAGTTCCATAGTAAGCCCTTGCTGAGATAATCGTCCTTCCAGATCTTGGATGAAATGATTGATCTCGTGGTCGAGCATTTGAGGGGGATATTTGATCTCAGAACCTTCGACGAGCTTATCAATAATGGCGGATTCATGTTCGTTTTTAGAATCTTGCTCAAAACGAATTTCCAAGTTCTTTAAAGCATCTTCTTTCATTTCCTCTGCCGTTTCATATTCACCCACAGTTTTTGCGAAATCATCATTAAACTCAGGAAGGGTGCGTGCTTTTACTTCCTCAATTTTATAGCTATAAACTGCCTTAACCCCTTGCAATTCTTCATATTCATAATCTTTCGGGAATTTATGTTTTACAGTCTTTTCATCCTCAGCAGATTGACCAATAAGCTTTCTTGAGAATCCGGGGAAAGGCCATTCTGTGGAATTGTCCGTTTCTTCTTTTTCAACCACGACGGGAAAACGACGTTCCTCGACAATGACCTTTTCTTCATCTTCTTTGGGTTCTTCTCGCTCGCCAGAGAGAAGGACATAAACCATATCTCCTTCCTCCACAGGTCTGTCAGCAGGTTCTATAACTGCTTGCTGTTCTCGAAGATTATCGATAACCTTATCGACATCCTCATCCGAAACCTCTTTATTTTCTAATTCAATGCTGATCTCTTTATATTCTCCCAAAGTTACTTCGGGGGAAAGTGGGACAAGGAATTCAAAAGTGGGGGGTTCCATAGTAGGAATATCCTTAAGCGATCCAGCTGCATAAGGTTCAATTTCGGCTTCTTCTATTATTTTTGGATAGACCTCTTCTAAAACAATATCTACTGCATCCTCAACGATCGCAGCATCACCAACTTGGCGCTGCACCACGCTGTATGGAGCTTTCCCAGGTCTAAACCCGGCAATTTTTACTTTTTTAGCAATCCTTTTGGCTGCACGTTTCTTCGCGCTTTCAAAAGTTTCAGTTTCAAGTTCAACTTTAAGCTCAACCTGATGGTCATCTAGAAATTGTTTTTCGATCTTCAAGGGTCTGTCCTTCTTTTCGTTAGTTTTGCGATTATATCACGCCCAATAATTGGGCATTATCAGAAGTTTATTAGCATCTTATTAGCAATAAATATCTTTTAAACGCACATAAAAATCACCAAAATCACTCTATGCAAACATGATTTTGGTGTTGAAGTGGGGAAGATGGGAGTCGAACCCACACGCCTTGCGACACATGATTCTAAGTCATGCCTGTCTGCCAGTTCCAGCACTTCCCCAATAGAGGGGAATTATAGTTCAACAAATCCTTAGCGTCAACAAATGAGTATTTCGAAATCCTTTAGTAAGATTAATTCCCATTATCCTAGTGTTCTTGCTTATTTTTGTTTAGGATATAATCTATATAAACCTATTTAAATTGGAGAAATCGTTGAGCAGAATCATTGATACACAGGGTGTTGGCAAGCAAAGAACTCGCTTGCAAAAAGGGATTGTGATCTCAATTCGGGAGCTTATGCTCCAAACGAAACCCACCATCGTTACCAAAGATCTCGCCGCCTTCATTGCCATCGCCTTATTAGAAATTTCTGCCGGAGTTGAACGCACTGTAGCTCCCTGGGAAAAAAGAAATTATTGGGTAAAGGCAGATAGTTTTCGCCGAGATTGGGCTTGGACTGAAACCCTTGGAAATCAAATGAAGACAGCCGCATTGGATGAAGACTGGCAAAATGTAGCAATGTTATCCGCCCAAATCGGCACCCATTTAAGCAAAATTCAGGTATCCCCTCGGCATAGAATGGGAAAACCCTGGTTGGGCGCCTGGGAAGGATTACTAGAATTGAATAAGAATTCACAAAAAGCATGAATAACAAATCTATTAAGCAGTTCATTTTAGCGGGAGATTTAGGGGCCACAAATCTTCGCCTAGCATTATTCGACATTGCCAATCCCCAATACCAAGCTGTGGAAGAAAGAAAGTTTGCAGTAAAAGAATTTAATTCCTTAGAAGAAATACTAAATATATATACCAATAATCTAACCGTCGAAATCATTGGCGCATCCTTTGCAGTTGCTGGCCCCGTGATAAATGGGGTAGCGAAAATTACCAATGTAGACTGGAAGATCATAGAAGAATCCTTAAGTGAAAACTTAAAGGGGATTCCTGTTTCCCTTCAAAATGACCTCGTTGGAATGAGTTCAAGTATTCCAATACTGCAACCCGATCATTTAATAAATATCAATCCAGGTCAGGTTGTAGAAAATGGGGCGGTCGCAGTAATCGCTCCCGGCACAGGCTTAGGAGAAGGTTTTTTAGTTTCCATAAATGGCGAATATCAAGCCTTTCAATCGGAAGGAGGTCATTCAGATTTTGGTCCCAGAAATGACTTGGAAATGGATTTGCTAAAGTATTTAAGATCAAAATATTCCCGGGTCAGTTATGAACGTATCTGTTCAGGGTTGGGAATTCCAGATCTTTATCAATTTCTAAAAGAAAGGGGAGATCAAAAAGAATCCCCAGTTTTGGCAAATGAATTGTTGAACGCCCAAGACAAAACTCCCCTCATCATTAATGCCGCAACGCCAGAAAAAGATCCTGATCCACTAAGTTATGCCACCATGAAATTATTCGTCAATATCTTGGGCGCAGAAGCTGGAAATTTAGCCCTAAAGGTGGTGGCTTCTGGTGGCGTCTATATCGGAGGTGGCATTCCCCCCAGAATTATTCCATTATTAAGAAAGCATTTTTTGGAAGCTTTTTTTGATAAAGGAAGATTCCAGAATTTGATGGAAACCATTCCCGTAAGCATCATTATCCATCCTCAACCAGCCCTATTGGGGTCGGCCAGGGTAGGAATAATTAATCTCATAAAATGAAAAAATATTTACAAAATAATTAAGATTTAATTCGGGGGATGTGCTGGTAAAATATGGTCGACGAAAGAGAATTAATATATAAATTAATATGACGGTTCGGAATTTTGGAGCAAAACTTAATGATCGATAATGGAAAATATGCAATTGAATCTAAGGACTTAGCAATTTATTATGGAGATTCTTTAGCAGTTAAAGATATTGACCTTCAAATCGAACCTCAAAAAATAACCGCCATCATCGGTTCCTCTGGCTGTGGAAAATCCACCGTATTGAGATCATTTAACCGTATGAACGACCTTGTCCCTTCTGCCCGAGTGGAAGGTGAAATAATTTTTAATGGACAAAATATTTATCACCCAGATGTTGACCCTGTAGAGATTAGAAGCCGAATCGGAATGGTTTTTCAAAAACCCAATCCGTTTCCTAAATCAGTATATGAAAATGTAGCATGGGCAGCAAAAATTAATGGATTTTCCGGCAACATCGACGAATTAGTCGAGAAATCCCTGGTGGATGCCGCATTATGGGATGAGGTAAAAGATGATCTCAAACAAAATGCGCTCACCCTATCTGGTGGGCAGCAGCAAAGGTTATGCATCGCTAGAACCATTGTCGTAGAACCAGAGATCATTTTGATGGATGAGCCTGCATCAGCCTTAGACCCTGCAGCGACATTCATGATCGAAGAATTAATGCATGAGCTTGCAAAAAATTACACCATTTTGATCGTCACGCACAATATGCAGCAAGCCGCAAGAGTTTCAGATTTCACCGCATTTTTCTCCCTCGATGAGGAAGATCGAGCAGGAACCTTAATTGAATATGGGGAAACCAATCAAATATTTACCAACCCAGAATTTCAATTAACCGAAGACTATATTACCGGTCGTTTTGGATAACCATTAGGTATCCCCCGCAGCACAAACTATATTTTATTTTCAATATCCAGCAAGACGCTGATTACCGCGCGATTCTCAACTTTTCCCACTTTTATTTTCACGCCCTTATACTCAACCTCATCCCCTGCCTGAGGAATTCTGCCCAACAAGGTCATCACCAATCCCCCGATCGTATGGGATTCCACAATAATGAGATCTAGGTCATATAGTTGATGGAGCTCCTCGAGGATCACGTCCCCACGTACCCTCAATAGGGTCGGGCTGACCTCGACGATTGGTAAGATTTCTTCTTGGTCAAACTCATCCTGAATTTCTCCGACCACTTCCTCTACTAAATCTTCCAAGGTGATCAATCCAGTTGTTCCCCCAAATTCTCCAAATACAACCGCAATTTGATGAGAGCCACTTCTGAACCGGATCAGCAATTCATCCAATGCCAATGTTTCAGGCACGAAGATGGCAGGACGTAAAATATCTTTGATTTTAAAGTTTTCCCCGTCGCCATGATGAACCAAATTCCTCGCCAAATCCTTTATATGGAGAATACCTATAATTTGATCGATCGATTCCTCATAAACCGGATAACGGGTTTTAGTCGTTTGGCAAACCAAATCCAAAGCGTCTTTCCGCGAGACTGTGCTGGGAATACTGTCAAATCGATTTCGAGGGGTCATTGCTTGGGCAACGGTTCGTTCTTCCAGATCTAAAATATTTTGAATAAAAAGCTGGTCAGATGGTTCAAGCATCCCACTTTCAGAACTTTCATCAACAAGGTATTCCAATTCTGCGGAAGTAAACAATAAAGAAGACTTGGACGCTTCCGGGATGCCCAACAGCTTTGTAATGGCATTACTAAATTTGTTTAATAGCCAAACGATGGGGGTAAATATTTTTTCGGTAAAAGACATCGGGGGATGCAAAGCCATCACGGTTTGTTCCGCATTTTGCAACGCCAATGATTTCGGGATCATTTCCCCTATCACCACATGCACATAGGTCAACAGGCCCACCGAAATTACTGTAGCAATGGTGTGAGTAGCTGCAGAACTAATTGAGTCAATTTCTAACGAATGGAACAGATCAAATATCCATGAAGCGATCACGGTTTCTCCATACATACCTAAACCAAGACTTGCAATCGTGATCCCCACCTGGGCCGTCGTAATATATTCATTTTGTTTTTGGGGATTATTTAGGATTTTGAGAACCGTCAATGCAACCTTAGACCCCCTATCTGCAAGTTGGGTGATCCTCGTTTTTGGAGCAGCAACAATCGCAAATTCCGCAGCCACAAATAATCCGTTAAGCAATACTAAAATGGCAATGATCAGAATTGGAAGAAAAATATCCATCAGTCTAAATATTCCTTCGCATTTTTGATTTGCTCTTTTGTCGAAGCCATACTGATCATGGCAATCCCTCTTCCAGTCATCTTCTCCACCCTAAATTTTTTGGAAAGAATATCAATTTCCTCATTAAGAATTGGTACATGTCCGATCTCATTTAAGATCAATCCCCCGATCGTCTCAGAATCGTCTGTGGGTAATTTCAGGTCAAGCACCTCATTAACCACACCGATCTGAATGTCTCCTCTGATCCAAAGTCGTTCATTCGCTGTTGCTCTAAATAATGGAATCGAAGTGTCAAACTCATCCTGCAGGTCACCAAATATTTGCTCTAAAAGATCTTCCAGAGTAACCATACCCGCTGTTCCCCCAAATTCATCCATCACGATCGCCATCTGGAAATGTTTATTTTGCAACAATGAAAAGACATCTTTGACCAACATCGTCGCTGGCACAAAAGGTACAGAATGAAGGACTTCAAATAAGGTGCTCTGATTATCTGCCTGCTGAATTTGTAGCAGGTCTCTCAGATGAATGATCCCGATGATATTGTCGATTTTCTCTCTATATATTGGGATTCGCGAATAGGGGGAATCCGCAAGCAATTTCAACAAGGCTGGGAGTTCTATAGTGCTTGGTGCTGTAAGCATTCGCGTACGTGGAATCATGATTTGCTTGACAGACGCTTGGCTCATTTGAAGAATATTATTTAGCAATCGATGCTCTTCATCTTTCAGAACGCCGCCAGCCCCGCTCTCATTTACTAATAAAAGAAGTTCCTCAGGAGAATGAATATGTCCATGCTCCTCACTAGGACTAATTTTTAAGATTCTCATTAAGGCAATGCCGCTGCCATTGAATACCCATATCAAAGGTCTGAAGATGATATTAGACCACTGCATCAATTTTGCAGTGAGTATTGCCAATCTTTCTGGGTACTGCATTGCCACATTTTTAGGAATAAGTTCACCTAACAAGATCTGGAAGATGGATAAAAACACTAAGACCACCGCTGCACTTATCGATTCCACTGCAACGGCTGACCCTAATCCAATATTCTCAAGAAATGGGGTGATCAGATCGCTTAGTTGTGCTTGCCCATAAAAACCCAAAATCAAACTTGAAATCGTGATCCCCACTTGGCAGGTAGCCACATAGGCATCCAATTTTTTGGGATCTTGTACGATCTCCAAAAGGAATTGAGCAGTTTTGTTGCCATTTTCAGATAAGTTGGAAAGTCTTGAGGCTCTAGAACTAACAGTTGCGAACTCAGCGGTAACATAAAACGCATTAGCCGCAATTAATAAAATGATAATTAAAATTGTTGAAATCCAAAACATGGTCTATTTTTCTGCCATCAAATAAATTTTTTCTAAGCGTTTATTATACCTAATAGTTCCCCACCTAGAACCTAATGTTTATTTTCGAAGGATTCTTTTTCGGATGACAGGTACTCGGATGATCAAAAGGATTAAAGCGATTGCACCATAAACCAGCGCCAACCGATAATCAGATTTTACACTCCAGATAAAGTGCGTGATCACCAAGGCAATCGCCAAATAAACAAAACGGTGTAATCGCTTCCAATTTTTCTTTAGTCGTCTCTTCCATCCATCAGTTGAAGTTATCGCAAGAGCTAATAGGATCAAGAATGCAGCCCCACCAATTAAGGTAAATCTTTTTTCTAAAAAGGCTTCGGCAAAAAACCCCCAATTAAAACCATAGTCCACACCAATGAAAATGTAGAAATGCAATAGCGCATAGAAAAATGAATACACACCCAAGGGTCTGCTAAGTTTTAACACTGGCTTATAGGAAAAGATAATATTGATCGGAGTACAAGCCAAAGACAATACCAATAAGGTCAAAGCTGTTCGCCCCGTCCGCAAGGTAGCTTCCTGTATCGGGTTGACGGTTAAGTTGTTATTAGAATAGTCTATCGCCAAAATGATAAAGGGGATCCAAGCCCCAATATGGGTAATCACTTGAAGCGGATGAATCTTCCTTTTTTTCGTCTTTTTCATTAGTAGTTCGCTTCTAGGTCCATGCCATCATATAGGGCAGCAACTTGCTCTTCATAGCCATTAAATTTCAAGGTTTCAATGCGGCTCAATTCTCCAATTCTACGCTCACTCCCTTGTGACCAGCGGGGGTGATCCACATCCGGGTTTACATTTGCAAAAAATCCATATTCTCTTGGAGCTGCTGCCATCCACAGAGAGGTTGGCATTTCAGTCACCAATTCAATTTTTACGATCGATTTGATACTCTTGAACCCATACTTCCAGGGGACAACCAATCGAACTGGTGCGCCACTTTGCGGTTTAAATTCTTCACCATATAACCCTGTGGCAATTGTAGCTAGATCATTCATTGCCTCATCAATCCTCAACCCTTCAACATAAGGCCATTCGTACCACTTTGAATCTTGACCAGGCATCTGTTCGGGATCGTAAAGGGTTTCAAACCGCACATATTTTGCTTCGGATTTTGGTTCAACCATGTTCAATATTTTACTCAGGGAGAAACCATTCCAAGGGATCACCATCGACCATCCCTCAACACATCGCAATCGGTAGATCCGTTCCTCTTGTTCAAATTTTAGTATGTCTCCCATACCCAGGATCATCGGGTTGTTTACCAATCCACCAACTTCCACCTGCCAAGGAGAGGAAACAAAATTTCTTGCATCCTTTGCAACGGCTTCCTTGTCGGTATTAAATTCGTAAAAATTATTGAAATTTGTTATCGATTCAAATGGCGTGGTTTCAGTACCAAACTCATCCTTTTTAACAGGAAAAGAAACCGCATTTTCATTTCCACTTGCCGAATTATTTCCACCATTATTTTGGGGGGAGACTCCGCAGGCTGCCAAGAAGGCTGACCCTCCAGCAATAGCCGCACCTTTCATAAATTCTTTTCTAGACAAATAAGTTGTTTTGGGTGTAATTTCAGAAGATCGAATTTTCATAGGTACCTCATTAGTTTTTGATTAATTCTCCATAATAGTATCAGATAGATATTACATAAATCTTAAGTATTTAGACCCTTATACTCATAAATTATTACCTAATATCTGAATTTTATTGATTAGATTCTCTTGGAATAAATATATTGGGTAATATGACAAAGAGATTATTCTTCGATTTGTATGCCTTTTAAGGCGAATATAGATAGAAATGCGATCAAACCATAGATCAACATGAGCAGCATATAACTATTGCTATCGGCTATTGGACCCCCAATATACGCACCGATTGCACCCGCCCCAGCTCCCGCTAGGTTAGATATCCCCAAATATTTCCCCGCTTCCTCTTTAGGAACGATTTCAGTACCCAGCGCCCAATTGGAGGTATAAAACAACCCCACACCCGTACCGATCACACAACCCGCAAAATAGATCCAATTTAAACTGGGTGTAAACACCACCATAAAAGATCCTACACCCACAGCAATGCCGCTAAATCGGATCAAAGTTTTTTTGCCAACCCGGTCTGCCAAATATCCGCTGGGTAAGGCAGAGATCAAGATAAAGATACCCACAAACATAATGATCTTGCTCGCGGGCCCCGCCGCATTCAACCCCTGATATTCCGGGAATTTTTCCTGCAAAAAGAAAATTAAAAATCCAGCCAAATTTGTTGCCGCAACCAAAAATGCTAACCGGTTGATCACCCACCAAATATAAGATTTATGGCTTTTCTTTTCATCGCCCAATCCAACCTGAATACTAAACAACACGCCTAAGGTAATTGCCAAGACCATCCCGAATAGTCCCGCGAATCCAACGAGCAAAATATTCTGATTGACGGGGAGATTATCTCCAATTTGTGTGATGTACTTCACGCCAAACCCACTAACAATGATGATGATTGTAAATATTGCAGTCATCGCCACCAAACGTAAAAAAGGCTTTAGGTCAAGTTTCGGTGGGGCAAGTTCAGCGGGTTTCTCTCGAACAAACATCGTCACAGCCATGCCGACCAACAAAATAATGATGATCGTCGTCAATGCGATTGACAAATTTCCTTCGGAAACTTGTTTGCCCAACACAAAAGAAATAAATATCAAGGGTAGGGGGAGTTCCAATGTCGCTTTTATCCCAGAAAAAATTCCCTTCTTCTCATTCGGCACCAGATCGGGAATAAACCCTTGTGTAGCCGCGTGAGAAATATTAGACCCAACCATGGACAATATAAAGAGCGCAAAAAGTGTCCAAAACCCGCGCATCCCTTCCATGCCCATTGAGAACCCGATCAACACAATGATGATCGATTCAAATATTGCCCCCACAAAAATGAAGGGCCGTCGTTTTCCCCACTTGGTTTGGGTGCGGTCAGAGATCATCCCCACTAAAGATTGTGTCAGCACGGCAAACATCAGCCCACCCAATCGAATAATTCCCAAATAAGTCCCCTTTTGGGCATCGCCAACAAATTCTTGCACCATCAATGGAATGATTAAGGGGGACAAAACTTGAGAACGGGTGGTTAAAGCGAACCAATTAATATTTATGGTAAGGTAATCTTGCCAACGAAGATTTTGCTTGCTCATATTTTGGTTCATTAAAATTCCTATGAAAAATTTCTCGAGGAATGGTAACACAGGTTAGCTCATATTGAAAAATATAGCTCTCTAAAAAGGGGATTCAATAAATTATTGATGATTTTCACAATCAAATAATTTTAGGAAAGGAATACATTGGTATAATCTCTGGGCAGTTTTAAAATTATTGATTCAAGAGGTTTGGTTTATGCAAGCAATACTAATTAGATATGGTGAGATCGGCACAAAAAAAGGAACCCGCCATATTTTTGAAGCACAATTACGTAGAAACATTATGAAAGCCCTCCATCTTCCTAAAGATAGGGTAAAGCTTTATCGATCACAGTTTGTTGTCACCGCAAATGAAGAAGAAATCCCAGAATTCCTAGAAAATTTAAAACATGTCTTTGGAATTGCTTGGTATGCGCCGGCAAAAGTATGCGAAAGTAAATTTGACGTGATCTGCGAAACCGCCATTGAGATGGGCATAGATACGATCCAGGCCGGGGACACTTTTGGTGTAAAAGCAAAAAGATCTCATAAGCTCTTGCCCTTTAGCTCCCTCGATTTGCAACAAACCATTGGGGAAGCCATTGGCAAAGCAACCAAGGCTCCAGTAAACCTAAGTGCGCCCGACGTCCAAGTCGCCATCGCAGCATCTAAAGAAGGCACCTACATCTATACCAAAAGATTCCAAGGAGCCAAGGGTTTGCCCGTCGGCACTTCAGGCAAAGTGCTTTCACTCCTGTCTGGCGGATTCGATTCCATCGCCGCCTCCTATCTCCTTGCCAAGCGTGGCGCAGAAGTAGATTATTTGCATTTTCATATTTTCATGGATAAAAGCAATGTCCTCAACACGAAAATTGGGGATATTGTAAAAGGATTAGATGTGGCCACTCAAGCCAAGAAATTATTTGTTTCCAGCTATGGCCCCTTTGAGATGGAAGTATTGAACCTCGATAAATTGAGTCAGCGATACGAAACAGTGATTTTTAGACGCCTAATGGCCAGGGTGGGGGAAGCACTTGCATTAAAATTCGGTTATCAACTTCTCCTGTTTGGCGACAGTCTCGGACAGGTCGCTTCCCAAACCATGGAAAATATGGTCGCCGTCGATCATGCCATCCAGATGCCAATTTTTAGACCTCTAGTGGGTTACGATAAGTCTGAGGTGGTCGAACTTGTCCGGTACATCGGTCTTTTTGATGCCGCGGTTGCCGAATACAAAGACTGCTGTTCGATCCTTTCTCCTGACCCCATAAAAAAAGCCGACCTCGATACCGTCCAACAAATTGAGCAAGAAATTGGCATCGATAAAATTGTTGAAGAAATGGTTAACGCGGTTGAGGATGTTGATATCCGTACCTTAATAGATATGAGTGAATAATTCAACTTTGTTCAAATGGGGCAATTGTCATGGCGAATTTAGGCAATTGACCCATTTTTTATTTAAATCTGTGGAAAGTTTTAAAACCCCATAAAAACTTGAACAAAAATCTTTTATAAAGTCTTATTATTTCCTATGACATTAAATATTCAAAGGAAATAAGATGAACATTGATAAATTCGCAAAACTCGCAAAAATTCTTATCTGGATGGGCGTACTTGCATGGACACCCTACATGTATTTAAAATATATTGCACATCAACATATTTCAATGCTTTATTTTCTCCCCTTCCATCTAATAGGTGTTTTAGGGGGAGGTGGTTTAAAGTGGGTACTTAAAAATAAAAGATCAAAAATGTTTAACACCCTTTCCCAGATGATGGTTAATTATAAAAAAAGAGCGCATTAGCGCTCTTTTTTTATAATGTCTAGGAAACCCCATCCAACGGGCTTTCAGATTGCCCAATTCCATTTTTTGGGATATTTAGTTTGAACCAGCTTACAATTCCCACCACGATCATCATATAAGCAGTAAATAAAAATGGGGTTTGGGGAGAATATCGTTCCCATAGGGCTGCCCCGATCAATGGTGCAGGAAATGAAATGATCCCAAGAGTAGATCGGAAGAATCCAAATGCAATTCCTCGCATCTTTTCAGGAACCATTTTTGAGATCAAAGATTCATATGCAGGCATTAACAAACTAGCCCCTATGCCCGATATTATCCATGCCAGCGCATATTGCCAAAATTCTGTCGCAGGAATAAAAATGAAGAAACAAGTAGCGAATAGAAAGAACCCGATCGATATGCCCACCCTTTCTCCAAATTTATCGGATAACCATCCGCCAGGAATGTTGAAGATCATCATCACCACAGCCTGAATCGAAGTTAATAAACCAATTTCCTGTATGCTTTGTCCACCGATTTCTTGTTGGAAAATTGTAGACAGGGAATCTGACAACCGAATAGCGATATCACTCGTGCCATCTGCAAGAAACATCCAAGTAACAACCCCCCCAGAAAGTATCAAGCCAACTAAAGTCTTTATGCTTTTCTTGAAAGATTGAACGGTTGGTTTCTCATTATTTTCAGTATTAAATTTCAAAGAATTTGCCATCCAAATTCGCACAATTGCAGCCACTGAATATAAGAGCATTGAAACAAAATACATTGATTTATAACTGTAATTCTGGGCAATATAACCCCCAACCGGTGGACCGACCACCCCCACTACCTGATACAAGCTTTGGGTAATCCCAAATACTTTGCCTCGGTTTTCTTCTTCGGTCTGGTCTGCAATGAATGAGCTGAAACTAGGTCCCACCAGTGCCATGGAAATAGACCCGATCCCTATTGCCAAAATAGTCCATTCCCAGCTTGGGGCAAGCCATAGTCCAATTGCGCCAATGACCCCCGCCACACTTCCAATCGCAATGGTTTTTAACCGGCCAATCGAATCAGAAAGCCATCCACCTACAATTTGCAATACCAATGGCACCAACGATGTAATCGTGAATACGGTGCCAATATCAGAAACCCCAGCCCCAAGATCAGCCAAATAGAGCGATATATATCCAAAAGACATCATGCTCGATATATTCGCGAGGATCATTGCCCCCATAAATAATTTCAATGTTGGTGAAAATATGGATTTATTTTTATTATTCATCAATTATTCACAAAGTACCAAAAATTTTCTCCCATTTCCCCAATTATATCTGAGAATTTAAATAAAAAGAGAGCCTGTTAAGGCTCTTTTTTTATTTAAGGTGGAGATGGCGGGAATCGAACCCGCGTCCGAAAGATTAAGTCAACGAACGTCTACAAGCGTAGTCTCTTGTTTGTTTAACCGTTTTGGGCTACAAGGGACCCAAGCCTCAAACGGCTGACTGCTAGAACCCGAAAGTTCATCTTGAGTACGTTTAGCAGTAGTCCCGTACAGCACCCTAGTCTTGTTTCGCCTGCACCTCCTCCCACCAGGGAAGGGAGTAGGGAGACGTGACCCACGAGGGGTCATTTGGCTACATTAGCCAGTAACTACACTAGGCAGCTAAAGGTAATGCGGCGTATTGAGTGCGATTGGCACTTAATAGTGTGTACTGATTTTACGAGATCGGTACCTCTCGGCTTGCAATTCGTGACCAGCCTCTCCCGTCGAAACCAATCATCCCCATAAGCAAATTATAACATGTAGAGATTAACGATTTATTAATCACAATTTCAGTTTTTCCCAATAAAAAAAACCTAAATGGCATCAATAGATTGACTGCCATTTAGGTTTTCTACAGATCAATTTTGGAATCTAAATCGGTTTTTTTGCCGTGATGATCGCAGAAAACAATTCGTTTTCTGGATTCTTCTCTAATAGATCACCATTTGCATCTTTCGCTGCAATTACGACTTCTTCAAGACCTGCATCCAAAAGACCTTGGGTGAAATCTTCGATCGTCAGAGAACCTGCCGCGCACGAACTCCAAGAATCTTTTAGTTTCAAGATATGTTCAGGAATCTCACCATTGACCACAATATCCGAAACCGCAATTCTTCCACCTGGTTTTAGCACTCGAAAGATTTCATCGAATACCAAAGATTTGTCTGGGGAGAGGTTGATCACGCAATTCGAGATCACCACATCCACAGTGTTATCTTCCACGGGCATTTCTTCCAGAAAACCTTTTCGGAAATCTACATTATCCAACCCCATTTTTTTTGCCGACTCTGTCGAGCGCAGCAACATTTCGGGGGTCATATCAATGCCGATCACATAGCCAGTTTTCCCTACTTCTTTTTCAGCAAAGAAACAATCTAACCCGCCCCCGGAACCAAGGTCAAGTACGGTTTCACCTGCTTTCATCTCGGCTGCTCTGATCGGATTTCCACATCCCAACGAGAATGTCGCTACATCATCCGGCAAACTATTTAGCATTTCTTCATTATAGTAAAGGGAACTCTGATCCCCACATCCACAACTCGCTTTAGCAGCTTTCGCATAATATTCTTGCACTGTATCCCGCACATCACCATCAACAGAGGCGGATACAGCGCTTTCTCCACCACCACAACAGGGTTCCGAGCTGCCTGAACCACAGCAAGAGTCTGACACTGCCGGATTTTTGATTTCTTCTTTTACCTTATCCATCTTGTACTCCTTGCTCATATCGACCATTATCGATATGAATAGTAAAATTTTTTTCCTGAGGCTTCAGGAAAGGTTTTAATTAAGTAGATATATCATATTCAGATTCGGGAGCGAACACCTCTAAGATCTGTCCACAACAGGAGGCAACTCGACCTTGGTTTAATTCATAGTAGGTATGTTTCCCTTCATTCCTTGCATTTACCAATCCAGCTTCTTTTAATATCGTCAAATGGTGTGAAACTGTAGATTGTTTGACACCAACGATCTCAACAATTTCACCGACATTTAACCACTTACAACAGATCATTTCCATGATCTGCTGCCGGGTTGGGTCGGCTAGGGCTTTGGCGAATGAGATAGAATTTGTTGTTTTTTTCATATCGATACTCATCAATATGAAAATTATAGATCACTTACTTTTATCTGTCAACCAGGAAATTCCCTTTTAATTCTGGTGGTATATGCTTTGTATACTTCTCAAGAAACTCGAATTTTTTTTCTTCCCCTAAACTAAATTTCAATATAGCAGTATTCGGAATTTGAAACGTGGAAGAGAATGCCAAGTAATGCAGCATTTTTTGTTTATCGTTGGGTACTTTTCTGAGATTAAAATATGCAGTTGCCATAGCGGAAATATATTTTCTTTCCCGAAGTGTTTTAACATCTGCCTTTCGATAAAGATTATTTTCATCGGGCTGAAAGTAAAGACGATGCAGGATCGCTCTGATAAACCAGCCATGAGAAAAAATTAATAGTGACTTAGCATCTGACTTTCGGATCAATTCAAAAGTCTTTTCAGCGCGAGCAAATAGATCATTAAAAGATTCTGCCCCTGGGCCGTCATGATATGCAGGGTCTCTCTTTTTCCAAAACCTCATCCCCGAGCGTCTCCTTTGGGAAACTGTGGTGTTTGCAAATAACAAGGAAGATAAATAAGTAAATTCTTCCACCGGCCAAATATCTGTTGGCACATCGGAAAATTTCTTCAGGGTGGGGGCAGCAGTCTCTTGCGTGCGGATATAACTAGAAGTGATGATCAGATCAGGTTTTTCATTAATATATTTTGCTACATATTCCGCTTGCCCGCGGCCCCTTTGGGTTAGGGGAGGTGATCCCGGATCTTTACTCGGCAATCCGGCATTACTTTCACTTTCCCCATGTCTGATGAACCAAATCCGCTTCATCTATATTCCAAATCCTTTATTAAAAAGGGAAATACTTAATAAAAGTATTTCCCTATTCGTCTATGATCAAATTAAATAATTTTTTGGCCCTCAAAATCCAATTCAGCAACTTCGTCTTGGGTTAGATCCCAACCTAAAGCACCTAAATTTTCTTCCGTCTGCCTCAAGTTTTTCACGCCGGGAATCGGGAAAGTATCTTTTTGGATCGTCCAATTAACCGCCACCTGCGAAGGCGTTTTTCCACCATGGTTCTCCCCAATTTTCGTTTGTAGTTTGTTAAAAGCAATCAATGCATCCAATTGTTTTCTATTCGTTCTCCGCCCTCGGAATCCAGGAGGGGGGTTATCGGGTGTGTATTTCCCAGTCAGCAATCCCTGACCTAAGGGGCTGTATGCAATAACTTTCACATCCAACTCTTTACAAACTTGCAGTAAACCATTTTTCTCTGGTTTACGATTCACCAAACTATATTCGATCTGATTCACCGCCAAAGGAATATCATATTTTTGTAAAACGGTATGTGCCCGTCTGGTTTGTTCGATGCTGAAATTTGAAACGCCTATGCCTTTGATCAATCCTGCCTGATAAACCCCCGCCATTTGCTCCACCCAATGTTCAATCGGTCTTGGAGGAAACGGCCAATGAATTTGATATAGATCCATGTTTTCCAGACCAAGTCTTTTCAAACTATTTTTTGCCGCATTCATCACGCTGTTCTTGCCCAAACGCCAAGGGTAGGGCATAAATTTGGACGCAATGATCAACGGGTGCTTAACCTTTTTGATAAATCCCCCCAAGATATTTTCCGATTTTCCACTGCCATATACTTCAGCAGTATCAAACATCGTGATGCCCGCTTTGATCGAAGCATCAAAGGCCAATTCCAGATCTTCATCAGTATAATTTTTCTGGTTATATCCCCAAACCATATTATCTCCCCATGCCCATGTACCAATCCCCATTCTTAAGCTTTCCGGACCATTTTTCCATAACTGTATATGTTTTGTCATAATTTTTTTCTCAATTTTATTCAGTCAAAGATTATATCAGGGGACTATGCCAAAAATCACAAAGTAACCCTGAAAAAAATTATTTATTTAGCTCGATCCGCATACTTTTCCCATCAAATCGGGTTAAGGCTTCCCCGCTCAAATACAGGCTTTCAGAAGACATCATCCCCGAGGGGCAAAAAATTACCCCATATTTAAATATTTTCATCGGTCGCCAAGGGTCTTTTTTGAAAGAATGAATTTTATCCCAATGGAAGGCGTCTTTGCTGTATAAGATCGAGCTATGATCGGTCAACACCCCGTCACCCGGTTCAACGGTTGTAAAGGTGAAGAAATCACCCTCCATTGTTTGTGTGCCATACCATCCCGGCGCATCGATCTCCTGACCTTTTTCTAACTCCCCGCTATCCCGGTCCATTCGACAAGCATAATTTCTGCCGATATTGCTGTCCGTGATCCAGCTGATCGTTTTTTCCGTGAAAAATAATTTTACTGCCCGCCATATCTGACTTCCATCCCCATATCTTTCAAGGGTCCCAAATCTATCGTTGGTCTTATAGATATAGCACTCGTCTTTAAAATCCCCAACTGCCAACCACAGGGCAGACTTATCAAAGGGATCTTGAAAAACGCCGTGAACATGCCGAATACTTTTTTCAGGAAATTGATAGGCAATTTCCCACCCAGATAAATCGGGTGAGAGTCTCCATACCCTTACTTCTCCCCGTGCTGGATTCCTAAAATATTCCCCAAAGTAGGTCCACCCGGCTTCATCTTCTGCAAAACTGCCGTGTAGTACCGAATCGCCCTGTATTTCGAAAAGGAACTTCGCCGGGTTCCCTATCTTTAGCTCATAAACCTTTGCCCCCTGAATGCCAATCACCTTCTTATTTGAATTTACGAAGATATTCGTTTTATTCAATCTTAATGCGCGGGTCGCCAATCGTGAAAATATAAATAGATCCTTTGGAAAATTAAATGGAAATTTAGAAAATAATGTCCATTTACCACCCTCATTCCTAAAAACTTTTCGTCCCGAGGTTCCCCACACGCAACCATCATCCTCAACATGTTGGATTTTGCTGATATTTGGGAAAGTTTCTAGAATCTGTATTTTAGGGCTCATTAAATTATTTGTTTTTTTTCTTATCTTCGTAAACTTCGTTCGGATTGCTCATATATCCCTTCAATCCCCCCGGAGATCGAAAAGTGCGTAATATAGAAGGGAACGAAGCAATCAGCATAATCAAAATGCTCCCCCAAACGATCGCTGTAGCCTCTGAAGGATATCCATTACGAATCATCAGCACCGCCGTCGTGATAAACAATACCAATGCAGTGATCACAATATTTCTCTTCACCACCCAATACAACATGAATGCCGCAACAAAAGCGGTCAAAGTCTCCGCAGGAGCCACATATAAGCATAAACCGATTGCTGTCGCGATGCCCTTTCCACCCCGGAATCCCAACCAAATCGGCCAATTATGCCCCGCGATCGCTGCCAACCCTGCCCAAATACTTACCGGATATTCCACACCAATCCCATTCGCCACGATCAATGAAAGTATGCCTTTCAATACATCCAGGATGCCAGCAAACAATCCCCAACCCAAACCAATAGTGTTAATCGTATTCATTCCCCCAACATTCTTACTGCCAACTTCTCTAAGATCAATGCCCTTTCGCCATTTAGCAACAATTTGCGTAAACGGGATCGCTCCGATCAAATACCCCAAGACAATGCTAATTATAAAATTGATGCTCATCGATATCTCCGTCTATTAATAGTGCCCATTTTCCTTAAACCAGCTTAGCGCGTCCCGCACCGTATCTTCAAAATATCGCACCTCTAGATCTAGTTCCTTCTCAGCCTTAGAAATATCATAACCCTGCCAATCTCTAATGCCTCGCATATGGTTTGCCGGTAGCGATAAAAATGGAAAAAGATCTCCCAATAAAACCAATAAATCAATTAAGAAAATTGGCAAATGAAATTTGGGTGGCGGAACATTTGCAGTCTCTGCTACGATAGTTAATGCTTCCCGCACGCTATAATTCCTCCCACCCAAAATATATCGTTCTCCCCTTTTTCCCTTAATTGCTGCCACGATATGTGCCCTGGCTACATCACGAACATCCACCACATTGATCTGCCCAGGTAGCCACGCCTTCATCCATCCCTTAGCTGTGGCGATTAACAAGGACCCTAACGTGATATGCACATCCCCCGGGCCAAATACAGCCGTAGGGTTCACAATCACCGCATCCAGGTGTTCGTTTGCGGCCTGAATGACCGCATGCTCCATAATCGATTTAGTTTCCGCGTACCCGCTTTTGGGGGAGGATCCAAGTTGGTAAAAATCCATCTCATTTGCCAATCGATCTTCATCTGTTGGTGGTTTCCCAATGGTGGTGAGTGTCGATGTAAACACAAGACGTTTAATCTTTGTTTCCACCGCCATATCGAGCACATTGCTAATTTCACTCTTTGCATTTCGAATTAAATCAATTACATTTTTGGATTGCCCTTTCTTCGGATAAAACGCCGCCGCATGGAACACAATTTCACATTCTTGCATTGCAGATTTTAAGGAAGCTGGATCATTCAGATCACCTTCCATCCACAAGATTGGCATCCCCGCTAAATGCCCCAATTTGTCCTTTTGACGCCGGAAGCCCACAACTTGCCAACCCTCAGCCAGGGCGGCTTTTGCAATATGTCCTCCAATAAATCCAGTTGCCCCAAGTACTAAAACCTTTTTCATTATTTTTCCAGGGACCAATTCGATTTTAAATAAGTTTCCACTCGCTATATTTGTGTATTATATAGCAAAAAGTGAGCCATTCGGCTCACTTTAATTTTTTCCAATGTTGAAAATACTATTTTCCAGACATATATTTTTCTGTCTTTTGTCGGGCAATATCATCCGTATACTGAATGGGGGGGGTCTTCATGAAATAAGAGGAGGGTGCCGTTAATGCCCCAGAAATGCCTCTATCCAAAGCTAATTTGGCACATCTCACCGCGTCAATGATCACACCGGCGGAATTTGGCGAATCCCATACTTCTAATTTTAATTCCAGGTTCAATGGGACGTTTCCAAATGCACGTCCTTCCATCCGAATCTGGCACCATTTACGATCGGTCAACCATGGCACATAATCACTCGGTCCTACATGCACGTTACCAGCCCCAATATCATAGGGAAGCTGGCTTATCACCGCATTGGTCTTCGAAATCTTTTTAGATTCCAATCGCTCTCGTTCGAGCATATTATAGAAATCCATATTCCCACCAAAATTTAGCTGATAGGTATGGTCCAAATGCACGCCCCGATCAACAAATAAATTGGTCAACACCCGATGGGTAATCGTAGCGCCTACCTGGCTTTTGATATCATCACCAATCACCGGTAAATTACGCTCTTCAAATCTCTTCGACCAATATTCTTCGCTCGCAATAAATACTGGAATGGCATTCACCATCGCACATCCCGCTTCTAATATTTGTTCCACATACCACTTGGTCGCCATCTCAGAACCAACTGGCATGAAATTAACCACTACATCTGTTTTGGTCTCTTTGAGGATACTAACAATATCGTCTGTGGGGCCTTCCGCTTTCTCAACCATCGTCGAAACGTATTTCCCAATCCCATCATGCGTCATGCCGCGGTGAACAACTACATCTAGTTTCGGTACATCCGAAAATTTGATTGTATTATTTGGTTTTGCCCAAATCGCTTCGCTTAAGTCTTTCCCCACCTTCGATTTCACCACATCAAACGCTGCGGTAAATTCAATATCACTCACATGATATCCCCCAACGGTAGCGTGCATCAAACCAGGTATCTCTTCGTCTTCCGCAGCATCCTTATAAAATTCAACGCCTTGAACCAATGCCGAAGCGCAATTTCCAATTCCGATAATTGCAACTCTTACTTTCTCTTGATCAGCCATTTAACCATTCCTTCCTTAGTTTCTTAGACATACGTGCCCCCAATTATAAACCCATCAATCGAAATTATTGAAGGTTTTATCTTTTATATTAAGTTTATATAAAACTCTAATATTTCTAAAAGGCCAGAGGTTTGCAAAATCGCTTAATTAAGCCATAATGAAAACAGAACAAATAGGAGAAAATATGAACCTCAATCCAGATAATATTGAAAATTATAACTACGACTCATTTATCCCCGATAATTTTATGCCCCTGATGCGCTTTTCTGAAAGTCCTCCCCTCGGTTCTATTTCGCCCGATTTTTCCTTATGGAGTTTGGATCAAGAAGAGACAAAACTGAGCGAATTATGGGCAAACCATGAGTATTTAGTAGTCGAATTTGGAAGTTTTACCTGACCCTATTGTGGGATGGCGGCGCTGTCCATGAATGCCTTGGCTGAAAAATTCACAGCAAATAATTTTGGTTCAATTTTTCTCTACACCAATGAAGCCCACCCTGGGGAACATTACCCTCATCTCACCGCTATGGAGCAAAAGTACGATAATGCCAAAGATTTAAGGGACATCTACAAGGTCTCCAGGCCGATTTACCTCGATGCTCTCGAAGGTCCCTGTCATCGCGCTTTTGGCTCCATGCCCAACATGACCTGGATCTTTAACAAATCTGGCACGATCATCTATAAATCCGATTGGACAGATGTCACCAGCGTACAGATGATGCTAGATTACCTTTTAAAAGTCAAAGAACGTCGCAGAGGGGGAGAAAGGTTGGCCCCCTTTAAAGTGGAAAGATTGGATTACCGAGTCCAAGATCACGAAGGATTTCAAAATGGCCTAGCTCGAAGCGGTCCGAAAGCTGTCACCGAATTTAGGGATGCATTTTGATAAAAGAATGAATTACAGAATATAATAGAAAATTGAAAAAGGATTTTAACCTGGCAAGGAGATTAAAATGCCATCGGTAAACGATATTTTGGGAATCAT
>JABJGH010000019.1 GCA_018662365.1 Chloroflexota bacterium | reverse complement strand
CTCTTTGAATATATTGAAGTTTGGTACAATCGTAAGCGCTTGCATTCCTCGCTGGGCTACCTCAGTCCTGCACAGTTTGCTAAGCAAAATTCAGACATTTATGCTCTCCACTTAACTGGGTAAAGCCCATTACTCAGAATTATAAAGCCAGCCTTGGTATCAGTTTGGTCAATATAATTTGATTTTGGATTTTCTTTTGCCATTGGGAAAATTATCCTCGGAAATAAGTATTGGCCAAGTTTATCATTGCGCTAATTTAGCAACAAGCCATATCAGCTTTTAATTCTAAATAATAAATTATTGAAAAACCATTCATTTTCTCAATAGATTATATTGTCTGTTTTAGTCATGCGATTTGAATATTTATATAAAATTAATCTAAGTTGGATAAAATTAATTTAGTAAATTTTAAAAAAATCATCCAATAACTTATTTTAAAATGATTTTTGTATTTGGAGAAGTTTCTTTTATGAATTCATATCTCACCGCAATCACATATGTATCGGGGTTTGCCTTGATTGCCCTAGCCTCAAAACAAATCGGTCAATTTTTAAGGAAGATCAATCTGCCATTGATCACTGGTTTCCTTATCACGGGAATTATTGCTGGTCCATTTATTTTAAATTTAATTCCTGCTGAAGCGGTTCATAGCTTGCGTTTTATTGATGAATTAGCCTTGGCGGTAATTGCATTTGCGGCAGGAAACGAGCTGTACTTGAAGGAAATTCGGGATCGATTTAAAAGTATTACCTGGGTAACTGCTGGATTGGTTTCTGTAACCTTCACGTTCACCAGCTTGGCGATACTCTTTTTATCTAATTACATTCCTTTCATGCAAGATATGTCGATGGGGATAAAGATCGCCGTCTCAATTTTGGGTGGCGCCGTAATGGTCGCCCGCTCCCCCTCCTCAGCAATTGCAATTGTTAATGAACTTCGAGCAAAAGGGCCTTTCACCAAGACAGCTTTAGGGGTTACTATGATCTCGGATGTGGTGGTCATCCTTTTATTTGGGTTAAATTCATCTGTTGCTGATGCACTGGTAACTGGCCTAAATTTTGATCTTGGCTTTATTGGATTATTATTATTTGAATTGATTCTCTCTATTGGGATCGGATATGTACTTTTCAAGATTATACAGATAATTCTGAGCAGTAATTTTATAAGGATAATTAAATCAACTTTGTTGCTCCTTTTTGGGTATGGCGTATTTCCCCTTTCTCTAGCGATTAGGAATTTTACCCACAACCAATGGTCATTTGAATTAATCGTTGAACCTTTGTTAATCTGTATGTTTGCAGGTTTTATGATCACCAATTACAGTTCTCAACGTGAACAGTTTTCAAGGATCATTCACGATGTGAGTCCGGCAATCTACATTTTATTTTTTACTCTAACTGGCGCATTTTTATCCCTGGATATATTAATAAAAACTTGGCCAATTGCTGTTGCCCTTTTTTCCATTCGGGTATTTACAATTTTTATAGGTGCCTTTTTCGGAGGCAGATTCGCCGGTGATCCACCCAGCCAAAATAAAATTGCTTGGATGGCTTATATTACCCAGGCCGGGGTAGGATTAGGTCTTGCAAAAGAGATTGCTTTAGACTTTCCTGTTTGGGGGGAATCCTTCGCCACAATATTAATATCTGTAATTGTGCTTAACCAGTTAGCTGGTCCCCCATTTTTCAAATGGGCAATCAAAAAAGTTGGAGAATCTCATATACGAGCCAAAGCCTCTGAATTTGACGGACAAAGAGATGCAATATTGTTTGGGCTAAAAGCACAATCAATATCATTAGCAAGGCAATTAATTGAACATAACTGGCAAGTAAAGATAGTTTGCACCCAAGAGGATTGTGAGGCTCAACCCATTGTTACGGATATCGAAACATTCATTATCGATGAGATCACATTGGAACATTTAGAGCAGGTAAAACCCAAAAATGCTGATGCGATCGTCTCCTTTTTTGATAATGAAAAGAGCTATCAAATTTGTGAACTCTTTTACGAAAATTTTGGTACAGAAAATATGGTTGTTCGCTTGAAAGACCGGTCTGATTTTGAACGGTTTCACAAATTAGGGGTAAAAGTAGTCGAACCTCAAACTGCAGTTGTTAGCTTATTAGAACATTACGTGCGGTCACCTGTGGGAACCTCCCTGCTATTAGGCATGGGAGAACAACAGGATATGATAGATTTGGTGGTTCGTGATCCTCAAATCCACGATGTCCCTCTAAAGGACATTCGTTTACCCTTGGACGTACTGGTAGTTTCTGTTCAAAGAGATGGGCATACTTTAGTATCCCGTGGGTACCTAAAGTTCAAACTAGGAGATAAGGTTACGTTGGTGGGACCCATGGATAAATTAGAAGAAGCAAGACTACTCTTTAGAAAATAACGAAATGCAATTATATTAAAAAAATCATCCAATTGGATGATTTTTTTAATAAGAACTTCTTTATATCAATGCGTCTACCATTAAGGCAAGGAACAAAAAAGCTAGATACATACTTGAATATCGGTACATTTTCCAGGCGATTTTATTCCCACCCTTTTTCAATACTTTCCATGCTGTAAGTATCAACCAAATACCCAAAAGTATGGCGAGAACCAAATATACAACTCCAGCCAAGTCCAAAACATACATCATAATTGTTGTAATGGCTAGAAGAATTGTATAAATGAAAATTTGTTGTCTAGTCACCAGCTCCCCTTTTACAACCGGCAACATCGGTATTCCTGCGTTGGCATAATCTTTTGTGCGTACCAAGGCGAGTGCCCAAAAATGAGGAGGTGTCCACATAAAGATTATCAAAAATAGATACCAGGCTCCAGCGTCTAACCCACCGGTGGATGCTGCCCAACCCACAAGGGGGGGAATTGCCCCTGCCCCGCCCCCGATCACAATATTTTGGATCGTGGTTGTTTTAAGGAAAATACTATAAAGAAGTACATAGTAGATCATCCCAGCAAGTGAAAGTAAGGCAGCCAGAAGATTTACAAAGCCGGCCATAAGGAAGAAGGCAATGAATAATAATGAAACACCAAACGCTAATCCTTCCGCTGATGTCATCCTCCCAGAAGCTATGGGTCTTTTTGCAGTGCGAGTCATTTTTTGATCGACAAAACGATCAATATATTGATTGACTGCGCCTGATCCACCCGCAGCAAGCGCCCCACCCAACATAGTCCAGAAAGTTATTCCTATAGATGGAATTTCTCTTGCCCCAATGACCATTCCGGCATAAGTTGTAAACAATAGAAGTAAAACAACAATCGGTTTTGTTAGGGAAAGCAAGTCCTTAATACGCTGTTTATTATCAATTGGGATTTCCGACTCTTCAATTTCTTCTTCTTTGGTACGGGATGCTAAACCTACAAAAACACATAATAATACTGCAGAAGCAAGAACCGCGGCGGCTGTCGCTTCATGCAATCCAACTAATTCTGCCCCAGAATTCCGAATGGTTTTAATCGCACCCACAAATGCCTGAGAAAAATATAGAACTGTTGTAGATGTTGCTGCAGTTAATATTGCTCGCTGTGTTCTTTGAGTTTTCCAGGCATTTACTAGCATTAGGATCATGACAATGGCACCCAGCCCGACCGCAATCCGATGGATCATATTAACCCAGCCAATCGAGTTAGTGGGAATTGTCAATCCATCGCATAATGGCCAAGTTAAACAAGTCGATCCATGCCCACTATTTGTCACTATTGCTCCCGATATCAACACAAGAAATATTAAGCCTAAAGACCAAAGTGATATTTTTGCAAAAGGACTTTTAAAGCTAAGGCGGACCTGTTGGTCAGAATCAAATTTTAAAACAAAAATCACTACGGTTGAGATGGTGATTAAGGCGAGAACCCAGAGGGCCAAACCAAAATGAAATGCCGTCAGATCGGGGAGGGATTCAGATTTAGCAAGAAATGCTCCCAGGAATGTTTGAACCCCTAATAAAACAACTGCAATTTGCAATGGCAAATTAATTAATTTTATTGTTCTGTAACGAATGAATGCAATGATCACTGATAATAGGATCATTGGCCCTGTAAGAGAGCTGGTCATTAAGTGGAGATATTGAATAAGCGACCCAGTTTCTACGATCGGAAACCATGAGGAATAGCACGAGATCCAAGTAGGACAAATAAGACTATCTGCCGCAACCCGAGATATTCCGCCAAAGACGATCGTTAGATAGGTTAAGACTGAGGTGATCAATAATAGGTATCTAAATCTACCAACAATTAATTTTTCATTTTTATTCATTATTTTTTTCAATTTTTATATTGCCCACTTTTTCTTCTTGATTTCGAATATAAAAGGGGTATCCAATTATTAATATAAGGGAGAATACAAACCATTGAAGGGCATAACCCATATGTGGACCTTCATCTAGCTCAATATCTGGTTCATCCCTTTCTGGTAATTCAGGCAATCCACCAGATGGAGTTTGATGAATATATACATTTAAGAATTTATGAGGGATTTGTAAAACTATTCTTTCCAAATTAATTTGACTCCATACCTCTAAACCAGATTGTCCTGGTTCTAGTGTGGGATCTGGAAGCATGTTGAGTTGAGGGATTAATTGCGATCGGCGAATGATTCCAGTTACCTCTTGCACACCGGGCTCATCATACTTACCCCATTTTTCAGGCGAGGAATCTTCTTGGGGAATCCACCCACGGTCTACCAAAATTGCAATATTTTCTGCGCCTGATATTAAAAGCGGAGTTAGAAGATGTACGCCTAATTGGTTATTTGAATATTGATTTCGCAAAGCAACTTGCCCGGTGAAATCGAATTCTCCGACCACGTTAATTGGGCGATATTCCATTTCAAATAAATCTTCAAATAAGTTATCTGAAGAAAGTTTCAACTCTGTTGCATCGATTTGTTCAAATATACGGCTGTTAAATACACGCCTTTGTTCTAGTCGATCTAACTGCCATAATCCTAATCGAACCAATACTGCGAAACCTGCGAAAACGATTAGGCTCGTGATAAGCCAGCGTTTGCTAAACATCTTTCTTACGATCACTTCTTTTTCTCTTCAGCTAATTCTTCATTTGGATCGATGCCCCTTATTGCTAGGCTATACAAAAATGCAATTATGGCAGTTGGGGGAGCAACGAAGGATATTGCTAGTAATCGGGTTTCCCATGTTGTGGCTTCTTTAATTTCCATCCCTAAATAATTCGAAGGCTGAAAACTACAACCTAACGCCAAGTTATCAACTTCTTTCATCGGCATGCTTGCACTCGTTCCCGGTGGAATTAATAAAGGGCCAAGTTCATGGGTTTCTGAATCCTCATTTTGAACGATTAGCACATCTCCAATGATGAAAACCATTTCTTCAGGTAAAGAGGGGACAGCCTGACCTTTGGCCACCTTCGCAGCTGTACCGGCGGGTATTATTAATTCAATATCCTGGGGACCTCGGTCAATATTATTCCGTTGAACCCGAAATGCAATTTCACTTCCGACCCCAGCGAGCACGGAGCAAACCAATAAAATTATTAAGAACCGTTTCAAGTAGGGCCAAACAATTTCTTTATTCACTAAATTTCCTTCATTCGTTCAATAAATTTGATATATCCTCGGAAATGGCCTCAGCAGACATCCCAAAGGGAAAGGTAAGCCGAAAATTCCCAAACTTATCAACTACGATCGCTCTCGCAGAATGTTCCATTAAATATCCAGACTCAGATTCGGACTCAATTTCTGCCCTGAAAACATAAAAAGCATCCCATATGGGTTGGAGTTCTTCCATGCTGCCGCTCAAGCCAATAAAGTCCGGATGAAATGCGGTGGCATATTGTTCCATCACATCTGGCGTATCCCGATTAGGGTCTACCGTAATATAAACCACGGTTACATTTTTTGCTTTTTCTTCTAAGGAAATAATGATCCTTTTAAAATCTCCTAGGGTTGTCGGGCAAACATCAGGACAATTGGTATATCCAAAAAACATTAAGACAACATTTTCACGATGGTCACTTAATTGGAATTTTTTTCCATCCGACCTCATCAATGAGAAATCAAAAGCCTCTAGTGGTGGATCGATAAGTGATCCTTGATAACTATAATCTTTTACAAAAACCTTAGAAAAAATAAATATAGCAAGCACCCCAAATACAACAACGATTGCTAATTTTTTTACCTGTTTTCCATTCATTTATTTTTCCAAACAGAAATTATTTTCAATTGTGATACCGATAACAAATATACCACTTCATTCAAAAATAAAGGATTTGTCCATACAGGAAACCCTGAAAAACAAATCCTTCAATTATTATGTATTTTTTCTTTATTTTTCCTAGCCGATAACCGTACCCATTAAGTAAAGTGCAGGGTAGAAAAAGATCCAGGCTACATCCACAAAATGCCAATAAACTGCGGCAGCTTCAACCCCCCAATGTCTTTCCGCGGTGTATACCCCACGTTTACCATTTCTGTAGACGATCCAAATAAACAAGATGCCGGTAATTACATGAAAGGCATGAAAACCTGTCATTACATAAAATATCGCTCCAGCTTGGCCTGCATCGGGGGTTAGTCCATGACTCTTAGCAAGTTGCCATTCTACTCCAATGACCCCAACTAAGAAGATGAGGCCAAGAATAAAGGTAATTAATATAGCTTTTAAAAATCCTTTTTGATTTCCATGCGCCATCTCGGTTTCAGCTCGATTCATAAAAAAGCTACTTACCAATAACAAGGCAGTAATTCCTAGCCCAAGACCTTGACTAAGTTCGGGTCGAGTATCCCCCAACAACACAAACCGGGTAACCAAAAGGGCAGCAAAAACAAAGGCATCAGAGAGGAGGAAAAGCCATAACCCAAGACGATTGTTACTGAGCTTCGCTCTATATTCTTTTAAAGGTACTTCGTGCGCAGCCATTAATGACTCTCCTCATCTTTGAACAAGCGACCAATATGCATATAATCTTTGATCACATAATAGGCTTTCCAAATTGCAACCAACCATAAAATAAAGGTCCATGGGGCAGCAATTACGGCTGTGGTAAATTCACCAACCGTGAGGATAGCGAGCATCATGAAAACCCAGCTACCTGCTTTAATGGCCTCCACCCGGGCTTCCTCTTGAGGATCAACCTCTTGGACTTCTTGGACTATTTCATCTGACATTTTTATTAGCTCCTAATAACAGCATTCACTTTGAATACTATTCACCCACCAGTGGGGCTGGATTCATATCCACATAATCACTTTCAATTCCATAATCATAAGGTTCACCAACAACATGGAATGGTTTTTCATAATTGATCAGGGGTGCTGGATTTGGAATTTGCCATTCGGGGGATCGCGATTCCCATACATTTCCTTCGGCAATCTTTCCTTTCCTCGCGCTTTGGATCAAATTGATCGCTCCAATTAATACTGCAAAGAAAACCACAAATCCAGCGATCGTAATCCAATATTGGGCATTTTCAATCCCTAAGGCAGGATCATAATCTGCAATTCGTCGGCGCATCCCTAATAGACCAATTTTCATTTGGGAAAGAGACATGATCTCGAAACCGATAAACATGCCCCAGAAGTGCACTTTACCCCAAAACTCATTGTACATTTTGCCAGTATATTTCGGGAACCAGAAATAAATTGCTGCAAAAAGTGGGAACATAAACCCACCAAAGATCGTGTTATGGAAATGCCCTACAACCCAATAGGTATCATGTAAATGAAGATCGGTAGCAACTGTTCCGTTAGGAGGTCCTGTCACACCGCCTACCAAGAAAACGACAACCGCACCTAATGCAAATAGCATTGGCGTAGGAAATCTTAATTTGCCTTTCCAGACAGTACCAACCCAACTAAAGAATTTCACCCCTGTAGGGACTGCTACTAGCAGAGTACTGTACATAAACGGCACTCTCAAATAAGCGGTCATTCCAGAAGTGAACATATGATGGGCCCAGACGAAGAATCCTACGAGAGCAATACCCATTGAAGAAAATGCGATCCATTTGTACCCAAACAAGGGTTTTCGGGAGAATACCGGCAAAAGCTCACTGATCACACCAAACCCGGGGAGTACAAAAACGTATACCGCTGGATGAGAATAGAACCAGAATAGATGTTGGAATAGAACCGGGTTGCCCCCCGTGACACTATCAAAGAAGTTCATTCCTAATAATCGTTGGAACATGACAAGCTGGAAGGATAAACCGATCAGCTGTGTTGCGGTTAATTGGATTATGGCGGTTGCAAATGCTGCCCAAACAAAAATGGGCATTTTGAACATCGTCATGCCAGGCGCCCGCATTTTGATCACAGTGACAATGACATTGATTGAGCCAAAAATTGAGGATAGCCCTACAAGGTAGACGCCCATCATGAACATCTGAACGCCCAAAGGAGCTCTTAAGCTTAGCGGCGGATAACCAGTCCATCCTGTATCAAAACCACCCAGGAAGAGACTACTGACCAACAAAATTGCCCCGGGGACATTGACCCAATAAGCAAATGCGTTGAGCCGAGGGAACGCCATATCATTTGCGCCGATCAGAAGTGGGATCAGATAGTTACTCATCGCTCCAACACCCAACAAGATCGCTGCAATCATGACCATGCCATGCAAACTCATGAAACTGTTATATAAATCTGCCCCACCACTATGTCTAAAGGGATTGGTATCACCAAAAAAGAATAAGTCAAAGAAACCGTTATTTAGGAAGTTGATTCCAGCTTGAGAAAGTTCAATACGGAAAAGGAGTGCGAAAACTCCCCCCAATCCCAAAACGATCAATGAAGTCACCCCATATTGGATACCAATAATTTTGTGATCAAAATCGACACTGAAATAGCGCCACCAACTTGGTTTCTCTGGATCAGGATCATGATGGTCAACCGTTGATATTCCCTTTGTCCATTTGAACCAATCACTAAAAACACCGACACCAATCAAGAAGGAAAGTGCTCCGACCAAAGCCCCCCCCACGATAATGGGCTCCAAGATCTCCAAATTGGTTGAACTCCATGCTTCGAGTCCTAAAATTGCCCGGATTCCCACAACAAGGCCCATGCCTAGGACGGTACCAATAATCTGGGCAATTAAACCTCGCATAAAACCGGATTTGAAAAAGCTCATTTTGTTCTCCTGTTTTTCCACCAAAGCTATTTTATGCTCTGAATAAATGCAATAATCTGATCAATCTGCTCAGCTGAGAGAGTGTCTCCAAAACTTGGGGGCATAAGATTTCCATTGAAACCTTCATGTACCTGAGAGGCAGGCTGAAGAATTGAATTTCTAATGTACTCTTCATTGGCTGTAACAGTAGTACCATCGTCAAGAGGTACTTCACTACCATATAATCCGAGCCAGGACGGACCGACAATAACCTCGCCAGTGAGCGAGTGACATGCAACACAACCATTCTTCTCCACCCACTTATTACCGCAAGTAATATCATCTAATTCACAAATATCGGATTGCTCCGAAAGCCAAACCTCAAATTTCGATTCTGTGACAACAGAAACATCTGCAAGCATACTGTAATGCAATTGCCCACAAAGTTCTGCACAACGAATTTTAAAATCACCTAATTCATTAGGAGTAATACGCAATTCCCTAATATATTCCTCCCCACCTGGGAGAATATCTTGTTTTACTCTAAATTCAGGAACCCAAAAAGAGTGAATTACATCTTGGGAATACATTCTAAGCAAGATTTGGGTATCTTTTGGCAAGACTAGATCACTACTAGTTTCCCCATCAGGGTATTCAAACTGCCAGTTCCATTGGGAGGCTATTACAGTCACCTCATAGGCATTTGGATCTCGTCTTTCAACATCTGCCAAGGCTTCAGAACCTCTAAAGGCTATGAAAAGCACAATAATTAGGGGGACGATCGTCCAAATAATTTCTAAGGTAGTGTTTCCTTCAAAATGCTCCCCTGCCCCCTCATCCCCTTTCCTTCGCCGAAAAACAACGATGCTATATACAAGAAAAACCATGATCAGGGAGAAAAAAAAGGATATGAGTAGCCAATGTAAATCAAATAAATTGTCGATTGCAATTGCTTGTTCACTCGCCTGGATCGGGAGCAGAATCTCATTGGTAAGTACAAACATATAAAGTCCATAAGTTGAGAGCAAGGTTAATATTCCCACAACCACAAAATGGATCATAATTTAATTCCTCCGGTCCAAAAAAAATCGCATTATTTCTTAATCTTCGTCAATTTGAAGGGGTAAAAAAAGCCTAAATTTAGCAATATCTTGATAAATTTGGTCGTATTTGTGCAACTACTCACAGGCAGTATAACATGAAATAATTTCAAAAACAATAAAAATTGTTATTATGATAAATTAGATTTTCTTAGTGGTATTTCCCCTTATAAACAGCTTTATTAATGCAGGTTTTCAATGAATTTCTATGGATCTTGTTTAGATTTTTGTACTACTTATTGAAAATTGAAATGAAGGTTTTTAGGAATATTCCCGAGGTATTTCAGTACCCATCAAAGATGTGTCATAACCAGATAAATTATCGATATCTTGCTTAAGTTCCTTGCTCTTTAGAACATTAAATAGAGGTTGGAGCAATTCTGTATCAAAATATTTTTCGGGAATAATCAAATCGTATCTTTCTTCAAAAAGAGGGATAAATTCTAGAGATAGGGCATCTGCGGCAGCCGCAATTCCCAATCCAGAATCTGCTCTTCCAGAGGCAATTGCCGCGGAAACTCCTAAGTGCGTATATTCTTCTTGATCGTAACCCAGGATATCCGCTTGCTGAATATTATTAATCCCTAAATGATAGTCCAACAAAATTCGAGTTCCAGCACCCCTTTGACGGTTCACATATCTAATCCCCTCCATTTTAAGGTCCTCAAGGGTGTTAATACCTTTCGGATTTCCTTGAGGAACAATCAGACCTTGTTGCCGATTGACCAATGAAATCACTTTTACGGGGGTTTTTGGTAAATATTGATCGATGTAAGGCCAATTATAGGTACCAGATTCAGGATCAAGTAAATGTACACCAGAAAAATGAGCTTCACCACGTTTTAGGGCAATCAATCCCCCCAAACTGCCTACATTTGAAGAAGTTAATCGGCGGTCATATTGGGAAAGATATTGGGCTAAAAGATCTATGGTTAGATCATGGGACCCAACCACAAAAAGTGTTTTTTCTAATTCTGAGCGATTTCTATAAATATTAACCTTAACCTTGTCCCCCGCAGATTTACCCTGAGAGCCTGCCGGCATTAAAACGAGACCATCGGCTCTGACAAGGGAAGAAATTACACCAGCTCCCCGATTTAATGGGGCAACAAGCATGCGATCTCCGACCCTTCCGACGACTACACGCATATAATCATCATCCCCCCCAGGGGATGTGACCTTTCTGGTAAGCTCCCCTTCGATTTGATCTGCAATTTTGGGGGATCTTCCTGCCCATTTTGCAATAAGGGGTTCAATAAATATCTCTCCCGTTAAAGCAGCGGATACAGGGTAGCCTGGCACCCCAATGATCGGGATTTGACTGCCATCTTTTCTATTGATCATTCCTAAGATAACAGGATGACCTGGGCGTACAGCAACGCCATGTACCAATAATTGCCCCAATTTTTCAACAACGGACGCAGAAAAATCTTCTGATCCGGCAGAGGAACCGGCGTTTAATAAGATCAGATCCACAGTCTCTGCAGCTTTTTTTACTTCTTTTGCAATCAGATCAAGTTTATCTATGGTGATTGGAAATCTGACTGCCTCCCCTCCCCAGGACTGGATCTGGGCTGCTAAAACTAGGCTGTTATATTCAATAATGTCGCCAGCCTCAACATCCGTTCCAATTTCAACCAATTCAGTACCTGTGGGAAGAATGGCTACTTTTGGCTTTCTAGACACAAGGATATCAGTATGCCCTGACCCTGCAATCGCACCCAGGTCTACAGGACGTAAAGTATGCCCAGCGGGAAGAACCAATTGGGTGGCAACCATATCTTCGCCCATTGGTCGTACATTCTTCCAGGGGGGAATTGCTTCTCGAATACGAATAAATTCCGGTTCTCGAGGATTATCGGCGGAGTTCTTTTGCTCATCCAAAGGTTCCGTATTTTCGATCATGATGACGGCGTTAAACTCTGAGGGTAAGGGATCCCCAGTATCCACATATTGGGCTTGCTGTCCAACTTTCAATAGAAGGGGCGCTGTTTGTGATGCCCCATTTGTTTCAGAAGATAAAATCGCAAAACCATCCATGGCTGAGGCATGATAATGAGGAGAAGATATTTTTGCCCAAACTGGCTCAGCTAAAACCCTTCCAATGGCAAATTCATCTAACGGAATATTTTCTTTTTCTAAAATTCCCCATCGTCCAGCTGATTCAATGGCTACTGCAAATATATTTTTTGCCTGAGATAAGGGGATGTCATGTAAATATACGGACATGTTATAAGAGCCTGACATTTACTATTGCGCCAATTTCTAGTCCATTGGCGTCGGGTGGAATTCGAATCAATCCATCTGCGGATGCCAGTGTAAAAATCAAATTGCTTCGTCCAAAAATCGGATCTGCAAGGAAACCTTCCTTTGTCTCGATCAATTTCACTGCAATCCAGTCCTCTCGCCCGGCTTGAGACGATAAGTTTAGATTTAACCTGGCAGGGACAGAAGGTTTGGGTCTCCCGGGGAGTTGTCCCGTCATTTTCTCAATTAATGGCACAACAAATAACCCAGCAATGACCAAAGCGCTTACCGGATTGCCTGGTAACCCAATCATTGGTTTACCATCGCAGATACCTAGGATAGTAGGTTTTCCAGGGCGCACATTCACGCCATGTACCAAAACTCCCGGTTCTCCTAGTTCATCGATCACTTGAGCAGTAAGATCCCGAGTGCTGGCGGATGACCCTGCGGTGATGATCACCAGATCACATTCCTCCAAGGCAAGATTTGCTGTCAACCGCATTGATTCTAAAGTATCCGAGACAATTCCATAATTTTTAGCAATGCCCCCTGCCGCTTCCACAAGTGCTTTTAAGGAATAAGAATTAACATCCCTCACCTGTCCGGGATTCATATTATCTTGTGGTTCAACAACCTCGTCTCCACTAGAAATTATTCCCACCAGAGGCTTTAGGGCAACTTTAATTTTCGTTATTCCCAAGGCCATCAAGCCCCCAATTTCAGCAGGGCGTAATTTCTTGCCCTTTAGAATAACTTCCTGACCTTCAGAAACATCTTCCCCAATTTGTAGCACATTTTCACCTTTGGCGACTGCTCTTAGTATTTCTATTTCCCCATCACCAACACGTTGGGTATTCTCAATCATAACTGAGGCATCGGCACCTTTAGGCAACATTCCTCCAGTGTGGATCGTGGCACACTGATTGGCCGCAATCTCAAAATTGGGCACATCGCCCATCGGAACTTCTCCAATGTGAGTTAAATAGGCAGGAAGGCTCTCACTTGCTCCATGGGTATTGGAAGCTATTACCGCATATCCGTCTACTGTGGTGCGGGGAAATGAGGGCAATGGATAGGAAGCAATGACGGGTTCACCAATAATTCGTCCCGAGGAATTATCCGTAAGCACACTTTCTAATTCAAATTTCGGGGAATAATTCGTCAGTAATTTATCTAATGCTTCCAACGGGGGTAACAATTCTAAAAATTCAGGCATATTATCTGATCCAAAAAATATAAGTAAGAATATAAGACATTAAAACAACCATAACCACCGCGTTGAGACGTAAAAATCTCCAATTAGGTTTTTCGCCTAAATTGATTTGTCGCATGTGCCATAATTGTAATAGGGCTAAAGGAAATGGCAGAAATGCTGGGAAAATAATGGCAGAAGGCAATCCAAATACACCAGCCAACCCTAAGATCAGAAATGCAATAAGCACGAATGTATTGTGCATAAACATGCCATTTTCCCAACCTAACCTAACCAGGATCGTATTACGGCTATTTTTTATATCACTGGCATAATTTGGAAATTCCATCGCCAAGATCAGGGAAAGGATTAGAAAAATTAGGGGAAAGGAAATAATCATTACCAGACGGTTCATTTCCCCATCTTGCAATAAATATGAAAAACTTGGTATCAAGTTTCCAAAAGCAATCGCTATACTCAGTTCCCCAAATCCAGAATATATTAAGCGGATGGGTCTTAAAACAAAGAAAAATCCTAGAAAAAATAGTATGAAAATTACTATCCCGGCAGGGACATTGAGATTTCCGGATCTAATAAGAAAAACGAGAAAAATCGCAACAAAAGATAGGGCTGTGCCAATAAAGATTCTTTTACTTTCATCAGTTAACTTATTTTTATTTTCGGTTTTTGGTGATTCAAAATAATCTAGAAGCAGATGGGATACCCATTGCACTGAGAGGACCCAGGCGAGCCCCAACCAAAAGATTCCCCAGTCCATCGTATTACCAAGATATTTTGCAATGCCCGCACCCAAAAAGAATTGACCAATTCCTGCCAGGAGTAATATCGGTTGTGAAATTTGAAATAGTTGTTTAAACAATTTTCCTCTCATTAACTCTTCTCGTTATTCCCTTTGATCGTTCTACGAATATCGCGAATATGCAGATTAATATGAATGATCATCAACTTAATCATTTCTGAAACTTCTGCTTCTCCAAAATATGGATGGCTGCCAACTGCTTTAAAATCATTATCACTGAAATTTTTAATCATTTCAATATTTTTATTTCGATTCTTTTTGAATTTTTCTAATAATACCGAGGAATCTTTAACCTCGATATCAGCTACAGTTCGTTCATTGAATTCTTTTAGATCAAAGTCGTCCGAAACACCACTTCCCTCCGTGACAATGCTTTTCATTAAATCACCTAAAGATTCTTCAGCAATAACGATATGGGCTAAAACATCGTTAACCGACCATGCGGCAGCCTCTGAATATGTTTTGATATGCCAGTCTTTTGAATTTAGTTGGTTAAAAAACATAAAAGATTTTTCACGTTCCTTTTCCAACTTTGAGATTAATTTTTGGGATAAATCTGACAAAGAATCCTCCAACAGTTTTCTCTATTTTATCTCGATTTCAGTAGATAAGGAGATTTAGATATTAATACTTTTATAAAAGCAGTTGGGTATTTGATCATGGAACTCTAAAACAAAAAGGGCAAACACATGTTTGCCCATTAATTGTAATTATTATCTAATATATATTAGATCAAGCTTTTAATACTCGAGTTGAATTTAACACTGCTAATATTGTGACACCGACATCACCAAATACTGCTTCCCACATACTTGCTACGCCAAATATACCTAATAAAATAAACAAGGCTTTGACGATGAAAGCAAATATAATATTTTGCATCACGATCTTCCGAGTACGTTTTCCAATATTAATTGCTTCTGCTACCTTACTGGGTGCATCGGTCATTAATACCACGTCCGCAGTTTCTATAGCTGCATCAGAACCCATTGCTCCCATTGCGATTCCAACATCCGATCGCGCAAGTGCTGGGGCATCATTTATCCCATCCCCTACAAACGCAACTTTTCCATTATGGTTCTCTGTCATTATTTTTTCCACCCATGACAGTTTATCGTGTGGCAATAATTCAGACCTATAATTGTCTAAGGATAATTCCTCAGAAATCTTTTGAGCAATATCTTTTTGGTCTCCGGTCAACATTTCAACTCTGGATACACCCTGATTATGCAGCGCAGAAATTGCATCTTTTGCATCTGTTTTTAGGGCATCCTCGATCACCAAGTAACCACCATATATTTTGTCAAATGCTAAATGAACGACAGTACCTACCTGGTTACAGGATTTTTCATCATGGGCAATGTTCTCCCGGTGAAGCAATGAGTCATTCCCCGCGATCACGTGGGTGCCATTTACCTGAGCAATAATCCCAGCACCTGAAATTTCCTCAAAGGAGGATAGTTCATCCAGGGTTTTATGCCCGCCATAGGCTTGGACGATCGTTTGTGCAATTGGATGGCTGGATCTTGCTTCGGCTTGGGAGGCTAGTCTTAATAAATCTTTTTCTTTCCAGCCGTTGGCTGGCATGATCTTTGTCACTGTAAATTTTCCTGTTGTGAGGGTGCCGGTTTTATCAAAAATAACCGTCTCAACATCTGCCAATACGTCTAGAAAATTAGCTCCCTTCACTAAAATTCCTTTTTGGGAGGCAGCACCGACTCCACCAAAATATCCGAGGGGAATGCTGATCACTAATGCGCAGGGGCAAGAAATAACCAGAATTACGAGTGCTCGATAAACCCAATCGGAGAGAGTCGCACCGGGGATTACCAGGGGAGGAATAAAGGCGACGATAAGAGCTATTCCCACAACAATTGGGGAATACACCTTCGCAAACTTGGTGATAAATTTTTCTGTTTTGGCTTTTCGATTTGTAGCGTTTTGTACCAGATCAAGCATTTTAGATACAGAAGATTCAGAAAAGATCTTCTGAACTTGAATTGTTAACATATTGGTTTTATTGATCATTCCTGATAATGCATTGTCTTCGATGGATAATAATCTCGGAATAGACTCACCAGTTAGAGCGGAGGTGTCCACATGGGATTCACCCTCTAATATTTTTCCATCCAGAGGAACACGTTCTCCGGGATGGACAACAATAATATCTCCAACTGAAATTTCATCTGGGAGGACCTGAACAATCTCCCCATTTCTTTTTAGATTTGCAACATCAGGACGTAAATTAAGAAGGGATTGAATAGAATTTCTAGATCGTTCGACAGATTTTCTTTGCACATATTCACCGATCTGGTAAAACAACATTACCCCAACTGCCTCTGGAAATTCTCCAATCGCAATCGCCCCTAAAGTAGCGATTGACATCAGGAAATTCTCATCAAACCAATTTTTTTGTTTGCTATTCCTTGCGGCACCAGCAAGCACCTGCCAACCTGAGATGAGATATGCGGTACCGAAAACCAATATTTCCCCTACCTGGCTTGGAGTATCAACTAATTGTCTCTCAAAAATGATCCCACCGATAAATAGTAAAACGGCTACGAGAATTTTTACCAGATCGACGTTCCAAGTTTCCGATTCTTCTTTTTCGGGAGTGTCTACCGAAAGTACTTCGACCTCTGGCTCAATTTTCTTGATGAGATCCTTAACCGCTAAAAAATTATCTGTATCAAGGTGTAATGTTTCAGTGGCAAAATTTACACTTGCATACCGAACATTGGGTAATTCTTGTACCTTTCGTTCAATTTTTGCAGCACAGTTTCCACAATCCAAATTTTTAAGACGATAGTTTTTTATCAATGTCATTTTTGATCATCCATGTAATATGTGATTGAGTCCTAAGTCATAAAGAACTTTTACATGCTCATCATCCAGTGAATAGAACACCTGCCGCCCTTCCTTTCGGGTCCGTACCAAACGCAATTGTCGCAAACCTCTCAGTTGATGGGAAGTTGCTGATTCGCTTAATCCAGTAATTTCGGATATTGTCCCAACATTCATTTCTAAATCTTTAAGTGCAGAAATAATTCTCAAACGGCTCGGATCACTAAATGCACTAAAAAGTTCAGCAAGCAACTGAGCATGCTGCTCATCTAAAATATCTACTTCCCTAATTATATCTGAATACTTGTTCATATATTCCTGTATTTTAACCTATAATTATCTATTCGTCAATTGCTGATAATGGCGAAATGATGATAATTTAATTCATTTAGAAATAATTATGGGGATTTGTCCTTAAATTAGACGAATTAACCTCGGAATAATGCTGTGAGAAAGAACCATAAATTTGCTGGGCGTTCAGCAAGGCGGCGCATAAAATAAGGATACCATTCTTGCCCAAACGGAATATATATTCTCACAGGATAACCCTCTGCAGCCAGGGAATCTTGAAGTCCCTTATTAATTCCATATAGCATTTGAATTTCAAATTTATCTTTGGGCAAGCCAATTAACCTGGCATACTCTTTTATAAACTCGACTCGAGCTGGATCATGGGTTCCGGCAGCAGGGAGTGGCGGCCATTTCCCATCTTTACTCACATCCGGGCCATTATTATTGTTTGCTGCATCCATCAATATTTCCATTAAGGAATCAAAATTTTCATCTACCTCAATTTTCTTTTGATAGGCTACCGTCGGTGGCTCTGTATACGCTCCCTTAACCATTCGAATTTTTGTGTTTGATTTGAGGAGTTCAATTAGATCTTCCTCAGCCCGATAAAGATAAGACTGTAAAACCATTCCTACATTATTTATTTTATATTCTTCTTGAATTCTTTTATAAACACGCATTGTTGCGTCAACACGGGGAGAATCTTCGATATCGACCCGAATAAAATTATTATATTTCCTTGCTAAAATCGCAAGGCCTGCTAATATTTCAACACAAAGATCTTCGCTAAGATCTAAACCAATTTGGGTTAATTTTAAAGAAATTCCCGCCCTAACACCCGAAGATTCAATTGCGTTTAATATTTCTTTTATCTGTTCACCAGTTTCGCGCGCTTCTTCGGGAGTGTTTGTATCTTCGCCAAGTTGATCAAGTGTTGCATTCATTCCTTTAGTATTCAAATTTTTTGCAACTAAAATGGCATCCTCTAATTTTTCCCCCGCCACAAAACGTAAAGCTACTTTTCTAGCAATCCCCCAGTTCAACATCATCTCTTTCATCCAATTTGCTTTTGAAAGATAGATCAGGAAAGTTCTTAGCATACCCAGACCACCTATTAGAATAGAATTTTGAAGGATGAATTTTTTTTCCTCCATAAGATTTTAACATAAAATTGTTTATGTTATACTTTTGCCCGCAGGAGATATATCGTGCGAAATCGCAGAAATACTATTGGTTTAAATTGGTTTTCAATTGTTGTAATCTTAGTTGCCATTGCTTTGTTAATGGTTGAATTGATTGCGTTTAGTCGATCTCGAATTACATACCCTTTGGGGTTGAGGATCGGGGGAGTTCCTGTTGGAAATCTAAACCGACAAGCCTCTGCAGAAAAACTATTAGAGGTTTATAACCAACCCATTGAACTTCATTATAATAATGAGGCAATACATTTAAATCCTGCCACGGTTGGTTTTGAATTAAATTTAGAAAGTATGCTGGCAGCAGCAGATCTTACCCGTACCGGCGGGCCATTTTGGTCTGAATTTTGGGATTATCTATGGGCTAGCCAATCCAACCCCAGACAAGTTCCTTTGGATGCAAATTTCTCCGAATCGCAATTAAGGACTTATTTATCTGAAGAAATATCTCCAAGATATGACCTGGCAGCTATTCCTCCGAGGCCCATTGCAGGATCTGTTGATTATGCTCCAGGAGTCCCAGGCACCACTGTAGATATTGATATTGCCATATTCCAAATTGAAAATGCTCTGAAATCCCCCAACAAACGATTGGTCACCTTAACCCTGGGCAACACAACGGCTGGGAGACCCTCTTTTCAAAATTTAGAAATTTTACTAAAACAGACTGTCGACCTGGCTGGTTACGATGGGATTGCAGGCACATATTTACTAGATTTGCAAACTGGTGCAGAATTACATTTCGCATATCAGCAAGGAATTGATCTTTCTATATCGCCAGATGTACCTTTTTCAGCAATTAGTACAATAAAAATTCCAATTATGATTTCCACATATCGCAGGCTCGGCGATCCACCTGCCGAGGAAGCGATCAATTTATTAAGTGGGATGATCACCGCATCTGGTAATGACCCAGCAGATTGGGTTATGGAACAATTTATTGACGAAATAAGGGGGCCGTTGGAAGTTACCTCGGATATGCAAGCATTAGGTTTGGAGAATACCTTTCTAGCAGGATATTTTCGGTTAGGCTCCCCCCTATTGGCCAGGTATGAAACTCCAGCAAATTCAAGGATTGACGTGGACACCGATCTTGACCCCTATAATCAGACAACTTTGTCAGATATGGGCACATTATTATCTGATCTATACCAATGTGAACAATATGGCGGGGGAGCCTTGGTAGCGGTCTTTCCAAACGAGATTACCCAATCAGAATGTAGAGATATGGTTACTTTTCTCACACGAAACGATACGCCCTTCTTGATCGAAGCAGGGACCCCGGAGGGAACTCGAATTGCCCATAAGCATGGATGGGCCTCTGACAATACTGGGGCTATTCGTACAATGGGAGATGCGGGGATTGTCTATACGCCCAGTGGGGACTATGTTTTAGTATTCTATTTTTACCACCCTGTTCAAATCATTTGGGATCCTGTATCCACCCTAATCGGAGACCTATCCAGGGCAATCTATAATTACTATAACCTCCCTTAAATTTTTTCTCTTCAAATTTTTAATTACGCTTTGGAAAAACATTTAAATATTTTTTCAATTATATTAAGAGATTTGTCGTAAAACCTTACTAAAACTCGATATGGTTTTTTGCTATATCGGGCGACAAGATCTTGGGCGACCAAACCTTCTCCTACAAGGTTCTTAAAATTTCCTGTGAGCCGCATTTGATGCCGCTTCAGCCAAAGATATAAATCTGCTTCAGTTCTATTAGGGAGATCCTCCAAAACCTTATAATCTCTGATCGCACGGACTGCTGGAAGATAAATATTATCCAGCCAACTTATTACCGCTTCATCCATGGTGACCTCTCTATTTTTTTCCAACCCCATATAATATCTATGAACTTCAATATGCTCATAAATTTTGCGATAACTTCCAGGAAGGGTAACCTTAATGTCCACATCAGGTCGTAGTTCATCTAACCGTGTATCTTCTAATAATTCAAAGTGTTCTGCACGCATAATCACATCATGGATATCGTCATCTTTTGTCAATTCAATTTTTGTTCTAAGCTCTGTTACAAAAGCCTCGATATGAGTGGCATCGTTTTGCCTGGCAATGGAAACCCGATGATTTCCATCCATTACAAAGTACATTCCCCCAATTTTAAAAACATCAATGGGCATTACCCCCTCTTCTTCAACGACCATTTTGATCCTTGCCCATCTCCCTTCATCGCTATCTTGCAAAGGATAAAACCGACGATTAAAATCCACGTACCGATTGACACTCCCAACAATTTTATCGATGGGGATATCTTCCAAATATCTTCGTCTCACACCGGTCGGTTTCAACTCTTTTCTTACTTCATCAAAGGAAAGCAACTTTTGTGGTTTTCTCTTCAATTTCGCAAGCAATGCTTGGATCTTGGCTTGCCGTCGCGCCTCTCGAAATTCATTTACTTCAACAGATAAATTGGTTAAGGGCATATCACTTTTCCTCTACTTTATTTGGATTTTCCAGAATAAATTCAGTGCGGAGAAAACCGTACGTGTTGAATACCTTGGTCGAATTAAAAACAGATTCCCTCTTTTCCGAACTGCTATAAAGATGAATATGCCCATGGTAATGATTTGCAGGAGAAAATGTTTCAATCAGCCAGCGAAAAGACTTAAACCCTTGATGAGCCAGATCAGATTTATCATTAATTTCCCATGCCGGCGAATGAGTAACGAGGATATCTAAGTATCTCCCATGTTGAATTTTGTTTAACCATAACCGCGGAATCATTTTTATAACATTCCACCACATTTCAAACTGGGAATATTGAAAGAGTCCTTTTCGGTAACGTAAACATCCTTCGAATCCCATGAATAATATTCCTTTGTAATTAATCATTTTATTATCGAGGTCGATTGCACCTCGGGGTCCTTCTTTAGATTCATTTTCAGAATGCTCATGTTTTTGAGCATGGTTCCCTCTTACATATAAAACTGGGACATTTAAACTGTCTACTAAATATTCTAAATAGAAGTATGGCAGATCCCCACAACCCAATACCAAATCGATGTCTGAAAAATTATTTTTCAGATTGGAACTATAAATGACCTCTTCCACCCGATCACTTACTGATAATATTTTCATTCCTCGAGAATAACACCATTTTGATTATTTTGATTATTTTGCTTATTTATTAAATGCAACTTTAATAAGCATTGTCCGTATAATTGGTTAAGAAAACAAATCATAAATGGAGCTATTAATATGGCAAAGAAAACAGATGGATCATTGGAATCAGAACAAGTAGAAGAAATTATTGAAGACGAAGATGTCTTTGATGACACAAATGTGGATTGGGAAGATGAGGAGTCCTCGAAAAATCATTGGAGTTTCGAAGGTACCCAGTCTTGGGCATGGGGGGCTTCTTTAATCCTTTTGGGATTATTATTCTTATTGGATAATTTCGGTTTTACCAATGTAAGGACATATAATTGGTGGGCCGTATTTATTCTTGCCCCCGGTTTATCGATGCTTTCCAGAGCGATTAGCTTATACACTGAAAGAAAAATAATGACGCGAGGCGTAAGCAGAAACGGTGTTTTTGGACTGGTATTGATTCTTGTATCCTTCTCGTTTTTGTTTGGTATCGGATTTGGATTTATTTGGCCAATTCTATTAATATCCGTAGGAATTTATTTGCTTTTCGGAAATAGATAAAACTCTATATAGTTACTAAAAAGCATGTGTTTGCACATATGCTTTTTTTTATTTAAGAAATGGACATTTACAACATTTTAATTTCCATAATATAGGGATGGGAAATGTTGTTATGATTATGTAATTCAATCAATTTTTTAATTATAGGAAATACATATGATCCAAGTAAAGAAATCAATAAAATTACAACTGTCTAAAAATTTGGTAAAGAAAATAAAACAAGGGCATTCATGGGTTTATAGACAAGCTTTAAGGAATACTCCAAATGTAGAACCTGGTACCCAAGCGATATTATTAGATAATCGAGGCGGGAGAGAAGTAGCACGCGGATTTTATTCTCCAAATAGCCCGATTGCATTACGGATATGTACTACAAATATGGGGGAAGAGATTAATTCAAATTGGGCAATAAGAAATATGACTCATGCGTTAAATGGACGGGAAGCATTTATAGATTCCAATACTTCAGGGTATCGGCTATTTAATGGAGAAGGAGATCAATTACCTGGGTTGGTATGCGATGTGTATGGGGAACATGCAGTAATTAAACTTGATGGAGAGGCTGCGGAGGGATTTTGGGATGTCGGAGCCATAGCCGGCTGGATAGTTGAAAATCTTAAAATAAAAACCGTAATTCAAAAATTTAGAAATCCTGAAAAAGAAAAAACAAAGGTGCTGATTGGGGTTGAGCCAAAAAGTCCAATTTCATTCAAAGAAAATGGAGTTCAATTTACTGCAGACATATTAAAAGGCCAAAAGACCGGGTTTTTCTTAGATCAACGCGATAACCGATTGAGAATACAAAGAATTTCCAAAAACAAAAGTGTACTGAATGTTTTTGGATACACGGGTGGATTTTCTGTTTTTGCGGGTCTTGGGAATGCAAAACATGTGATAACCCTGGATCTAGCAAAGCCTGCCTTAGAATTAGCGAATCAGCATTGGGAATTAAATGGGCTGGATAGTTCAAAGCACAAAATTATAGCTGCAGACGCCTTTGAGTTTTTAGATGAAAATATGAAAAAGGGGAATAAGTGGGACCTTGTAATACTAGATCCCCCATCATTTGCTCCCTCTGAGGAAAGCCTTCCAAAAGCAATCCTCGCATATACCAAATTAATTAGTCTAGGAGCACAAGTTACCGAAAAAAATGGATTACTTGCGGCTGCATCTTGCTCAAGCCATATTGGGCAAGAACAATTTTTAGAGATATGTGCGGAAAGCATTTCCAAGGCGAGAAGAAAAGCAACCGTGATTGGCGTACATGGCCAACCGATGGATCACCCTTCTCCCTTAATAATGCCAGAACTTAGATATTTAAAATTTATTCTAATGAAGCTCAATTAAAAAAAGACGCTTCGATATCCCGCCCCAAAAATAAAACTCCCACTATTTTTCTAAATTTGATAGTAATTCTTCGGATGGGAACCAGCGGTTCCTGGCGGCTCCAATCATATATAGGGATCCTGTAACAAGAACCAATTCATCCTGTACTGCTTGACTAATCGCGAGCTCCACCGCTTCTTTAATATTTGGCCTCATTTGTATCCTTGCATTCTCATCCTGTTCTTGAATTAAGGTAACCACTTCTTCCGCGGACGTTGCCGGTTTTCCAAATACATCGGGTTGAGTGGCAATCCATTTATCAGTAATTGGAAAAAGTGCATCGATCATTCCCGAGGCGTCTTTAGTGGATAACATACCCACCACTACAATTATTTTTTTGTTTTTGTATAAGGTTTTTATACTATCAACAAGTGCCTGCATTTTATGTTGATTATGTGCACCATCGATCATTACAAGGGGATATTGTTGCATGATCTCCATTCGACCCGGAAAAACTAATTTTTCCAAACCTTCTTGGACTGTTTGGGGGCTGATGGGCATTTGGTAGTGATGCTTTAAGATATCCAAGGATGCGATGGCCAATGCCGCATTTATCGGCTGAAAATTTCCCTTCATTGCCAATTTTACATTTGGGTAATGTTCATACGGTCCTTCAACAGATAAGATCGCCCCATTGGAATCTTGCTGATGAACTTCAAATGTAAAATCCTCCTCTAGGCAATAAATCATTGCATTTTTCTCTGCGGCTTCCCTTTTGAATATATCCACAATTTCAGGTTTTATCTCTGATGTAACTGCAAGCTTTCCCTCTTTAATAATGCCTGCCTTATGCCAGGCAATCTTTTCAATGGTTGGACCAAGAGATTTTACATGATCAAAGTCAATATTAGTTAGCACAGCCAAATTGGCAGGAAGTACATTTGTGGGATCGTATCTTCCCCCCAAACCTGTTTCGATTACTCCCCAATCTACCCCTTCATTTGCCAGCCAAAGGTAGGTTAAGATGACCCATGCCTCACCATATTTCAAAGTATTAAACTTTCGTTTAGCTTCCCCATACTCAATATATTTCTCTTTGAACTCTTCTATCAACGCTATAAAAGCTGAGGGAGGAATCATTTGATCATTGACGATCAGCTTTTCATTTGAAATTTGAAGATAAGGACTAATATGAAATCCATTATTTATTTTACTGGCTGAGAGAATTGCGGCAATCATTGATACCACAGATCCTTTGCCGCTGGTTCCCGCTACGTGGATGGATTTGAATTTAGATTCAGGGTTACCGATATATTCCAGAAAATCTCCTGTTCTGGCCATCTGCTCCTCAAATTCCTGCATTCGTTGCATATCGCTTTTATCTACATGATAGCGGGATCCAGTCGGGTCAGTGATCAAACTCATTAACCATTTACGTTGAGAATGATATTCAGTCAAAATTTCTTTGAAAGGTTTTTTTGAATTTCCAGTTTTCATAAGCATCCTTAGGTGATATTCCTCGACATTATACGCTTAGACGGGATGATTATCTAGGGAAAATAAATCAAAAAAAAGACCTTGATAAAATCAAGGTCTCAAAATTCTTTTGAAATAATGTGATCATTTGGTTAAGGTTTGGATTTCCTTATTCGGAGATCAATATATATTTATTGGTCTCCACCAATTATGCTAATCTCAAAATAAAATGGCTTATCGGCATTGTCTCCGATGCCAAAAACGTTTTCATCAAGATCCATTAATTTGAAATCTCCTCGGTAGAAGCCATTTTGAATGGGCGCCACCAAACGAAGAGTGAGATTTACGTATTGGTCAGGATAAACATTGATGCCAATGGATAATGGCGTTTGAGCATTTAGCTGGAAACCACCTGCATATACAATTTTAAAGTCTGGGCGCCAGATACAACTACCTACATTTTGAACACGCCATGTTTTATAAAATACTCCTCCAGGAGTGATAACAGATCCATCGGGAATACTAATATCTGACACATACCGGGCTACTAAACATTCTGCAGGGGTGGCGGAAGGCTCCCAGCCATCTGGCGTTGGAGTAATGCTAGGTTCGACAGTAATCTCTAACGTAGCTGTAGGGCTAGGTTCATCCACAATCGGTTCAGGAGTAGAGGTATGAGTTGCCACTTCAGCGTTGGCCGTTAAATTTGCACTTTCTACTGTCATTTGAATTTCAGCAGTTAAAGATTCTGATAATAATGTCTCTTCTGCTTCAGATGTCAATTTAATTGCTGATTCTATAGCATCCGACTCAGAATCCACTGTGGAATTTTCAGTGGGATTTTCAGAATCGGTATTAATTTGGGGAGGGTTATCTGCAATTTCAGTGCCCAAAGCTAACCGCTGATTAAGAGCACTACAGGCAGATAATGTGAGCAGCAAAATTACTGCAAATATTACGAAAATTCCCTTTTTTGATTTACTCATCTTTAACTCCAAATATATTTCATTGGCTACAACTTTATACATTAATTCTTAATATACAGGAACTTTCTTG
>JABJGH010000020.1 GCA_018662365.1 Chloroflexota bacterium | reverse complement strand
TGACCTGCCCCCAATAGTTGTACCAGTGATTATGTTACACCAGCAGGCTGAAGTTGTGAAGTATGTGGGATAAAGGTTGCTGGTGTTGGGGGTTTGTAACCCAGTGAACTATGGGGTCTGATCTGGTTGTAGTGCCACCTCCATTGCTCGATGATGACTTGAGCTTCAGTAATTGAATAGAAAATTTCTCCAGCTAATAATTCATCCCTCATTTTCCCGTTAAAGGATTCAACATAGCCATTCTCCCAAGGACTTCCTGGTTCAATAAATAAAGGTTTGATCTCTAATCTAGCTAAATATTCTCGCAGCTTCTTAGCAGTGAACTCAGAACCATTGTCCGAGCGAATATGAACGGGCACACCACGTTCAAGAAACAAATCAGTTAGTGATTCAATAACATCTTTGTGGGTCAAACTTCGAGCGACTTTGACTGCTAGGCATTCCCTAGTGTACTCATCGATCACATTGAGGATTCGATACGGAACGCCATTATGTGTGCGGTCATGCATGAAATCATAGCTCCATACATGTTTAGGAAACTCAGGACGTAAACGGATGACCGAACCATCATTGAGCCACAATCTACCGCGTTTAGGCTGTTTTTGAGGGACTTTCAAGCCTTCCTCTCTCCAGATCCTCTCTATGCGTTTGTGATTAATGATCCATCCTTGATTACGCAGTAAGGCGGTTACTCTACGGTAGCCGTAACGACCATACTGGCTGGCCAATTCAATCACCTTTGAGCGTATTAACTCTTCATCCCCAGGAATAACTTTCGGATAGCGTTGTGTTGAGCGGGGTTGTTGTATTGCCCGGCAGGCACGACGTTCCGAGACATCCATTGCATCAATCACCTGTTTGACTGCTTGTCGTCTTCTGTCCGGGCTGGCTATTTTTTTGAGAGGACTTCCTTGATGATCGCATTATCCAAGGACAGATCGGCTACCAGGGTTTTTAACCTGGCATTCTCTTTTTCGAGTTCCTTGAGTTTTTTTGCCTGCGTCATATTCAGTCCCCGATATTCTTTCCGCCAGCGATAGTAGGTCTGTTTGCTGATCTCTAATACCCTTGAGATTTCTTCTGCTGTTTTTTCTTGGCTTAGCATCACATCCGCTTCTCGTAGTTTTGTGATAATTTGTTCAGTTGAATAACGTCTCTTTCTTGGCATTCTCTGTCTCCTTTGACCTCATCCGTAACATTGTACTTGGATCAGGTTTGGGGGGGCAGGTCAGAAGTCCAAACCCGAACCCTTATCGCCGTAATAGAAGACGAAAATTTATTAAACCAGGCAATCGCCGAAGCAGAACGTGTCGTCGGTGGCTTCGATCGCCCAAATAGTGGCTTGCTTTTTGTATTACCAGTTGCCCGATCAATTGGGGTATTCAAGAAACCGCCTGAGGAACCCCTCGAAGTCTCCCCTCCCGCGCTAAGGTCTGATTGGGCGATCCTGCGTGATACCCCTGTTGAAGAAGTAGATTTATTACTCGGGTTAGAGCCAACAATTGTTAATGAAAATATGCCTATAGATGGGGTTGCCCAGGCCATGTTAGAACACCCCAGTGTTCATGTCGCCTCCGTCGTCGCTGAAGATGGCCGCTTAATCGGGTTAATTGAATTAAGTGTGCTAGCGGATGACCTCTTTTTACATATTTTGCCAGAAGAATTTCTTAAAGAAATCACTGATCTTGAGGAGTTAATGGCCTATGCAAATAAAATCCGCACCTTAACCGCCAAAGATGCGATGAAGCCGCCAATTTGGGTCAAACGCGGTGAAACGGTTAAGGAAGCATTTAGGCGTATGCACGCTAACAAGCTTCCCGGATTGCCAATCGTAGATGAGTGCTATAAAGTAGTCGGGTATATAAATTTATTAGAATTATTATCACTCTGTATTCAGAAAAAAGATACTTCTAACCCTTCCACGGAGGCCTCATGAACCCTCTCTGGTTAGCAGGAAGCATTTTTTTATTGACCTACGCATTAATCGTCAGCGAAAAAATCCACAGGACAATTTCCGCCCTCTTAGGGGGGCTAGCAATGATTTTGTTCGTCGTTCCCCAAGAAACAGCCTTTCACGCCATTGACTGGAATGTGATCTTCCTGTTAGCTGGCATGATGATCATCGCCAACGTGATCAAGGAAACTGGGCTTTTTCAATGGATCGCATTTCAGGCAGTAAATTTGGGGAAAGGTGACCCTTTTCGAGTACTCGTAATTCTCTCTCTCATTACTGCGGTTTCTTCGGCCTTTTTAGATAATGTAACCATTGTAGTTCTGATCGCCCCCGTCACTCTGTTCGTTGCATCCTCCCTACGGGTGAGTCCTGTACCGTTCTTAATTGCAGAAATCTTAGCTTCAAATATTGGTGGTATGGCAACCCTTGTCGGCGATCCGCCTAATATTTTGATCGGTAGTGCTGCAAATATCGACTTTTTGACATTTATTGCGAACATGGGTCCCATCTCAGTTATCATCCTTCTGGTTTTTATACTTATGTCTCGCTTTATGTTCAAAAAAGACCTAGTAATTCATGATGATACAGCCACACCCATTTCCGATTTGGATGCATCCTCATTAATCACTGACCCTAAATTGCTTCGCAAATCATTGATTATTATGACCGGCGTCATTCTAGGCTTTTTGTTTCATGGCGCATTACACCTCGAACCCGCAACCATCGCATTAATCGGCGCAGTCTTTTTAATGCTCTGGAGTAAATCTGACCCCCACTATGCGCTTCGTGATATTGAATGGACCACCCTGTTTTTCTTTTTTGGGCTATTCATAACCGTTGAGGCGATTGTTGAGGTCGGATTAATCGAAATCATCGCTGATTTAGCCTTGGACCTTACTGGTGGTGACGTTTCGTTTACTTCCATTTTATTAATTTGGTTTTCTGCGATCGCCTCTGGCATCGTCGATAATATTCCCTACACTGCGACGATGATCCCCATTGTAAAAAGTTTAACCCAGGTCATGCCAGCAGAACCTTTATGGTGGTCCTTAGCCTTAGGAGCCTGCTTAGGTGGAAACCTCACCATTGTAGGTGCAGCAGCAAATGTAATCGTTGTTAGCCTCGCAGATAAAAGTGGGCACCCCATTAGCTTCAAGCACTTCTTACGCTATGGTTTCCTCACTACATTCATGTCCTTGGTATTAGCCAGCGGATACGTTTGGATACGTTACCTTTAACAAGATCACAGGGATTCGCATGCATTTTCAATCTTCCTGAAAATGCATGCGCCTCAAGCGCTAAGTAATTAAATTAATTCCCATTCCAAAATAGTTTCATCGTTGGCACACCCCGCTATATACCGTCCCCAAATCCCCCCATCCCTGACAGGGGAGTTTGCAAAGCAAACTCCAAGCCAACAGCTCATTGTTGGCACACCCCCACATACCGGCGCAAAATATTTATGACCCGCCTACGGTTGCTTGAAGATCCGAATCCTTCCGGGCCCACCTTTTTCTATTTTTTTAAGATTTTTGTTCTAAATAATTACAATATTATCATGATAATATTGTCTGAAAGGATTTTATCATCGGAAAATTGCATTTTCAATATATAATCATGTATGGAGAGGTGTTATCAGGAAAACATCTCGCTTATCACCCCGTTAGGTGCACAAAAGTAAGGTGAGTTACCATGAAAATAAGTCGTGGCGAAGATAATTTCGTGACTCTTCCTGCTTTCGCAGCTAAACTCTACGATAGCATGATGCAGAGCAGCGCCACAAAAATGCAATACAAAGAAATCGCTCAAGATTTGGTTTCTCTAATGCATAGTGGGCGACTGTTGGATGTAGGTACAGGTCCTGGTTATCTCTTAAGGGAGATTCACAAACTCAATCCAGAGATTGAACTTCATGGTATTGACATTTCCAACGCAATGGTAGAGCAAGCCAGCAGAAATCTGGCAGATATAACAGTTGATTTACAATGCGGCAATATCAAAGCGACCAATTACAAAAGTGACTTTTTTGATTTAGTCACTTGCAGTGGAAGTTTCTATCTCTGGGACGACCCAATAGACAGTCTTGAGGAAATTTATCGAATACTGAAACTTGGCGGGGCCGCTTATCTTTATGAAACACATCGGGATATAAACAAACAGGAACTTTGGCAGAAAATGCGAGAGAACCTAAAAGGAGATAACTTGATTAGAAAGTTTTTATCCCCCAGATTCTTCATCAAACAAATCGGCATGACATACGCCAAAAAAGAAATCGCTGAGATCATCGAGAAGACAAATTTTGTGAGAAATTATAAAATTGAAGGAATAACTATCTACAATTTGCCCGTTTGGGTACGAGTAAGATTGGAGAAATGCACCTAACAAATCACTACAGCCGACTGCTAACGTGGTGGCTGAGTTCCGCCGTTAGGCCAAAGAAAGCAAGTATGGTAGCACAAATATCAAAGACAATGCCAACTCATGAAAATAATCCCCTAATCGAGGTTTCGGAATTAACCAAAAGGTTTGATGATGTCATTGCCGTCGATGGAATAGGCTTTACTGTGGGCAAGGGAGAGCTTTTTGGTTTCCTCGGACCGAATGGTGCGGGAAAAACTACGACAATCAATATTCTCACCGGACTTGCCAGGCCAGACTCGGGAGCAATTAGAATCAGCGGGTTGGATATTTCGAGAAATCCCAAAGCTGCTCAACATCTTATTGGGATTGTGCCAGATGAGAGCAACCTTTATCCAGAACTAACAGGTTTTGACAATCTCTGTTTTTGTGCATCTCTGTACGGTGTACAAAAAAGCGAAGGCATTGTGCGTGCTAAAGAATTACTGGAACAATTTGATTTGAAAGAAGCAGCACATCGGAAATTTGCTGGTTATTCCAAAGGCATGAAGCGAAAACTGACGATTGCGGCTGGTATTATTCACCATCCAGAGATATTATTTTTGGATGAGCCAACGACCGGGATTGATGTGGCCAGTGCACGCCAGATCAGGCATCTTATCGCCGAACTCCAACGCGCAGGAACAACGGTTTTTCTTACTACACACTACATTGAAGAAGCTGAACGATTATGTGAGCGAATTGCTTTCCTTGTAAAAGGACAGATTGTGCGAGTCGATAGTGTCGCAAACCTATTACAGCCCATCCAGGAAAGGAAAGCCATGCTGATATCCTTTTTGAACGGGGGGAGCGATCTTTGCGATAAACTTGCTGTAACTTTCCCTGATTACGAGTTTCAGACCATTTCTTTTGAGCAAGTGCGCGTTGAGTCGGCAGACATCATCAATATTGGCCCACTCATTCGATTTATCGAAGAACAGGGCACACAGGTTACTGAAGCTCGTCGGCTAAAACCATCGCTGGAGGAAGTATTTGTTCGGATTACAGGTATTGAGTTGAATAGCGTAGGAAGAGAAAAAGAGAAAGCTAAGGGTAGCTAATGAAACAGTGGATTGCATTTTGGAGTATTGTACGCAAAGATATGCAGGCTTATTATCTCAAGCCACCCAACATCAGTTGGGGGTTGATCTTTCCGGTGGCTTGGACAGGAATGTTCTTTATCAAATCGGGAAGCGGTTTAGAAAGTATTCTTACGCTTTTACCCGGTGTGATAGCGATTTCAATCCTATTCGGCACGACTTCTATGTTAGCTGTGACAGTGACATTTGAGAAAAACAACCGTTCATTTGAACGGTTGTTACTTGCTCCTATATCGTTGGAACTTCTCATGTTAGCCAAGACAGGCGGGGCAATTCTATTCGGCGTTGTTAATGCTTTCGTCCCGATCATTTTTGCTTTGTTTCTCACCGATCTTTCTCAAGTTGTCTGGATAACTGTATTGCCTGCCATAGTGCTGATCGCAATATCATCAACATTTCTGGGGCTTTTGATTGCAGTTTCAGTCAATGAAGTATTTGAAGCTCAAACATTTTCTAACTTTTTTCGATTTCCAATGATTTTTCTTTGCGGGTTGTTTTTTCCAATCACATCTATTCCTACACTCTTACGCCCACTGTCTTATTTGTTTCCTTTAACCTATGGCGTTGATATTCTTCACGGTGCAATCCACGGTAAAAACATAATGTCGCTACCGCTCAATTTCGCGATCATTGCTGGATTTTGTATAATTCTGTTTTATGTTAGCATACGAAACATACACAGGAAATGGATATTATGAGCTTTGGCCTAACCCCACATGCCGACGTGGCGTATTTCATCCCCCCCCTTTTCTAACAGGGGAGTTTGCAAAGCAAACTCCAAGCCAACAGTTTCATCGTTGGCACACCCCGCTATATACCGTCCCCAATTCCAACCATCCCTGCCCGGGGAGTTTGCAACGCAAACTCCAAGCCAACAGTTTCACCGTTGGCACACCCCGCTATATACCCTCCTCAAATCCCCCATCCCTGCCCGGGGAGTTTGCAACGCAAACTCCAAGCCAACAGTTTCACCGTTGGCACACCACATACCGGCGTGCTCAATTTCCCCACCCGGTGCCCAAAAGCCTAAAACCGAAAATGCACGAACACCCGCCCGTGGTTCTTATCATCCTTCTCCACCCGGTGGTACAACTTCCGAATATGCTTCTGGTCCAAAAACCGTAGCACCTTCTTCTTCAACTGCCCGCTCCCCTTCCCCGGGATGATCTCCACCAGCTTGATCCGCTTCTCCAGCGCCTCCTCGATCACCCGGTTCAGCTCCGTCTCGATCTTTCCCCCCTTATTATAAATATCATGCAGATCTAACTTTATTTTTGCCATAATTTTTCTCTCTATTTATTCTAACTCAAATCTTTTTCAAACTTGAGTAGGCAGGGATTTTATTTGCTTTAAAAAAGAAACCACATCCCCTTATTAGCATCCCCGCCATTCCCAGGGTTTTTGAATTCTTGCCAATTAAGACCCAGCCCATTAGACCCCGGCATTTTCCCTGAAAATTTCTACAAGCTCCATTCGGGGTTCAAAGGGGGTGAAACCCCCTTGCGGGGGTGGTGGGGGCAAGCGCCCCCACCGAATAAGAAAAAGATAAACCTTCACGTCCATTTGAAAACCCGAAAATCTCCCAAATCCTGTTTTCTGAGTGGAGGTGGGAGATCCTCAAACGCCAAAATATTAATCTGCCCCGTTATATTCGGTAAGCCAATATCGCCCACCGTATATAACGGGGTGCCATATATAATCCTGCTCCTGGGTTGCCTTCCCGCTTCAACACCAATCGCGCTTCCCTCACTAGCCAGCCAACAAATCCCCCCATCCCGCCGTTATCAAAAAACCCTCTCCTGTAAAAACAAACCGCTCTTGCTAATCAAGACCCCGTCCATTTAGCCTAAGAAATCATCCCGGCAAACTCATACAAGCTCCATTCGGGGTATCCTAGGGGGTGAAGGGGGAAGCCCCCCTTCGATAAAAGAAAAATTTAACAGCCCCTTTCCATTCAAAAAAAGCCAGAAGGCACAACACCCTACAAGCCCCTATTCTCCAGGCCAACGGTTTGATCGTTGGCAAGCGCCCCCACCGAATAAAAAAAGAAAAACCCGCTTATCCATTTGAACCCCGCCCGTACTCTCGTCATTCCTGCGAAGGCAGGAATCTGTTTTGCCAAAGTCCCATCATTCCCATACAACCAGGGATCTTTTTTCTCACTACCAAAACATTTAACCCCAAAACAACCCCCAAAAATATAAAAAATGCTATAGTCAAATCACAAGACCTTAGGTAGAAGAGAAGGGGATTTCTGCCTAACAAATTGATACAAAAAAAGGACTTGACGAGCTAGAACATATGTGCTAAAATTGACTTGCTGAGGGGAGATTTTATTCAACGGGTGGAGAAAAATGGCAAAATTCATAGCTTGAAATAGTTTTATGATCGCCAGATTTGCACAATGAGATTGCTTCAACTATAATCTTCTCTTGCCTCCGCAATTAGAAGAAAATAGTGGCAAAAATCAAATATGTTATAATCCAGAACGAATGTTCTTTATGCAATACAGGAGTTTTTCATGGATATCGGCACCATAAGAAAGATTGATATCGATACCGAAATGCAGCAAGCCTACCTAGATTACGCCATGAGCGTCATCGTTTCCCGGGCATTACCCGATGCCCGCGACGGTATGAAACCCGTGCATCGCCGCATTTTATACGCCATGTACGACATGGGTTTGCGGCCCAATTTATCCCACAAAAAATCAGCCCGTGTCGTCGGTGAAGTCCTCGGTAAATATCACCCCCATAGTGATACCGCCGTATACGATGCCATGGCCCGTATGGCCCAAGATTTTTCCATGCGCTATCGCCTCGTCGATGGTCAAGGGAACTTTGGCTCTGTTGATGG
>JABJGH010000057.1 GCA_018662365.1 Chloroflexota bacterium | reverse complement strand
TGATCCTGAAAAATCTATCAAACCGGTTAGCCCCATCAATTTTTGAAGCTTCATAATACATTTCGGGGATGTTTTGTAAACCCGCAATAAACATAACCATGAAAAAACCGGTATCTTTCCAAACACTAGTCAAAATAATTGCGGGCATTGCCCAGGCAGGATCATATAACCATGCCGGTCCAACGATGCCAATTAAAGAGAGCAAATAATTTAGCAACCCAAATTTTGGATTAAAAATCCACATCCATAATAATGCCACCGCAACCCACGCAGAAACAACAGGGATAAAAAAGGCAGTACGTAGAAATTTTCTTCCAAATAATTTTTGGTCTAAAAGGAGAGCGGCTGAAAGAGAAGTGATTATTACTAGTGGTATATAGCCCAAAATAAACCCCAAAGTATGTTTGAGTGACTGCCAAAAGTTTTCATCGGCGAATAATCTGGTAAAGTTTGAAAACCAAACAAAATTTGGGGGAGTAAGCATATCCCATTCAAAAAATGTTAATCCTAAAGACGCAAGAATTGGTAACGCTACGAAAATAAGCAACCCAAACAAACTTGGGCTGAGAAACAAAAAAATCCATAAATTTTGATTTTTCTTTTTCATTTTGCGATTGACCGTTATCCGATGGGTGATTCAAATATCTCTTGAAGTATTAAGCCAGCTGCCCCGCGTGCCCAGGCTGTGTCATCCAATCGATCGATAGTGATCGTAGTTCTACCTCTTAATGCAGGCATTGTTTCATTTAGAAAAGCTGTGTTCATTCCATTTAAGAAATTTTCTCCTAAACGTAATCCTTCACCACCAACAATAATAAATTCTGGGTCAAAAATATTTGCAAGATTTGCAAGCGTACTACCAAATAAATACCCTGCATTTGAAATAATTTTTTCTGCCTCTACAGATCCCGAATTGGCCAGATCTGCCAGAGTTTTAATTGAATCCTGTTTTGTTATAAGACCTTGTTCAAAAGCTTCGTTCACTAATGCAGGATCTGAAATATAGGCTTCCAAGCACCCTTGTTTTCCGCACTCACAACGTTTCCCACCAGGTGTAATTACGGTATGTCCAATTTCCCCTGCTCCGCCCTGTCCTCTGTAAATTTTCCCATTTGTGACTAAGCCTAGCCCAATTCCTCGCCCGATGGTAACGGTCATGAAATGGTTTGCGCCTAAGCCATTACCAAACCATAATTCAGTGAGAGTGAATGTGTTTACATCATTGTCAATATATACTGGCACATTCATAATTTCTGACATTATTTCTTCTACTTGAATATCCCTCCAACCAATAATCGGTGAATGTTGTAAGACACCTCTTTCCACATCGACAATCCCAGGCAAGCCAATTCCAACACCCTGCAAATTTCCCCTATCCAAGCCTGCTTCTTCTATAAAATCATTTGCGATCTTTGCAATTTCTTTGAAGTTTTTTTCGGGGGGTCCAATTTTAAAATCTACCTGTTTTGTCTCGATAACTTCTGCCAAAAAATTTGTAATCGCAATTGCTATCTTTTTTTCCATTAGTTTAATTCCGACAACATATCCCACGTCCGGGTTTATTGCAAGAAAAACTGGTTTGCGGCCCCCACTTGATTTTCCGATTGATTCTTCAACAATATAGTTTAACCCCATAAGCTCACCGGTAATTTCAGAAACCGCTCCGGCAGATAAACCAATATTCCGAACAATATCGGTTCGGGCAGTGGGACCATTAATTCGTAAGTAATTGAGGATATTTGAGCGGTTTAGTTCCCGCATCAGGGATTTATTTCCGACTTGCGCCATATAAACCTACTGTATCTTTGTTTTTTCAGTGAAAAAAGTATCTTTATTATAAACCATTATTAGCAGAATTGTAAGTACCATATATGCGTAAATAGATTCGTATGTTTACCACAAAATTTTTTGGTGTTACCCCAATGCAATATGAGCCAAAATATGAAAATTACTAATTTGGATAAAAATCAATGATATAGGTTTTAGACTAAGGGAAATGGGTTTGAACCTATGTTTTTTAGGGTTTAGAACTTCCTCACTTTTATCTTATTTGGGTTGCACCAATAACAGAAATCCCCCTACTACTGGAAATTGTTAAAGAAAAAACCCCTATATCTAGGGGTTTTAGGCCGCGGGAGGTGGATTCGAACCACCGCTTTCCATTCCAGAGACAGACGTCCTACCACTAGACAATCCCGCAGAGAATAACGGTCATTTTAACATGGCAAATATATAAAGTCCAGTGAGCCTCATTAAATGAGAAAACCATACCCTTTAAAAAATAATCTGGCAGATTAAAAAATTTGAATATGAAATATCCTATTTTTTCTTTTGCTGCTTTCCCCATGTGTCTCTTAACCCAACAATCTGATTGAAGACCAAATGGTCTTCAGAAGAATCTTTAGGATCAATGAAATAATATCCATCGCGCATAAATTGGAATCTATCCCCTGGACTTGCCCCTGCCAAAGCAGATTCTACTTTTGCCTGTAGAACTTCTTTAGATTTAGGATTAATTTTACTTAGAAAATCTTTTCCTTCATCTTCGCTATAGGAATCATCATCGATGATCAAATGGTCAAATATGCGTACTTCTGCATCCACAGCCTTGCTCGCAGATACCCAATGTATCGTACCTTTTACTTTTCTTCCATCAGGGGCTTGGCCGCCTAAAGATTCGGGGTCATAGGTACAGCGCACTTCCTGAATGTTTCCATCATTATCTTTGATCACTTCAGTAGCAGTAATTAAACAGGCACCCATTAAGCGCACTTCCCTTCCAGGGGTCAATCTAAAGTATTTGGGAGGCGGATCTTCTTCGAAATCTTTTTCCTCAATATACACTTCTCGAGTCAGATACACCTTTCGTTTTTCTTCCTTTTCCTTATCATGGCGATAATAGTCAATCTCAAATTCTTCAACCTTATCTTCAGGGAAATTCTCTATAACAACTTTTATGGGTCTCATAACCGCCATTGCTCTGGGAACGATCGCATCCAGATCTTCTCTAATGACATGTTGAAGCATTTGAATATCAATTGTACTGTTGGCCTTGGCAACTCCAATTCTGTCAGCAAATTTTCGGATTGCTTCTGGACGTACGCCACGTCGACGATATCCCGACAAGGTAGGCATTCGCGGATCATCCCAGCCTTCAACCGCACCTTCTTCAACCAACTGCCTCAATTTTCTCTTACTCATCACGGTGTTGGTAAGGTTTAAACGTGCAAATTCAATTTGTTGGGGATGATGTTCTTCAAGATTATCCAAATACCAATTGTATAAGGGCCGATGGTCTTCAAATTCTAATGTGCAAATCGAATGGGTTATTCCTTCGATCGAATCGGATTGCCCATGGGCCCAATCATAGGTTGGATAGATGCACCATTTATCACCCGTTCGATGATGGGTCGCATGCAATATGCGATACATGACCGAATCTCTTAGGTTGATATTCCCGGAGGACATGTCTCCTTTTGCACGCAAAACTCTTGCACCATCTTCAAATTCCCCAATCTTCATTCTTTCAAAAAGATCTAGATTTTCCTCAATAGTTCTATCTCTAAAGGGGCTGTTCTTTCCAGATTCAATTAATGAACCCCGATATTCTCTCATTTCAACTGCTGAAAGATCGTCCACATACGCTTTCCCCTGTTTGATCAATTGAACTGCCCATTCGTAAAGGGTATCAAAATAATCTGAAGCATAAAGTTCATTTTCCCATTCAAAGCCCAGCCATCGTACATCTTCTTTGATGGCATCTACATATTCAAGGTTTTCTTTTAATGGATTGGTGTCGTCAAAACGCAAATTGCATTTTCCGTCATAGTCTTGGGCAATTCCAAAATTTAGACAAATTGATTTAGCATGTCCAATATGTAAATATCCATTTGGTTCAGGTGGAAAACGAGTATGAACACGGTTCTCAAATCTACCTGATTCATTGTGTTCATCGATTATGTTTCTGACAAAATTGCTTGATTTGGGTTCTTCAGTCATTTTTATTCCTGTACTCAATTAATATTTTTAACAAGCCCTTATTCTAATACAAAATAAGCTCTCTTAATGGAGCCCATTTTGCTTTTCATCAACGGTTAAAACTCTAATACTTTATGGCGCGCGATCACACTTTCTACTAAACCGATCCCCAGCATTAAGGATATTAAAGAACTCCCCCCCTGACTAATAAATGGCAAAGGTAACCCAGTCACTGGAAGAAGGGTTAAATTCATCCCAATATTGACTACTGTTTGAAATGCAATTAAGGTAGCAATGCCATAGCAAATCATGGAACCGAAGGTATCGTATGAGAGTTGGGCAGCCCTAAGTATTCGGAAAATGATAAAGAATAAAATTAGGATAATTATCACTGAGCCGATAAACCCGAATTCCTCTGCAATTGCTGAGAAAATAAAATCACTGTGCCTTACTTTAAGAAACCGTAATTGCACCTGAGACCCCTGCCGATACCCTTGACCAGTAAGCCCACCAGATCCTACAGTTATTTGAGACTGAAGCACATTATATTCTTCCCCAAATCGGGCTGTTTCATCGGGGAAAATGAATTGAGCCACACGTTGCTTTTGATAATCTTCAAGAAAAGGCCATGAAATAAATGGGAGAACGGTTCCTAAACCCAAAAATATTAATATGTGCTGAAGCCGCAGTCCTGAAGCGAATAACAAAGCCCCCCAAATTACTAAGAGTACAATCGAGGTACTGAGGTCGGGTTGGATGATGACAAAGAAAACTAGGCCGAATGGTAATATCGCACTCCGAATAACTGTTAAGAATTTTGCGATTTTATCTTGGTTGTGAGCAAAGAAATCCGCTGCAATTATTACAACTGTAATTTTGGCTAATTCTGATGGTTGAACCAAAGCGAACCCAACATCTAACCACCTGGCTGCACCAAAAGCTGTTTCTCCACCCACTGCAATAAATGCTAGGAATCCCCCCACGATCACATATAAAACCCGCCCAATCGTGATCCATACGTGATAATCTAAAATGGTTACAAGTGCAATTACTATGAACCCCGCGCCAGCAAACAAAATTTGTCTGCCCAATGTATTATTTTCAACTAGCTCAATATTCCCAGCTATCGCAGAATCAATCATTGCGATACTGAATATAATTAATATGCTGACTGCACCTAGCAGCCAGAAATCAAAGTGGCGCCAATTTGATAAACGCATTTACGGTACCGTCTAGCGGCTCCTGCGTCGTTTTGGGGTTTGCAAGGGAATATCTGCGACTAATCTTTGGTTCCGTCCATCCTGGGCAATCTCAATACTAACCATCTCCCTGTCTACATCAATATGGCGAGAGATAACTTCGATCAATTCATCACGAAGATCTTCCATCATTCCAGGGGGGAGATCCGTGCGATCATGGATTAGGACCAACTTTAACCTTTCTTTTGCAGCGGAGGCACTCTTTTCTTTTCGGCCAAATAGGCTTCTCATGCTAATTACCCCCCGAACGCATAAACCTTGAAAGGCGATCCATCAAACCGGGGGTAGCATCCAAATCCATAAAGGGGACTTCTTCACCAGCGAGTCGTTTGGCGATATTTCTAAAAGCCTCACCGGCTTTTGATTTGTCGTCGAAGGCCACCGGCATACCGCGATTAGAACTGACGATCACATTGCTGTCTTCGGGAACCATCCCAATCAGATCTACTGCTAAAAGTTCTAAAATATCCTCAGCCCCTAACATCTCTCCCCGTTGGACCATTTGAGCATTAATTCGGTTGATGATCAAGGTGGCCGGTCCTTTTTCTTCTGCTTCCACCAGGCCAATAATTCGATCCGCATCCCGAACGGCTGAAACTTCCGGATTTGTGATGATCACTACCTGATCTGCTGGAGCAATTGCATTTCTAAATCCACGTTCAATACCAGCGGGAGAGTCCACTATAACGTAATCCATTTCAGCTTTCAATTCATCCCCAAGGCGAGCCATATCACTGGGTGATACTGCAGATTTATCCCGAGTTTGTGCTGCAGGAATTAAATATAGTTCTGGTAAACGTTTATCTCGAATCATTGCTTGTCTTAGTCGGCATCTTCCTTCGATGATATCGACTAAATCATAAACGATGCGGTTTTCTAAACCTAAAATCACATCCAAATTGCGTAAACCGATATCGGCATCAATACAGGTCACTTTATACCCTTGCATCGCTAAGGCTGCACCGATATTTGCGGCTGCGGTGGTTTTTCCAACACCACCCTTTCCTGAGGTAATTGTTATCACTTTTCCTGACATAGTAATCCTAACTATACACTAATTTGTAAATTTATATGAGTAATGTTTATCTAAATTTCCAAGGTTCTGCAACTACTTGACCATCCCTAATAAAGGCAATTTCGGGGGTTTTTTCTCCCATATCTTCTGGGGAAACAGATATTTTGTCGGCTATACGCAATTGAGTGGGAGACATTTCTAAGGCACAAACCACGGCGGTTTCGTCCCCTTCAGATCCAGCATGAACCATTCCTTTGATTTTCCCATAAACAACCACGTGCCCTCCGGCAATAATTTCTGCACCAGGGTTTACATCCCCAATTAAGGTGATATGCCCAGGATAAACCAGACTACCCCCGGACCGTAAGGTTTGTTTTGCCAATATCCCTTCATCGTCCTCTAAATTGAGATCCCTTGGAGAAACTTCGGGTTCATTTTGCTTTTGATGAATTTTTGTAGCAAAACCCAAGGTTTGTGCAGTTTGTTCCGTCAATGGTGAGAAACTTAACACTGCCCAAATGGAAACCTCTCGATCAGAAAGCAAATCTCGCAATTTACCTAGGGATGCGGCATTTAAGGCTCGGTTTTGAACATCTAAGATCAATTTTGCACCGCGCAAAAAATCAGCTTGTCCTTCAAGTTGAGATATTAAAGCTTCTTGAATTTCTGGCCACTCCCCTTCCCCTAGAGTTACCAGTAAGCCTTCCCGAATCCCTTTAATAGTAATTAATGGATGCATAATTTCCTCAAAAACCGATTATAGCATGAAGCTTTAAGGGTTCCCCAAAGTAGTATCAATAGCTTTTAATTCAAAATAAGCTTGGATGATCTTTCTCACCACAGGACCTGCAACACTGGCCCCTTCACCACCATTGTACATGAAGGAAACAACTGCAATTTCAGGGTTTTCGTAGGGAGCATAAGCAACCGTCCAAGCATGAGTTGGCCAATTCCCATAGATACAAAGCCCCTTATCTAAAGCAACGGTATCACAATATTCAGCAGTACCAGTTTTTCCAGCCACGGCAATCTCAACACCTTCAAACTCATCCAAAAGGGTACCCGATAAAACTGCTTCGCGCATGCCTTCCTGAACTTTTTCGAAAACCCATGGCTCTACCGTGGATAGTTCCCCGGTAAGTTTACAACTTCCAATACCTTCAGGGTTTGAGTAGTTTTCAATTCTTGGCTCAGTTGTTAAATCCCACTTCTCATCTTCAGCCCAGGGGCTCATCACAAAAATTTCTACTTCATCCCCATCCTGATCATAAAAGATTTGTCCTGGGTATTCTATGATCTGGTTACTTCCATCCATAGCTAGCAAAGTTACTTTTTCTAAAATTTCCTCATATGCCCGAACCGTGATGCTTCCATCCTCTTTAACACGATATGGTACGGAATTTCCATCCAAATCAAAAACCAAAATTGAATTCCCACCCTCTTCTAAATCATCTTTATCTTCATCAAATGGTTGAACAATTTCAAATTCAATATTGTTCCCATCCACATCAAGGAAAATCCTGTTTGGATAAGTTAAATATTCACCTTCTCCATCAATTAATTCTAAATCTAATTCAATAATATCTTTTTCGTACACTTCCACAAAAACGTTTCCATTATTATCTAGTTCATATTCAAATAAATTGCCATATTGATCCATGATCACGTGAACTGGCTTTCCTTCATTGTCAATTATTTCCTTGATTAATGTTGGCCGCATTAAGACACCATCATTGGCTATGGTCGCGGCGGACATTAATACCTGTAGAGGAGTGGCAATCACAAAACCCTGACCCACACTTGCAATATAGGTATCTCCCGTGGACCAGTTTTCCCCCTGGTTAATTCTTTTCCATGTGGGATTTGGGATCAATCCGTCGGTTTCCTCTGCTAGTTCAACACCAAGCTCTGCGCCATAACCCAATGCTCGAGCATAGGTTCCCAATCGACAAATTCCGAGTCCCCCCTGCTCGACCTCAGGAGGAAACCCTCCGCCTAGTTTATAAAAATATACGTTACTGGAATTGGAAATTCCTCCAATAAAGTCTAACTCTCCAAACCCGCCAACTTCCTGATTCCAATCGACGAATTCTCTGTCCAATCCACGGTTATTTGGGGTATATACATTTTGGATCGTTATTTGACCCGGTGTATCAATTATTTGTTCGGGTGTTACGACCTCTTCATTTAAAGCACCTACCGCTGTCGCAATTTTGAAAACCGATCCGGCTGGTATTTCTCCCCAAACAGCGTTGTTTTGTAGTGGAAAAGTTGAATCCTGGATCAACTGCTCATAATAATAGGTAGGAATAAAACGGGCAAAGCGATTGTTTTCGTATGAGGGCCAAGAAACCATCGCTAAGATTTCCCCTGTTTGGGGATTGAGGGCAATTGAAACTCCACTACTAATTTTATATTGGGCTAAATATGAATTCCAAAAATCTACTTCCCCAATTACGATCGCCTCAGCAGCCTCCTGCAATCGGGTATCAATGGTTAGGACAACATTTAAGCCATCTTCGGCTGGAATTAGCCCTTCAATATCCCTTAGGATTTCCCCAGCTACATCCACCTCCACTGTTCTATTGCCATTCAGCCCCCTCAAAACTTCATCAAAATATAACTCTATTCCCGCATACCCTACCTTGTCCCGGTTGGCTAAAAATCCTTCCGCTTCCAATTCCACCTGGCTTCTTTCAGGGATGGGACCCAGAAAACCAACGATTGGTGCGGTGAGGTCACCGGTGGGGTAATCCCTCACTGGTTCTATTTCAATGCTCACTCCAGGCCAATCTAAAGCCATTTCCTGAATTGCCAATGCAAGACCTCGTTCAATATCACAATCTATTAATACAGGGGTGAATGGCGAAAAAGAGGTTCCAATTTCAACCATTTCTGATATTCCAAGATTATCCCCGCATTGGAGCAAAACTTCGGTTTCAATTGAACCACGATGGATAGGTAAACTAACAAATTCAGATAGTTCTCGGATAATCTCTTCGATTTCCCCTTCATCATCAGGTAAAAATGCGGGAGTGATGGCAACGTTATAGGCCGCAATATTTTTTGCCAACAAAATCCCATTCCGATCGTAGATCACTCCTCGTCGCGTGGGCAAATTAATCGTTTGAATACGATTGTCCGCCGCCTGGGCTGCCCAATTGTCCCCTTTATCAAAATTAAGTATTTGGAAATCGAATAATCTGCCAATAAAAATTAAGAAAACAATTGCGATTACTATTCCAAAGGCCCAGATGCGCCATGGATCTATAGTTAAATTAATTGGAGGTTTGTTTTTTTGATTCATATTTCTCCTCCCCCTGGGTATGAAATCTTCACTAGTTCACCCATAAGTGCATAAACTGGGAGAATAAACAACATATTCAAAATCACACTTGGTAAAATGACTAAATTAAGCGAGTCTAAAAATGGAAGTTGGACACCAATGACAACGAGATAGGTCGTATCCAAGAACAATACTAAAATGCTTCCGACAATGATAGATACAAACAAGATCACCATGGGTGCCTGCCATATTTTTGAATGGAGGTATTGAATCGCCAATACTACCAAGAGATAGCCAAAAACTGTGACCCAAATTGGCAATTCAGAAGCAAAACCGGTAAATAGCCCTGCAAGTACCCCCCACTGCCAATGTCCTTCGGTTCTTTCGTGAAGAATCCATCCTAATAGGGTCAATAATACAAAATCTGCTGACCCTTGCAACAATTTCATTTCAACAAAAATTGTTGTTTGCAAAATGGTAGCCAAAGCTAAGGTAAATATTGCTATTAAAGTTGACATTATATTAGGGGGTCACTTCGTCGGATGGCAATATGGGCGTGAAGTCTACAGGATCAAAATTGACAATTATTAAGACGATCTCTAGTTTTGAAAAGTCCACAATTGGTTGGACAGAAGCTTGCTGGAATAAAGCGGTGGCTTGATTGCGCACACTGACAATTTGGCCAATCAAAATACTTGAAGGATAGTTTCCACCTAACCCTGAGGTTAAAAGCATGTCTCCTGGTTGAATGGTTACATTTTGTGGGACCAGGTCTAAAGACAAATCACTGGTAATACTTCCTGAAAGAACAGCTTCCGCGTCCGATGGTTGTATTTGAATATTCACCGTAGAGGCCGGGTCTGTGATCAATTGCACCCTGGCAGCATTAGAGGTTACTTGGGAAACACGTCCTACTAAACCCTGGTCATTGACCACGGGCATGCCCCGCTGAATACCATTATCCGAACCCACATTGATAATTACAAATTGTAAGAAAGGATTTGGATCGCGCGCCACCACTGCAGCAGCTTTGTATTCATTTTCGGGTTGCTTTTGCGCAAAATCTAAGAGTGCAGAAAGTATCTGAACATCTGAGACTTGTTGCTGAAGCGAGATTACCTGAGATTGAAGCTCGGCAATTTGATTTTCGAGATTAAAGTTATCTTGCTGCAACAAAACCAGATCACTGGGAGTGCCAAACAAGGATCTTATTACTTCAACCCTGGTAGTAATCCATTGTTGCGCTGTGAGAACGGGCTCTAATGCCGTATTTAATATTGAGTTGAGGTATCCACCTAGTGACAATGCTAAAATGCCAACAATTACTAAAACAATTGCAATTGTCTGACCTACATTTCGGGGGGGAGTTGGGGATTTTATTGACATAACTAATAGAAAGGGGATTATCCCTTAGGTGAAATTAAATTGTACAATTTAATTCTAATCTATTTTGATCAACCAATTCTTTAAATTGTCAAAATCTTCTAAGATCATTCCAGCACCACGGGCGACACAGGACATCGGGTCTTCTGCTACCCAGGCGTGGATTCGGACTTCATCTGATACTCGGTCGGCTAGTCCAAGCAAATTAGCTCCACCCCCTGATAGACAAATCCCAATATCCATAAGATCAGCCACGATCTCGGGAGGGACTTCATCTAATGTATCTTTTACTGTATCGATAATAGTTTGTATCGAACCAGACATGGCTTCGCGAATTTCTACTGAGGATAATTCTAATGTTTCTGGTAATCCAGAAATTAAATTTCGACCACGAACTGTGATGGTTTTTTCTTCTGGTAGAGGAAATGCTGAACCAATCTTCATTTTAACTTCTTCGGCCATCCGCTCTCCGATAAGCAAATTATACTTGTTTCGGACAAAGTTGAGGATATCCTGATCCAATTCGTCTCCGGCAACCCTTAAGGAGCGAGAAGTTACAATACCACCCATGGAAAATACGGTCACTTCGGTGGTTCCACCACCAATATCTACGATCATCGATCCAACAATTTCTCCGACTGGCAGACCGACTGCAATTGCAGAGGCCGTTGGTTCCTCAATCAGGTAGGTTTCTCGCGCTCCGGCAAGCATCGAAGCGTCATAAACAGCTCTTTTTTCCACTTCTGTAACACCAGAGGGAATACCTACCACTACTCTGGGTCTTGGGAAGGGCACAATACTTTGCTGATGTGCTCGGTCAATAAAATAACCCAACATTTCTCTGGTGATCTCAAACTCTGAAATGACCCCGTCTCTTAGTGGCCGAACAGCAATAATATTGGCTGGGGTTCTCCCCACCATGGACTTTGCTTCTGCCCCTACTGCATAAGGTTTTCGGGTTCTTTTGTTGATCGCGACCCAAGAAGGTTCGTTAATTACAATCCCTTTTCCCTTCACATTTACCAAAGTATTCGCTGTCCCAAGGTCAATTCCAATATCCAATGAGAAAAAACCTAGGATCCAATTGATAGGATTAAATGCCAAAACAATCTCCAAAATGATAATTATTGCAAAAAGACAGACTTGAACTTGTCTTCACAATCAGCGATTATACCATGCAGACCCAAATGAATGGCAAGGGTAAAATTTATAAGAATTTCACTAAAAAATGTCGTTTATTAGGACTAAATTTGACTGGAAATCAAGATATTTTATGCGGTTAAAGAACCAAACATTTACAATCAATTCAATGTCTATCCAAGTAATTAAAATAGGATTATTATTAAGGTATAATGTCCCCAATAAATAATAAGGTCGCAATTTACCCCTTATTCATAGGAAAAGATAGCGCAAGGCCCTAGTTTTCTTTAGGGTGACGAGGTTGAGGGTTCTTCACAATAGTGAGGTTAACTGGAAGTAGGTTTATTTTCCAGGAAAATCGAAGATCAGCGGAAGCCCTCCGGGTGCGCCATGCCCCCGTAATCTTTTCCTCCAAATCAAATCTCGAATTCAACATCGTAAGGGTGACCTGGCGAGCAAAGATTCGTGGAACATGGGTTGACTTATTGTCTGGAGGACTCCAATGTGTGGAATTGTTGGTTACATCGGTCCGCGTGATGCCACGCCGATCATTTTGAATGGTTTAAAGCGACTCGAATATCGCGGTTATGATTCAGCAGGTATTGCTGTTTTGCAAAATGGTGGGTTTGAGGTGCGCCGCGATGCAGGTAAATTACATAATTTACTTAATATGGTTGAAGACTCACCCTTATCTGGAAAATTAGGTATTGGTCATACGCGTTGGGCCACCCATGGTGAACCTAATGCTAGAAATGCCCATCCTCATATGGGGGCGACAGGGGACGTGGTTTTAGTCCATAATGGCATCGTTGAGAACTATATTAAGCTAAGGGAGGAAATGATCGCAGAGGGGATCGAATTTAAATCTGACACAGATAGTGAGATCATCGTTCACCTGGTTGAAAGCTATTTATCGACAGGGGTTAAATTAGAAGAAGCCGCAAGATCAGCTTTAAGCCACCTCAAAGGACATCATGGTGTGGTGATGGCCTCAAGTAAGGAACCGGATAAGATCGTGGCTGCTCGCATTGGCAATGCTGGGGGTGTTGTGATTGGGTTTGGGGAGAATGAAATGTTCATCGCCTCTGATATGCCTGCAATTTTGGAGCATACTCGGGAAGTTGTTTTTCTTGAATCCCAACAAATCGCTACAATTACAAAAGATGGTGCTGAAATTAATACCTTAGAAGGGGAAAAGGTAGAATTTTCGGTTGATAGTGTTTCTTGGGACCCCATCTCTGCAGAAAAGGGTGAATATCGCCATTTTATGCAAAAAGAAATTCATGAACAAATACGGTCTCTCACTGATACGATTTCTGGGCGGGTAGACTTTGAAACAGGAAAGATAATTCTTCCTCAATTAAACTTAACCGAAGAATTTGCCAACAAAATTGAAAGAATTGTCATTGTGGCTTGTGGAACCGCAGCATATGCAGCCATGGTTGGTAAAGTTTTGATCGAGAAGATCGCAAGAATTCCTGTTGAGGTAGATATCGCATCCGAATTTCGATATCGAGATCCGATAATTAACGAAAATACTGTGGTTATGGCGATCAGCCAATCCGGAGAAACCGCTGATACTTTAGCCGCAATGGCAGAGGGAAAATCCCGTGGTGCCACGCTGTGGTCGATCGTAAACGTGATCGGTTCTCAGGCAATGAGAATTTCGGATGGTGTGATTCCCATGCAATCTGGACCCGAAATTGGGGTGGCCTCTACAAAGGCATATACCGCCCCGTTGATCGATCAATATTTGTTGGCGATCTTGTTGGCAGACCTACGAGGGGTATTGAGTGAGGAAGAACGGATTGAAATGGTGAATGAGTTGCGCAGTGTTCCGGATCTTGCTGATCAAATTCTAGGGAGGGAAGAACAGTATAAAAAAGTTGCGCTGGCGCTTAAAGATACTGAAAATTGTATCTACCTCGGTCGAGGGATCAATATGCCCACGGCATATGAGGGAGCATTAAAGTTAAAGGAAATTTCATATATTCATGCCGAGGGGTACCCTGGGGGAGAAATGAAACATGGCCCTATTGCCCTGTTTGATGAGGATATGCCAGTAATCGTAATCGCCCCTAAAGATCCTTGGTATGAAAAGATGCTTAGTCAAATTGAGCAAACAAAGGCAAGGAATGCGCCGGTGATTGTGCTTGCGACGGATGGTGATGAACAAATACCGCCCCTTGCAAACCAAGTTATGTGGATCCCAGAAACTTCTTGGATGCTTAGCCCGGTATTCACCGTGATCCCCCTACAGATATTGGCCTATCATATCGCTGTATTGCGCGGATTGGACGTGGATCAACCACGAAATTTAGCAAAAAGTGTGACAGTAGAATAATAAATTTAAAGGAAGGTCGTAAGACCTTCCTTTTTTTATTTAACCATTTCTTCCTGAAGGATATCGATTGCTTCCTTTTCCATATCATGGATGCTCATTACAGCTTCTGCAATTCCACCTAATAATTTTTCTGTCTCATTATCAGATAGGGGATAATCATTTTCAAACAATTCTTTGATTTCATCTAGTCGAGAATTAATTTCTTTCATTCTTTGAATTTCTTTAGAACCATTTTTCCTGAACAGTAGATCCTTTTCTAGGATAAGTTCTCTTGATTCTTTTAATAGTGAAATACCGTCTGGGAAAATCTGCATCGCTAAATTTTTCCAGGAGGCTGCACTTTTTTCCATTTTACTCACAGCTTTTGCTAAACCTGGCTTTTCCAGGATTACCGTGGCTTCTTTTAAAAAGTCAGCAAACAATAATCTTTCTGCATCCAAGGATTCACCTTTTTTTCCATAAACGAAGGCACTTGTAAACGTAGAACTTAACCCCGCAAATAATTTTGCCCCCACAGGAAATTCCTTTGCCCAACTCATTCTCGCCTTTGGATTGGTTAAAATATCGGAAAATCGCTGATACGCTAAATACCCGAAGTTATTAGCTGCACCTTTGGGTGGTTTTTCTGTATAAAGTTTGATGCTATCCCATATTCCTTTTTCTACCGCTAATTTTATTTTCTTCGGATTGGGTTCGCTAATCGTGAGGATTCTGTATTTATCCTTCTTCACCCGACTTCTTGCAGCTGCTAGTTGATCCACAGTTATTTTTAGTGGGACTTCCGCTCGATCTGCTATCCAAACTTCATCTCTTGATTCATCGATGCCATAAACAATTATTGGCGCCATTCCCCACATTCCATCGTCTAACGGGAGCGTGTTATGGGGCAAGCTATACATATCAGCCCAAATAATGGCAGGGAGCCCATTGTCTAAGGTATCGACCAGGTTTGTGTAACCTTTTTCGGGGATCCCAGTGTGTTTTAGTTCTTGTTCAACCCCCAAGCGGGAAAGTAAGGTATCTAAGGGATCAAAGGTATTTCGAGTTAGGATGACAACATGAGGGTCATATCCTTTATATGCAAAAGAAAAATATCCCATGACCAATCCCCCACTAATGCCCATCAATAATGCTTCACTATAGGGTTTCTTATTATGTTCCGCCAGGAACCCACGATATTCCAAATAATTTTTTATCGTTCCCGTTTCCCAATGATGGGTGCTAAATTGAGAATAATTATTTAATATTGTCATGTTTGCCTCCAATTGGTTACTTTAATAATAAATATTGTAGCAAATTTTAAATATATTTTTAAAAGGAGTGACATACTATTGAGTATTTTTTTATGGTCGATAAATTGGAAATTTGTAGCAATAATTTTGTCTTGGTTTTTATTCAACCCACCAATTTTTAGGTTTTAGTCTTTTCCCATAACCTAGTTTGCCATCTAACCAAAGAAGAAATTTTCTAAGCTTTGTCCCAGCCAAATTGCGGGCAAAACGATGGATAGAATTTGAATAGTCCTTGTTGTATGGACATACACGGATGCAAATTGAGCAATCGCTGTTTTGAGCTGTCCAATACGAAAAACATTTTTCTCCATCTACTGTCCATTTTTCTACTCCAATTAGATTGGATTGGTTATGGATTATATTGGATGGCTTCCCACTTGGGATGGCTTGTACCGGGCATCCCATCATGCATTTTTGGCAAATATCACAAAGCTCTTTTACTCCAAATGAGATCGGTTCATCATATGAAAGGGGTAGGTCTGTGTAGATTTTCCCCAGCCGGACCCGCGGCCCAAAATCTTTGGTGATCAATAAACCCAATTTACCGTATTCTCCTAGGCCGGCCTTAATTGCATAGGGAATCGCAAGGGAGGTGTCATTCATGCTTCCGTGTGCGTTATACCCGAGGTTTCGTATATATTGAGTTAAGGAAAGGACAACCAATGCATCGTGGGAATATCCTAAGCCAGTTGCAGCCCCGCTTAATGCAGAGGGAACGGTTCTGATCCAATCGTAATCCATAGCTTGGGCTATCACGATCACATTCGGCAAATCCTCATCGATTTCAGGGGGTCTTTCGGTGCTGCTCATATCGCTAAATTTATGGGAGTATTCCCAGCGTTGGTCAAATTGGGTAATGCCGATCAGATCAGCACCAAAGGCTTTTCCCACTCTTTTGATTTCTTGAGCCGCTGTTTGTTCATTTTCTATAGGTACTTTTACCTTGGCAACATCTTTTTGCAATGTAAAGATATCCGAAAATCCCTCTCTTCGATCTTCATCATTTTTCATATCCGTAAAAAGATCACTCACATGCCAAGATGCATTTCTAAGGGCATAATCTCGCTGGGTAAAACCATCTGCTTTACGCCAATTGTCCAGTGGCTCACGATAAGTGTCAAAAAATATTTCTGCTTTTGGCGTTCTTATCTTTTTATCCCACCAAGCACGCCGAAAGACGTCATTCTTCTGATTAAATCTTTTAAAATTATGGGATTCCCCCGAAAAAGTGGAGACGAAAAATGTCTGAAAATCCAGTAAACTAATAAAATGGAGACAGACATGAGCAAAAGAAAAAAATATCGAAAATTTAGCAAGACCTTTAAGCTAGATGCGCTGCAGTTGCT
>JABJGH010000063.1 GCA_018662365.1 Chloroflexota bacterium | reverse complement strand
TTCTTGACTTAACAGCACATCCGCTTCTCGCAGTTTTGTGATAATTTGTTCAGTTGAATAACGTCTCTTTCTTGGCATTTTCTGCCTCCTTTGGCCTGATCTGTAACATTGTACTTGGATCAGGTTTGGGGGGGCAGGTCAGGGCCGGGTTCTCCAGCAGCACAAGCAGCCAAAACAATCACGGCGATACTTAGGATACTAAATAAAATAAACTTCTTTTTCATAGACATTTTCTGTGAACTCCTTGATTTCGTTGTGCATTAACGTTTTTTACAGTGTTGAAATTCTCTCAGGAACACCTCCTTAATCCTGTAATGAAAAATAATATTAATATGGATAAATTTCAGCTTTTTTCGCTCTCAATTGTTTAAAACAAATGAGGCAAAACTTATAATAATATAAGTATAACTTATGGTCAATAATTAGTATTAGTGATAATTGTCCCGCGCTTTATAGGACAATTATCACCTGATTTGAAATCAATATTTTTAGTTTTATTGGAGTTATTTGCCGGCTTTTTATTTAGAAATAAATAAAAAGCCGGAGTCTGAAAAGACTCCGGCTTTGATAGTACTTTTGAACCTTATAGTTGAATAGTGTTTTGTTACTTTACTCTGATCAACTTTGGAACGGTCTTATCTCAAGACGTCCAAGGCTGCTTCAAGCATCTCGATTGTGTAGGCTGGGTTATGTACGCCCATGCTCTTGTCTTCGAGAACGATATAGATCCAGTTCCAAGCAGCTTGAGCTTCAGCTTCTGGGTAAGTGCCAGGATTTGGATGACCATCGTGGGTCAAACCTTTTGCTTCAAGTAATTCACCAACTTCATCAGTCAATTCTTGAACTTCGGCTTGTAATTCTTCGACCATAGCTTCTGCATCTTCGTGGCATTCTGCACAGGTGGCATAGTTCACACCCATATCGTGGTCTTTTGCTTCACCAAGATGGCAAGCTACACAGGTGTCCTCAACCATAGCGTGTCGGCCGGGATTATCTTCAATGCCCGCACCAACTTGACCTAAGAGCATTGTGCTCTGCGGACCGTGGTGGGGACCCCAGTGGGTGCTTGTGATTTCGAACATACCTTCCACGCCTGGTTCCATTGCTCGGCGAGGTTGGTGACAGCTTGCGCATAAGTTACCTTTACCGCCATCGAAGGTTTCTCCGTTAGCAACAAGGAGTACAGGTTCGACTGTTGATAATGCCCAGTCCGCACCAGTATATGAAGTGTGGATCTGATGGCAGGTTCGGCAGTTTTGTTGAGAGGCTACCAAGGGTGCAGCGGCTTCTTCCATACTTCCAATTTCTGTTGCGTCAGTAAAGCCTTCACTAGAGTGACAGCCTGTACAACCAGATCGGGCACCAGCATAAGCTGCGGCAGTTCCGGTTGCATGCAACGATTTTGCCCATTGTTGCGATGCAACATATAAGGCGGTTCCTTCATTATGGCATTCTGTACATGTTAGATCTGCTGCAGAGGGTGCCATGCCAGCATGACCTTCGGGTCCAGCAGGACCAGCAGGTCCTTCAGGTCCAGCAGGTCCTGCTGGTCCTGTTTCACCTGCACATGCTGTTAAAGCAAATGCTGCGATGACCAAAATGCCAATGATTACGAGTGTTTTCTTTGAAAACATCTATAATGCTCCTTCCCCTTCCCCTTTCCCAGGGATTTTAATAAGTTTCTATTCTTATAACTATAAAAATTCAAAGCGAGGGATATTCTTTTTTTGTACCTCCTCAGTACTGTAAAAGTATTCTTCTCCTTGGATTTATTAATAAAAGCGACAATGAAATTATTGTCTATTCTAAAAAAAATTACAATCCATGATGAATACTGCTTTTTATCTATTAAAGTATACAGAAAGCATGCAAAAAGGGTTAGTGATTATTGTCACTTGCTTTGCGGGACAAATAACCCCTGCTGAACTAGCACTAAAGTTTACATAGGTTTAAATATTGAGTAAAACTTATGTAAACTATATGAATCTATAAAAATTCTATAATTGGGTGGGCAATCTGTCCCTAACGGTATAGGGACAACTGTCCCTCCAATGATTCATAATAAATCTATAAAATAGCACAAAATATTTTGAAGAATAATTTTTTATTTGAAAACATTGCCAAAAAAAACTAACAATTAAAAGAAAAATGTTCATTCAAAAATTGAATTGGTGATATCGCTTGACCATCAATTTATTTACGAATAGAAAGAGTTTTGCATATGATATTCTATAATTCCCAATAAGGATTTGTAGGTGTAATGGATGAAATGATTTATTTTTTTATACATTAATAAATCATTTAAGAGAAGAATTGTACAATTTAAGTTGCAGGTGTCCTTTTAAATATAGGACACCTGCCCTATACCCGACTAGATGATAATTAGTATAATTGAGTGATTAATTTAAAGAAATTAGTTTGATTGGCAAAAGTGTGAAATTGGAGCATCACAAGAAAACCAACCTAATCAAAAAAGATTGCTGGTAAAATACCGGGCGGAAAAATTCTTGCCCGGTTAAGTTGCATCCATTAGGATTAAATAATGAAAATTAAACATATAATTATCCAAAATAAGAATGAAAGAGCATTTATGCTAATAGGGGTTCTAATATTTCTTATATTCAGTACATTTATGAATCCAAAGGCTGCCCTTGCTAATGAAGAGCTGCCATCCATACAAGGACCCATCCCAATGACAAATGATGATTGTCTTGCTTGTCATCAATTGCCAGATATGGTTCGACCATTACCTGATGGTGGTCAGCTATATCTAACTGTGGATCCTATAGAATTTAAAACATCCATTCATGGCAGGAATGGATATTCTTGTGTGCAATGCCATACAAATATCACGGGATATCCTCACCCAGAATTGCTCATCGAAACAGCTAGAGAATTTTCCTATCAAGTGATCAGCCAGGCATGTATGCAATGTCATAGTGGAGCGGCCGAGGAATACGCCAAGGGACATCATGCCCAAGAATACCTTTTGGGAAATACAAATTCAGCCACCTGTGTAGATTGCCACAGTGCACATGCCGTACAAGAATTCGGCACTTCTCATATAAGCATTGCGCAAACCTGTGAAAAATGCCATTCAGAAATTTATGAAATTTATAAAGAAAGTGTGCATGGTGAGGCTTTATTAGAAAATTTCAATCCAGATGTCCCAACTTGTGTGAGCTGTCACGAAAATCATAATAATACGGGCCCTAATGACCCTGGGTATACCTTGTTTTCCCCACAAATTTGTGCGGAATGTCATAACGATGAAAAACTAATGGGAAAATATGGTATCAACGCTGATGTGTTTGACACCTACATATCCGACTTCCATGGCTCAACGGTGGTTATCTTTGAGGAAATTGCCCCTGATCAGGTAACGAATAAACCAGTTTGTAGTGATTGCCATGGTGTTCATGATATCCTCCGTCATGATGATACTGATAGTTCAGTTATGAAAGATAATATCGGGGTTACCTGTCAACGTTGTCATCCTGGTGCTGATCTAGAATTTTCAGATTCTTGGTTAAGTCATTACAAACCTGATTTAGAAAATAATACATCAGTCTATTTAGTCACCATTTTTTATTGGATAATTATCCCAGGTACGATTGGCGGTATGTTGTTCTTTATCTTCACACAAGTTTACCGAAAATTCATAATCAAAAAACAACTTGATGATAAAAACAAAGGAGAGGGAAAATGAGCGAACAACCAGAACGCATTTTACGTTTTGATATTTTCCGCCGAATTGAACATTGGACTAATGCTGGGTCCTTCATCACTTTGGGTTTGACGGGTCTAATCCAAAAATATTCCGAAGCCAATCTATCTCAATTCATATTAAATGTTTTGGGTGGGATTGAAACAGTACGAATTATTCATCGAATTTCTGCAATTCTACTGGTTTTGGTTTCGATCTACCATATTGGTGCTTTTGTCTACGGTTTCTTTGTCCAACGAAAACCCTTGAGTATGATCCCCACTAAAGAGGATCTAACGAATGCTTGGCATAGTTTGAAATATAACTTCGGTTACGAGAAGCACGAACCTAAGCAAGGGTTTTATACTTTCGAAGAAAAATTTGAATATTGGGCATTGATATGGGGAACTGTAATCATGGGGATCACCGGTTTCATTTTATGGAATCCAATTCTATCCACCAAATTATTGCCCAGTAGCTTTATACCTGTGGCAAAAGCTGCCCATTCTGGTGAAGCCTTGCTGGCTGTTTTGGCAGTATTAATCTGGCACATGTATCATGTTTTCATCAAGCATTTTAACAAAAGTATGTATGATGGCTATGTCAGTCGGGAAATGATGGAGCACGAGCACGCCTTGGTATTGGAAGATGAAAATCCGTGGAAACCAGCTCCTGCTACTGATGAAGATTTTCAATCCCGCCGCAAAATATTTCTAGGCACATTTCCCTTATTCGCAGCAATACTTGTGGTCGGTTTAGCATTCTTTGTTACTGCGGAAGAGACTGCCGTCGTTACACCAGCCCAAATACCAGATATGGTCGAAGTTAATTCCTATTCCCCAATCGACCCTACGACCATCCCAACTTCAATAAGCGTTGAACCAGCCGAGATTGGAACCAGTTGGGAAGATGGATTTGGCGATCTATTTCAAGAAAATTGTTCCCTTTGCCATGCTCAACAGGGTGGACAATCAAATTTAAATTTGACGAATTATTTAAGCGCCCTAGAAGGGGGGGATTCTGGACCAGCAATTAGACCCTATGCTGGGGGAATTAGTTTGGTTGTGATTTGGCCGGCTCGTGGAGACCATCCTGGAAAATTTACCCCAGGAGAACTTGCTGCCATTCGCCAATGGATCGATAATGGCGCAATAGAAAATTAATCCTAATTGAGGTCGTGGTAACACGGCCTCAATTTTTATAAGTTTGATTACCTTTTCGTTCGAAGCCCAAAAAACTCAGATTTCCTCCTAATAATTATTTAGTGCAAATGTCACTCCTATAAAGGACAAATGACCCTTTAAGGATAGAAGGGCTCCGTTTATCATAGAGTAAGCTTGTCCGATTTATCATTTATGTGAAATATTTAACAATACCCATAAGGATCATTAATGGGTACAACAGGGAATTGCTGAGGATACAATTTTGAAAAAAACCTTTACAAAAATAATTAATTGGCTCAAAAATTTTTTCCTCCCACCGGAAGGGACAAAATTATGGTTAAGAATTCTACCCTATGCAATTTTAGGAATTCTTACCGGGGTATTAATTTCTGGCACAAATGTGGTTTGGACTTATACGAACTCTTCAGTTTTTTGTGGCACCTCTTGCCATACGATGCCCCCAGAATATAGCGCTTATTTAGAATCTCCTCATGCTCGTGTAAATTGTGTGGAATGCCATATAGGTCGAGATGTGCTCACGACCCAGTTTACAAGAAAAGCGGGGGATCTAAGGCATGTGATTTTAAACCTTACTGGTGCTTATGAATATCCTATTCGATCCCATCAAATGCGCCCTGCAAGGGATGCTTGCGAAACTTGCCATTTCCCAGAGAAATTCTCGGACGATAGCTTAAGAGAAATCAAAAGTTATGGTTTTGATGAGAACAACACCAGTAAAAATATCTTCTTGATCATGAAAACTGGAGGGGGAACGGAGAGGGAAGGCCTAGGATTTGGTATTCATTGGCATATTGAGAATGAAGTTTATTACTATTCAGATGATCCTTTAGAACAAGAAATCCCATATGTGCGGGTCGTAGATGATAATGGTGAAATTACTGAGTATATCGATATCAGTTCTGATTTCAGCACTGAAGAGGTGGAAGGAAAATATCTAAATCAAATTGATTGCATCACCTGTCATAATCGTATTACCCATGAAGTCCCTAAACCAGAAGATGCTGTAAGTCAGGCTATTGATAAAGGATTGATCGCTCCTGATTTGCCCTTCATAGTTGAACAATCCGTCATTCTTTTACGAGAAGAATATCCTGATCGAGAAACAGCAATTGTTGAAATGCAAAATTTGCATGATTATTATTTAGAAAACTATACGAGTCTTTACGCAAATCGAGAAGCGGATATCCGGCAAGCTGTAAGTGTTTTACAAGATATTTATTTACAAAATGTTTTTCCCGATCAATTAGCAGGTTGGGATACTCACCCAAATAACCTTGGCCATGTGGACGACCCTGGATGTTTCCGATGTCATGATGGAAAGCATATTAATTATTCTGGGGAAGTAATCCGATTAGAATGTAATTTATGCCATTCTATACCAGTAGTTTCTGGGGAAGGCGAGTTTACAACAAATATAGAATTGATCAGTGGACCGGAACCCCCATCCCATACACATACGAGTTGGATTGCACTCCACGGTCAGGCATATAACAGCACCTGTAAGTCCTGCCATGAGGTCTCAGAGGAGATTGCCAACGCAAAAGTCTTAACTGAAAAGCCAGCAGCGGATGATACGTTTTGTGGAAATGAAGCCTGCCATGGATCAGTTTGGACGTACGCGGGGTTTGGTGCTAATGAATTGCAGCCGCTCCTAGAAGATGAATTGTTTCATTTATTAAACATTAGCCCCTATTTGATTTTTGAAAATCCAACTTTTGAAAATACATTCAGTGAGCTATTCAATGGTAGGTGTACAGCTTGTCATAATAGTTCAGATTTATTTGCGGGTCTAGATTTGAGTAGTTATGAAACCACCTTGTTAGGTGGTAAGAATGGTCCAGGGATTATCGCAGGAGATCCAGGATCAAGTCTCGTATTTATAAAGCAAAATGATCCAGATGGACATTTTAGCCAATTGTTGAATGATGAAATTGATGCTTTGGAGGCCTGGATAGAAGCAGGTGCACCTGAGTAAAGCGATCTATTCTAAAAAACCGGGCAATTTTGCCCGGTTTTTGATTTAAGCAAAACTTTATTTTTTAGCAGGTCCGTCGCTCATATAGCCCATCTCCCCCAGAGCCTCCATTACCTTTTCCCATGCACCAGCCTTAACAATAATAGATGTCGGACCCAAGGGCTCTAATAAAAACCGGGCGGCACGGGATTTTTTTAATTTTTCTAAAATGGCTGGCTGTTTAACTTTTAGGATCAGGGCTTCTTCAATTTTTGCCTGGGTTCCAAACTGTTCCCATCTTTCCAATGCATGTACAAGATTGGGGGGGATCTTTGAGCTGGCATTTTTTTGCAATAAAGATAGAAGTTGTTTTGCCAGCAATCCCTGGCTATGTGCTCTTTCTAATGATTTTGCTGTAATTCGATATCGATAATTTTCTTTTACGATTCCTTCCCATTCACAGAATCTAGAAATCTGATAACGGAGCGTTCTGGCAAACATCCTTGGTACATGGATTAATAGTTTTGAATCCGCATTAACTTTTTCTTCAATAGGTATAAATGATTTTGAGGGGCTTCCTTTCAATAAATACTTCGCCATGCCAGAAAACCGAAATGCAATGGGCTTCCCATTATCTTCATTACTTGCAAGGTCGATCAGCCCTAACCAATGCATTGGGCCTGTAAGGAAATATCGGATCAACTCCCCCTCAACCTTGTCCCAATTATCCATACCACGAAGATAGGATCCGGTTTGGCGATCCTTAATAAACCAAGAATCATATTCCCCAGCCTTCCTTTGGAAGTCAATATCTTGATTTTTAATTGCGAGGGTAAATGCTGAAATACTCCACCAAATATTTTGATCAAGATTTCCCAAATATTTAAAAATATTCTTTCTAGTTTGAAGGGGGTCGTTTAAAGGTTCTGCTTCTACTTCAAATTGAGGACATTCCCGAAGGTCGTTGATCTCTGAGCTTTGCATCCATACTTGATATAACCTTAATATCGTTTCTTCTCGACTAAGTTGCAAAAATTCTTGGGTAGCTTCGGCGATGGGTTGATCCTGTCCATCGATCAAACCTGCCCCTCTCATTAAGTTTAATAAGCTATCCAACTGGATAGCCCAATGTGCGCTTATCTCGATTAAATCTTCCTTAGGATATCCAATTCTCAAAGCCGCCAATATTGTGCAAGCGTTGTCTACGATAGAATCTGTAGCTGGAAGTGGATACCCACGTTCATTTTTAGTGGCTGGTCTGCCAAATAATATTCTTTTATTTTTAACGGTGTTTTTAGGAAATAAAGCTGCCAAGTCCTCAGGGATAAATGCAAATTCCTTTGGCCCATTGGGTGTATCTAAAAAAGCCCGAGCAATGAAAGCTCGATACCAAAGAGTTTCACTAATTGAACTTGGATTCTGATGGGGTTTTTCCCGATCCCTTTTTCCAGGACCCATTTCTCTCAACTCGCCATAACGATGGATGAATTGCAGCCAGGGCATACGATCATCATTTTTATGAATTTCTTCAATGGCTACTTTTGCTTCTGGAGTAAGACTTTCGAGGATCTCTTCAATTAGTTCGGCATTCAACAGCAATTTAGATAGATTTCTTCTGCCGTCTCTTTTATCTGGAGCGTTTAGGTCTACCCCCCATAAATCAGCAATGATATGCAATTGGCCGAGGTCTTGCTCGCTTAAGCTTTGGATCAGGTTTGGCATAGCCTTATTTTATCTGAGTTAAATAAAAAAGGTAACCAGATTGTTGAGAAGATTATATTCTCGCTGGTTACCAATTAATAATTGAATTCGAATAATTTATTCTGAGGGCACCACCACTTCTATGGCATCGGGAAGGACTTCAACTTTTAGCATGTGAACATCATGTGAGAGTCCCGCAAATACTTCCCCATCCGTATGTAAGATCAAAGGTTGCTTAGATTCAATCACCATTTTCTTGAACTTTCCTGGGTGGACGATCTTTTCAAATTTTTCCTGGGTACCGTTCATAAATTCCGGAATCATACGGAACATCATTAATCGAGAGACTTTTCCTAAGAATGAATAGTTTAAATCACCATCATCTAGTTCAGCTCCAGGAGCAGTGATGAAGCCGCCACCTTCCCGTGGACCATTGCATAAACAAATCATCATCGACTGATTTTGCCAAACCTTGTCATCATCGATGGTGATTTTTACATCCAAAACATCATAGCGCATCAAGATGGTTTGGATCACAGCGACCAGATACATCATGAAGCCTCGTAATATAGGTAAGTTATGAGAAAAAATTGTTACATTTCCCCCAAAACCAATATTAATCGTGTTATCCCAATATTCTTGGCGTCCGGTTTCATCCTCGATCAAGGCCAAGTCAAATTTCTTGGTTTTTCCTGTGAGGATGGCCATTAATGCTTCTTCTGGCTTTTTGGGTAAGCCGAGGTTGGCCGCATAATCGTTTCCTGAACCCAAAGGCACTATGCTGAATTTTGGTCGTTTCTTTTCGGGGACTTCCATCAAACCATTGATTACTTCATGCGCAGTCCCATCTCCTCCAACCGCAATTACAAGATCATAGCCCTCAAGGGCGGCTTGGTGAGCTAATTCTTTTGCATGGGTTGGGAAGACAGTTCCAGCCCAACTAACTTCACCATAGCTTTCAGCAATATAGCGCAAATCGGCGGCTTTTTTCCAGGCGTTACCCATATCAGCATTGGGGTTAAGAATCAATTTGATGCGGTCTTTTTTCATCGTTTGGTCTCCTCTGTGAATGTGAAAAATTATAATTCAAATAATTAGGTTTAATCTTTACTATTTTTTCCCATATGAACAATTTCGGCAGTTATATTACCTGACTCTATATGTATTAAACCTACGCTTGGCAGAAGGTTACTGATGAATTCGTTGGGGAAGGTGGGAGATCCTGGGTTAAATAAAAGTTGGCCATTTTTCTCCTTTCGATTCAATGGGGCATGGCTGTGTCCAAAAATAATAACATCTGCTATAGGAAAAAGTCTGAGCATCCGTTCTTCAATTATTTTAAATGACCCAGGGCCACGAAAAATAAATCTTGCTTTTTCGATCAAATACTCAGATAGCGTACCATGCCCATGGCTCATGCCAATATTTACATTATCAATTTTAATAATTCTACTGGAAGGAAGGTTTCCACCAAAAAAAAGATCTCGGTTTCCTTTTACAGCCTGGGTAGGCGCAATCTCTGATAATTGATCCAATACCTTCGGTATGCTGATATCCCCAGCATGTAAAATACCGGAAACTTTAGCATTTTCAAATATATCTAAAGCAGCCTGGGGAAGATTTCGCGAACGATCTGGGATATGGGTGTCAGCGATTACACCAATAGTTTGCATGGCGCGAATGATAACATAAAATTTTTATGCAAATTAATAATTTTGTCTATTCAATTGCCATAAAATTGGATGGTTTTCGAATGAAAAGAGCTTCTAAGAGCGGGCGCGCATGCATATGATTACTATCGCAGTAAAGGTCCGCATAGGCCGTATTTAATTCTTCATAATCTCGGTGTCCAAATAGGATTTTTAAAAAACTCAAATCAGGAAAATTAACATGGGCATCTTCAAAATCGGGTTTGTCCCAGGCCTCAGCCTTAATCTTTCCCTTATCGAAATGAAGAATGACGCCACTCTTAAAAAAGTTGAGTTTTAGTTCTCCCGAATGACCCACGACGTAAGATTTTGCCAAACGCTCTTCTAATACGGGGGAGATATGGTTTAGAAACCCGACAATATCAGGTAAACGCAAATACCAGGCATAAGGGGTATTAATTTGAGGGGCTTTATTTTGCAAAATAAAATAGACAGGATGGTCTTCACCTAATTGCAAATTAAAACTTTTCATTTCTTTTTTGAGTTTTTTAGTTGATTCCTTCTTCGCGTAATCTTTCCCTGTTTTTTCTAAGTAACGCAATACGCTTGGTGTTACGTCTAACCAAGAAAGTCCATCGATAATTTCATATTCAAAAATATTTAAACTCATCCCACTCAATTTGAAATTATGGAGAATATAACCCACAAATTTCCCGTCGGAGTCTTCGATCACTCTGGTATTAAATCGAACTGCACTGTTTTTATTGCGACCAAATATTTCATAACTCCACATTTCAACATCTCGTTTGCACGAAAGGGTATGGCGTTTGGCAGTGTATTCCGAAAGATCTTTTATCAATGGGATTTCTTTTTTCGTGGGTTGACGAACCACATAGGGTTCATCTTGATCTTTTTTCAATATTGGAATATCTGGTAAAAATCCGCGTCTTCCACCCCCCAAATTTACTGTCATCTCATAACCAAATTGGCGGTAATACCAGGGAATACCAGTAATGGCTTGGATTTTATCTCCCCGATCCTCGCTCCATTGATGAGCAAGATCCATTTGTTTCCGCACCAATCCTCGACGGCGATAATCTGCCTCTGTGGCTACAGCCTCAATGCGACCAACCCCGAACTCAATGCCCTCAAAGGACCATTTTTGATGGATTAAATTTAAACTTGAAACAATTTTGCCTGTCCTTGTATCCTCAACAATTGTGAAATCTTTTGGCTTAAATGTCGGATGATTACCAGATGCAAGGTCTTTGATCCAAGCGGCGATTGATTCAGAGAATTCCCCGCCTGAGTTTACATGCATTCTTCCATTGAAATCCCTTAAGGTTTCCACATCTAATATGTTGGATCTTCGCAATATTAGCCCATCTCCTAAATCTTCAATTATTTCTTTTTTATTTTCTTTCATTACTAATATTTATCCTAATTCGAATATTGCCATTTAATCTTTTGATATATATTCTTCCGCCACCATTCTAAGGTGTTCATTGGAGTCCGCTTTCCAAGTAGAAAGCTGAAGGTCAACAACTTCGGTATCTCCATGACGGATAAAGGCTTTTATTGCATTTCGAATTAATTTATGTGATTGATATTTTTTCGTCAGGTTTTTTAGAATTACGAATGTTTTTTCTGGATACTCAATTGCCCAAGAACTTGATAAACTTTTTGTGATGATCCAAAGATAATCTTCTTTTCTGTTTTCCAATTTATTCATAAGATCTAATACCCCATTTCCCTGTCCTGCTTGAGCAATAGACGTAAGAGCTTCAGAAAACACCCTTCTTAATTCATTGTCATTTGAAAAGGGAATTTGAGCTAGATATGCAAATGCCATATTTGGATATTCATCGGCCACGGTGGGTAATAAACTGATTGCTACCGAAATGGAGTTAGGAGAATTTAGTTGGATAAATTGGTCAATCAGATTTTTGTATTTTGTTTGATCATTGGTTCCAAATTTCGCTGCGGAAATCGATAAACTTGATCGGACATCCCGGCGAGGATCTTGTATAAAACCTTCCAAATCTCTTAATAACTCTCCATCTGTTGAGAAATACCGGAAGGTCAACGCTACAGCTGAGATGGACCGAAACGCTGCATAAGAATTCTTTGAGATTGCTTTTAATTGATCAACGGTTAAGTTCGAGGTTGCCAACGTTTCACCAATGGGGAGGATCACCTGGAGAATAAAAGATTCCTCCATTTTAGGATTGCCAGAGACCTCAGGTAAGTCAAGCAAGGCATCCAAAGATAGCCAGAGTGTTTCTTCAAGACCCACATGAACTGCAGCCTTAATGTCTGTAATTATTTCTCTAATTTCAGATTTCATAATTTAATTAAGCAAAATATAATGTATAATATACAAACTAAACATTATATTTTGCTTGTTTCGAGTAGTTTTCCAAGGTCTGCCAAGGCTTGCTCTCTGTTTTTGAATAAAATGCCTTGCATGCCAATATTTTCTGCCCCCTCAATATTTTCAACAAAATCATCAATGAATATGGTCTCGTGTGGGGCGAAACCGATCTTTTCTAGTGCCAATTGGTAAATTTCTAGGTTTGGTTTCATTAATCCAACCTCTGCAGAGCAGATGAGATAATGAAATGCATCATCAATCTTCCAAATATCTGTGATTTTGTTCCTCAAAACTTTAGCGTAATTGCTAATGATCGCCGAACAATAGTTTTGTTTTAGATTAAGTATTTGTTTTACTAACTCTCGATCTAATACATCCCCCGCAAAAAACTCTGAAAAAACGTTTTCAATTGTAGATTCTGGTAGATCAAGTTTTTTCGCCACATTTCTTTGGTGATCTGCCATATCGATCTCACCCAATTGCACTCGATATTTATCGTCATTTCCAAAAATAATTTTTTCCAGTTCAAAAACAGGCAGCCCTATTCTTTTTGCCAAAGTCATTCGCGGTTGCATATCTTCTGTCCTTTCCAGAACCCCGCCAACATCCCAAACAATCGCATGTATGCCCACGTTTCCTCCTAAAGGAATTGCGTTAATCTTAAAGATAAGAAAGAAATATCCAATCCATCACAAATCAGAACAGAATTAAGTATACCTAAACCCGAGCTATTTCGCGCCCTGGCCTAAGTTCAATCTCATAAGAATCAACTTGTTTAAATTTTTTCATCCCAGCTCTTTCATAAAGTTTGACTGCCCCGGTGATACTATTTCCATCAACACCCAAGGTGACGCGCTGTTGACCTCGCTTCCAATACTCAGTAAAACTATGTTGTAAAAGAGCTAGCCCTAAACCTTTTTTTCGCCATTTTGGTCGCACCCCTAACACACTGACATGACCATCCTCCCTGCTTTCATGGCTCCATTTCCTGCAGAGGCTAAATCCAGCGATTTCATTACTATCTTTTGCTAGGAACCAAAGATCAGGATCAAATCCTTCTTCATTTATCCGCATATGTTCAAATTGTTTAAACCCTTCATCAAATTCTTCAGCCACAAAGCCATAATGGTCTTTGAAACTCTCTTCAAATGCACGGTATAAATCCTTCGCTTCTTTAGGGTATTGAAATGAAAAGATTTTAATCCCATCCGGCCAAACCGGATTAGGGAGCTGGGAGTTCATTTCAATTTCCATCTCAAAATAATGGCGTTTAATTTCTAGTCCTAAATTTTCAAGCATTTCCTTTCCAGCATTCCAAGTCGAGACATTCCAAGTTCGAACCGCGACTCGCACATCTTTGGGTACTTTGTCCAATACTGATTTTGCTCTCTCCATTCCCCATCTAAAAAGGGCTGTGCCGAATCCTCGATTCATATGATCAGGATGAACTCTACCCCAAACAATAGGGCGAACGGGAATGGACGACAAGGCAAACATGTCTTGGTATGCAACAATCTTCCCATCCTGGTCACAAATTATGATTGTGTTTTCTGCGATATCAAAACCTGGGCTTTTCAGATCGTTCTCCAACTCGTGGGGCGTAAAATCTTTGACACCCTCAACTTTTTCTGAAATCAGATTGAAAAGAGTTGTCAATTCTAAAACATCGGTAAGTTTTGCAGGACGGAAAGAAAATCCCTCAGGAAGATTTAAACCTTCTAAAAATAATTCTTTTTCTAAATTCATCATATTTCCTTAATCACTTACTTCCACTGTTGAAAGATCCTTTCCAGCCCGAAGTTCTTTTGTAAAACTATCATATCTTCTAATAACCTTCATCCCAACACTTTTATATAAACTTAATGCGCCAGTAAGGCTATCAGCGTCGACCCCCAGCCCAACTTTTTTGAATCCTCGCTGCCAATATGCAAGAAAACAATGTTGTAATAATGCTTTTCCAATTCCTCGTCTTCTCCACTTACGCCTGACACCTAAACTTGAGACCCATCCCATTTCTTTATCTTCATGCGACCATTTGCGACAGAGACAAATTCCAGCGATCTCCTTTCCATCCATCGCCAGGAACCAAATATCAGGGTCAAATGTTTCTTTGGCCCCGATGAAATGATGTTTAAATCGTTCAAATCCCTTTACTGGATCCTCGGGAACAAAGCCAAAATGATCTTGAAATGCTTCCGCATCTGCTAAATAAATAGCTTTGAATTGTTCTTCATTTGGATATTGAAATGTGTCTACAATGATACCCTCAGGCCATTTCGCTAGTTCTGGTTGAGCATTCATCTCGATCTTCATGTCAAAATCATAGCGAGTGACGGTCATGCCCAAATTCTCTAATAGCTCCTTTGCGGGGGGAAATCCATCGATCGTTGAGGATCGCATGATGACCCTAGCATCTGAGGGAACGAGGTCAAAAACTTTTTTTGCTCGGTTTTCGCCCCATCCCGTAAGGGCAGTTCCCAACCCTTTGCCACGATAATTTGGATGAACCCTCACCCAGACAAAAGGGTGAACAGGGGTTTCAGCAACTGCCCAAACTTCACAGGCTGCAATGATGTTCCGATCAGAGTTTAATACTTTTCGCGAGTCCGTTTCAAGATTGAAACCAGGCATTTCCCAATTATTAATTGTTCCTTCGACAAAAAACTCGTTAATACCTGCCATTTCATATGAATTTAGATTAAATAAATCTGTAATTTCCTTTGCATCTTCCAAAGTAATTGGACGACTTGTAAAGTCTTTGGGTAAATTTAATTTTTGCATTATTTTTCTCATCTAATTCAAGGGCAAGACCAACTTGATTTTGGTCTCGCCCCATTAATATTCTTATTTCTCTTCATCGGAACTATCCATGAGTTCCTGCATCAAGATTGCGAATTCATTTTGGGCTTTTTTTACCAAATTAGCTCGAGCTTGCCGAATTAAAATCTCTCGATTGTGCACCTTGTCAATTACTAACCCTTTGGTATTCGCCGTTTTTTCATTAGCACTATTTTTAGGATACTCATCTTCCATGATGTTTGTTTTTAACAATTGTTTGTCTCTCATGGTCGGACCTCCACACTATAAATCTTGCCTGATGGGAAGGACCTGTCGCATTGCTATTTCTTTCAAACAAGTTTCCGGCTTGCATGGAATAGCGTTCGCCATTTCCTATTACCCATATCCATTTTGGGATCAGTATTACTCCCTTTCAATATAATGCCAAAAAAATTAAATATCATTTTTTTGACCCTTTCTTGCAAAGACGTTTCTGGCAAATCCGATGAAAAAATTTTGACCTTTTGCAACTTCCATCCTCTGCTTGTGAATGTATTCGGTGATGTGATAGATGTTGATATTTTGATCAAAGCCTGTAGAATTTACCAGCGCTTCGGTTAAATAAATTACCTCAGCCATAGCTCAGTCTTCGAAAGTTTGTTTTTTAAATCAGTTTCCTTCATCTTTTCTCTCCTTTTGCCTCTTCGGTACTACCAGGCGAAAAAAAAACGACCGCCGGGAAGATTTCCCGTGGCCGTCGAAAGAGACAATAAAAAAAGGGATATAAAAAGGCCACGGGCTTTGTCATCTGCGCCGTGGCCTAAAATTTTAGGTTATCCGACCTTAGATAAGGCCACCAGACGCAATACGACAAGGTGCTGCATCGCCACCAACATTTGTGGAGCGAAGTCCTACGATAAACAGTGTGATTTTGTTCATATTTCTACTGTACTTAAAAACTGTCGCGTACGTCTCCTTTAAAGAATTTTGCTGCGTATATTTTTGCAACGCCTGAAATCTTACACCTTTCCATTTTATCTGTCAAGGATTTTATAGAATTAAATCCTTAAAATTAACTCAATAACCTGATTTGGTTGATTTATCCGTTTGAATGCTCTCATTTATCTGTTGTAATGATAATCTTGAACTTGATACAATAATTAGATGGACCCCAATTTATTTTCATCCGCTTCCTTAGATTCAATCCCAAAGGGCGAACAGATTAAACAGATTTTGGCCTCATCGATTGCAGCGGTAGATCCATACCACGCCGTAACTAAACACCTCAATAAGTATTTTGAAAAAAATGACCTGGGGAAATTTAATAGGATTTTCGTTGTGGGAGCTGGGAAAGCGGGGTTTCCGATGAGCAGAGCAGTGAATGATTTTTTTGATGGGCAGATATGCAAGGGGCAAGTGACAGTTAAAGAAGGCCATAATGGAGGGGTTTCATCCATTGATAATATCCGCATCGTGGAGGCATCCCATCCCCTACCAGACCAGCGCGGCATAAAATCAACCCGGGAAATTATCAATATCTTGCAAGAGACTACCAAAACCGATTTGGTGATCTGTTTAGTGTCAGGAGGTGGGTCTGCCCTTTTAGTTTCTCCAAAACCAGGTGGTTCTCTAGAAGATATTCAGAAATTGACAGACCAGCTCCTTGCATGTGGGGCCTCAATTCAAGAAATAAATACGCTTCGAAAACAACTTGATGATGTGAAAGGTGGGGGATTAGCTGGCTTTGCTTCACCCGCGGAGGTAATTACTCTAATATTATCTGATGTGGTTGGTGATCCGTTGGACATGATCGCTTCTGGCCCCACAGTGCCAAATATGCAATCCCCTAAAGAAGCTATTGCAGTATTAGAAAAATACAATTTAAAACCATTGCTGCCCAAAAGGGTTTTGGCATCAATAAATACCGAATCTACCCCAAATGCAGATTTATCCAGGACAATGATAAGCAATATTTTAGTTGGAAATAATGAGATGGCTTTGAAAGCCGCCATAAAGCAAGCCATAAATTTTGGATTCAACACAAGAATATTAACCAATAACCTACAGGGTGAAGCTAGCCTTATAGGTCGCGAGCTGGCAGAAAAATTAATTAAATCAAAATCTGCTCACCCATTTATGTGGGTAGCCGGTGGGGAAACAACTGTCACTCTGACCGGAAAAGGGTTAGGGGGTAGAAACCAAGAATTAGCCCTCGCTGCGGTAGAAATTTTGGATGGATCCAAAGATCTTGCATTAATTTCTCTTGCCACAGATGGGGGGGATGGTCCCACCAATGCGGCTGGAGCTATTGCAACTAGTGAAACTTATTCAAAAGCTAAGGATTTGAAGATGGATCCAAAATCTTTCTTATCTGATAATGATTCTTATAATTTTTTTGCTCCCCTAAATGACTTAATAATCCCTGGGCCAACTCAGACAAATGTGAATGATTTAGTGTTTTTATTTGGATTCTAAAGTTTCCTAAGTAAAGATAAAAAAAACAGGTGGACTAATGTCCACCTGTTTTAAGTATTTCAAAGAGTTTACCAAATAAAGTTAATTGTTTTTTCCTTGCAAAAACCGCCAAGATCATCAAGACCACAGACTTTTATTGTCGCTTCTCCTGGGATTCCGGGTAGAGGAAGACTGCCCAAACCAACATGGATGAATCTTATGTCGTCCGCTACCAAAGAGCTAAATCCTGGCGCCGAACATTCAGGGAAGAGTTTTGACGAGGATTTAAAGGGGGCGTTTTGTATTGAATGGTGTTGCAAGATTCCTAAAGGTCCTTCAACAAAAATCTCTATGGACTCAATTGTGAGAAAACCAGTATTTTCTATTTGGAACATAGCACGATTATTGAGAAAGCAGTTGTAGTTGCCTCCATAGTTAGCATTAAAATCTGGTCCGATGATGACAAACGGAGTGAGCAACAACAGGGGGAATTCAGATGTGGCTGTGGGTTCAATCACATCAATTTCAACATAAAATGGATCCCCATTGCTCAGTTCAAATACCACATTGCTGTTGTTTCGTATTTTCCAGTACCCCGTATAGTTTCCTCCAGCACCCGGGGCAGTAAGATCCACTGAGACATCCACAGTATCATTCGGTTCGACTTCGCCACTATTAATGAGAGGTTGACTTACTGGACCACCCATTTGTTCCCCATCAAAAAAGACAAGATCATAAGCAGCAGTCCATGGGCAGCTGCCCACATTCTTCAATCGCCAAGTTTTTGTAAAATTCTCTCCAGGAATAAAATCTGACCCATCCGGCACAGTTACATCTGAAACGAAAGCCGCAACATCACAGTCTATTTCAGAAGTTGGGGTTGCAGTCGCCGCCGGGATGGGTGTTCCAGTGGGGATTGATGTAAACGTAGCAGTCATCAATGGGGAATCAGCAGTGGCCTGAGTCTCAGCCTGAGCCACTTGAGCTCGGGTAGTGAGTTCTACCTCTACGGTTTCCGCAGCAGCAGTTTCAAGATTTCCCTCATTTGAGGAAACTCCGCAAGCTAAACTTACAATTAAGAGTAGGGTTAATGCTAGAAGTAATTTTTTCTTATTATTTTTTCTCATCCGGATCCCTTTAAAAAGTTGATAGTTTTTCTCTATATCCATACTTACTATACCCAATTTGTTTTGAAACAGCAATAGGGGAGATGACCTGCCCCCCCAAACCTGATCCAAGTACAATGTTAC
>JABJGH010000024.1 GCA_018662365.1 Chloroflexota bacterium | reverse complement strand
TGAGTATCGCAAAAATGCCCAAAGACTGATGATCAAAGCAATACTTAATAAGGTGGCATACAATTGCCCCTTTGGCAGGAAAACATCTCCGATCCAAAATGAACTTGTTGAATAGGGTACCGAAACTGTTCGGAGAGTGTTTGTGAAGAAATAACCCAAGGTTCCTTCAATTATTAAGGCGATCGAAAAAGTTAAAAGTACAGTGAGTTCACCAAATCGCGCATCTTTTTCAAGACTGCCGAAAAACACTTTGTAAACGATTACCCCCACCAAATACATCACCGGAATTGTGATGATTACGGACAATATTGGGTCAAGTCCATAATTGGTGAAAGCAAAGTATGTAATAAAAGAGGCTATCATCATCAGGGCTGCATGGGCCAGGTTTACAATTTTCATCACACCAAAAATGATCGTTAAGCCTGAAGCCATGAGTGCATACACACCACCGATAGTAACTCCGATTACCAACAACTGGAATATTATTGTTGAATCTGTCATTTTGCCACCCGCTGAATTTTCCCAAGATATAATTCTTGAATTCGAGGATCATTTAATATCGTATCAGACGGTCCTTCAAACCTTGCTATTCCTAAATCAAGAACACAACCCCATTCAGCAAAATCAAGACCTTTATGAGCATTTTGCTCAACCATGACGATGGTCATTCCTGATTCTCTTAATTTTTCGATACTATCGAAAATTACTTGAATAATATTTGGGGCCAGTCCTAAAGAAGGTTCATCCAACATGATTACTTCTGGCTTTAGAATTAAACTTCTGCCAATAGCTAACATTTGTTGTTGCCCACCAGATAGAGTTTTTGCAAGATCCGAACTTTTTTCTCCAAGGATTGGAAACATTTCAATTACTTCTTCAATTCTGGTTTCTACGAGATCACGGTCCTGAATAATATAACCGCCCATCCTAAGGTTTTCCTTGACAGTCATATCAGGGAATAAACTAAAATCTTGGGGGACAAAACAAATCCCACGATGCAATATTTCATCAGTCCTCAAATTGCTGATATCTTCCCCATTAAAAATTACTTTACCCGTTCTAGGATGTAATAATCCACATATAATCTTTAATAATGTCGATTTGCCCGCACCATTTGGACCAATTATGCAATAAGATTTTCCCTTTTCTAAATTTAGAGATAGCCCTTTTAAAATGTCAGGACCTACTCCATACCCAGCGGTAACTTCTTCAATTTGTAAAATGGGCATTAGGATCCTCCCAAATATGCTTCGAGAACTTTGGGATCGCTTTGTACCTTTTCAGGCGACCCCTCCGCTAAAACTGTGCCATAGGCCATGACGACAACTGGATCACAGTAATTCATAACTACGTCCATATTATGTTCAACAATAAGGAAGGTCACACCTTGCTTATTGATTTCAATTATCTTTTCCATAATGGTCTCCAGCAATGCCGGGTTTATTCCGCCAGCTGGTTCATCTAACAAAATCATCCGTGGATCAGTCATTAGGGTCGCTGCAAACTCCATCAACTTCTTTTGACCATAGGAGAGACTTTTAGCTTTTTCATTAGCTAAATGCGTGATCCCGACAAAATCTAACAAATCCATCGCACGATCTAATTCTTTCTTTAAAATTCCGCTTTTTAGGAGGTCCATAAAACCTTGAGTAGGGGAATGGACAACCAAATTCTCAATAACGGTCATTTCCTTCAAATCACGACTTATTTGGAAGGTTCTACTCAACCCCTTCCTGGTGATCTTATGTGGCGCAAGCTTATCAATCCGCTTATTTTCGAAGACCATGTGTCCAGAATCAGCAGTGAGAAGCCCACTAATTAAATTAAATGCTGTTGTTTTTCCCGCCCCATTGGGTCCAATTAAAGCGGTAATACTGCCTTCCTCCACACCAAAACTACAGTCATGTACAGCTTTTATTCCACCAAAACTCTTGTTTATGCCTTTAAGTTCTAATAATGCCATAAAATTAACCACTTCTTTTTTATAGTATTCATCCGTCACTCATTAAATATGGCCGGGGAGAAACCCCCGGCCATATTTAGTTTTAAAATCCCTACTCGATCAATAAGTTTCTATTGAGCGGGCCAATCTGGTTTAGGCCAAATGACATCTACGGTTCCGGGGAACTCGCCAACTGGATATACAAATTCCAGGGAGCCATCTTGCCATTGGGTCATTACAAAGTTTGCATCAATTGCCAAACCTCTTTCGTCCCAATATCGGTCACCAATGATTGTCTTGACAGGATCATCAGCTGTACGGGAAGCTAACCAATCTCGAATAGCTGTGTTGTCTGTCGTTCCGGTAGCGCGAACTGCTTGTTCGATACCTTGGCAAAGAGCGAACGGAATTGCTTCGTCTTCGTCTGCAGGTCGGCCAAAGGCGGCTTCAAAGTCAGCTTGGAAATCTTGGTTGGTATATACTTCACCAGCCAACACGCCTTCCCACTGAACAGCAGGGTGCCACGCAGCGTGGATCATGACGCCATTAGCAGCTTCGCCAACGCCTTCATAATATTCACTCTGTGTACCTTGGCTCATATAAATGCCCTTCGGGTTGTAATCAACGGTCTGCAAAGCACGAGTAAGCAAAATAGCTTCGTCTGCAGATGCAGTTAGACCAATTACAAATTCAGCGCCACTGGCTTTCATAGAGTTTGCCAATGTTACCCAATCTGAAAATCCTTCTTCTGGCCACATTTCTTCAAACACTACTTCTATCCCTGCTTCTTCTAATAAGCTAGGAACTGGAATCTGTGCATCACCGGTGTCTACTTCCCCACCCAATAGACCTACAGCGATTGAACCAGCGAAAAAGTCATCAGCAAAAACAACTGCTGCACTGGCAGGTTTATCGCCAGTTGCAACCAAATCGTTGATCAAGTTGACAGGTGATTCGCCGACATATTCTGCTGCTAACTGTTGGAAATAGAATAAGTAGTCAAATCCACGCTCATAAATCTTCAATGAAGCGCCAGAAGGAATAGGGTTAACCATCATCGCTTGCTCTGTGATAGAAGTTTGCGGGAATGTCAGCTTACTTGAAAATGTTCCAAACAACAGATCAACTTTATCGACAGAGATGAATCGTTCTGTTTGTGCGAGAATTGTATCTACGTCCGATTGGTTATCACTTACCAGCAATTCCACAGGTCGATCCAATAACCCACCCGCGTCGTTGATCAAATCCACACAAAGTTGGTATCCATCTGTATGTTTTTGGCCAGGAATAGCAAAACCACCAGTCAATGGCATTGAAGCACCAATCAAGATTGGTTCAACTTCTTCCATTGGCTCCTCTACCGGTTCGTTTGCAACGTCATCATTCATAGCATTATTTTCAGCATGATTATCATTCATCGCATCATTGTCTGAATTATTCGCTACATTGTTTCCACCACAGGCTGCTAAGCCAACAGCAAAAATCAATAATATAAGCAACAAGCTTTTTGTAAATCTCATGTGAATCTTCCTCCAAATAATTTTGTGAACTTTCCGAACAAAAACTATTACAAATTATTTTTCATCGGCCTCCTTATTAATGTGATTTGTCTCTTTTCTTATCAAATAAGCCTCTATAAACCAGAAATATTGTGTAATTTATTTACTCAAAAATTATTCTGAGCTCGAACTATATATCCTAAGTGGGTTTTCAATAAAATTTGCCAAAGTGTCCAAAAATTTTGCGCCTCTAGCACCATCAATAATTCGGTGATCACAAGACAGGGATAACCCCATCATTGGAACGATTGCAATCTGACCGTTCACCGGAATTGCTTTTTCAATTATTTTTCCAACTGCTAATATTGCTGCTTGTGGGGGATTCACAATAGCAATAAAACGATCTACACCATACATCCCCAAATTGCTGATAGTGAAAGTACCGTCTTGAAGATCCTGCATCTTTAGTTTATTGTTCATTGTCCGAGAAACGATACCTTCCCTTTTTTCCGCAATCTCATGAATCGATAATTTGTCTGTATTTGGGATTACCGGAACCACTAATCCATCATCAGTTGCCACTGCCAATCCGACGTTTATCTTTTCATTACTTTGGATCGAATTGTTGATCCAAGCGGAGTTAACTCTCGGATGCGCTTTCAAAGCCATTGCTACAGCTTTTGTCAGTAGATCAGTAAAAGTGATTTTTTGGTCGGTGTCTACTTTCGCTGCCCTTCGCCAAGAAACCAATTGAGAT
>JABJGH010000039.1 GCA_018662365.1 Chloroflexota bacterium | reverse complement strand
TAGCTCCTACAGATTGTCTGATTCCAATTTCTCGAGTGCGCTCTGTGACACTTACCAACATGATGTTCATGATGCCAATAGTGCCACCTACTAAACTTAAAACTAAGGCTTCTGTTAGAAACTGCCAGCGAATATCATTGGGAGTAGCTCCTACAGATTGTCTGATTCCAATTTCTCGAGTGCGCTCTGTGACACTTACCAACATGATGTTCATGATGCCAATTCCCCCCACAAGCAGGGAAACCGCTGCAACCCAAGCTAAAAGGGAGCGGAATGCCGCTGTGGTCGCCTCTTGGGTACTGATAATGTCTTGTTGAGTTTGAACGACATAAGGGAGTTCCTCTAGTGCAACATCTTTTTCTTTCGATAAAAATAGTTGAACCTGGAAGATGACATCTTCAATTTCCAATTCAGGATTCACTTGAGCATAGATCACATTTACACGATCACCAATAATTCTGGCAAACTGACTTGGGGTAAATTTTTGAAACACAACCGTGATTGGCATATAAAGCCTGTAATCGTAGTCGACGCCGGAGACCGATCCTTTTTCTTCCATTACACCAATGATCGCCATTTTTGTTGTGCCCACGGTGATCGTTTGGCCTATTGGATCAGATTCTCCAAATAGCTCAATAGCTAAGCCATATCCTAAGACAATAACTTTTGTTTTCCGGTCAATTTCTTGTTGGGTGAAAAAACGACCTTCATCAACAGGAACTTCACGAACGGAGGGAAAATCTGTGGTTGTACCGACAATTTCAATTTCATCTAAAATAATGTTGTTAAATTTAATCGTCTGGAATGAATTTCGTTCTGTAGAAACACCAACGACACCTTTTACATCTTCCTCTAAGGCCAACATATCCTCATAACTTAGGAATTGCGTATTGGAATTTCCACCTCCAACTCCCCCAAACCCTCCTGATTGGGATATAAATAATAAATTTGCACCCAAGCCATTAATTTGCTCAGAAATTGTTGCCTCTGTTCCTGCACTTATTGACACCATGATGATCACGGCGGAAACACCGATAATCACACCCAACATTGTCAAAAGAGATCTTAGTTTATTCTTGGTTAATCCTCTCCAAGCAATTTGGAGAACTTTAAAAGGTTTCATTTTTTATTCTCCTTATCTTTGTTTTTTTTATGATTCTTATTATCTTGTTCGATATGACCATCAAAAAATTTTATTTTGCGTGATGCATTTTCTGCAATATATTCTTCATGGGTGACCATGATGATGGTGCGACCCCGATCATGCAGTTCGGCAAGCAAGTCCATAATCTCCATTCCAGATTTTGAATCTAGATTTCCAGTGGGTTCATCTGCTAATAATATAAGGGGATCATTCACCAAGGCTCTGGCTATTGCAACCCGTTGACGTTGGCCGCCAGATAATTCATGGGGCAGATGATGCATTCTGTCTGCTAGTCCAACTGATTCAAGTGTTGCTGCTGCCAAATCTTCAATTTCTTTGTCAGTTCTCAACAACTGCCGATCGTAATGTAATGGAAGCGTAACATTTTCAATTGCAGAGGTTCGAGATAATAAATTAAATGTTTGGAAAACGAAACCAATTTGTTTATTGCGGATATCGGCCAATTCCACTTTATCCAATTTGCTTACAGGCTGATCACCTAGATAATATTCACCATTTGTTGGACGATCTAAGCAACCAATCATATTCATAATTGTACTTTTCCCCGAACCAGAGGGACCCATAATGGCGACAAACTCACCCTTATTGACTTCGAAACTCACTTTATCTAATGCAACAACTTCAAAATCGCCCATTGGATAAATTTTGCTTAAGTCTTTTATTCGGATTATTGACCTTTCAACCATTATTCGATCTCCAAAATTCCTGTAGTTACGATATCCCCAACCTTGATCCCAGAAAGAATTTCCGCATAGGTGATATCGATTAAACCTACTTCGACGATCTTTAATTTAGTTTCCCCATCTTCCATAACAAAAACTGCGTATTCGTCCTCAGAAATTTTACGAATCGCTTCAACAGGGACTAAGATTGCATTTTCTGTTCTTGCAGAAATTACATCCACACTTGCGTTTGAACCAATGGGCAACTTTTGGACCACTTCGTAGGCAGATTCATCTAATTTAACTAATCCTGTGACTGTGGGAACCCCACCGGTTGTCAATAAAACTGGATTGACTAAGTCAACTATTCCGGTAAATATTTCATCAGGCAGCGCATCAAAAATCACTTCAACCGGAAGATCCAGGTTGAACTTATCAAAATCACTTTCGTCTAAGTAAATTTGTAATAAGGGTTGGTCTAAATTTGCAATAGTTACCAATGTGGATGTCCCAATTAATTCACCAATTTCTGCATTGACTGATAAGACCGTCCCGCTCATCGGAGCTATCAATGTCGCATCTGCTAAATCTTGTTCTGCCAACGCTAGTTTTGCTTTTTTGTCGGCAACATTAGCCTCTGCAAGGATCAAATCATAGGGATTTGGACCATCTTTTAAGATTTCCCATTCTTTTTCAGCATCTGCTAAAACAGCAGTTGCATAAGCTACATCGGCATCCAAGATGGCTTGGTCAATATCCGAGGGGGATGCATCAAACCAATGCAATTGAATAGAATAGGCATCCCTTTGATCTTCAGCTTCTTCTAGCGCAACAAACAAATTTGCCCGAACAATACTGTCTTCAGCCAAACTAGCGCCATTGCGTTCATATCTGGTTTTTGCGTCATCATAATTTTTTTGGGCAATTAAGTAATTTGCATATAATGCTGCATATTCCGTATCGTCCGCTCGAAATCCTGCTTGATTGACTTGATTAGTATAGATAGCATCCTGCAGAGCCAAATCGGCATCTGCCAGGGCAACCTGAGCAATGGCAGCATTAATCTCGGCATTTGCATATAATTCTTCTAGATCTTGGTCAGCTATAATTACTTCCAATTCTGCTGTGGCGAGATCTGCTTCTAATTTGGACAGGTCACTTAATTTTGCTAAAAGGTCTCCTTTTTCTACTTGGTCACCCACACGAACGAATATCTCTCCAATTATTCCACCAGAGCTAAACCCCAGATCTATCTCTGCGGCTGGGACAATCGTTCCAACGCCACTGGCAATAATTTCTAAATCACCTTGTCTAACTGTTGCTGTTTGAATTTCTGGAGTTTCTTCTACAGGATCACTATTATTGGCAAAATTGATCAGACCCCAACTCGCAGCCACTAATACCAAAATCGCTATTATTCCAATCCAAATTTTCTGGTTCTTATTCATTAATTAATCTCCTCGATATAAAATAATTTAGGTAAATTGTAATTTTATTATATGAATATTTGATATAAAGGATGTGAAGAAATTATGAATATTCAAAATATTAGAAAAGTATAAAAACCTCCTTCTAATGGAAATCTCTTTAGCATTATTGATATAATAATAATTATTAAGATAAATCTTATACTAATTAGCTTAATTTCCGTAAGGATATTCGAAGTCAAAGCGACAAATATGTAGAAGAAACCAGAATTGATTGAAAAATATTTCAAACGATTAAAAAATTACAGGAACGGTGAGAATTATGAGAAATGGTAAAAATTCGAAAATGTCCTATAACGAAACATTAGTTGGCGCGAAGACTGAGGTGGGACAAGTACCAGAGGTCCAAATTAACCAAGCGAATGTAGAAGAATCCGTTAGAGATATTTTGATCAATATCGGTGAAAACCCAGAAAGGGAAGGCTTATTAAAAACCCCGAATAGAGTTGCCCGAATGTTTGATGAATTAACTGCTGGGTACCATATGGATGCAGAAAAACTGATCAATAATGCAATTTTCTCTGTGGATTATGACGAAATGGTAGTGGTTAAGGATATTGAGTATTACAGTTTATGTGAACATCATATGCTGCCTTTCTTTGGAAAAGCGCATGTGGCCTATATCCCTGATGGAAAGGTGATCGGCCTAAGCAAAATTCCTCGAATCGTGGAAATGTTTGCCCGACGCTTGCAAATCCAGGAACAAATGACTTCTCAGATCGCTGATTTCATCAAGGAGACATTGAACGCAACAGGTGTTGCTGTGGTTCTTGAAGGTTCACATATGTGTGGCATGATGCGCGGTGTACGTAGTCAGAATACAAAAATGACTACTCGAAGAATGTTAGGTGATTTCAAACATAATAAAGATCTACGCCAAGAATTCATTGAGCATATAGCATCTAACTCACTAGATTAATTAGATATACAATAAAAAACGCCCATTTAGGAATTTTTGAATTGGGCGTTTTTTTCTTTTAAGGAAGTTACTGATATTCGTGCCTTATCACGGCATTATTAGGACACGCTGGCAAACAATCCATACATCCCCAACAGCGACTCATGTCTAGAAATGGAGCTTCTCCCCGATCCAAGGTGAGGAAGGCATTTGCTTTGCAACTCTCGTTTGCAAGACAGGGTGTACATATCTCGCAAAGGGAATCGTCAACTTTTAACATTACACTTCGTGTACCTTCAGCCATGAATATGATTATACAAAAGAAAGAGATTTATTTATAGTGATATTTTTTTTTGGAATTAATAAAAAAAAGAGTGTAGGCAAGCCTACACTCTTTTAATAGATAATAAAAGCTATGCGCCAGCCTGTTCTGCAAGCCTCGCTGTTTCCATACCTTTCTTTGTATCTACTTTGAGAAGTAAGATTCCACCCAAAACGAAGAAAATTACAAGGGAAACTATGCCAAACCTACTGCTTCCCAGTAATAAGCCTGCGGAGGCAAATACGAAGGGTCCTGCAATTCCTGCAAATTTATCACTCATACTGAAGAAACCGAAAAACTCTCCACTGCGTGATTTTGGAATCATTGAACCGAACAGGGAACGGCTCAATGCTTGGGCGCCACCTTGGACAAGGGCAACCAAGAAGGCAAGGGTCCAGAAGTGCCATGCGACTGCCATGAAATATCCACCGATCGAAATAAAGGTATAAATGACGAGGGCAATGAGGATAGAGTTCTTGGCTCCAATTTTCTTTGCCAGCCAACCAAATGCAAAGGAGAAGGGGATGCCGACAAACTGCACCAAAGCTAGCGCACCAATCATTTCGGTCAATCCTAAGCCGATCTCGGCACCATAGGCGGTGGCCATTTTGATGATCGTACCGATACCGTCGTTATATAACCAGAATGCAAGGAGTAATTTAAAGGCCTCTGGATACTGTTTAATTTTATTAAATGTTTTTGCCAATTCTTTGAAACTAGATTTGAAAGCCTCACCAAATTTCAAATTTTCATCATAAACAGTTTCTGGTTCCTTCACATGCTTCCAAAGAGGAATTGTGAAACCCAACCACCAAAATCCTACGGTTACAAATGAAAGGCGAACCGCTAGAGATGCGTCGGGAATTCCAAATAATTCCGGTTTCAAAAACATCAAAACGTTTATTACCAATAGTAAGCCGCCACCCAAATAGCCTAAGGCGTAACCCTTCACTGAAACTTGGTCGATATCTTCTTCTTTTGCGACATGAGGAAGCAATGCATTAGCAAAAATATTTGCTCCAGCAAAACCAAGGTTACCAAGGATATATATGGCCCCGGCTAATTGAAACATATCCCCATTTGGGATATACAGAGCGATTGAAGCTATGGCACCGACCACCGCAAATATGGTGAGGAATCGTTTTTTGCCACCCATTCGATCAGCCATGTATCCCATTGCAGGTGCTAGAAGGGCAATGATAATCAAAGCTATTGTGGTCACATAGGCCCATGCTGAGGTTGAGCCGACTTCACTCATACCCGCTGACTTAGCTAATTCCTTAAAATAACCTGGCATAAACCCCGCCATGATGGTTGTTGCAAATGCTGAATTCGCCCAGTCATACATAGACCAAGCATTCACTGCTTTCTTATATTCTTTTGCCTTCATTTATCGCTCCTCTTGAATTTTGCTAATTTCATCTTACTAGATAATACAATATCTAACACTTTTTTTGTTATATGGTTACCGATTTAGGCTAAATATCTGGGGATTAATCTATTTATTTTTTTGTTTCAATCCAAACCCGATTTAATATTTTAATTTTTTCAAGGTTCATATATTGGTTTGATAACTATTGGCCTAACAGTTGACTTTTTAATCAACCCCTTCTACACTTAAGCCATGTTAGCGAGGGTAAATTCATGCGCCGTGGTTGGGTTGGATGGCGTTATCGTTCAAGTTGAAGTTGATACAGGCCAAGGTTTGCCGATCATTGTGATCGTCGGATTGCCTGATGCCGCGGTAAAAGAAAGTAAAGACCGGGTTCAGTCTGCAATTAAAAACGCTGGGTTGTTAATGCCGCGGAAACGTGTGACGGTCAACCTCGCGCCAGCTGACGTTCGGAAAATTGGACCGATATATGACCTACCGATTGCGCTGGGGATATTAATCGCCTCAGATCAGTTAGGTCTAGAATCTTTGGAAGAGAGCATGGTATTGGGGGAGCTATCTTTGGACGGTAGTGTACGTCATGTGAGAGGGGTGCTTCCAATGGCTGCGCTGGCAAGGGAACAAGGGTTAAAGCGGCTCTATGTACCTGCAATGGATGCACCCGAGGCTGCTTTTATCCCTGATATTGAGGTTATTCCAGTAACTGATCTAGCAGAATTATATGCACACCTAGTCGGTGGGGAAAAGATATCTCCCCAAGATAGTATTCGTCCTGAGTATATTGCCCCAGCAATCCTTACAGATTTCGCCGATATTAAGGGACAGGAACATGTGAAAAGAGCATTGGAAGTAGCGGCCGCTGGGGGACATAATTGCTTGATGGGAGGGACAATGGGTATTTTGCAAAATGTAGAGATAAAGGTTGATTTTTCTACGCTTAATAAGCATTAAAATGTCATTCAAACCTTCATACCGCGGGTTAAATCAAATGTATGGGTATATCTTTAAACCTGTAATGGCGGAATATAAATAGTATTATTAACATACCTTCTGAAATATTCAGGAAGTATGTTTGTTTAAGCCATTTATTATGTATTTATCTAATATATTTAATAAATAAGTGACTATATTCGCCTTCAATTGCCCCACACTGCCTCCCAGGGGCTCCTAAAGGCTCAGGGGGGCAATAGTTATTATATGGTGCCCTCCAAATATGTCCCACTATCTTCAGCCTGCTAGTGTAACATAAATATTGGTACAACTATTGGGGGCAGGTCACTTATAGCAGAGGCTTTACAATAAAGGCTAGGAGAGTTGATGCAAACATATTTAAACTGATTCAAATCATATATCAATAATTTATAATCAATGATACTTAAAGTAAAAGAACTTAGAATAAAATAATCTCCAGGGATAATAATGAGAACTAAAAATACAAAAGATAAAATTATTTTTGTAAAAAAATTTATTGAAAAATATAAAAAAGATATAGGCGTAGTATTAATTCTTTCGATTTGTTCAGGAATTATATATTTTAATTTATCAAATCTAATTAATCCTGAAATTTTTGAATACAAGAATATTAATACTTGGTTTGAATCTGATATTCCTCGAAATTTTTTGAATATGACCAGCAGATTAAGTAACCACCATCGCACTTCCGTTCATCCTTTATTTCCATTATTTGCCTATTCCCCCGGATTAGTATTTAGAAAAATTTTTAATTTCAGTTTAATTAATACTGTAAGACTAGTAAATACAACATACACCATGATTTGGGCTGGTCTTTTTTATCTTTTATTCCGAATAAAAGGTTTAAAAAAAATAGATAGCAGCATAATTACAATTCTAGCCTTAGTTAGTAGTTCTGCAATTTTTTGGATGACAGTTCCTGAATCTTTTCTTTTAGGCTCAATATCCATAATATTTATGTTAATTATTGCTGCGTTAGCCGAAAAAAGATTTTTGGGTACTTTTTGGTATACCGTGGGTAGTTTCTTAACTTTTAGTATTACTGTAACTAATTGGATGGTTGGGTTGCTCATATCTTTTATTCATAATAAATTTTCTAATTTCATCAAGGTAAGTTTATATGCTTTTTCTACCGTTTTAATTTTATGGAAAATTCAAAACTTCTTTATTCCATCTACAAAACTTTTTTTGTTGTGGGAGGGAGAGAAAAATTATTTTAACAATCTTGATATTGAAAATATCCTGTTAGTAATAAAAAGTTTTTTTATTCATTCAATGGTTATGCCCTCAATATCTTATATGGATAATTCTTCTAAATCCTACACCTCAATTCAGATGACAATTCAAAATTCATCAATTCTTCCCGATACTTGGCTTGAAGGAGTTTCAATACTTTTATGGATAGTAATACTCTCAATTGGAGTTATTAATTTCTTCTCAATTAAAATGAAAACTAAATTCCAGGCCATCATTGGGATATTAATTCTTGGGCAATTAATTCTACATATTTTATATGGAAGTGAAACATTTTTATACAGTTTAAATTTTTTACCACTAATAATTATTCTTGCATCTTACAGCTTTAAATTAAATACAAGGAAATTATCTTTAGGTCTTATTGCAATATTAATAATTGTTGCGGGAATAAATAATTATAATAAATTTAATATCGCACGAAACTTATATGAACCCACCTTTACACCTCGTCAAATAACTTTAAACAGAATGAAATTATCCCCAGAAGACCCATGGCCAAGGGGAGAGGGTCATACCATACTTGCATTGCCCGGAAGTTTAGACACAAATAAAGCATTCTCTTCTCATGTGACTAAGAGTGAAGTTTGGGATATTTTCCCAAAATCTATAAATATTAACCAATACCTTTATGCCGTGGATTAAATCAAATTTATGGTAAATATACCCCCAATTGAGTATTATTATAAAAAATATCAAAGAAAAAATATTGCACTAGAATATTAAAACACCTTAATGACGAATAATTCAATCCCCTTGTATAGGGTTTTTTGTCCCAAACTGCTTGATGGTGGGTCCTCCAGGAGCTGGAAAAACGCTTCTAGCTAGGTCTTTACCGGGAATTATGCCTCCTATGTCCATTGATGAAGCATTAGACGTGACTAGGATTTATTCTATTGCTGATCAATTGCCAGGAGAAGTTCCGCTTATTCAATCTCGGCCATTTAGAGCCCCCCACCACACAATTTCGAATGCTGGGTTGGTTGGCGGCGGAAATTGGCCTCAACCGGGGGAGATCAGTTTGGCACATCGGGGAGTATTATTCTTAGATGAAATGCCAGAGTTTGGATTGAATGGTTTAGAGGTATTGCGGCAACCGATTGAGGACAAGACCGTTACTATTAGTCGAGCCCAAGGCTCCTTAACTTTTCCAGCTAATTTCCAATTGGTGGGCGCAATGAACCCCTGTCCTTGTGGGTTCCATGGGGATCCAAGTAAGGATTGCACTTGTGCGCATGGCTCAATTATTCGATATCAAAAAAGGATCTCAGGACCGCTACTAGATCGTATCGATATCCATATGCAGGTCCCCCGAGTTGAATATGAAAAATTAAGCGATGATGCCCAGGGAGAATCGAGCGAAATTATTCGCGAAAGAGTTTCCAATGCCCGCCTATTACAAACGAAGCGATTTGAAGCACACGAACAAATTGCTAGTAATGCAGATATGGGACCTGCAGAGGTGCAGGAATTTTGTCAGGTGGATGAGACAGGAAAATCTTTGCTCAGCAGCGCAATGACGCAAATGCAACTATCGGCAAGAGCCTATCACCGTGTTTTGAAGCTATCTAGAACCATAGCAGATCTTGATGATAAAGATTTAATCTCTCCGACCCATTTGGGGGAAGCTTTACAATATCGGCCAAGAGAATTGATGTAAAAATTGTAATTTCCAATAAAAATGAACTAGATAAATCACTGTTATGTATATTTCTCGTTTTTGCATGATATTTTGTATTTTTACTGTATATTTCTATTTTATATGCGGTTTCATGTTAGTTTTTCCCTGGAGTCACATTAAATCGATTGTCTAATTTATATTGCCCCTCTGAAAATGGATCTTTATAGCCAAAATCCCCTTTCAAATAAAACTTTCTGAAATGCTTTCCGTATTAGAATAGTGAAGAGAGCATAAGAAATACTTAGGAGATTAAGATTCATGAAACCAAAGAATAAAATTATTGTTGCAATGCTGATTTTAGCGATTGGCTCATTGGCTTGCGGTATTACCCTTACCTTACCCGAAGATGCAATAACCACTGGTCCTCCGGTGGTCGATATCATTCAAATACCTGCGCCCTCCTCTGGAAACACAGCGGACCTCAAATTGAGTTTTGGCACTGGGAAATTGATCATAAATCCGGGAGAACAGGCAGAATTACTTGCTGGAACTGCAAATTATAATGTGGCTGAGTTAGCTCCCCAAATTATTACTGTAGGATCGGATATCGAATTAAAAACTGGGACGTTCAAATATGAATTGACAGGGTTACCCAATTTCACAGAAATTGACAATGAATGGAACCTGAGCTTCAATCAATATCCATTCACATTGGAAGTGAGAGCAGGTGCTTTTACTGGCGAATTTGAACTCGGAAACCTTGCGATAGAAGAATTAAGGATCTTTGGGGGAGCTTCCAGACTAAACTTGAATTTTGCTTCTCCAAACCTTATTCCCATGAGTTATTTTCATCTAACGAGTGGGATTACTACTGCCGAACTAACTGGTTTAGCCAATGCTAATTTTAGCTTGTTCGACTTTGAAGGTGGCGGCGGAAATTATTTATTAGACTTTTCTGGTTTTTTACAAAGGGATGCAACTGTTGATATTAAGGCAGGGTTAAGTAATATTCAAATCATTGTTCCTGAAGGCATCCCAGCCTACATAAATATCGAAGGGACCTTAAAGAATGTGAATGCCAGTGGTGTGTGGATCATGGAAGGTGAGAATTATTTCCAATATGGCGAAGGTCCAGGCTTAACCTTTAATATCGATCTGGGCGCTGGGAATTTAGTTCTGAAAAACAATTAATCCTAAAAATAAAAAGGTCAAGCAAATGCTTGACCTTTTTTGTTATCCTTATTTTTTAGCTGCTTTAGCTAATTTTTGTCCACGAATGTTTACCGATCGTTTAATTTCCTCCATCATTTCTGAGGAATCTCCCAATAATTCGGTAAAATCTTTTTTATCAAATGTGAGTACTTCTATGGGGGAATTTATTGAAGCACGAACCATCGCACTTCTCGCTCCCCCGTTAAGTAAGGCAATTTCACCAAAATATTGCCCAGGACCAAGCGTATCTACAAGGACCTCTTGGGCATCAGGACGATTTAGATACACTTCTACCTCCCCCTTTGAGACAATATAGAATCGATCAGCCTCGCTACCCTGCAATATTATTGGTTCCCCCGCAGCATAGCTCATTGGCAATAATTTTTTTGTTGCCTTGAGCATTAATTCATGGCTTAGGGTGGGAAAAGCATTTGCAAAATACTCGTTGACGATTTCCCCGTCAGCAATGATCACCGTTCTTGAGGCTTGTTTTGCAAGATCATCGTCGTGAGTGACCATTAGGATCGTTTTCCCATCTTTGACTAATTGTTGAAAAAGGTCAAAAATCTGACCCGCTGTTTTTGAATCAAGATTTCCAGTGGGTTCATCGGTACATATTATTGGTGGGTCATTTGCGAGGGCTCTCGCAATTGCCGCTCGCTGCTGCTGTCCACCTGATAAACGGCTGGGCAATTTATGGGCATGTTCTGCAATATCTACCAATTCCAATAAGTGCATCGCCCGTTCTCGTCTTTCTGCTGGGGTAAACATATTGCAAAAATCCATTGGGATCATCACATTTTGGAATACTGAAAGCGTTGGCAATAATTGGAAAAATTGAAAAACCACTCCCATATTTCTGCCCCGCCATGCCGCCATTTCCCCTTCATTGAGGTTGTGGATCGCTACTCCCCCTACGAAAATCTCCCCACTACTAGGTTGATCTATACCTGTGAGCATATTGATTAGGGTTGTCTTTCCACTTCCTGATTTTCCGATAACGGAAACAAATTCGCCACTTCCAATTTCCAGATCAACATTTAGTAAGGCAGGAAAATCCCCTGCATCGGTATGATAGACCTTATCGAGGTCTTTTAATACGATCAGCGAATTTTTCCCATTTTGCGTGGGCTCAATATTTTCAGAAATATTTTTCTTCTTTCTCCAAACCATGAAATCCTTCTTTTTATTCATAATCTAACACTTCTCGTACTGTTAGCCTTACTGCTTTTCCAGCTGGAGCTAGGCTTGAAATAATGCCAATGACGACTACGATCAATAACCAGAGGAACAATCCAATATATGAGAATTGGAAAGTGAGAGCAGTTTTAAATACTGCAAAGATCACTGCGCCAGCCATGGCCGCACTTGCAGGGCCAGAAATGACGACCACAAATAACCAGCTAATCACCGCGATGACGACTCCCTCGACCACAACCACTTGACGAATGGATAGATTGGAAGCCCCAACCGATCTCAGAACCCCTATCTCCCTCGTCCTTTCCATTACATTTATTCCCATTGTGCCAGCTAAACTTAGACTACCCACAACTGCCAAAAGACTGGCCATGATGACGAGCACTACCAAGATGATATCGAACGGTTCGGAAAAGAAACCAAAGATTTGAAATTGGCTTTGACCTAAGCCATTGCTCAAACCAGCTTTGTGAAATCGATCTTCAAGAAGAAGAGCCGTAGCAGTTTGGGTTTCTACATCCGCTATCTTTTCTAAGTCCGTTCTGACACGAACTTGATTAACCTGGTCGTTGTTCCCGGTAATCTTTGAAAACATGGCGTAATTAATATATACGATTGGCGCACGAATTGTTTTTGTTGTTATCCCTACGATTTTAAATTTTCTATCGACGTTCAATAATTTTACGACGAGTTCATCGCCGAGGGATAAGTTTGTCTCCTGGATCAAATCTCGGTTGACAACCACCTGCCAATTATCCCCATCGTTGAGCCACCTTCCTTCCTCAAGTTTGGGATCCATCATAATCGTATCAAAGGGTAATCCCGTAATTTCTACTTCTGCCCCTTCCTCCCCTCGAGAGGTCTGGATCAATCCGATCACTGAGGCCCACCCTTCTGCGGCTACGACACCCGGAATGCGAGATGCTTCGCGCACTGCTGTAAACTTACTTACATGGGAAGAAACGGAAATTGCTGCATCATAGTTTAAATATCGCCCTAATTCCACTACTTGTGCATTAAGAGAAGATCGGGTGCTAAAGGTGGCGACAAATGTGGCGCCTGCTAGAGTAAGGGTAATCAGGGTAAATGCCAGTCGGGGAATATTTCGAAATGTATTGATGACGGACAATACCACGGGTGGTTTGAGAAAACTCAACCGCAATAATAATTTTTCAAGCCAAGGTTTTTGACCTTCTTGCACCAAGCCATTTTGGTAAATTGCATTAAAAACCGAAATTCGTATTCCTGCTAATATCGGCCATAACGCCACTCCGATCGGAATGATCATGGCTAAAACAGTTTGTAAAATTAACATGCTAGGAAATATTCCGGCAGAGGTTATTTTAAAATTCAAAAAACCAGCGGCAAATCTTGTCAAATACAAAGAACCAAACCAACTTATTGGTATGGATAGCAATAAGCCAGCCAAACTAAATATAAATATATTAAATATATACATCCCCCCCACTTGACGGGGTACTGCTCCAATTGACCGCATGATGCCGATCTGTTTCACTTGGTTCGTAAGAATGGCGGTGATGGTGTTGACAACCAATCCAGCGCTTAAAAATATCGCCATAACACTCATTAATTGCAGGATCAATATAAAACCACTGATCTGATTTTGAGCCCAATGTTCTCCAGGGTCGGCTTGAAGGCCAGGGATTTGAATACTTCCAACGACAACACCACTAGGCTGAATGATTCGATCTCGAATATCAGCGGCGATATCCAACACATAATCTCGGTCATTATTATGATCTTGAATGACCACATCCAGTCTATTGAAATAGGCTTGATATCCCATCCATTGGAGTGTGCGCATGTCTACAATTCCAAATACCTCGCCCCTAATGGCGTAGGGAATTTCATAAATGTCATTAATAATCCCAACAACTGTTAATGAAATAATTTTCCCATCTGATTTTTCAATTTGTAATTCGTCGCCGATATTTATCTCCAAGGCGTCTGCGGCTTGAAGCTCAACAGCAATTTCTCGCAGACCCGGAGTAGATTTTCCTTCAATGGGTGCAGGAATATTTACTTTATTCTTCTCTTGATCTTCAGAAACTACAAAGGTGAGGTCAACTTTTTCATCTGGGAACAAGATTTGAACACCAGCCATTCTCCTCCCTTCTACAGCCTCAACATTGGGGTGATCTTCAATGGCGTTGGTGAGATCTTTTTGAAAAGGAGATGTATAAATTTGAACTGAGGCTGGATTTCCTGCGGCGAATTGTGAATATAGATCCCTTTCAATCATCATTCGCCCATTATTGATCATTCCTACTACGCCCACACCCACGGCGATTGATAGGATGACTAAAATTGAGCGGGTTTTGTTCCCCCATATATCATTGAGAATTTTTACCCATCGAGAACCTAGATCCATTCAATCTCCAAATAATTATTGATTAATCAATAACCGTAAAAAAGAACTCATTATAAAGGAGAAATTCATTTTGAATATTTGAAATAAAAAAAAAGCCCGACGATAAACGTCTGGCTTTTTTCAGCGGAGAGAGAGGGATTCGAACCCTCGATACCTTGCGGTATACACGCTTTCCAAGCGTGCGCACTCGGCCAAACTATGCGACCTCTCCAATTTTATCTGTTTGGCCTCAAAAAGCGACCGGAAAAAATTATACCATTTAGCCGTCATTCCTCAAAGGAAAATCTCATCATTAATACAATAAATATCATTTTAAAATTCATACATAATTAAAAATTATCCGCAACTCTTTACTCAGAGCTACCTATTGTCATTCGGAATAAGAAAGAATATACTTAATTCAATAATGCAATATTGCACTAACTATTAGGAAAAACAAGGAAATTCATGAAAATCACAAAGATCTTGGAAAATAAAAAGAAACCCATCTTTTCTTTTGAACTTTTTCCTGCAAAAAGTGAAAAGGCGGAAATCAAGCTGCAAAAAGTTATCGAAAAATTGGCAGCAATGAAGCCTGATTTTGTGTCTGTTACATTTGGCGCCGGTGGTTCTACACGGGAGGGTTCATTCCAATTATTAAAAAAATTGATCCAAGAAAAAGATCTGGAGGTGGTTGGTTATTTTGCAGGGTATGGGCTGGGACCAAAGAAGATCGATAAGGTGTTGGACAGTTACAGGGAGCTAGGGGTGGATAATATATTAATTGTTCGGGGGGATGTCCCCCACCTACAGGAGGATTTTATTCCTGATCCCGATAGTTTTCCCTATGCCACAGATCTATTGGCGTACATCCGTCCAAAATATGATTTTTGCATAGGTGTGGCCGCCTATCCAGAAGGTCATATTGAAGCCCAATCATTGAAAAAAGATATGGAATATTTAAAAATGAAGGTTGATCTGGGTGCGGATTATATCGTTACGAATTATTGTTATGATAATCAATTCTATTTTGATTTTGTATCCGAGAGTGAGAATTTAGGGATTGATCTCCTAACCCTACCGGGTGTGATGCCAATATATTCAATAAAAATGATGGAATCCTTGGCCAAACTTTGTGGGGCAACCATTACTGGGGAGATTGAGGATGGATTAGCAAAGATTCCGGAGGGTGACAAAGCTACTCTTTCGAAATTTGGGATTGATTTTGCAACAAAACAATCAAGAGGGTTGATTGAAGGAGGAGCAAGGGGGATTCATCTTTACACTATGGATCGAAGTAAGGCCTCAATGGCAATTGTGAGCAAGTTGAAAGAGGAAAATTATTTGTAAACTTTATCCAATCCCAATTTTCAAACACATAAGATTTTTCAATTGATAACCAAATATTTTTGTTCATAATTTCGTTTAAATGATATACGGGATAAATAATCATTGGAAAAAATATGAAAAACCACAATGTTAAACAAGTGGTCCAAACAACTATTTACGCTTGGTTGGTCATGATCAGCGTTGATTTTCTAATTCATGCAAGTATCCTTGCCCCACTATATGCTAAACCCAGCCCTTTTTTGCTCAGTCCCGAAAAGGCATTTTTATTGATTCCCCTAGGTTATATTTCATTTTTTGTATTAGCTATTTTACTCGTCTGGTTAATCATTCGATTAAATTTATTTACTAGAAAAGAGGGATTTTTATTTGGCTTAAAGTTGGGTGGATTGATCTGGGGTTCAGTATCCCTAGGGTTACTTTCCATTTCAACAGCTGAACCAATTTTGATGTTGGGCTGGTTTTTAGGTCAATCTGCGGAATTGGGGATTGTAGGATATGTAATCGGCTTAAATTTCAGTGAATCAAAACCCCGAAAATTGGGATTATGGGTCACAATATTTTTTATTTTTTCCATATTTGTGGGCGTGCTGATTCAAAATATTTAATAGTTTTTACCAGGCTTCTTTTTGGCTAAAGGATATTTAAATCAATTATTACTTTATATTTTTATGGTAGACATCTTCCTTAAATTTAGGTAGACTGTGACCATGAAAAACACTGTTTACTTAGGGCTTGGGAGCAATATTGGCGACCGAGCGAATAACTTGAAGAATGTGATTGTCGCTCTCAGCCCAAACATTGAAGTTGTAAAAATTTCTCCCATTTATGAAACTACTCCATGGGGCTATGAAGATCAAGCCGAGTTTTTAAATCAAGTTATTGAATGTGAGACCGACCTTCCCCCAAATGATTTACTGAAATTAGTAAAAAATATAGAAGAAGAACTAGGAAGAATTCCAAACTTTCAAAACGGACCTCGCATCATTGATATTGATATTCTTTTCTATAATGATTTGATCCTAGAGAATGATCAATTATCCATACCCCATCCTAGAGTTCACCAACGGGCATTCATGTTGGTCCCAATGAAGGATATTGCGGGCAATTATATTCACCCCATTCTTAAGGAAAGCATAACGACCTTGGCGGATAAAATAGATAGTGCTGGGGTACATATATATAAGGAAGAAATTAATTCTCTTACGATCAATGAGCATCTTTTTGAATGGGGGAAGCGCACCTATATCATGGGGATTCTCAACATCACACCCGATAGCTTTAGTGGTGATGGATTAAATAACGGGAATGACTCTATAAGTGCCGCCTTAAAGCAAGCCAAAATATTTATTGAAACCGGTGCTGATATTTTAGATATCGGAGGGGAAAGTACTCGACCGGGGTCAAAGGCGGTTGGCGCGGAAGAGGAAATCAACAGGGTCATCCCGATTATAAAGGCAATATCTTCAGAATTTGATGTTCCAATTTCTATTGACACCTATAAGGCAAGTGTTGCTGAAAAAGCCTTGGACGCAGGGGCAGATATCATCAATGATGTTTGGGGATTTCAGGTTGATCCCAAATTGGGACCTTTAGCTGCTGAAAGAGATGTTCCGGTTATTTTGATGCATAACAGAAGTAATCCGAAAACTGCTGAAATTCAAGCCTCATTGGGTGGCCGTTATATCGGTGTTGAATATGAAAATTTAATCGAAGACATTAAAAACGAACTAATGGTAAGCGTAGAAATTGCTCGTAAGGCTGGAGTCGATGAAAGAAATATCATTTTGGACTCAGGAATCGGATTCGGGAAAACGGTTGAACAAAATTTAGAGTTATTAAATCGAAGTGATGAGATCAGAGATTTGGGATTCCCTCTATTGGTTGGCCCATCTCGAAAATCATTTATTGGCTACACATTGGATCTCCCCCCAGACCAACGGGCAGAAGGTACGGCAGCCACCGTTGCAGTTGCTATAATGCGAGGAGCGGATATCGTGAGAGTGCATGACGTGGAAATGATCGCAAAAGTGGCAAAAATGACAGATGCAATTGTGAGGTGAGTTATGGATGAAAAACCTCGTCAGGAATTTTATTCTTTTTCCCACCAGGCATTGCCAGAAGTCTTTTTTAATGACCCGCAAAAATTTTTAACGGCTCTAAACGAACATAGTTATGTTTTTCCGAGGTATATCTGGGGGCAGATGGAAAAATTGGCAAATATTGGACAGGACGATAGTAAAGAAAAAGATATCAATGTGGATATTTCCAGTCACATGGATACTTCAATTTACCTCATCACCTTACCCAAACCAGAATATCCCATTGAGGCGTATTTTATTGCGCTGACATCCAATCCCAAAAATAGTGAAAACGAACAAGAACATCATTTTTTTACTCTGGAGCATGAGATTAAGGAAAATGGGGAAACCTCCTCAGTGTTTTGTGAATGGGTGGATCAAGACATGCATCAAAAATTAATACCAGGAAAAGAATTTAGTAAAGAATACTTTTTAGACATCATTGAAGAACAATTAAATATAAAATAAAGAATGCCCTAACTGCTGAAAATTGGACATCATTATTTGTTTATTGTTTTAAAACTATATTTCCCTGATTTTTATAAAACGGTCAATAAAATTCCAGCAACTAATAATCCAACGAGATGTGCACCTTGCTCAATTGCCCAAAGGGTTGTGCTAGTACCTCGAAATGAAGTATTGGTCAGCGCGGTTATGGCAGAGAAACCAAGCCACATCCAAAATGCTGCTACGACGCCAGAGAGCCCTGTTGCCCCCATGACATTCCATAATACAAATGTGGCAACGAAAGAACCGATGATCGGAATGAGATAAAGGGCAGGTTTCATCTCCATATCTTCCATGTTTTTTCCAATTTCGGCTGCCCATTGCTTTCCAAATAGAGGGCCATACCAAAGCCATCCCAGAATCATATTTGCTACGATCGAAGCGACTACAGCAACCCAGCTAATATTTGAAAAATCCATGATAATTCTCCTATAAATAATCGAATTAATTAGATAAATATTATATAATTTATACTAATTCAGGTCAATTAAAATTTTTAGGGAATTAAATGGGAAGTCTGTTAGGTCAAATAATTTAAAACTACAACCAGCAAAGAGCCTGGCGGATCTCCCCCAAATGGTAGGCGGTATGGACAATAATTGCCAATGCCCCCTCTAAAGATTTCCCCGTTCCCCAATCTTCAATTTCCGCGATCATATTTCGAACTCGAATATATGTTGTTCTTAACTTGGTTCTGCTACTCTCCCATTCACTTTCAGAAACAGTATTTATTCTTGCCCAGATCTTTCCCCAATCTTGTTTTCCGACAGATTCCCCCATCGCATATTTCTCAAGGACATCTAAATAGAAAACGATGTGCTCAACATGAGCCGCTAGGGTGGCACACCCCCCACCAGCAGGTGCAGATGCCTTGACATAATCTATTTTCGCTAAAGTCTCTAAAAGGGATGTGCCTTTATCTAAATAAATGCCATAATGCGTTTCAAAGGTCTCGTCTAATAGGGCTAATATGGTTTTAGAAATTGCAGCTTGAGATATTGTGTTTGTCATTCTACTTCCTGGTTTAAATTATTAGTGAAGAGACATTTTCAATTTACATTAATTTTTCCATTACTAAGGCATCTTCTTTGCCTTTGTAATAGTTCTCCCACCTACCCACATCGACATATCCATTTCGGCGATACATTTCAATAGCTTTTTGATTGGAAACCCGCACAGACAATTTTATTTTAGGCATCCCCATTTCATTTTCACATAATTTTAGTAATTTCGAACCCAAGCCTTCTCCTCGTAGGTCAGGATGCACACTAATTGTGGCAATCCATGCAGTGGATTGAATTCTTCGAATTTCTCCTGCAACAAAACCGACCATATTATCGTCTAGAGTTGCTTTATAGCGAACAGTTTGGGGGAAGGTTAATACACCGATCATGTCTAAAATGGGCCAACCATCTTGGGGGAAACAGATCTTTTCCAGTTGCCTCGCGGCATTAAGATCACGCCAGGAAGCCGGCGAAATCTCTACCCGGCTCCCTGGTATTTTAACAATTTTAGAATTCAATTTAGAATCCTACTTTTTATCTGATTGTCCACCAATAAAATTACTGATCAGACTAGTGAATTCCATTGGAATGACATATTTTGTAGAAGGGCTATTTCCGATTTCTTTGAGGGCTTCAAAATATTGTAATGTGATCGTCTTCTGGTCAATTTTTTCTGCGGCAGCAAAAATTTGATTTAGGGCTTCTGCATAACCTTCTGCACGCAGGATGGCAGATTGTCGTTGACCTTCGGCTTCCAAAATTGCAGCCTGTTTATTTCCGTCGGCAATATTGATCGCCGCTTCTTTTTGTCCGGTGGAGGCTGTTACTTGCGCTCTTCGATCTCGCTCTGCAGACATTTGGCGATTCATTGCGTCCGAGATTTCCTTCGGAGGAATGATCTCCCGAATTTCAACGTTGGTTACCTTGACCCCCCATCGATGGGTAGCTTCGTCCAAGCGAGTACGTAAGAGGTCATTGATCTTCTCACGTTCGGATAAAACCTCATCTAATGTGATGCCACCAATCACGGCTCGCAGTGTGGTGGTTGCCATACCCTCAGCCGCTCGCTCAAATCGGTCAATATTCAAAACCGAAGCTGTAGGATCTAAAATTTTATAATACCAAAGGAAATCCACGGATATAGCTGCATTGTCTTTGGTGATCGATGTTTGATGGGGAATCTCTCTGACCTGCTCACGAAGGTCTACTTTCCGAGCAGAATCGACAAGAGGGATAATCAATACAAAACCCGGTCCCTTATCTCCAATACAGCGTCCTAATCTAAAAACTACGAGTCTTTGATATTCGGGGACAATGCGAACAGCAGTTGCAATGAAAACTACCAATGCCGCAAAAACTCCACCTATAACACATAGAAGAAACGTTCCTTCTGCCATTCTATTCTCCTTAGTTCAAACATGATTAATTAACAAGTAATTTTGACCCCTCCAAATCAAACGATTAGGTTTTCTCGATAATTTCCTCCACTTTCAAAACAAAACCTTCACGTGCCAATACCTTCACTTTTGACCCAAGTTTAATTGGTTTATCACTCTGTGCGGTCCAAGATTCACCTGAGGCATAAATTGTCCCCGATTGGTGAATCTTTGTTCTTGCTTCGCCCAATTTCCCAATCAACCTCTCTAAGTCATGAGTAGGCTGGCGGTCTCTTGCCGCCAATAATTTTACTGTCATAATCCATAAAAACCCACCCCCCACAATGGAAATAAATGTGGCTAGGATTGGGTTTACTGCTGCTGAGAAAGCACTTGTTCCCTCTCGAAACATGAAAATCGACCCGATAATAAAAGCTAAAATCGATGCTACGAGGAAATAAGGTTTCCTCTTTTGTTTTATAGCGAACAGGAAAGCTATTATCGAAAAGATAAGAATAGTTAGAGCCCAAATATTAATCGATAAATTGTTTATTTGCCATCCGGAAAGCAATAATACAATAATTGCAGATCCCTCTAAAACACCGGTGCCAGGCTGCAATATTGCAAAGATGATCAATAAAAACCCAACTACCAGAGTCACGTATGCAAAATTGGGATTTAGTAAAAATGTAGACATTTTTTTCTCCAAATTGTACAAAATAAAACATATTTCTTAATGGAAAATCAACTTAATATCGTAGATTCATACCCACTATATGGGATTCCCCCGAAAAAGTGGAGACGAAAAATGTCTGAAAATCCAGTAAACTAATAAAATGGAGACAGACATGAGCAAAAGAAAAAAATATCGAAAATTTAGCAAGACCTTTAAGCTAGATGC
>JABJGH010000054.1 GCA_018662365.1 Chloroflexota bacterium | reverse complement strand
GCTAGACGAACACTCTTTGAATATATTGAAGTTTGGTACAATCGTAAGCGCTTGCATTCCTCGCTGGGCTACCTCAGTCCTGCACAGTTTGCTAAGCAAAATTCAGACATTTATGCTCTCCACTTAACTGGGTAAAGCCCATTATTATACTTCAGAGAATTATCTCAAGTATTATTTTTTGTATCAATTAAGAAAAAAACCTCCTGGCTAGCACCAGGAGGTTTAATATTTTACCTAAAAATTTAAGCCATTACAGGTCTAAACTTATATCCATACACCAGCATACCCCGCTCATCCGTTGCTGACCGAAGCTTTCGAGTCACCATTTCCACTGGCATTCCGATCTCTAGATTACTTTCATCAAGATCCGTGAGCTGAGCGGTCACCAAAGGTCCTTCTTCGAGCTTCACCATCGCCACTGTATAAGGAGCGTTCTCATCAAATCCTGCAGGAGCCTCAAATACCTTTGTGTAGGAGTAAACCTCTCCCTTCCCACTAAAGGAATAGAGTGTTTTTGCTTCTTCGCCACAATCTGGGCAAATATCACGTGGAGGGAAAACTTTTGAATCGCAATGATCGCAAACTTCTCCAACCAATGCATACCGTTGTTTTTTCAATCGCCAATGACGTGGAATATCCATAAAAAACTCCTTTATATCTGCTGTAAGTGTAGCTAATCCAATCTATCAAAAACTATCAGGCTTTTTTTTAGCCTAATTTCGATAGAATATGAGTGACTGAAGTAGACGATGGACCACCAAAAGCCTGGATCATCGCCGTTTTTGCATCTTTCACCTGGTTTTCTCCAGCTTGATTTCGCAATTGAAGGGTCGCTTCCACTGCCTGATATACACCCGTAGCTCCCCCCGGATTCCCTCTCGCTTTAAGTCCACCGAAGGTTGATATCGGTAATTTTCCTTCCAAGCTCAAATCCCCATTTGAAGCCCACTCCCAGCCTTTTCCTTTTTCAGATAGTCCAGCCGCCTCTAGGGCAAGTGCCCCGTAGATCGAGAAGGCATCATATAACTCAAAAAGGTCCACATCACTTGGGATTATTCCTGCCTGTGAACAAGCTCGCTCTACCGATAAACGAGCCGCATTAAATACTATTGGATCGGGTCGGTCATGCAGGGCGAGTGTATCTGTTACTGCAGAAGAACCATTGATCTGAATCAAAGGATGGACGAATTTTTTCGGCAATAATTCTGGGCGGGTCAAAATTACCGCCGCAGAACCATCCGCATTAGGTGCCACATCAAACATATTCATTGGGTCACTCACCATGCCTGCCCTTTGGTAACTTGCCAACTTAATCGCCCGCTGAAACATCGCATTCTTATTCGTCGCGCCATTCGCATGCGCAATTATCGGAAATCCTGAAAAGGCAAATTCAGGCACATCGAATTCATGTAAATATCGTTTCATCAATAATGCGGCTTGTGAGGTTAGGGTCAATCCATGTTCTGCCTCATAATCCGCATCCATTGTGGTTGCAGCTGCCGCGGTCACATTAGAAACAGTCTGGTCGGTCATTTTTTCCACCCCTAAAACCATCGCCACGTCCACCGTCCCCGATGCAACTGCTATATACCCCATTCTTAACGCCATCCCACCAGATGCCCCAGCCGCTTCAATCGTGGAGGCTTCAATCCCCTGCAATCCCGCAAAATCAGCTACCAACGTAGCCAAATGGGATTGATGAGAAAGAGCCGGAGCAAGCATATTCGAAACGTATAAAGCTTGTGGGGTGAGACCACCCGCATCCAATCGGGCGGCTTCCAATGCATAATAGGCCAACTCACGTAAAGATATATCCCATTGTTCCCCAACAGATGTTTGTCCAATACCTGCGATTACAACTTCATTCATTACTTTCTCCCAACCAATTTATTTCATGGTGAGCTTGCCACGCATTCTTGCATAAGTGGCATAATCGATTTCTTTTCGACGGCTAATATAACTTCTTGTCGAAGGTGCATTTTTTCTTCGATCATCAATCTGATCTGTGACCTTCAAGATCATCGCATCCGATCCAGCCCCCGATCCATAAGAAACCATCAATATCCGATCCCCAGGTTTTGCCTCATCCAAAATCGCAGTTAACCCAATGATCGCCGCACCAGAATATGTGTTTCCAATCTCAGAAACGAGAAGACCTGTTTTAATTTGTTCAGGGGTAAAGCCTAGTTGTTTCCCTACAGTTTGTGGAAACTTCGCATTCGGTTGATGAAAAACTACATAGGCATAATCTTCAGCCTTCGTCTCAGAGGTTTCCAACATATACTTAGCAGCTTCGGTCACATGTTTAAAATAAGCCGGTTCCCCAGTAAAACGATGTCCATGTTCGGGGTATTTTTGATAAGCTCTTCGCCAAAAGTCAGGGGTATCCGTCACAAAAGAATAGGTACATTCAATTTCTGCTAATGCCTCATCGGCTGGACCAATCACGAATGCCGCTCCCCCAGCCGCCGCGGTATATTCTAGCGGGTCTCCGGGGCGACCTTGGGCGGTATCCATCCCGATCGCAATTGCATATTTTGCCATCTTTGAGCCCACTAACCCCATCGCCGCAACCATCGCCTCTGTCCCCGCTTTACAGGCAAATTCCCAATCGGCAGCTTGTGTATTGGGCACTGCACCAATCGCTTCTGCCACGATCGTAGAGGTTGGTTTCACTGCATAAGGATGAGATTCAGACCCAACCCAAACAGCTCGTACCTCAGAGACATCGATCCTTGCTCGGTTCATCGCATTTCTAGCCGCTTCGATTGACATCGTCACCACGTCTTCATCAATTCCAGGGACGGATTTTTCCACAACCGGTAATCCCCCTACGCCATCCGTCCACACTTTAGATACCTCCGTGGCAGGCAGACGATACTTCGGTACATAAGCGCCATACCCAATAATGCCAACCGGGTTTTCGGGTTGCAACAGTTTGCTATTTTCCGTCATTTTCACTCCATTTGGCTAAGATCTCTTCCGCATGATCGATGCGGACTTGTTTATCTTTAACCAATTGTTTTGCCAATTTTTCGATCATCTCTGCTTCCGCCCCCGCGGCAATCGCCACTTGGCGGGCATGCAGCCCCATATGTCCTCGTTGAATACCTTCAGTTGCCAATGCGCGTAGCGCTGCTAAATTCTGAGCCAATCCCACAGATACAATAATTTCAGCTAACTCACTTGCGGTCTGAATATTCAATATTTTTAATGCAGCTCTTGCCGCCGGATGTACTTTGGTCGCTCCCCCCACAATGCCCACCGCCATCGGTAGCTCGATCGCCCCGATCAAATTTCCTTCTTCATCCTTCCCCCAAGTACTCAATGAAGTGTATTTTCCATCTTTCACTGCAAATGCATGCGCCCCAGCTTCCACTGCTCGCCAATCATTTCCGGTGGCAACCACCACTGCATCGATTCCATTCATAATCCCCTTATTATGTGTCGCTGCCCGATAAGGGTCCACCGATGCAAATGCCCACGCCTCAATGATACCGTCTCGAACTTGGTTTCCAGAAAATTCTCCAAAAGCCAAACTCTTCACCGGGATTTTGCATGCCGCTCGAGCCAATCTGCGGTCCGCCAAATTACTCAAGATTCGCAAATGAACTCGCCCTCCAGTTATTTCCTCGATCATTGGGGAGAGTTTTTCGCATGCCGTATTGATCGCATTTGCCCCCATCGCATCCCGCACATCATAAATGAGATGAATCACCAAAAAAGAACCGATTGGAGAGGTATTGAATATTCTCACTTCCAAATCGCGAGGTCCCCCACCTAATTTTTTTAAGATCGGGTCAATGTCCTCGGCAGCTGCCAGCAGCTCTTCTTTTTTAGCTATAATCGCACTTTTTACGAGTTCTGGGTTATTGATATCCAATAATTGCATCTGCCCGATCATTTCAGGCGCATCTGTGGTTGCAATAAATCCCCCACCTCCTCTAGCCAACTTCGCCATAAAAGATGCCCCTGCAATAATCGATGGTTCTTCTACCACCATCGGAATCAATACATCCCGTCCATTCACCACAAAATTCAGCGCGATCCCCATTGGTAGTTGATAAGTGCCCACTACATTTTCGATCATATGGTTTGCCTGATCGAGGCTCAAAGCATTTTCGCCAGAGATTGCTTTCAAATCTTCCGCTGAAATATACTCTTCTTCACCTAGCAAATCCATGCGTTCGGGGATGCTTAGATTATAAAATCCTGGTTTACGAGAGTTCGTCAAAATCAGAGTCCTTAAATTTATTTCTTCTATTTCCATTAAACTATAGCGATAAAAGCCTTTCAAAAGCTATCAAACAAACAAAAATGAAAAAGGGGCAAATTTACTCTTTAATCCTCTCTATTGGTAAAATAATCTTAATATGGTTGATATTCAAAGTCGGCAAAATGCCAAAATAAAAGAAATAAGATCTCTCCGTCAAAGAAAGCAGCGGAAGGCAAAGAAATTATTTATCGTTGAAGGCATCCGTCATATTGGCGAAGCCCTCGACGCCAATGCCAATATTGAATATGTATTGGCTGCCCCAGAGCTATTAAAAAGTGACTATGCCAATTCTCTTTTAGCCAAAATAGAAGAAAAGGGAATTTCTCTCTTCACCACCACCCCCGAAATTCTAGTATCCCTTTCAGAAAAAGAAAACCCTCAAGGCTTGCTCGCCGTTGCAAATCAACTTATTTATTCCTTAGAAGATTTCTCCTCTGATCAGCATCCCTGGCTCGTCGCCCTCATTAGCCCACAGGATCCCGGCAATATCGGCACAATCCTGAGAACGATTGATGCCGTCGGCGCAGATGGATTAATCCTAATAGATAATAGTGTCGATATTTTCCACCCCAGTGCAGTGAGAGCGAGCATGGGTGCTCTTTTCTGGAAGCCAGTAATAAGCGCAAGTATTGAAGAATTTACTTCATGGTCCTCTCAAAACAAATATGTAATTTACGGTACTTCGGCCAAGGGGAAAACACTATTCAATCAAGTGGTTTACCGGTCCCCAGCCATCCTCCTTTTTGGCAGCGAACGCGAAGGTTTATCAGACGATCAAATAAATTTCTGCGACCATTTATTAAAACTCCCTATGGCAGGTTCTGCTAGTTCCCTGAATCTTTCCGTTTCCTCAGGGGTCTTCTTATATGAAATGCACGCTCAATTTAATCCAGAGTAAGGTCAGATCCTTTCCCCTAAATTGCTAAAAATATTTGTTTCTCCTAGCTCCTTAGATTTCCTCAGTTTCATCACAAAAACTAGGGATTTTTGTTTTTTCCTTAAGAAAAACTAATTACTGGAAATATTCTCTCTACAAAATCTGCATTATAATGTTGACATATTTGATATTAATTGTGCTATTTAGCAGGAGTTTTAAATGGATTCAATAAAATCTCCAGACGACCGCCCCATCACCGAAGAAGCAAATTTCCTAAAACTCAAAAACGTTGACCATGTGCACTTTTGGGTGGGGAACGCCAAACATGCCATGTTTTATTGGTGGAAAGGTTTTGGTTTTAAGCCCGTTGCCTATTCTGGTTTAGAGACTGGCAATCGCCAATTTGCCTCCTATCTCCTTGAATCGGGTAATGCGCGCCTCGTCTTATCAGCACCCTATAGCCCCTCCTCAGAAATATCCGGTCATCATCTTGCCCATGGGGATGGCATCAAAGCCATTGCCTTCGAGGTCGACGATGTAGAACAAGCTTACCAAGCCACTACCTCCCGCGGGGCTCGCTCCGAATGGACGCCCAAAGAGGAAAAAGATGACGACGGGACATATATAACTGCCGCCATCCAAACCTATGGAGAAGTGATCCATATTTTTGTAGAAAGAAAGGCATATAAAGGTATTTTTGCACCCACCTACCAACCTATTGATTACCCCCATCAAGACGCCGGCATTCGAGCCATTGATCATATTGTCGGCAACGTGCAATTAGGGAAAATGAATTATTGGGTAAATTGGTATCACCAAGTCATGGGCTTCCGCCAATTAATGCATTTTGATGATAAAGACATCAGTACCGAATATTCTGCTCTCATGTCTAAGGTAATGGAAAATGGCTCCGGAAGAATAAAATTCCCGATCAATGAACCTGCGGAAGGTAAAAGGATCAGCCAAATCGAAGAATATTTAGAATACTACCGTGGCCCCGGCTCACAGCATATCGCCATGATCACCGGAAATATTCTTGAAACAATGGAAAAATTACATGCAAATGGCATTGAGTTTCTTCGAGTCCCCAATGAATATTATGATCTCCTCCCTGACCGCGTGGGAGAAATTGAAGAAAATTTAGAACTGATTAAAAAGCTTGGCATTCTTGTCGATAAAGATGACGAAGGATATCTCTTACAAGTCTTCACCAAACCCATTCAAGACCGCCCTACTTCTTTCATTGAAGTTATCCAACGCAAAGGCAGTCGTGGTTTTGGAAAAGGCAACTTTAAAGCCTTATTCGAATCCCTTGAGTACGAACAGGAACGCAGGGGAAATCTCTAATATCTGATGAAATATTTTAGTTTTTCAATTCCCCAATTTACTTCCCCCCATCTCGGCGTATTATCCGCAGAAAATACCATTGTCGATCTAACCGTCAAAGGTCTCGCAAATAATATGCTGTCTTTTCTTCAAGCCGGGGAAAATAGCTGGTCAAAAACTGAGCAAATCCTAAATCAAACCGGTCCAAAATATGCACTCAAAGAAGTTCGCATTCATCCACCCTTATTGCGTCCAAATACCTTAAGGGATTTTTACGCCTTTGAAGACCATGTCGCCACTGCCAACAAAAATCGCAATCGCAAGGTCCCAGAACAATGGTATCAATTGCCCGTATTTTATTTCTCAAATCCCCATTCCGTATTCGGTCATGAGGAAGAAGTCCCCATGCCCAAATACACCAAAGCACTAGATTTTGAATTAGAGATTGCCGCAATAATTGGAAAATCTGGTCGAGATATCCCCTCAGAAAAAGCCATGGATCATATTTTTGGTTTCACCATATTTAATGATTGGTCTGCTCGTGATATTCAAAAACAAGAAATGGCCGTAGGTCTCGGTCCCGCCAAAGGAAAAGATTTTGCATCTTCCTTCGGTCCATATATTCTCACCATAGATGAAATCATTGACCGCTCCGATGGCCGACCCGGTGTCTACGACCTTGCCATGAAAGCCCGCATCAATGGAGAAGAAGTGTCCTCCGGAAATTGGAAATCCCTCTATTATTCATTTGGACAAATGATTGAAAGAGCCTCAGAAGAAGTCACCCTCATGCCTGGAGATATTATCGGTTCAGGCACTGTGGGGACCGGTTGCTTGTTAGAACTCACCAAAGGTCAGGGTCCCTGGTTATCCAAAGGGGATATCATCGAGTTAGAGATCGAAAGATTTGGTGTACTCAGGAACACTATAACTTAATCATATAAACTAAAAATTATCCTAATTCCTAGGAGAATGAAATGCCCTTTTATCATAAGCTCGGAAATATTCCCCATAAAAGACATACCCAATTCAAAAAAGAAGATGGTGCACTTTATCGAGAAGAAGTGATGGGCCTAGACGGTTTTTCAGGTATTCAGTCTATTCTCTATCATCATTTCCTCCCTCCCCGCGTACTTAAAACTGAAGACTTTGGATCCACCAAACCTGAATACGCAGAATTCGGAGCTATTCGCCACCGCGCATTAAAAACCGGAGAGTTGCCAACCGGCGGTGACCCCGTTTCTGCTAAAGTACCCATGATGGGCAATGACGATGTCGTATTAAGTCTATCTGTCCCAGATCAAAGCATGGACTATTATTACCGCAATGCCCAAGCCTATGAATGTTATTTTGTCCACGAAGGTAAGGGCACCCTAAATTCACAATTCGGTTCCTTAGATTTCGTTTCTGGGGACTATATCGTCATCCCCTTTGGCACCACCTGGAAAATGGACCTTGATGGTCCTGCAAGGTTTTTCGTCATTGAAACCCCTAGCCAAATCGAAGCACCCAAAAGATACCGCAATAACTACGGTCAAATGCTCGAACATGCCCCCTATTGCGAGCGAGATATTCGACTTCCGGAAAATTTGGAAACCAACACCTCACGTGGTGAATTTGAAGTCAGGGTTAAAGTAAGAGACAACCTCTCCCGTCACATCCTCGATTACCACCCCCTTGACGTCGTCGGTTGGGATGGATTTTTATACCCCTGGATCTTTAGCATCCACGATTTTGAACCCATCACGGGCCGCCTTCACATGCCTCCCCCTATCCACCAAACATTTGCCGCTCGCAATTTCGTGGTCTGTTCTTTTGTACCCAGATTATTCGATTACCACCCCGAAGGCATTCCCGCACCCTACAATCATTCCAACGTCAACTCAGATGAAATGATCTATTATTGCGATGGCAACTTCATGTCCCGCAAGGGCATTGATTGGGCCGACATCACCCTCCACCCCTTTGGCTTACCCCATGGCCCCCAACCCGGAGCTACCGAAGCCTCCATCGGCAAAGAAAGCACCAACGAGCTGGCTGTGATGGTAGACACTTTTCACCCAATGAATTTAACCAAACAAGCGCTAGAGATTGAAAAGAAAGACTATCAAGCCTCATGGCTGGAAGGAGACGGGAATTAGATGGAATTCACTGCCTCTGAAACAGCGCAAAAAGATTTTTGGAAATTAATCACCGGATCGATCGTCCCCCGCCCAATTGCCTGGGTCTCCACCATAAATGAAGAAGGGAAGCCAAATCTAGCACCCTTTTCTTTCTTCAACGCCGTATGTGCCAAACCCCCCACTTTATTATTTACCTCCAATCTGCGCGGCACCGACGGAAATCAAAAAGATACCCTCAATAATATTAAGACGAATAACGAATTCGTAGTAAATATCGTCTCAAAAAAACTTCTCGAAGCAATGAACCAGTCTGCTACCGAATATCCATCTTCGGTCAATGAATTTCAAATTGCAGGAGTCACCCCTGGGGCATCCAAAATTGTCAATCCCCCTCGTGTAGCCGAAAGCCCCGTCAGTATCGAATGCAAACTTTCTCAAATTGTCAAAATCGGAGATGGCGGTGTCGGATCAGGAAGCATTGTCATCGGGGAAATTCTCCATGTCTCTATCGCCGATGAAGTCCTTCTCCCCAATCACAAAATAAATATCACCGCCCTAGACCCGGTCAGCCGCCTATCTGGTCCGAACTATGGGGTGATTGGCGAAATAATTGAATTAAATAGATTCCCTCCAAAATTATAAGGGCGAATGGTGATTTTCCATTCTCCAAGGAAACGGGTTAACCGTTTCCACTTATGTTTTATAATCCCTTTAGTACTCAATCATAATAAAAAGTAAAAGGAAAATAAATTGACTGAAAATAACTTGCCCCGTTGGGATTTAAGCAATGTGTATCCAGGTTTAGACTCCCCCGAACTTATCGATGCCAACAAAGAAATGATCTCCATGGTCGAAGAAATGGACGATTATATTCTTGAAACAAAAATTGACCCCACAATCCCACCCCCCACCGATCCAAAATTAGCAGCCAGCATCATCTCAGGTTTCATTGAAAAGGCAAATACTCTTAATCGATTCGTGATCACTATCAATGCCTATATTTCTTCCTTCATCACCACCGACTCTTATGATAATGAAGCTTCCAAGGCATTGTCTGAGCTTCAACAAGTGGTCATCCGCATTCAGCAGCAGCAAGATGTCTTATTTACGGGTTGGCTGGGAAAAATGAATGATATCCTACCTGAAATTATCGAAAGTGATCCCTCCCTCAAGGAACATTCTTTTTTCTTAGAAGAAACCGTACTCCAATCGAAATACCTAATGAGTTCCGAAGAAGAAGAATTAGCCTCAGAACTTTCCCTCTCTGGTGCCACCGCCTGGGCAAAATTACACGGCACCATCACCTCCCAATTAAAATGGAAAGTCGAGCAAGAAGATGGCACAACCCCCGAACTCCCCCTCACTCAAATTCTCAATTTCCGTGACCATGAAAATGAGCTCATGCGCAAACGCGGTTATGAAGCCGAAGGGGAAGCATGGAAATCGGTTGAAAATCAACTCGCTGCCTGCATGAATGGTGTCAAAGGCCAGGTATTGGTCCTAGACAAACGCCGTGGAAGAAAAGACCCCCTCGAAAGATCATTAGATCAAGCTCGCATTGACAAAGAAACCTTAGAAGCAATGATGTCCGCCATGAAAGATAGCTTCCCCATGTTCCGCAGATATTTCAAGGCTAAAGCTCAAAAATTAGGCAAAGAAAAATTGCCCTGGTGGGATATTTTCGCCCCGATGGGAAAACTCGAGCGTTCTTTTAGTTACCCTGAAGCGCAAGAGTACGTCCTCGAAAATTTCGAGAAGTTTTCCCCCGAATTATCCGCCTACGCAAAAAGAGCCTTCGATAATAATTGGATCGATGTCGCCCCCCGCGACGGCAAACGAGCTGGCGCATTTTGTATGGGTGTACCCGGCGTCAACGAATCCCGCATCCTCCTCAATTTTGATGGCAACCTCAACTGGGTCTTCACCCTTGCCCACGAATTGGGTCATGGCTTTCACAACGACTGCCAAACAGACCGCACCATGCTTCAACGTGACAACCCCATGACTTTAGCCGAAACTGCCTCCATCATGTGCGAGACCATCGTCACCAATGCCGCCATCAATGAAGCCAAATCCCCTCAAGAAGAATTAGCCATTCTAGAAACCAAATTGAACGGCGAGTCACAAGTCGTCGTCGATATTTACTCCAGATTTCTTTTCGAAACCGAAGTCTTCAAACGCCGAGACAAAGCCGAACTTTCCGCACAAGAACTCAATGAGATCATGCTCGAAGCCCAAAAAGAAACCTATGGCGACGGCATGGATCTCGACAACCTTCAGCAATACATGTGGACATGGAAACCACATTACTATTCTGCTGGTCGATCCTTCTACAATTATCCTTATACTTTTGGCCTCCTTTTTGGTTCTGGGTTATATGCCATCTACAAAGAACGTGGGGATGCCTTCATTCCTCAATATAAAGACCTCCTCAGCAGCACCGGCATGGGCACCGCCGCAGACCTCGCCGCAAGGTTTGATATCGACCTACGCAGTCCCGGCTTTTGGAAAGGCAGTCTCGACGACATTGAACAATACGTAGAGAGATACGAACAACTATAAAACAATTCATTACCATTTATAACAATTGGGATCATCGTTATTTCGCAATTTCTCAATAATACCGACCCCTGTATTGAATTAATATTATCAATTTCGTAAGGAGGCCTAATTAATCTTATAATGCTGTTGCTTAAAGCCTTATAATTGGTTAGACTATAATTAGATTTTTCTTTTTCGCGACATATTTTTATATGTCTATAATTGTTTAAATAGTATTCTTGATATTTGGAAAACATGAAGATTTTCAGGAAAACACCCACAAATAAACCAAAAAAGACCCTCGGGCAGAGCTTTGTTGAGTTTGCGCTCATGTTACCCGTCTTATTATTATTGGTATTCGGATTGATAGAAGTGGGTCGATTAATGTTTATTTGACCTGCCCCCAATAGTTGTACCAGTGCTTATGTTACACCAGCAGACTGAAGTTGTGAAGTGTGCGAGATGAAGGTTGCCGGTGTTGGGGGTTTGTAACCCAGTGAACTATGGGGTCTGATCTGGTTATAATTCCACCT
>JABJGH010000056.1 GCA_018662365.1 Chloroflexota bacterium | reverse complement strand
GATTTTGGGATCTCTTTGCAATGACCTACACTTACCAACCGGGGAAAGCCGAAGGCTTGAAAATTCTTACCTCGGGGCCTCTATCTTTCAATTTATGGTTTGGAGAATTATTGCTTGGCACCTTAGTTCCCATATTGCTATTATTCAATTCAAAAACTCGGAAAAATGAGTTTTTCCAAATTCTAGCAGTATTGTTAGTTGTTGGTGGTGTTATTGCCTACCGCTGGGATACAAATATGGTTGGACAATTAATCGTCCAAAAGCCAATACTAAATGAATTCGCTCCTTTGTATGCTCAATATTCTCCATCATTGATTGAAATTGGGGTCGGTGCAGGAATAATCGCATTTGGTTTAATGGCTTTCACTATTGGTGTGAAATACCTAAAAGTTGTGGATCACAACGAGGGCACAGAAAGTTCAATTGTTTAGTTAGTCTCCTCCAATAAATTGGAGATAATGTCGGTGCAGAGCGAAGATTATATTGTCTTCGCTCTGCAGGTTTAAAGACAAACAATATCTTAACTGTTTAAATAAAAAAGATGTGGAAATCCCACATCTTTTTAGATAATTATAAATTTATTTTACTAATATTGTAGGGTACTAATTGCGTCTAACTGTTCAAACGAATGATTTGCAATGATCGTTCTCACAGTCCCAGTGATTCCACGAACAACAATGCTTTCAGTTCTTGCCCCATGGGAGTAATATTTCACACCATCAAGTAATTCACCATCAGTAATCCCGGTCGCAGCAAAAAATACATCATCTGAGGCTACCAAATCATCCATGGTTAGAACTTTTTCAAAATCATACCCCATTTCAATGCCAGCTTTTAATTCGTCATCATTTCTTGCAAACAATTTCCCCTGAATTTCGCCACCCATTGCTCTTAGGGCACAAGCCGCTAAAACACCTTCTGGAGTGCCGCCAACGCCTATCAAGACATCAATTCCTGATTCAGGCAGGGAGGTCATTAAGGCACCAGCTACATCTCCATCATCTATGAATCTAATTCGGGCTCCAAAGCCACGAATTTTTTTTACGAGTTCCACGTGCCTTGGCCGATCTAAAACAACCACGGTAAGATCTTGAGGGCGAATACCTTTTGCTTTAGCAATTATCTTCAGATTCTCTTCAACCGGTTTTTCAATATTGATCAAACCTCTACAAGAAGGGCCAACTGCAATCTTATCCATATACATAAATGGCCCTGGGTCAAACATTGTTCCGCGGGGAGCTGCTGAAACAGTAGCTATTGAGTTAGGTCGACCTTGCGCAAGTGGGCGAGTGCCATCAATGGGATCTGCTGCTAGATCTAATTTTGGAAACCCACCCAATCCTAAAACTTCCCCATTAAATAACATTGGGGCTTCGTCCTTTTCCCCTTCGCCAATGACTACAGTAGCTTCCATTTCAATTGAATTGAGTAATTCTCGCATACCATCTACTGCAGCTTGATCTGCGGCTTCCTTGTCATCCCTACCCATATATCTGGCCGCTAATAAAGCAGCAGCTTCAGTAACTCGGACTAGGTCCATAGCGAGGTTTCTAGATGGCTTTGAATTTGAACTTTTCATAAAAAACTTGCCTCCAAAGAGCAATTTTAATTTCTTAGATAAAGAACCAATTTATCAGGTAATAACCGATTGTGGCTCCCCAAAGCCAAGAATCTATTCGATCAAACATCCCTCCATGGCCAGGAAGAAGAGTCCCAGAATCCTTGACACCCACTTCTCGTTTGATCATGCTTTCCCCAAGATCTCCAAGTGTTGGAAATAGGCTCATGGCTAAACCAATCCAAATTGCGTGCGTTGTGGTTATTCCTGCATCCTGCTCTAAACCCAGTGTCTGATAAAGTAATAAAAGAAGAGGGGTACCTATTGATGCGACTAAAATGCCACCAAAATAACCTTCCCAAGATTTTTTTGGGCTCAATCGGGGGGCCATCTTATGCTTTCCAAATTTTTTGCCAATAAAGTAAGCCCCTGAATCTGCTAGCCAAATTGAAGGGAGTACAAGTAATATCCACCAAAGTCCATTCGGTAGATTCCGAAGGGAAACAAAATATCCTCCCAGAATTCCAAAATAAAAAACCCCGGTCAATGAAACGGAAAAATCACTTGCAGCCTGATCCCTCCCTTTTTCAAAACTAATTAGATGAATGCCCATCCCAATGAGAATGATAAACGCAATTAGGGAAGGTTCGACCTCAAATTCAAAAATATTGCGCCCAATTACCAGTAATAGTGCCCCAATTAGAACAAAAAAAGCTGAGGGATTTTTTCCGCCAGCTTTTGATAAAGTTGCATATTCCCAGGCTGCCAAGCCAACGATCAATGCCATCAAAGAGGTGTGGATCCATCCTCCTGCAACAATGGCAGTAATTCCAATGGGCAATAAGACTGCAGCGACAAGTACTCTTTGTTTTAACATATATTATCTCGAAGCCTCAACTTTACCGAATCGGCGTTCCCGACGAGCAAATTCATGGATAGCTTCTAGTAAAGCTTCTCTTCCAAAATCTGGCCATAAAATTTCTGGAAAATACCATTCGGAATAAGCGGATTGCCATAACAAGAAATTACTTATTCGTTTTTCACCCGAAGTCCTTATGATTAGGTCAGGATCAGGTGAATGCGAAGTAAATAAATTTTCTCCGATCATTTCTTGTGTGACATCCTCTGCTTCAATTCCTTTTTTCATGATATTTTGAACGGCATTAAGTATTTCATCTCGACTGCCGTAATTAAAAGCAACATTTAGAATTAATTTTTTATTTTCTTTGGTTATTTCCTCTCCATTTTTAATTTTATCTTTCATAGATTGGCTTACTCCCTCCAATCTTCCGATGTGAATTAATCTTGCTCCTTGTTTATGAAGTTCCGCAAGTTCCCGATTAAATACATCATCAAATAACTTCATTAAACCAGAAACTTCATCTTCCGGCCGTCCCCAATTCTCTGTGGAAAATGCATAAATAGTTAAATATTTTATTCCAAATTCTACTGAAGCTTCGATGATTCTTCTTAGATTCTCGGTTCCAGCCTTATGCCCTGCCAATCTAGGAAGCCCTCGCGATTTTGCCCAGCGTCCATTGCCATCCATAATGATTGCCACGTGGGTAGGAACCACTTCAGGAATTTCTTGTTCAATTTTGCTAGTCATAAGTTAACCTTGGCGGTTAAACCTCCATGATATCCTTTTCTTTTTCGGTCGCAATATTTTCCATTTGCTCAATAAAAGAATTTGTTAGATCTTGAATTTCCTTCTCCCCACGTTCTAAGTCATCTTCTGAGATCATTTTTTCTTGTTCAAATTCTCTAATATCCTTTATCGTGTCCCTCCTAAAATTCCTAACTGATATTCTTCCCTCTTCCAGACGAGTGTTAACTAATTTAACTAGGTCTTTCCTTCTATCTTCAGTTAGGGGGGGAAGGTTCAATCGAATTACCTTCCCATCATTATTAGGGGTTAATCCGAGATCTGAGGTCAAAAATGCCTTTTCAATATCTTTAACTGAGCTAGCATCAAAAGGTTTAATCATCAATTGACGGGCTTCTGGGACTGATATAGAGGCAAGTTGTTGAAGGGGGGTGGGTACTCCATAATATTCAACCGCAAGTTTTTCAATTAATGCGGGAGTGGCTCTCCCAGTCCTAATTCTGGTGAAATCATCCTCCAAGGACTGAATGGAATTTTTCATTTTCGTTTCTGTTTCTCTAATGGCATCTTTAATCACCCTTATCCTCCTAAAAATAATATTCTTTGATGCAAAGTTACTGTTTCCAATAAATATATTGCTTTGTTGATTTTGAAAATTTCCCTAATTTGACAATTTGAAATGTGTTCTATATTTATTGTATTTTATCATAATGAGCCCCTTAGACAATTCTAAATTTAATTCACAAGAATCCTATTTGCTACCTCCGGATTGTTTAAAAAAAAGCCCTTTTACTTGGTAAATACATTTATAATATGATTATTTTTATCATTGGTTTTTGGAGGATTTCCCTATGGCTGGTATCGTTTGCGCAATTCGTGGAGGCCCATATAGTAGGCCTACAATTGAGAAATCTATCTCATTGTCAATTGAAAAGGGACAAAAAATATTTTTTTTGTACATCGTGAATTTAGAATTTTTATCCAATGCACTTCACGCTAATATTCAAATAATGGAAGAAGAATTACGAGAAATGGGGGAGTTCATTCTTCTTTTGGCGACCGAATCTGCCAAGGCAAAAAATGTGACCGCTGAAGGTGTTATTCGTAAGGGAAAAGTAATAGAAGAAATTGTTGCCCAATGCAAAGAAGTGGATGCCGATTATATCCTTCTGGGAAAACCCCAAATGGGTCAATCTGGAAATGTTTTAAATATAGGGACTATGGACGCCTTTGCAGATCGGATTGAGGAAGCCAGTGGCGCTAAGGTAGTTTATGTGGAAGGCAATGATGCGGAAGAATCAAAAAAATAATATATTGATCGCGATTCTAATCGGGGTTAGTTTTCTTTTAATTCTTTCCAGCCAACCGGTAGATGCAGAAGAGTTCTTGCCAAATCAAAATTTTTTGATCGGAAAAGTCGCTGATAACCAGGGTTCTCCAGTAATTGATGCGGACGTAACATTATTGGATCAGGGCGGAAATTCAATATCAGAAGCCTTAACCCAATCGAATGGTATTTTTACGTTGCCGATGCCAAATGTATTCTCAAATGATTTAACCGTGAAAATCGAACGACATCATTTTGAAGAATTATTAGTTGTAGTTGATAATTCTGATCAACAATTATTACAAGCTGGAAATACAGTATCAATCGAAGACCAAGTAATGGTTAGAGTTATTAATATCGGATTTTGGGTTGCAACGGGCATCTTTATTGTTGTTTTAGCTTTGATCGCTACCGGAAAACTACACACCACTCTTTCTGCCCTGATTGGGGCTTCCCTCATTTATTTGGTGAGTTATATAGGGAGACCGTTTTTAGAAGATATCTATATTTTCAATTTTGAGCGGTCCTTGCAATATATTGACTGGAACGTAATTTTTCTTGTTATGGGAATGATGATCGTAATAGCCATTGTTGAGCATACCGGAATATTCCAATGGATGGCATTCTTCGCTTATCGCACATCCCGAGGGAAAATGTGGCTCCTTTTACCAATATTGATGCTTTTTACAGGTATTGCATCTGCCTTTTTAGACAATGTGACCACAATGCTCTTGATGACTCCCATGACAGTTCAGATTGCGATTGCCCTAGGGATATCCCCATTAGCTTTATTGATTCCCGAAGTGATGGCTTCAAATGTGATTGGTGTAAGCACCTTGGTTGGTACCCCGACTAATATCCTCATCGGGTCCTTTGGAAACATTTCTTTCAACGATTTTCTATCCAATCTCACACCCGGGGTTTTGGTTAGTTTTATTGGTCTTACGATATACAGTTGGTTTATCTATCGCAATAACCTTAAAAAAGCGCATAAGCCAACCCCAGTTCTCATGGAGAAGTTGGCTGAAAGAGGAAAAATAACCCAGCCCGAAAACTTAAAAAAAGTAGGATGGGTTGGATTAGGTATGATCGTGTTATTCGTCATTGGCGAGAGCATCCATTTACTTCCGGCGGTGACAGCCCTGATGGGGGCAACTGCTTTATTGGTATGGATCAAGCCCAATATCGAAGAAATGATCGAAGCAGTTGACTGGACGACTTTAGTATTCTTCATGTCCCTATTTATTGTGGTGGGCGGGATTCAGGAAGTGGGGCTAATTAGTTTTATTGCTGAGAATATTGGTAATTTTGTCGGAGATAGTTTGGTCCTTTCCATGTTGGCAGTGATTTGGGTAAGTGCATTTCTATCAATGGCAATCGCAAATATCCCCTTTACTGCCGCCATGCTTCCCGTTATCGGTTATTTAACCGCAACAGTTCCTGGCGCGGAGTCAAAAGTATTATTCTTCTGTCTATCCGTAGGAGCAGCGATGGGTGGGAATGGTACCCTCATTGGTGCTTCTGCCAACATGGTGATGGCTGGAATCGCTGAAGCAGCGGGATATAAGATCAGTTATGCGGATTTTTTCAAAAAAGGATTTCCGGCGGTTCTTATTACTGTCTCAATCGGAACCGTATGGCTGTTTATTAAATTTGTTTTGTAGAAATTAATCTAACAATAAAGAGAGCTAAGAAAACTCCTAGCTCTCTTTTTATTTTGGCCACTTTACTCTGAAACTTTGTGTAGTTCAATTTCTCCTTCTGCGCCCCCGCCATTGCCAAAAGTGATCTGAGTTCCTTTAAAGGATTCATGCGCCCATAGACCGCTAGAGGTCATAGAGGCTATCCCAGGGTCAGGTATGATCTCTGCAATCGCAGAAACTTCACCATTAAATAGCATTTCGCCCTTAATCTCTCCAAATACCGGATCGCTTAATATTTCAAATTTGACACCTTCATGGTCATAGCTCAATGTGTAAGTTTGTGGGACTGGATCAACCATTCCAAATACCATGCCGCCTATATCCACAGTGCATGTAACTATGCCATCCATTTCTGGCAGACATTCAAGGGTCATTGGACCAGAAGATCCAAAAGTAATGTTTCGCCATTCTCCCTCCCACGATCCAGCAAATGCTAATATCTCTTCATAGCCAGGTGGGAATTCGGGAGTTGCCATCGCGGTGGGGAGATCAGTAAGTTTAGGGATTGGGGTATTTTCCGGAGAGTTATTTTCCTCATTATTATTTAAATCTTTTGTCTCATCGATGGCGTTGGACCCACAAGCCACAAGGAAAAGTAAAATGACAATAACTAACGAGAAATACTTTGTGTATTTTGATCTCATGATAAACCTCCATCAGAAAAATAAGTGAAATAATATCAAAATTATATAGTATTGGTGGGGGAAATACAGGGCACATAGATTTTGGAATATTTTCTGGAAAGAATAGGGGACATCTTATTAATCGAAAAATCCCGGTTTTCGCCGGGATTTTTCTAACCAGTTCATAGGAGGAGGGAATTGCTTATCTGATATAAGTTTACAAAAGTTTTTTACTTTCTTCCAGGTACAGATGTCCTGACCGCATTGGGACATCTGTACCAATTAGGAGCAGATGTCTCCTAATAACCATAAAAATAAAAAAGCCAGGCAAACTACCTGGCTTTTTTTGAATAATATTTACGCAAATCAATCCATATTAAGTACTTCTCGGATGATTGGCAATGCCCAATCAATTGTCTCTTTATCAATGACCAACGGGGGAGCAAAACGAATAACTGTTTCATGAGTTTCTTTGCATAAAATACCCTGTTTTTGCAAAGCTTCACAAAAACGTCGTGCACCACCCGCATTTTCTTTTAGCTCAACGCCAATAAGCATCCCGCGCCCTCTAACTTCTTTTACGTGAGGGCTTGGAATTTCTGCCAATTGATCAATGAAATATTGCCCCAACTCATCAGCATTCTCAACTAATTTTTCATCCCGAATGACCTTAAGGGATGCACGAGCAACCGCGGCACCTAGGGGATTTCCGCCAAATGTGGACCCATGTTCCCCTGATTTAAAGAGTCCCATTAAGTCGGTGTCCGCTAGCACTGCAGAGACCGGGTAAAAACCACCAGAGAGGGCTTTCCCGATGATCGTCATATCCCCTCGAACGCCCTCATGTTCCTGCGCGAAAAGTTTCCCAGTGCGGCCTAACCCAGTTTGTATCTCGTCAAAAATCAGGAGGATATTATGTTTGTCGCACAACTCTCTCAGGCCCTGAAGATACCCATCCGGTGGAATTAATACCCCGCCTTCACCTTGGATAGGTTCAACCATAATTGCGGCTGTATTTTCATTGATCGCAGCCTCCATCGCGCCTAAATCCCCATACGGAACCATGGGGAACCCAGGTGTAAAGGGACCAAAATCATCTTTATAAAGTTCCTCCGAGGAGAATGTCACAATACTGATGGTGCGTCCATGAAAATTGCCTTCTGCCACGATGATTTCTGCTTGATGCCGCGGAACACCTTTTACGGTATAAGCCCATTTACGAGCAAGTTTGAGTGCGGTTTCTACAGCTTCAGCACCACTATTCATTGGTAAAGACATTTCATAGCCTGTCATCTCAGCCAGTTCTTTGTAAAAGAGTGAAAGCTGATCATTTCGAAATGCACGGGAGGTTAAGGTCACCTTTGCTGCCTGATCGATCAAGGACTTTAAAATGTCTGGGTGTACATGGCCTTGATTTAGGGCAGAATATGCACTTAGGCAATCTAAATATTTATTTCCTTCAGCATCCCAAACCCAAACACCGTCACCCTTTGTAATCACCACGTCTAGCGGGTGATAATTATGTGCGCCATATTTTTCTTCTAAATCGATTAATTCTTGTGAATTCATATAATTATTCCATCATCTTTACAAGCACTGCTTTTTGAGCGTGCATGCGGTTGTGGGCTTGGGGAAACAAGCGTGAGTGAGGGCCATCTGCAACTGAATCGGTGATCTCATGATTCCGATGAGCGGGTAAGCAATGCAATACAATAACTCTGTCATTTGCCGCTGAAACGAGAGCGTCATTCACTTGAAATGGCGGGAAAACTGCCTCGCGTTTCTTTGTTTCTTCCTCTTGTCCCATACTCGTCCAAGTGTCGGTGTAGATCACATCGGCATTCTTTACAGCATCCTGTGCATCATTTAATAATGTGATGGTGGATCCACTTTCTTTTGCGTAAATTTGCCCTTCTTCTACAGTTGAAGCAGGCATATCATATCCTTCAGGATTTCCTATGGTGAAGTTTGCGCCTAGTTTTGCACAAATATGCATTAGTGATACCGCTACATTATTACCATCTCCTACATAAGTGATATTGATATCTTTTAATGTGCCAAATTCTTCGTAGATTGTTAGAGCATCTGCCATAGCTTGGCAGGGATGGTTGTAATCGCTTAGCCCGTTTACAACAGGAACATTCGACCATTTTGCTAATTTAAGCACATGATCATGTTCAAATACTCTTGCCATCACCATGTCCACATAACCGGCTACTACGCGAGCGACATCCGCGATTGATTCACGTTTACCTAAACCAACCTCGGCAGGACCGATATACATTGCACTGCCGCCCATATGCTCCATCCCGCGTTCAAAACTGACCCGGGTGCGAAGGCTGGGCTTTTGAAATATCATAGCTAATTTCTTATCTTTCAGCAGTGGGCGGTTGGCGCCTTTTTCTGCACGTTCTTTTTTTAATTCAACTGCTAGGTCGAGCATTTCTTGTAGTTCTTTGGGGGTAAAGTCGGCAATTGCCAGGAAGTCTTGCATGGATTAATTCTCCTGAAATTTAGTGTCACAAAATTTATTTTGCGCAGAGGCGAGTATAACATATTGGCATACCGAAAAGGGATTAGAAAAAACCCCTCTTTTTGTTCAATTTCCCTTAAATATATCCAATTAAAAACATATCCGCCCTCGGCTGAAGAGGGCGGATATTATGGATAATAATTGAAACTTTTGAAATTTGAAATTAATAATTGCGTTTCAACATCTTCATCATACAAAATCTAGGCTTGGTTGACCATCCGTAGTAATACGGATATTTACATGAAATTTGTCTTAGGTATTGTAGATATATAAATTATCAATTCCTAAATAATATGTACCTTTAACCATTTTTTTGCAGTCGATCCAATAATGCCTGAAGCTCTACTTGATACTTCTCAAATGATTTTCTGCCTTTTTTGCTCAACTTGAAAATTGTCAGGGGGCGTTTAATTAAAAACTTCTTGCTTACTTCAATATATCCAGCATTTTCTAATTTACTCATATGTGTAGAAAGGTTTCCCCTGGTCATCCCGGTCTGATTTAGAGTAAAGGTGAAATCTGCGTGGTCGACAACGTAAAGGAACGATAAAATCATTAATCTAGCTGGCTCATGGATGATTTTATCAATATTGGCTATAGATTTTAGGCTATCGTTTTGATCGTTATTGGTTGTCATTCAGTTTATCCAATGGGTATTTTTGAAGAAACCCAAATAATAGGCTTGCCCCAGTTATTGAAGTCACAGCACCGGCGATCTGCAAGGTTATCGGAATATCTAGATCCATTAACCTTCCAAGAATAAAGATTATTGCTGAAATTAGCGCATGCAAAAACATGCGTGGTACGGTCATAACCCAACCCAATAAGATCATCAACAATGAAAACATGAGTCCAAAAATCACACCAATGCTATTGGATAAAAAAGAGTCCAAAAAATCTGAACTACCATTTGCTGTGAAAGTATAGAGAAATAGAAAAAAAACTAGAGTAATTATTCCTAAAAGCATTATTCTAAAGTATTTTTTTCGACCTTCAGTATCGCTTTCGAATTGCACATATCCCATTCTAGGGACAGTAACTAAATTCTTGATTGGCTGGAAAAGGAAAATGGGGAGCCAGCTAACTACCATGAGGGCGGTTTGATCAAAATATAAAAATAAACCGTAACCGATCATCATTAAACCAAATAATAAATCGATGATGCCATCTTTGTGGTAATTCATGATTGCTTTATTTTTAATCGTTTTCAAATCTTCTTGATTATTCATTTTTTCTCCACGTATAATTTATTGCCTTCTTGAAAGATGTAATTAGTGAAAATAAGTTTGCAAAGCAAACATAAAAATAGTATGTCAGAAATTGATGATGAGTCAAGGAGGTTTAAAAATAAATAATTGTTGGGCGGAAAAAAATAAATAATTCTCAATTTGGGATGCAAACCCCAAATTATTCTGGAGAAATTAATTCTATAGCGGGGGGAGGGGAATCGGTAATATTGACAGTAAGCCTTTCCCCTTCATTCCTTGGAAAGACTACCAGGGCGTAAACTTCCCAGATTCCCTCACCAATTGGAATTGAAAAATTTCCCTCACTATCTGTTCTGTTTGAACTTTCTGCTCCATCATCTCGTTCTGCAGTCACAACAAAATCTGGTACTGGATCTCCCAAAGAATCTACTACACTGCCAGAAAGTACCCCAGTAGCAGCCTCGTAAAAGAATTGAATTTCTTCAGTTTGGGGTATTTCGATAAAACTTCGACTCTCGAATTTAAAATAATCGGTAAGTTGGCAATTCTCATCTAATATTGAACTTTCACATAATATGCCAGTGATCTGGACATCGAATAATCCAATCATATCTTCCGGGTAATAAGCAATAAAAATCCCATTTTCATTACTTGGAGTAGAATGTCTGGTTTCAACATCATTAATTCTATGAGTAATTGTGACGCTCACATTATCAATGGGATCGCCTGAAATAAGATTGATCTTTCCACTAATATATTCTGCTTCCGTGTAATCAAGCACTCTAATTTCATTGAAGTCAGATTCGATTTTTATCAGATCTCCGCTCATCCAGCCAGTGATGATGCTTTCATCTTCTTGTGTAATTTTTACTTCCGTCCAGTCGCTATTTTCGATTTTGCCGAGAATTTCAACAGGAGTGTTTTCTGGAAATGTTCCCAATACATCAAATAGAGTGCTTGGCCCACTGCGCAAATTTAGGAACGCAACATTAATTGAGCCAAAGATGGATACTGATGCCAGTGGAGTTGAGCTTGGTGCTGGGATGGCGCTTGGCACTATACCTTCCGTTGCAGTTGCAACGATCGGTGTGTTTGTCAATTTTGGCATCGCCAATTCAGTTTCTGCAATAGCAGTTTGAATTGCACCCACAGAGGGGGTTAGTTCAACTGGTGCGCATGCGGTTACAATTAATATTAAAATTATCAAGAAATATTTCTTCATAGAATCTTTTTATCCTTTTTCTTATCATACCCTATAAATTATTTGGGAAAACAAACTGTTTTTCTGCATTTTTTATTTTTCAAAACCCTAACCGCGGTATAATCCATTTTATGAATATACATCTCTCATCGGAGAAATAATGAGCACAGATAAAATAAGAGTTATCGTTGCAAAACCTGGTCTGGATGGCCATGATCGAGGTGCGAAGGTGGTGGCCCGTGCGTTGAGAGACGCAGGAATGGAAGTGATCTACACAGGGTTACGCCAAACCCCTGAAATGATCGCAGAGGCAGCCTTGCAAGAAGATGCTCATGCAGTGGGATTATCCATTTTATCTGGTGCCCACATGGCAATTGTCCCCAAAATTGTTGCTCTATTGAAAACCAATGGACAAGAAGACGTAAAAATATTCTTGGGGGGAATAATCCCTGATGAAGATATGCCGAAATTGAAGGATCTGGGAGTGAGCGGAGTATATGGCCCGGGGACTTCTACAGAATTCATAGTCTCAGATGTTAGAAGCCTGATCCAAGGCAAATAAAAGAAGGACTGAGCAGAATGGCCAATGTCCAACCAATCCTCGATGGAAATAGACTGGCCCTTTCTCGTTTAATTTCTGAAATTGAAAATAATTCACCAAAAGGTCAAGAAGTTCTAAGCGACCTTTTTTCACATACTGGGAAAGCTCAACTAATTGGGGTCACCGGGGCACCGGGTACTGGCAAATCCTCCTTAGTTAACCAAATCGCATATCATTATCGCCACCCTACAGATGGATCAAATCCAAAAACTGTCGCGATCGTCGCTGTGGACCCCAGCAGTCCCTTTTCAGGCGGCGCTGTTTTAGGGGATCGAATCCGTATGAACTCCCTAAGTGGAGATCCTGGTGTATTT
>JABJGH010000062.1 GCA_018662365.1 Chloroflexota bacterium | reverse complement strand
TTGAATGAACATGTTGAAATAATTTACTTTTTATTTTCACCTCTTTTTTTAATTGATAAAAACCCTTTAATCTTACTGGTTGCACAATCATTTCTATACGCCACTGGTGGCATTGCATTTTACCTAATAGGGAGAAATTTAAAAAATAGCAAATTTGGGCTATGGTTAGCGATAATATATTTATGGTACCCAGTTGCCCAAAGCGCAGTCTTGTTTGATTTTCATGGAGACACAATTGCAATGCCGATATTGGCCTGGGCCCTGTATGCCTATTCAGTTTCGGCTTGGAAACAATATTATTTGTTAATTGGATTGGCGTTACTTTGCAAAGTATATATAGTGGTTCCCGTTGGATTATTGGGCATCATTTTAATTATTAAGGGCTTCAAGAAACAAGGCCTTTTTACAGGATTGATGGCAGTAGTTTGGGGAATATTTGCAATTTTTGTTATAAAGAATCTTTTTTCCGTTGACCCAATGGGAGTAATTCAAGAATATTACACTTTGCGGATCGATGTGATAGATGAAAAATTTTTCGATCAAAACAGACTTATCACTTTAATCATAATTTTTTCCCCGTTGATATTGTTCTTTCGAAAGGGGTCCATTTGGTTTTTGCCTGCATTAGGAATCGTAATTCCGGTATTCTTTTTTCAAGGATACCAATATTGGTTTCATCATTACGCTTTAGCTGTACCCTTTCTCGTTTATTTGATTGGCATTGAATATCAGAAAATGGAATTTGATCAGTTAATTAAGAAACGTGTTGGATACCTAGTCATTTTTAGTATATTGATTTTTAATTTACTTTTTATAAAATTATCTGGACCTATCGTAAGCATAAAAAATCCTTTTTCCCCATATGATACATTGCGGTCCGTGAATGTGATTCCATGGGTAAACGGGATAGTTTCAGAGGATTCAGTAATCACAGCATCACCACATTTGTCCCCTTTTCTAGCTTTTAGACCAGAAATCTATCAAACTTTCTTAATGCAAAAAGAATTGGATGAACATGTTGACTTAGAATCTGCGGGGAACCATTCTGAATACTTTGTTGTGGATGCTTTTTTCGAGAGGGAATCTATAGCATTACTTGATGTCGAAAAAGACGTATTGGAGTGGCTTACTAATGCCAATTCGGGTTTTTATTTGCAAGCAGCAAGGGATGGGATATTTATATTTTCAAAAAATCATGGGGAGGAAAAACTTTGGATAGAGACCCAAGATTCAAAACCATCGGAGGGAAACTCCTTTTCAATGGATAATGGCTTAGTGCTAAAAGAGGCTGAGATAGACTCAAATTATGATCATAATGAGTGGAATTTAAAAATTAGATATATTTGGGAAAGATCTTTGGATTTGGAAATACCTAGTTGGTATGCAGTAACAAAAATTGTGGGATACCCGTATGGCAGGGCAATGCATTTAGGTCCCTGGATTATTGACCCGGTCTCAGAGTGGGTAGAAGGGGATGATAAGGAAGAATTTGTCTATATTAATTTCCCTCATCTTGAGGGTTGTTACCCAATAAATGTAGGGTGGTACGATTCAACCATGACTGTTGTTGCTGGGGATGAAAGGGCAATACAGGGGGAGCAAATAATTTGGGGATATTGGCAAATGGGAGAGAAAATGGGGGAGGGGGAACTGGTTGATACTTGCGAGGCGGACAACTCATGACTATTGATTATGCTCCAAGATTTAGATTATTGAGGCCTATTTTAAAGACTTTAATTGAAAAATTTTCGAGGATATATGGATTTTAGGCAAAGGATCATTAAAAAGGAGAATCTAAATTTTTTCTTAATTAGTATTGCTATTTGGTTTTTATTACTTATTGGGTTGGATAAATTTCCCAGCCTTTGGTTTGATGAAGCTTGGTCCTTGATGGTTGCAAAGAATTGGGTTCAGAATGGGGTTTATGGAAGACTTTTAGTCGACGAGTTTATCTCGGCAGCAGGGATGGCGCAGCCTTTCACATCTACGGCCTGGGTCGCCCTGAGTTTTAAATTATTAGGAGTGGGAATTTGGCAGGCAAGGCTTCCATTTACTATTCTTACGGCTGGGGCAATTTTCTTTTTACTAAAGATGGCTCAATCATTATTCGGTAAATATGTCGCTTATTTTGCCATACTTTCCCTGATTATTTTTACGTTTCCAAATTATCAACTCCTTTTGTATGGACGCCAGGCAATTGCCGAGGCCCCATTGATATTTTATTTTCTGGTTGGGTATTATTTTCTTAGCAAAAGTTTTAGAAATCCAAAATATTTAATTGGTGTGATTGCTTTTTGGGGATTTGCATATAATGCAAAGGGACTCATTTCCCCCTTTCTTACTATAGGCCTAGTTGGGCCTATGATAATCGCAGCAATTAGAAAAAACTGGAAGGTATTGAGATTATTTGCTATTTCATTAATTGGTGCAATAATTTTCTCCCTAAGCATAAGTGGGTTTGAAATATATCTAGAGAGGGGGTTGGCGACACATGGCGCATTGACAGATTTAATTAGGACAGTTGCGTTTGTGGGTGAATTTGCTGTTCGAAGGCAAACAATTTCTTACCTTTTATTATTCTGTTTGCTATCTGTAATTTCGATATTATGGGAATCTAAATTTATATATCAAGCTGTGGTAAATAGTGAAAAACTCGGGGAAAAGGAATATATTCGAATTTCATTATTTGGGATTGTGAGTAGTTGGTTAATATGGTTTGCCTTATTATCAAATGGTTGGCCGAGATATTATTCTCCGGTCATTTTCTTGTCATCCATTTTCCTTGGAAATTTGATTTGCAAAGGCATTGGGACGATTAAAAATTTGGATAAAAAAACTAGTTTTAAAATATTATTATCCATACCAATATTGTTCTATTTTTCATTTCTAATTCAGAATAGTTTTGAATTTGCAGTCAATTCGATAAAAGAGCAAGAAATAATTCATCGTGATTTTGAAGAAATAATTGGATATCTAAATTCCAATACGGTTCCAGAAAATATCATTGAAACTTATGATGCTGAAATCCTGTTTTTAGCTAATAATATAAGTCATTTCCCTCCAGATAATATTCAAATTGAGTTAAATAAAAGGGCGTTCCTTTTTGAGGATATTCTAATCGATTATGAATTATCTGGGATAGATCATGACTACATTGTAATTGGCCCACTGGGTCGTCGATGGAATCTTTACGGTCCAATGGTAACGAACGGAGAATATGTTAAAGTATTTGATACAGAATCCTATGAAATTTATCAAAGGAATAACTAATCAATAATAAGACATGCATATTTATAAAAAAATTGAATCCTTCTTAACAAAAAAAACTCTTATTATTGCACTTGTATTCTCGGCATTAATTATTCAACCTAAAGTGATTAGTTGGAATGAATCTAGTCGAATGGCAACGGTTCAGTCAATGGTAGAGCATAAATCTTTAATAATTGACGATACTAGTTTCATTGAAACTGGAGATAAAGTTTATATTAATGGGCATTTCTATTCAGACAAACCATTTTTCGCATCTTTTCTTGGTGCAATAATTTATGCCCCCCTTTATTGGTTGGGGATCAAACTTACCGCTGATTTTAATCTTGCCTATTATCTGATTACCCTCTTTACTGTAAAACTTTTCTACTTTTTTGGACTTCTCGCTTTTTATGAAATTCTTGAAAGGATTAAAATTAATCAAAACCATCGTTACTGGATGGTTTTCAGCTTGGCATTTGCTTCACTATTTTTTCCTTGGGCTACCACCTTCAATAACCATTTACTAGCTGCTTCATTTTTAATTATCGGATTAAAATACCTCCTTAATTCTAGAGAAGGTCCAACTATAAAATTGATTATTCTAAGTGGGATGTTTTTCTCCATGGCAGGTGCGGTGGATCTGCCAATGATAATATTCTATTTAGGGTTTTATATATATATCCTAACAATTCCTGAATTAAGGAAATTTTCCTTTTTTTACATAGTTCCTTCATTTTTCACAATTCTTCCCACTTTTATAATTTTTTACCAAGTATCGGAAAGTTTTTTGCCCTTAACGGCGAACATTGATGCTTTCATATACCCTGAGACACCCTGGGTGGGAAAGAAATTTGAAGAGTTGACTGGACGTGGGATAAATAAAGGTTGGTTTTTAATCAATTATTCTTTCCATAGTTTGCTCGGAACTAATGGATTTATTCTTTACAACCCGCTCCTGTTTCTTGCAATTCCAAATTTAATTAAAGAAATAAAGCAGCGGAAACCTTTTTGGCGGGAAGGGATAGTCATTGGGGCTGGAACCCTTATTGTTACACTTTTTTATTTATTATCGTCAACCAATTACTCAGGGAATAGTTATAGCATCAGGTGGTTCGTTCCCTTTTTGCCGATGCTGTTTATCTTCCTTTACCCCATATTTGATGATAGCAAGAAAATTCTGTTTTATAGATTATTGATCCTATCGATATTGATCTCGGCAGTAGGGACATTTGCTCCCTGGTCTAATATTGAAGACATACATAAAATTCCATTCCTTGCTAATATTATTGAGATGAGCAATCTTTTAGAGTTTATAATAAATTTCTCCACAAATTAATTGTAATCAATGCGAAAAGTTCAAAATGGGAGTGTTAAAATAGCGGGTAACGGAGGAAACAAAATGGAATTAAAGGAAATTCAGAGACAGGTGAAGCAAATGAGAGAAAAACGGGGGTTTACGATGGAGCCCGACCATATTTTTATGATGTTAGCGGAAGAAGTGGGGGAGGTGGCGGGGGAATTAAAACGCGTATGGTCGAAGAATTATGAGAAATTTGCGGTTGAGGATCTTGAGGATGAATTGGCAGATGTGATGGTTCTATTATTAGCGCTTGCTAATCAATTTGACATTGATATGGAAACAGCGGTTCGCAGCAAAATTGGAAAAGATGAGGGTCGAAATTGGGTTTCTGCCCAAGAGGATTGATATGGCATTATTATTGCAACTATAAGGTAAATTCTAGAGGATATTTGCTTGCGCCTGATTCAAGGATATGCTAGTATCAACTTAATCTAATTAAGGCTGACAAATCTTTATTTAAAGGCCAAGCAAGAGGAAGGTTGAAGATGAAAGATATGAAAAAAATCGGATCAATAGTGATTGCGATTCTCCTAATGACTGCCATGATTTCTTGTGTCAGACCCGCTTCGACAGAAAATAACGGAGAAGTGGACGCTGATTCCCAAGTTGATTCAATCATTCGATCTGCAGCCACCCAAACAGCGATGGCGGCTGAAGGTCTTGGGGGTGGGGCAAGTTTGGAAGATGAAATGACTGCAGTTGGGGGTGACCCCGCCGTTGTTGTGACCATTGCTCCTACAGAAGTTCCAGCTACCGCTACACCTGTGCCAACTCCTGTTGAAATCGTACCAAACACACATACGATTCAGGAAGGTGAATTTCCATTCTGTCTAGCACGCCGATTTGATATTAAGGCTGAAACTCTCTTGACGGTGAATGGCGTGACCTCAGGTCAGGTTTTTTACCCTGGATATGAGTTAATCATTCCTGTGGATGCAAGCCCGTTCGAAGGAAATCGACAATTGAGAGTTCATCCAGTAGAAAGCTATACCGTTCAATCTGGCGAAACCTTTAGCTCAATCGCCTGTTTCTTTGGTGACCTTTATCCAGAGTCTATTGCAGCAGCAAACCTTATGGATGTGACGGATACTTTGGTAACCGGTTCAACGATTATCATTCCTTAATCGGAGAAAAAACAATAAATTACTAATTGAGAAGCGAAGGTGATTTCACCTTCGCTTTTTATATTAGCTATCCACAAAAAATAGGTAATAATATGGAATTTGAAATTTTAGATCGGGAAACAAAATATGAGGGCAAGGTGTTTAATATCGTTCAGGATCGAATAAAATATCCCGATGATAGGATCGCAAGATTCGATTATATTCAGCATGGGGGGGCAGTCACAATTTTACCTATTGATGAGGAAGGAAATATATTTTATATTCTTCAATATCGGCACCCTACAGGAGAAATTTTATTGGAATTGCCTGCCGGTACCTTAGAAAAAGGAGAAGAGCCAGCCTATTGCGCGGGACGTGAACTCCAGGAAGAAATTGGTATGGCAGCGAATAATATTGAATTACTCGGAGAATTTTATCTTGCCCCCGGATATTCAAGTGAATATATGTATGTATTCCTCGCCACTGGATTGAAACCTGGTAAATTACCGGGAGATGTGGACGAGTATATTGAAGTAGAAAAATGTACAGTTAAAGAGTTTTATACGAAAATGGAGATGGGGGAAATTAGGGATGCTAAGACCTATGCTGTAATGGCAATGGCACAAAAGGAACTAGCAAAATATTTAGATTAATTGACTGAAATATGCTTGCCCAACCCTTTTTTTTAGGCTATAATCCCTTTAATAGATTCCCACCTTGTGAAACATTTACCACAAAAATAAGAATTGAAACCAAAAGACTATTTCGTCTGCATCCATGGCGAATAGCCAAAATCATATAAGCTATTTATTTTATCAATAAAAAAAATCCACATAAAACCCACAAAAAAACAAGAGAGAAACGAATGAACATTTTAGAGATGGAAAAAGTATCGTTGGTTGAATTGCGCCAGCAAGGAAAAGCCCTAGAAATTCCACGGTCAAATCGGCTTAAAAAAGAAGATTTGATCATGAAGATTCGGCAGGCAGAAGCTGAGAAAGATGGCCTCGAGGTAAGGGGAGGAATATTGGAGGTAATGAATGAGGGGGTAGGATTCTTACGAACAAATCATTATCAAGCTGGACCTGACGATATTTATGTATCTCAAACTCAAATTCGTAGATATGGCCTCAGGAATGGGGATTTGATCATTGGTCAAGTGAGGCCCCCCAGAGAGAGTGAACGACATTTCGGTTTGCTGAAGGTTGAAACTGTCAATGGTTTAGACCCCGAAGAAGCCCGAAGACGTCCGAAGTTTGAAAGTTTGGTTCCGATTTTCCCCGAGTTGCGTTTTGACCTTGAAACCGACAAAAATATTTTATCCACGAGAATGATCAATTTAATCACCCCAATTGGCCGTGGTCAACGTGGGCTGATCGTTTCCCCTCCGAAATCTGGTAAAACTACAATTCTTAAAGAAATTGCTAATTCGATCTCCACTAAGTACCAAGATGTTCATTTAATGGTGGCACTGATCGGTGAGCGACCTGAAGAAGTTACAGATATGGATCGTTCAGTGGATGCAGAAGTGATATCTTCAACATTTGATGAGCCAGTAACCGCACATGTGCGTGCCGCTGAGATCGTATTGGAACGTGCAAAGCGATTGGTAGAAATTGGACGAGATGTGGTGATCATGATGGATTCGATCACGCGATTGGCCAGAGCTTATAACTTAGTTGTCCAACCTTCTGGGCGCACATTGTCTGGTGGTATTGACCCATCCGCGTTATACCCACCAAAAAGATTTTTTGGTGCTGCTCGCAATATTGAAGATGGTGGATCTTTGACGATCATCGCTACTTGTTTGGTAGATACCGGATCAAGAATGGATGATGTGGTTTATGAGGAATTTAAGGGTACAGGAAATATGGAATTGCATCTTTCAAGAAAATTGCAAGAAAGAAGAGTATTCCCTGCCTTGGATATTGAAAGATCTTCCACTCGACGAGAAGAATTATTGCTTGGTCCGGATATTACCCAACGAGTTTGGTTAATGCGAAGAATGTTTGGTCAAATGATCACAGATCCGCCTAAGGGCGCTGGAATGTCCTTGGTGCAGGCAACTGAGGCGATCATGAATGAGCTGAAAAGAGCAGATAATAACCAAGATTTCTTGGAGACATTGACTAAATAGGTTATATTCACCCAGTGAATAATACAATTAATAGCCCTCCTGAAGATATTTCAAATATATCTGTAATTAATAAAATCAAGAATTTTGGGGTCTTTAGATTTATACTTTGGGTTCTTGCTATTGGTTTAAGCTTGGTAGTTATATATTTACTCATTGCTAAGGTTTTTCCCCCTTCAAGTAATATAAACTCCGAGACTACTGCAATTGTTACTGGCGTCGATCCAGTAGATGTTGATCTCCCGCAGTTTGCATTCCCCACAAGTAAAACTGAAAATATTTTGCGTAGAGCGATCTATGATACGGACATACCTGTACGTCAAAAAGGGGTAGTTGAATCTTATACGGTTCTGCAGGGTGACTCATTATTTGGGATCGCCGAAGAAAATAATATTTCTCCCGAAACCTTATTATGGGCTAATTTCTCGGTTTTAAATGATAACCCGGATGAGATCGTCCCTGGAATGGTACTTAGTGTTCCCCCAGTGAATGGAGTATATTATCAATGGCAGGAGGGGGATACATTTGATACTGTTGCAAGCAATTTTGAAACAGCACCAGAGAAGATCGTCAATTGGTTTGGAAATAATTTAGATATTGTGAATCCATCAGTTGATCCGGGTAATTGGATCATGGTGGTGGATGGTCAACGTGAATTCAAGCAATGGGTGATTCCCATTGTAGCTAGAGGATCTGCGGGTGTCTCAAGCACCGCTTATGGCCCTGGGGGATGTGTTGGGCCATTTGATGGGGCTTATGGTACTGGTAGTTTTGCTTGGCCCTCTTCTATTCATACATTAGTAGGAAATGATTTTTGGTCTGGACATTTGGCTCTAGACATTGCTACTGGAGAGGGGTTATCGATCTTAGCTGCGGACAGTGGGGTGGTTGTGTTTGCCGGGTGGGCTAATGGGGGTTATGGCAATACAGTGATGATCGACCATGGAAATGGTTATGCCACACTATACGCCCATATGGCCTATGTAAGTATTGGTTGTAATGCCAGCGTGGCTAAGGGTCAATCTGTGGGGGGTGGGGGCAGTTCTGGGAATTCTACAGGTCCTCACCTTCATTTTGAGGTTCGATTATGGGGCGGATTTATTAATCCTTGGTTTGTCCTTCCAGCTCCATAAACAATATAATATTTTGGTTCTTTGGATAAATAATGAGCAAGAATTTAATCGAAGTTGGCAAGGTGTTGAAAATATTCCGATATCCGGTGAAGGGAATGCGGGGAAATTCTCTGGATAAGGCTCATCTTGGTTGGTACGGGGTGGAAGGGGACCGCGAATATGCCTTGACCAGCCCGAAGGATGTTAGGAGTGGTCGACCATGGTTGACGGGGCGATTGGTGCCGGAATTGATTGGCTATGAAGCAAAATATGAAAATGACCACTATGTGAAAAACGTAGAAGTTCAAGTTATAACACCCGACGGAAAATCTTTACAGCTGAGTAGTAATGAACTTAAGCGTAATTTCTTTAAGCTTTTTGGAAAGGATGTTCAGATATTAAAATTATCGACAGGGTGTTTTGACTCCTTGGCGATCTCATTGATTAGTGATTCGACAACAAGGTCGATAGGGGAAAGTGTTGGCTTGGCATTGGATCCCAGAAGGTTTCGACCTAATTTGTATATTGAAATCACGAATAACGAATTTAGTTCTGAATCTGATTGGTTGGGGCGCGGACTGTTTTTTGGGAATAGGGAAAAAGTTTCGAAAATTCGCCTGCTTAAAGATAATGTGCGTTGTGTCATGGTCAATATTGATCCTGATACCCAAGAAAAATCTGCAGCGGTATTAAAAGAAGTTACAAAATATAGAGATAGTAAAGCAGGGGTTTATGGATCAACCGAACAAATTGGGGAAATTCGGGTGGGAGATTCTATATACCTGAGTGAAAACTAAATTTTTTTATTCTTCTGAAAAAAAGATAGTTTGGTTGCTGGTTTCTATGTGCCCGGTTAGGTCATAGGTCATTGCGCCATTTATTTTTACAGGAACGATCTCACCCACAGGGGGTTGCCCCTCTACAAATACCATGCCGTCAATTTCTGGTGCATCTCGATACGAACGACCAATTGAAATCATCTCGTCAGAGTCATCAATTTCTCCATGGCCTTCGATTAGAACATCTAATGTTTGTTCAATTAAGGATTGATTATTTTCTAGCGAGATACCCTGCTGCAAGGTCATCAACCTTTTTTGTCTTTCTTGCTTTACTTCCTCTGGAACTGGGTCACCAAGGGGTTCACTGGTTGTCCCCGGTTCAAATGAAAATGTGAATGCTCCCACTCTATCAAAACGAATTTCTTTTACAAAATTCATTAATTGTTGGAACTCTGCTTCTGTTTCACCAGGATAGCCAACAATAAATGTAGTGCGCAAAGCAAGATTTGGCATGGCAGTTTTCATTTTTTCCAAGGTTTTATAAACCCAATCCATGTTTGCAGGTCTTTTCATCCTTCGCAGGGTGAGTGGGTCGGCATGTTGAAGGGGCATATCTAGGTAGGGCAAAATTTGAGTTTCTGAGGCCATGATATCGATCAATTTATCGGTAACATAACCCGGGTAAGCGTAGAGAATACGTAGCCAATCCACATCGGGGACTGATTTGGTTAATTCTTTTAAAAGGTGCGCTAAGCCATTTTTCAAACCGAGGTCGTTCCCGTAATCAGTGCTGTCTTGTGCAATGAGGATTATTTCTCGAACACCTTGATCCCTCAAAACTCTTGCCTCATTCAATATGGCTTCGATAGGTCGGCTGACCAGGGTACCCTTTATTTCAGGTATTGCGCAAAATGCACAAGGTCTTCTGCAGCCGTCCGCAATTTTAATATATGCACTTGGCCCTGTAGTTGAAACTCTAAGGATATTTCCTTCGTCTTTGCCAACCGTGATTGCTTCGGTTGGAAGATGATAAAGTGTTTCTGGGTGAGTTCCTTCTCGTAATTTGGTTACCAAAGACATAATATCCATCCAGCGTCTGGTGCCCAGAACGCCATCGATGCCAGGCACTCGATCTACAACCTCAGCCCCGTAACGCTGTGTGAGGCACCCTGCGGCGATGAGCAATTGATCGGGAGATTTCCCCTCCGCTAATTCTTGTAAAACTTGATAGGATTCCTCTTTGGCTGGGCCAATGAATCCGCAAGTGTTTACAATTATTACAGAAGCGTCGGTTGCCTCGAGAGTAGATATATAACCGTTATTTCCTAGGATTTGTGCAATTGATTCTGAATCAACTGTATTTTTTGCGCATCCTAATGAGATCAAATGAAAATTTTTATCTTTTGTCATGTAGTATCCAGTGTGGAGAAGTCCGAAATTTATTAATTTTCACCCAAATTTGGCGTTGGCGTAAAAGTTGGCGTGGGTGTGAGTTCAGGAGTGATTAGATCTGGATTCAAAGTTGGTGTAATGGTAGGCGTGGGCAAGATGATCCCTTGTCTGCTATAGACCACATTTACAACTTCCCCGGGAATGCCTAGCGGTCCGAGATCGGTGCCATTAAAGAATATTTGTAAGGCAGCACCGTTCCCGGTTAATAGCTCAATTTTCTGGTTTGCAGTATAGGGGAGATTTGAACCTGGAATCACCCGCCCATCAAATTCAATTTTCCCGTCGACAGTAACTCTTAAGAAGGTGCGTTCTCGGACAATTACATTAAGCTCTATATTTTCTCCCTGAAAGGGTTGAAGGGTGGGATCAATTGTTTCATCATCTTCTGGAGCAACGGTATTAATTGGAGCTATATTACCAACCACTGGCTCGGAACTTGTAGGAATTATTTCAGGGGTTTCGGATGGTAAGAGTAATTTTGATAAGGCTGGGGCAGTGGGGGGGATGACTGTGTTTGCTTGAATATCAATCACTCTTCCAATTCCCCAGATCGAAAAAATAATTGTGGCGATACCTAATATTCCGAAAACGAATGTGTCTGCAGATAGGATATTGCGAAGCCAAAGAGGAAGGGTTATTTTTCTTTTCTCTGAGGATGGTTTAGCTATCTCCTCAAATTTTTCACTTTTAATTTCAACGTCCAGCGTTGCTTGAAGTGCGTCTGCGAATCTGAGCATGACGGCATGTTTGTCCATATCCAAAAAATTTGCATAATTTCCGAGCATACCTCGGGCTTGAGTGGGGGACGGAAAGCTACTAAAAGATCCTGACTCCACCATTTGTAAATAATTGATTTGAATATGGGTATGTATTTCTATTTCCTCAAGAGTTAAGCCTAAAAGTTCTCGCCTTTTTTTTATTCCCCCTCCAATTTCACGAAATATCTCTTCCATTTTCTTGGTCTTATCCAAGATATTTGTTTTTTCCTGAGTTTCCAAATTTTCGTCTAGGCTAATTGGGGATGGGGGTTCAGGTTTCTGTTTCAATGAGTCAAGGATTTCATCAGAATCTAGGCCTAGATAATCCGCATAAGATCGGAGATATCCACGTACTTGGGCAGCAGAGGGTAGCGAAGAAAAATTTCCCTCTTCTAAAGCTATGAGGAAATGCTTTCGAATAAAGGTCTTTTCAGAAATCTCTTCAATTGAAAGAGATTGGCTTATTCTGGATTCTTTCAGCTTTTTGCCAACAATTTTATTCATACTCGAGGATATCCATACTCAAAAAAACATCACTAAAGGGTTTTGTCTATTATACAAAATTTGCCCGCAATTATTTTAAATTGCGGGCAAAAAATATGATTAGATAAAGTTACGATAAAATTATTCAGTTTCTTCGTCGGTCTCTTCTTCCGATTCGACGACTTCTTCCTCAACAATTTCTTCTTCAACTACGGGAACATCTTCAGCAGGAGCATCCTCAGCAAGAGTCTCTTCAGCAGGAGTTTCTTCCTCTGCATTCTCGACTTCAATATCATCATCGAGTAATTCTTCCTCATCAAATTCTTCCATACCTGCAGCTAATACATGGGCATCGACCATATAGTTTTCTGGTAGCTCGCCATCACGATAAACCACAACTGATATTTCAGGAATTAAATCCATGGTTAAACGCACTTTAATATTATGCATTCCCAACAATCTGAGGGGTTCTGAATCGATCTGTCTTTTACTAATTTCTACACCGATCTTTTCAGAAATATCTGCGGCTAGCATCTGTGTGGTTACAGAACCGTAAAGCTTTCCGGTTTCACCAGCTCGAGCAGGAAATTGGAGTTGTAATCCAACCATCTTTTCGCCGACTCCAGCCATTTCTTCATTCAAAATGGTTCGGCGACTGTTAGCTTCCGCAGTAATTCGCTCAACTTCTTTGAGAGCACCGGGAGTTGCTAAAACTGCTAAACCTTGTGGAAGAAGGAAATTTCGACCGAAGCCATTGGCTACCTTTTTTACATCCCCCGCACGACCTAAATTATATACATCATCAAGCAATAAAACTTTCATTTTCAAGCCCTTTCAATCTGAATTTGCTGGGTGAAGGGTACAACACCCGAGCCGACAAATTTTACCAGAATATGCTTAGATAGTCGAGTGAACAGCGGGAATAATTTCAATAATAATTTTCGGACTATGGGCTAACAGATGGAGTGATTGTAGGCTGAATAGTTTCAGTGGGGGAAATACTGGGGGTGGCTGTGACTAATAAATACTCAAGAATCCAGCCTTCCACGCCATCCTCTAAATTATAAATTTTTATCCATCGATTGTTAATTGCATCAATACTTACTTCACCTAAAACGATCACAATCCCTCCATCTAATACGCCAGACACCACATTAGATTGTCCATTTGGTTCTTCCCGAATAAAAGCCCCACCACTCACATCTAACCTTGCCTCAACAGGAGTAGCAGATGGTGTGGGTGTGATGCTCGGGACCAATGTTTTTGTAGGTGTAGATGTGGGGGTGAAGGTTTCTGTAGGCGGAATTGGGGTATTTGTAGGCGGTAAAGTAGAGGTAACCGAGGGGGTTATCGTTGGGGTTCCAGTAGGCAAAGCAATGTTGCCACTGACTACTGCACCAAATCCACCAAAGGCAATGACCAATACGATTGCAATCAACAATATTGTGCCGCCAATAGAATAGCCAAAAAGTGTGTAGGGTCTAAACCCCATAATTCCTAGAGTGACCGCTCCCACAAGAACAGCATAGGATAGGTGAATTGCAAAAAGAACTAAACCATCAGGCCAGAGATGTTGGATGCCACTTCCTAAGCCAAAACCAGCGGCAGTTAGAGGCAAAAATAAACTATAAGCGAGGGCGATGCTGGGAACGGCAGGGTTGTGTTTTGTCTTTACTAGTGTAGCTGCAGTAAAAGCAGCCCCGATGGTTAGGACTATAAAGGGAGGCCAAGTCAGTTGTGCTTGGAGATATACCTGAAGGAGATCTAGAGGTAACCAAACTCTTGCTGCAAAACCGGCAAGTGCACCGGCGAGGAGAACCAAAAACAAACTGATTGTCATTCCACCCAGGCTTCGAGTGAAATGTTTTGCAGAGCCTAATACGGTTCCTAATGAAATCCCGATGAGCGGAGCCATTACAGGGGCGGTTAATGCGCCTAAGAGAAGGATATAGGGGGAATCAAGAATATAGCCAAATCCAATAATTGCTCCAGACAGTAATGAAAATAAGAAAAAATCAAAAGTAGGAGCAGCACGATTTGCTACTTCATCAATATAATTTGCGCGCTCATCTTGTGATAAGGCAGCAATAACTTGACGGTTTGCTCTTCGTCGACGTGATTTAGACTGTTTTTGGTCAAATGGATTTGTGGGTTCGTTTATATTCATATTTTTATTATCATTTAAGATGAAAGATCGAAATTCTGAGTTTTTCTCTTGCTTACATTATTATAATTGAAATAGTAGAATAGCAAGGTCTAAATAGGTGAAAATTATTATTGAGGATTCCAGTTGTATGAAAATATTTCCAAAATGCTTGTTGGTTTTATTAATGATGCTGATACCAGGGTGTACTTCGGCAAATGGAAATCTGCCTACCGATTTACCGGTTCCATCCACAATTACACCGATAGTGATACAGCCAACCAATACGCCGATACCAGATCAAACACCGGTTATTCTATTTTATTCAGATCCTGATTCTGAGGAAAGCTTAAAAGGAATTATTGATACTACACTGCAAAATATTTCAGATCAAAACTCAATGGTGCTTGAATTCAGAACTGATATTAATAATCTAAATCTTCCAGAAAATTTGTTTGCATTAGTGATCTTGTCCGAGATGGAAAACTTGACAGGTTTAGACGAGATTTCATCCGATATAAAAGTCATTAGAATTGGATCTACTGGTGGGAATATTGATAATGCTCAGCAAGTTCATATTGGCATAAACGAAAACGGGTTGGCAATCGAGGGGTTTATTGCGGGATATATTGCGGCAATGCAAACCGAAGAGTGGCGAATAGGGATGATTGGGTTAACGAGCAATAATACAAATCAGGTCGGCTTCATAAATGGGGTGAAATATTTCTGTGGTCTATGTTCCCCTATCTTTCCTCCCTATGAAGCATACCCCTTATATACCCAAGTAAATGATGGATCTGAATTTGTGGAATTGAAAATCGCAGCCGATCTTTTATTGCAAAAAGCTGTAAATACGATCTATCTAGCTCCCGGTGTAAATAATCCGGAACTGAAGAACTATCTTTCTCAAATGGGCATTAAAATGATCGGCAATGGGGAAGCAGATGATGTTGGAGACGGATATTGGATCGCCACTGTAAGGTGGGATTGGAATCCTGTAATTGAAGAAGTCCTGCCCAAAGCTATATTGGGGGATTTTTCTGGGAATGGCGCTCCTGATATACTGGTGGGTAATGTAAATGATATAAGCCCATCTAGGCTTGTCTTGGTATCCGAACTAATTGAGTATCTCACTGAAGGTATTGTTGATCCGATTGGCAAATAATATTTAGAATAGAAAGAAAGGAAATTTATGGAAAATTCATCCCCAAATCGAAATCTCTTGGTGGTTATAGGAAGCATTGCTGGGTGTTCATTAATTATATTATGTTGCATTGTGACAGTATTGGCGGGATTGGGTGGATTTGCGTGGACAAGTTTACAAGCCCCTGAAGGGGCCGAATTTAGCCTTGATGTGCCTGCAGAGGTAAAGGTGGGGGAGCAATTTGAGATCGTGATTAGCATTGAAAATACTCAATTGGAACCGCAAAACCTAATAGCGATTAGTTTTGCGCTAGATTATTTATCTGGCGTGGAGATCCTTGATAGTGATCCAACTTTTATTTATCAAGATGAGTTTGAAATTTTGGAAGTGCCTATTCAAATCTTTACATATAAAGAAATGATCTTGCAAGATGAGATCATCGAAATAAGGATTTTTGCTGAGGCAGTTGAGGTGGGAGATTATGCAGGAGAGATCCAAATTTGTTTAAATTCTGCTACAAATTGTGAGAGGATCTCTACACGAACTGTAGTAACAGAATAAACTAATTTTATTTCTGGGCCGATTTCACTAAGGGTCTTAATTCTGGCCAGATTACAGGGATTAATAAGATAAAAACTAGACCCATTAATCCAGTAGATATCGCTGCCTGTACCAAGGGGGAATATGTGGAAAGCTGATCTAATTGAAGAATTAGATCAAATATTAAAGCACCAAGACCACTCGATAGTACTATTTTTAAGAATGTGTTTTTAACTCTGGCTAAACCGGGGTATCGACGATTCAGCAGATAGAGTAAAAGCAAGGTTTCTGTAGTGAAAGCAATCGTATTTGCCCAAGCAATTCCCGCAATTTCTAAACTTCGGGAAAGGAAAACTGCCAGCCCAAAATATAAAAATGCATTGATCGCTGCGGCAATTAGGGGAGTTTTCGCATCCTGCTGGGCGTAAAAGGATCTTGAAGTAATTTCTAGAAGGGCGTGACTGGTTAACCCTAATAAATAAATTCTTGATGCGATTAGAACGAGTGCAACTCCCTCTTGAGTAAATGATGGAAATGCAGCTATTATTAATGGTTTTAGTCCTACAGCCATTAAAAATGCGACAGGAATCGTTATTCCGATCAGGGCGCGAATTGCTTTGTTGACCATCTCCATGAATTCATTTTTATCCCCTTGAATGAAAATCTCAGATATTGTAGGGAGGAATGCAATGGCTACAGCTGTTCCCAATAAGGTTTCAGGAACCTGCATAATGAACCAGCCCAGATTTAATGCAGAAACTGAGCCTTCTCCTAAACCAGAGGCCAAATTATCTCGCACAATAAAAAACATCTGAATAAAAAGCATGGTGATAACCCTTGGCCCAAGAAGGGCAAGGACTTTTTTAACGCCAGGATTTTTGAGGTCGACCTTAGGGGTCCACTTAAATTTGTGAATGATTAGGCCGGGAACTTGGATTGTCAAATGAAGAAATGCACCCAAAATGACCCCATAAACAAGCCCCCGAATTCCCAGCCCATAAGCAGGAAAGGTTATGGATCCAATTTTTAGGCCTTCTGATGGAGCTAAAACAAGAATCCCAAAAATTTGCCCTAGGTTATAAAACCCAGGGGCCATTGCAGGGAAAAGGAAATGTTGATTTGCCTGAAGACCTGCCATGACTAACCCACTTATTGAAAAAATAAGTATTGCTAGTAGGTCAAATCTTAATAATTCGACTGTCAGTAATTTTTGTTCATATGGAAAACCGGGGGCAATTATTTTGTCTACTAGCCAGGGTGCAAATATTGAAATAAGAATGGCAATAAGGCCGGTGGTGATGAAGGCAAAATTCAATATTCTCGAAAATAGTTCCCAGGCGGATGGTTTCCCCTTTTGTTTAATATATTCGGATAATACTGGAATCAAGGCGACGCCCAATGCTCCCCCAGAAATTAGTGCAGATAAAAGGTCGGGAATATTATTGGCGACGTTGAACACATCTAGTTCGTAACTTAATCCAAAATGTTGATTGATTTTGAGTGCGCGATAAAATCCCAATATTTTATCAATCCCAAAAAAGAAGGCAATTATCAATGTGGATTTTGCTATTCGCGACATGGATACTCCACGTAAATATTTCTATTAGTTATTGAAAAATTGTAACATTTATTCGTTAATGTCTTTTTGAAAATATTTTCTGGGCTTACGAGATGCGGGCGATTGCAGTTAGAAGTAATACGAGGATACCTAAAGATAAATTTATCAGGATTATATTTTTTTCTTTCAATTGCAATTTTTTGGAATTGGGAGATTCTAAGCCTTTTTGCCTTCGAATGGCTACCCTTTCTAATTCTGGAGATAAGGTCCAAGTTTGGTAAGCGCTGATTGCAATAATCAATATAAATGCGCTATGTTTTGCCAGCATGGCCCCTGACCAAATATTTTTTATGCTTAAAAAGCCCTCATAATTCGGATTTGCACTCATTTGAATTAGACCTGTGACTGTCAATACAGATAGTCCGAACCAGCCTAAGGGGTTTAGTTTTTTGTTTATTTTATAAATTAGGTTGTTGAATGCATCATTGTCCAAGGTTTTTTTGGCTATTGGATAGATGATCAGGGATAGGATGGCTAAACCACCAATCCAAGTAACGGTTGCAATCATATGCAACCAAAATGAAACTGAAAGAACCCAATTAGGAGTAATCATATTGATTAGGGTGCTTGTTGCGTGCCCAGTAAATCTTCACAACGGTTGTTGGCAATGAATGAGGGGTCTTCATATTCCTCTGACAAGGGGCCGTAAAAAGTTATTACATAATCAAATATTTCGTGTGCTTCACAATACAATTCTTGTTCGAGATAATTGCTTGCTCGTAAAACGGCTTCTGTGGGGTAAATTACTTCTGCAGTTGCAAGCCTATCCTTCGCAAAGAAAAATGTGCTATCCATGAGATTGGGGGCATGGGGGACGATATATTGAAAATAGGTAATTGTTTGAACCCAGTCTACCGCCCAAAAGCTTGCTCCGGTGATATACCATTCAGACCATTGCCGTAGATTTGTTGCCTGGACGTCTAATACCCCATAATTTTCAGCGTTATTTAAGTCAAATATTCCTGATTCTAAGAGGCCATCTTGTAAAATTTTATTTACTCCACGGTTTCTTAGCGCATTGAAATATAATGTGTTCACTTCGTTGGTCTTATAACCAATATCTATATAACGAATTTGGTCTAAGGTGCTCAACAGTTCATCCCAATTTTCAGCTTGACCGAGGGAAACAGCATGGTTGAATAAACTCTCAATATTGCCAAGGTCCTGTGTAGGTGTGGGTGTGATTGTTGGGGTGGGGGTTACCGTGGGAGTTGGACTTGGATTAGCTAGAATCACAAGAGATTGAGCTAAAAAATCTGCTGCACCAGGAAAATTGGGATCGAGCCCAATAATGTATTCTAATCTTGTTACTGCCTGGGAATAGTTTCCCGAATCCATATCCATGATCGCTCGGACTAATTGATCTGACGCTTCAGTGGAAACCAATTGGTCTTGATAATTAACTCGGTCGGTTATTCCTTTCCAGTAGCCGCTCAGGCTAGCCAATAGAACGATGACAATAAAACTTAAGACACCATAAAGAATGAATTTACTTAAATTCATTGTGCCAATTTTTAGTCCGGTATTGCTTTCCTGACTTTCACGGACCAAATCCTTTATTTCTGGAGAATCATCCTGGATTTCATCGTTTTCAGAATTGATTTTCTCGTGTTCTTCGGGTTGATTTTGCATAAGCCATATTATACTCGACCATTCTTTTTTCACGAAGTATTAAATTAAAAAGAACCTCTTTATGATCAAGAGGTTCTTTTATAATCATTTTGGTTTATTTTGGGTCTTCAGCCTCGAGTGCACTAATCAATGCTTCTAGTTCTTCTTTACAACATGCGCAAACATTAAGATGCTCTTGCACCAGTGGCATGATCTTATCTGGTTCTCCACCCTCACGCAGCATTTCCACAAATTGGTCGACTTTTTTAAAGCAGTCTTCACAACCTATTTCAACTTCCTTGGTCATGCCTAAGGAATTGACCACTTCTAGTAATGTTTTTTCTTTGATTTTCATAGTATTACCTCGTCAAAAGTTTAGATGTAATTAACATTATTGGTCTTACTTCTTTTCAAACACAGACATTACATCTTGGGTGGACATTCCAGTTTGTTCCACAAGTTTTTTTTGCAATCTTTGTCTTGCGTCAAAAATCAATTTGTATAATGCATTTCTGTTTGTATCTAATCTGCGCGCAACTTCCTCTAAGGGCATCCCACCTTGCATCACAGCCAGCAGGGCGGTCTTTTGGCGATCAGTCAACTCAGTTTCAATTAAATTGTAGACAATAGACAATATGTCATTTTGAGTTGTTTCCATTTCAGGGGTTTTGCCTGGGTCGGTGAGGATAGCTGGCGTGAACTCATCTCCGTCTGGCGTCTCGACAATATCTTGTAATGAGATGTCTTTCCAACGACGCCTTCGCAGCTCTGTAAAGGCCACATTGATGGCTATTTTTTGAGCCCAGGTTGTAAATTTACTCTCCCCACGAAAAGAATCCAAACTTTTTAGAATTTTCAACAATGCATCTTGAGCGAAATCTTCGGTTAATGAGTCTAAGTCCATATTAATTCTATTTGAGAGAGATGCCCGAAGTCCACGTAATAAAGTTGCTCTAAGATCTATTAGTGCCTCGTCATCAATGGGGTCTTTTAATGAATCAATCCATTCAGAATTTGTTCTTTGGATCAATTGAATTGCCTCCTGGAAAAACTATTTTTAATATTTAGCAATATTTCCATAAATTGCTCAATCTATATCTTTGATTATTCGGATAACGTGCCAGTATCTACATCTCCTTGTGAATAGACCATCTTCTTATCTATCACAAATAAAACGGGTACATTGGCCAATAAAATTATATCGCCGGAAAATAATTTGCTTTCACTAATCTTTTTATTATTTAGGAACGTGCCACCCGTTGAATCGAGGTCGACTATGAAAAAATTATCATCCCTGAAAACTATTTCCGCATGATTTCTGGAGATTAATGGGTCTTGAATTACAAAATGGTTATCAAGTTTCCGCCCAATTTTGGTTACGTTTTCGTGCAAATGAAATATCTGGTTGTTTAACACAAGATATGCTTTCAAATCACTTGAGGGGGCGTTTTTATCCATACTTTTCAAGAATTACTCCAATCTTTAAAGTATTATAACCCAATAGTAATTATAGTAATTTATATATTTTGGTTAATTTTGAGAGTAAAAAACACATAAAAATTTATCTGGGTAAGAAAATCATTATGCACTTCACTTAACCCGGCCTAAATTTTATTTAGACTCCAATCATAGGGGGAATATTTAATGGTTGAGTTTATTCCAAATTCTTGCAAATATTTGCGTTTGGCACTTTCCGGAAGGTAACGGATTAAAAAATCAATTAAACTTTTTTGTCCTCCGAAATCTTGCTTATACCATTTAAATATGGATGATATTTTTAATTGCTTATCTTGTAATTGGGTTTCCATATCCACAAAATTTCTGGTTGCCAAATCTAGTTGATCGTTGATTTTATCGACAGTATAGAAATTTATCGGCGGACAGGATGTGCTTGCACAATTTAGGGCAAAATGTATGCGAGGGTCCACTTGGTTTAAAGAATATTTCAATCTAGGATCTGTTGAGATGAATTGATTGCAGGGAACATATGGATTTCCCCGATTGGCTCGAAGTATGCCATGTTCGATTTCTTCTAGACTAAAACGATATCCTCCGATGGTATAGGCTGCCTCGCTAAAAAAGCGGGTCATGCCTGAATATCCTTTTTCTTTTACGCTTTTAGTAATTTTGAAATTTATGACGGAATGAAGTACTAAAGCGTTATAAATATTTATCCAAAAGGCCAATTTATCTTCTTTTGTTTTAAAGGAATCTAGGTCTATTTTGTTTAGCTGAGGGAGGATTTCATCTGTGTAACGAATATAGTTGGGATTCATTTGAATCTGATCATAATTTACTTGTCTGCCGTCTTGACTTATACCATCAGATTTAAGCGCACTTACTATTGAGGTAAGATCGTGGAGTAAGTCTTGTACGCTCGCTCCCTCCCTCCCTCCGAAATTTTGTCTAAGGGATTTAAAACCCTTTCCAAATCTATATTGAGAATATTTTGAAGAATATTTTCTCTAAAAGTGATCATTGAATTATTCATCTAGGTCTCCAATTCCTAGATGAATAATTTATTTTAGGTCTTACTAATTAAAAATCTCAATTAAATTTAGAATCCTAATCATAAAAAGCATATTCCCAGCAAGAAACTTTTTCATTGTTCACAAATACGTAAGGGTAATACTCGTCCTCGTCAAAAACAATGTTGTTTTCGAAGGCAGATGAATCCTCTTTATTTAATTGTTGGTTCCAATTGTTTTCGGCCCAATACCGTGCAAATTGGAAAGATCGCCAATCATATTTAGAATAATATTTTTCAGAATAGTTGTAATACTGGTTTCTCTCTGCATGACAACTAATCACCCCGCCGATTTCTTCATTGAAATCTTCCTGATCTGAATATAGGGTAAATATTGTTGGGAGCATATCTTCTGATAAAGAAGCTAAATGACCAATATCCAGTTCCTCCCCACTTTCAAACCTAGAAAAATTCATATTTGTAATAAATGCATCGACATTTAACAAATTCAATGAAGCAGCAAATCCAATAGCGGCGACCATCATGAATAAGGTGAAGTATTTTTGCATTTTAATTATTTCTAAGATCACTATTCCAGCAAGGAGAATGGCTAACCAGATGATAAACACATGGGTATAGGTTCGAAGTCTGGTAAAACCGTAGGCTTCCTCATATATGAGCATTCTTTGTAATGCTGAAACTAGAATTACACCAATAAGGAGAAATAGTGCAATTCCCATCCCAGAAAATATATTTTGTTTGTTTTTTTCTTGTTTTTTGCTAATGCTAGAAAGCCCTATAAATAATAATAAACTAAAAACTGCTACCGCTACTAATTCAGCAAAACCGCGTTGGGCATATTCGGCGTAGGTGTATCCTTCAAGGACCACATTGGCCTTTCCCCCGAAGAAATATTGAAATTGGACAATTACGAAGCTAAGGAAAAGAATGTTTACACTTCCTAGAATAATCGAAGTTTCGGTAAATCCGAGGAAGGATGGAATTTTGTTTTTGTTCAGTTTTTCATCGTGATTTTTGTAAAAGGCATGCATAAATATGCCTGCGATTAAATAAGCGATGATTAATATCAAGATGGATCGAGATATATATTCCCCTAAATTTTCAATTTTAAATATTTTAAAGAATTCTTCAAATTCCTGGGCAAAAACCGGATCTGCGGAGGTCAATAAACTTGAAAAAAAGTATACGATTGGAATTGCCAGGGCCAGTCCGCGAACATAAGACCATATCTTTCGGCGTTTCGTCGGTTGCTCACCCTCAGCTTTATCTTTACTTGACAAAGTGTTGATTAGAGCTGATTGGCGGGTTATGGCACTAAATCCTAAATTTACCGCCCCTAAAAAATAGTCAATAATTCCGTAAGAAAACCATTTTCCACCCAAGAAACTATTTGCAAAAATTCCCAATAGGACAATTGTGAGGGCATAATTTAAAAAGGTGGTCATTGGCTCAGCCCGTACAAAGCTCATAATGGAAAAATAGAAAATGGGAATGAGGAGGTAGAGGGTAGTTTTATTTGGTTTCTTATTTTCGATTTTTGCCAAATAAAGACCAGAAATCACCACCAGCATGACAAAAATGAAAAAGGAGATTCCCAATGTTTTTTTGACGAATAGAAAATCAAAAAGAAATCCGAGAATTAAGACGAGCCACAAAAAGACTTTTGGTTTGTTAATTTTCATAATTTTATCCAATCTGGTTTCCAAATTAAATTCTTATGTATTTGATTAAAAAGGGGGATGGGGATTGAAACTAATAAAAATAGTCACCTAGCTCACCATAATCAGGTAATCTAGGTGCATATTTTTTTGTAAGGATTTACTTAGGTATTAGAAACGAACAGTGGTCAAAAGCATTGAGATAACTACGATAATACCCAATGTATAGAACATGATCTGACTAAAAGACAACTTTTTGCGTTTTACAACGCCAGGGGTCTTGGGAGCGGGTCCCTTTTTCTTTGTTTGTGCCATTTTTTTCTTCCTTTTGTAAATTTCTAACGATAGTATATTCGTTCTTGGCAATTACGTAAAGAGCTATTTATTTAGTCATTAATACATATTTAGTAAAAATGGGGCCACAATACTAATCTAAATGGGATTTAATATTGTTCGCCAGATTTACGTTAATTTCGTTTAAATCTGCCAATTCATCAACGGATGCAGACTTGATCTTGTCAATTGACCCAAAATGTTTTAATAAGGCTTTACGTTTTGAGGGACCGATGCCAGGAATTAAGTCTAGACGAGAAGCCAAGCCTAATTTTGTTCGTCTTTTTCGATGAGCAGTAATAGCAAAACGGTGGGCTTCATCGCGGATGCGCTGCAATAGGTACAGCCCCTCAGATTTTTTGTTGAGAATAAGCCCTTTGGATTTGCCATGGACAAATAATTCTTCGTTTTGTTTTGCTAATCCTGTAATCGGGAATTTACCGACAAGACCAAATTCTTCAATTGCCTTGACAGCGCTACTGAGCTGCCCCTTTCCACCATCTACAATGAGGAGGTCAGGCAATCTTGAGAAGGATAAATCTTTTTTCTTGCCGGGAGTATCGGGTTCTTCCTGCGCAGATAGCCAACGCTTAAACCTTCTTTTAAGTGCCTCTTCCATGCTTGCAAAATCATCACCTTTGCCATGCACAGTTCGGATATTGAACCTTCGATAGAGTTTCTTATTTGGAATTCCTTGTTCAAATACCACCATGCTGGCGGTGATTGCCGTGCCCTGGGTGTTAGATATGTCATAGCATTCGATTCGATTAGGCGGGTTTTCCAACTCCAGAGCGGTTTGGAGCTCTGCCAGTGACTTCGTTTGGCGATGTTTATTTGTTTCCCATTGGGTTTGTAGGGCATTAAGGGTTTCATTGGCATTCTCAGTGGCCATTTTTATAAGATCTTTTTTCTTTCCCCGTTGGGGAATCTTGATTTCTATTTTTTGATCCCCTCTTTTTTGGGTGAGCCATTGTTTGATGATCTTAGCTTCCTCAATTTCTTGGGGCAATAGTACTTCACCAGGCAAGTTTGCGGCCTGGTCATAAAACTGTTTAATAAACTCTGTTAAGATGACCTGATCATTATTGTCTGAAACCCCTTCCATCATGAAGTATTCCCGACCGATCATTTTTCCGTTGCGAATAAAGAAAATTTGAATACAGGCTTCGCGTTCGTTACGTGCGATGGCGATCACATCTGAATTCACATCTTGATTGGTGAAGACCCTTTGTTTTTCAACCACATTTTCTATTGCCAAAAGTTGATCGCGAATAACCCCCGCTTTTTCAAAGCGAAGGTTTTCGGAGGCTTCTTTCATGTCAATTTTTAATCTGGCGACTATGGGGTCGGAATGGCCATTTAAAAAATCACATAGATCCTGAATCATTTGCCGATAATCGGTTTTCCCCACTTTTCCTGTGCAGGGGGCATTGCAAAGTTTGATGTCATAGTAAAGGCAAGCTCGGTCATCTCCTCCAGTAATCGTTCGGTCACATGTTAAATAGGGAAATATTCTCCTGAGCACATCCAAGGTTTTATGGACGGCCCAGACGCTGAGATAGGGACCGAAATAACGCGATCCATCTTTTACCATTTGGCGGGTTACGGTAACTTTAGGGAAGTCATCTTTCCAATGCACTTTGATATAGGGGTATCTTTTATCATCCTTCAGCCGAATATTGTATTTGGGCCGATGTTTTTTGATCAAATTCATTTCGAGCAATAATGCTTCTAATTCTGAACCGACTACTATCCATTCAATATCCTGAATCTGTTTGGTAAACTTTTCCCCTTTGTGATTTTTCTGTCCACTGGCATGAAAATAAGAACGAACCCGCGCCCGGAGATTAATTGCCTTTCCCACATAAATAATTTTGCCATCTTTATCTTTCATTAGATAGCAGCCCGGTTTGGTGGGAAGTGTGGATAATATTTCTTGAATATTTTCTGGGATTATCATATTTTCTTAAATTTTATCATGTGAGAAAATGTAAGATTGTTTATCTTTTGCAAGAAAGGAAATATCGGTGGGGAGGAGGACTAGTTCCTGATTTTTGGGTTTGAGGAATAATGTTCCACAAGTTTTTCTAAGATTTCAATGAGCTGTTGTTGCCAGGAAGTATCGCGGTTCATGGAAAACCGCACCGTGTTTTTCCCGGTGATGATGTTGTTATCCAATTGGGGATAGCTATAGGAGGTCCCTTTGGGTAAAAATGGGAAACGAAAGACGATTTGCTTGTTTTCTCCATTAATTCCCGATAACCCGACTTTTTCTGCGAGAATCTTCACTATGATTTGGAATAAGAGATTTTCTAATTCTTCTGGAATTTTTCCGAAGCGATCTATAAATTCCTCTTTTATTGAGTCAATTTCCTCAAGTTTATGAATGTCCGCTAGGCGTCGATAAAGCCTTAAACGCATTTCTTTTTCTGGCACATATTCGGTGGGGATATTAGTGGCAAAAGGAAGATCAATATTAATAAAGGGGTGGTGAGAAATTAAGGATGTATTGATCAGATCTGCGGAAATTTTTCCAGAATCTTTGATCTCTGAGACTGCTTGCGAAAGCAGACGAGTGTATAAATTCAAACCTACGGCAGCGATAAACCCATGTTGTCGGGTACCAAGAAAATCACCAGCTCCTCTGATTTCAAGGTCTCGCATGGCGATCGAAAAACCGGCCCCTAATTGGGTGTTTTCTGCAAGTGTTTCTAATCTCAAGCGCCCATCTTCTGAAGTAGCTTTGGTGGGGTGCTTGAAAAAGTAAGCATAGGCACGCTGAGCGCCCCGACCGACCCGTCCACGTAATTGGTAAAGTTGAGCAAGGCCGAATGTATCTGCCCTGTCCACAATTAATGTATTGGCGTTGGGGATATCTAGACCAGATTCGATGATCGAGGTTGAAATAAGCACATCGACTTCTCCATTGGTAAACTCTCTCATGCGTGTAGCCAATTCTTTTTCGTTCATTTGCCCGTGGGCTATGGCTAGACGAGCCTCGGGAACCAACTTGGAAATCTGATTGTGAATTCCTTGAATGGAATGAACCCGGTTATGAACGAAAAATATCTGTCCGCCTCGTTCCAATTCTCGGGTTATTGCCTGGCGAACGACTTTTGGCGCAAAGGGTCCCACGTGGGTGACGATCGGTAGTCTTTCCTCTGGAGGAGTGTTGATGGTTGAGATATCCCTCACCCCGGTTAAGGCCATATAAAGCGTCCTGGGGATCGGTGTGGCGGTCATCGTGAGCACATCAACCTCAGTTCTTAGCTTTTTTAGATGCTCTTTATGAGTGACACCAAATCGTTGTTCTTCATCAATAATCACCAATCCAAGATCTTTAAATTGAACATCCTCCTGTACTAAACGGTGGGTCCCAATGATGATGTCCACGCCGCCTTTTGCTAGATCTAAGAGAATTTCTCGTTGTTGTTTTGGGGTCCGAAATCGTGAAAGCATTTCGACTTTGGCTGGAAAGGCAGCCAAACGTTGTTTAAATGTGCGAAAATGTTGCTGCGCCAAAATTGTGGTGGGTACGAGCATGGCGACTTGTTTGCCATCATTGACTGCTTTGAAAGCTGCCCGGAGGGCGACCTCGGTTTTCCCATATCCCACGTCCCCGCAGATCAATCGATCCATCGGACGGTCCTTCTCCATATCTTGTTTTACTTCGGTTAGGACCTTTAATTGGTCATCGGTTTCGATATAGGGGAAGCTGGCCTCAAGTTCTTTTTGCCAGGAATTATCCTCAGCAAATGAGTAACCCTTGGCTATTTGACGACTGGCGTAAAGTTCTAAAAGATCCTCGGCAATCGCTTGAACAGCACGGCGAACCTTTGATTTGGTTCCCTGCCAATCGGTGCCGCTCAGGCGTGAAATGTTGGGGCGGTGTCCTCTGGCGCCAATATATTTTGAAAGTCGATCCGCCTGATGAACGGGAATGTAAAGTTGGTCTCCACCAGAATATTCCACACAGATATATTCTTGTTCAGTTCCCTCAATTTCTCGTTGAACTAATCCATTAAATCGGCCGATGCCATGGTCAACATGAACAACAAGATCATTGATCTGAAATTCTATATATTTGGCTTCGGGGGCTTGGGCTACAACACGCGGTCGCTGGCGAGGTTGGGGGCGTTTCCAACCGAAAATTTCTCCATCTGTGAGCAGGTGAAGACTAGGTTTATTGATTGCGGTCATTGTCCAGCCTTCTGTAAGACTGCCCTGAATAAAGGAGGGGGAATCCTCATCAATATCCCTTAGATTTTGCTCCCAGAGTTCTTTTAAACGAGCAGCTTGTCGCGAAACAATGACAATTTCATCCCCGCGATGATTCATTTTTTTCAGGTGGTCCACGAAAGTATCTAATCTCCCGCCAAATCTTTGATTAGGCGAAAAAGAGTGGGCTAGTTCATTTGCTTCGGGAAACCCTGCCGGTCCTAACTCAATTATTTCAAATCGAGAAATAGAATCCTCAATTTCTGCTTGAGTGAGATAAGGAAGGGGGTGATCAGATTTGATTGCGTTATCTGCTAAATAATCTTTTCTGAGTTTAACCGCCTGTTCCTCGTGTTCGTTCAATGTTTCTCGAAATGCTTGCATATCATCCACAAAAATTAGGGAATTTTTGGGTAAATAATCAATAACACTCGCGGGTAATTTATGAAGCAGCGGAATATGAAATTCTGTCCATTCCTGCTCGTCCTCAGGTGTAGGCAATTCTGGATCGATCAGGAATTCCCTAGCTGGTGGCACCAATATTTTTGTTTGGGTGGTTGTTGTTCTTTGGGTGGCAGGATCAAAATTTCTGATGCCATCAATCTGATCTCCAAAAAAATCTAACCGACTGGGGAAGTCATCGGCGGGAGGCCAGATATCTAATATTCCCCCCCGGCGAGCAAATTGCCCGGGGATAACTACTGTGGATGTTGGTTGGTACCCTGCTGCAACCCATGTGCGGGAAAGTTCGATCGGGTTTGAATTTTGACCCACTTTGAGCGTACAAGTTGATTTTAAGAATTTCTGACGAGGCATAATTCTTGCCATGATAGATCGGGCGGGAGAAACGATAATGGGGGGAGATTCGGATTTATTGGATCCAGGAATCAGAGAGGAGGCTAGGGTGGTTAAGCTTAAGATTCGCTCCCT
>JABJGH010000031.1 GCA_018662365.1 Chloroflexota bacterium | reverse complement strand
GGGTCCGATGATTACTCCCGCATTTACATTAGCATAATTATTGCTCTGAAAGGAATATACATTATCCGCAACACGTTCTCTATGTATCATATAAAAATTTTCTCCAATAGTTACTACAAAACTAAAGAAGGATAACAAAAACGGAGACCAAAGTCAAGAAAATTTGACATAAAATAACATTTGGGCAGTTTTTTGTAGTTTTTCCTACTTTGGCTAGCCATTCGTCCAAAACCGCCAACTAAACTCAATCTCCGCCCGGTCATTTTCCCTCCTCCTTGATTGCCCCCTGAGAGAGTGTTATAATCTGCCCTGTTTGGGGCCGTAGCTCAGCTGGTCAGAGCGCGCCGTTCACATCGGTGAGGTCGATGGTTCGAGTCCATTCGGCCCCACAATTTAAAAACCGCCTTACGGCGGTTTTTTTGTAGCAGGAATTATCGCAACTAATAACAATATAGCGCCAATGAGCAATAAACCAAAAGATAAAAGTCCAGCCGATGGATTTTCCACTTGTCCTTCTTGATTTTCTACTCACAAATATCAGGCAAACGGTTTGGGTTATGTCCGGGCGAGGAGACGGCGAAGTCGTCCAACCAGAGAAAAAGGATAAGGCATAGTAAAATGCCTAAGAAAGGCGCAGAATCCCCAGCGTCAGGCGCACGCAGTGTTAGCCCTCTACTTTTTCTTTTTTGAGCGACTTCAATTGGATCATAAACTCATCACGGATTTCTTCCGCTGTGGGTATTTGGTTAGGATCATCTTTAGTAAGTACATTAAGTGCCATTATATAGGCTTCTCCAAAAGCAACTGTCACAGTAATGGCTACCCCAGCACTTATTGCCCCTCCTGCTATTGAACCAATTCCAGGTATCAACTTCAATAATGCTCCAGCTGCGGTACGTCCTACTAATGTACCCGCAGACCCTGTAAGAGCACCGCTAACCAAAGTGCCCAGAAAAGTAGTCGATACGGGAAGCCCCCAAACTGCGCTTATTCCAGCAAGCATTGAAATTTGAACAGGAATAATCGCAAGTGCATCCGAGAAAGGAAGAGGAACAGCACCTGCGCCACCAGCAGAAAGAGCAGCCGTACCTACTACGGCATGTGCTCTATTCATTTTGTACTTAATACTTATCTTTTGAGCAGCGGCAAAAGCATTTTTTTGTGTCTCGGGAACAAGGTCCATTGTAAGTTCCACAAGTTTGTCAAGTCCCATTGTTGGCATAGTATATCCGCCATCCAACACCTTTTCTTTTGCAAGAACTCTAACTACATTTCTGGTTTGGGGTAAAAGGTCTTGGACAGTTCTACGAAAATCATTGTCCGCTTCGCATTTTGTAATCACCCCAACGACTGGGACATATTTATTCAGCATTTCTACAAGGTTAATTTCAGCATCTTCAACACGACGAGAATCTTCCATCATACATACCCAAGCAATATGAATATGATCGTTGGGGTCATCGCTTTTTCTCTTATCCTGCATAAGTTTTTCAAGTTCCTGAACAGTATCTCTGTACTCGCTTATTTCCAAACCGCGAGTATCAAATATGCTGAGGGGAACTCCTTCTTTCTTGATTTCTCTGGTGGTCTTGGTTACAGGGCGTCCATCTCCGGTCTCGGCTAAATCACCTTGAAAGACCGCGTTTACAAGTGTGCTTTTGCCAACCCCTGTTTTACCGGCCACAACGATGTTCACATTACCACGTTGCTCTAATGCTTCTTCTAATTTCTGTTTTAGCAGTTCCGAAAAGTCATTTTCAAGTTTCATGCTCATGACTACTCCTGTCAGGATTATTAATTTTCAAAAAAGCAAATGATTGAATAAGCAGGTTAATTAAGTGTTATGTAGAACAGTTACTGGATAAAACCTAACGAAAAAAATTATACTCCAAATCGCTCTACATCATGATAATCTCATGTTATCATCCTTCATATATAACGATTATTGTGCGGATAAAGCGGTTCGGAACAGGTCTCCTTTCCCACACAACAAAAAAAAACCATGCTTTCGCATGGTTTTTTTATCAAATTCAATTTATTCGGCTACTTTTACCGAAACCTTTTCTTTATGGATCTCAAAATTTTCTTTTTGAGCCATAACTTGACTGATATATTGCTCGGGCACATCCACAAAAGTATGTTCTTGCTTGATCAGAATCTTCCCGATCGAATATCCAGGAATATTGGCATGGTAAGCAATTGTCCCCACGATATCATTCGGTCGAATGCCGTCCGCTTTCCCCTTACCCAAAGATAATCTCACCATCCCACTTTCATGAGAAGTCTTTCCCTGCACTGCGGGTCCATTATCCCTTCGGCTTCCATTCTCACTGCGGTTTCCATTTTCACTGCGCCGACCATCTTTCCTGCCTCGGCTGCGGTCATTTCGACCACCCTCTCGTTTTGTATAGCGGTCTTTTCGACCCTTTCGAGAAGCTTTTTCCACTACTGCCCCGATCTCCGCGATCGGTCGTTTATTTTCTTCTGAGCGCATAATCTTCAAACAGACTGCCGCGATCTTCAAAGGGTCTATCCCTTCTGCGGCCAATTCGGAAACCAGATCAAATTCTCTTTTACTGCGATCTCGTTCTAGCCAAACCCGCACTTTATTCATCAATCTTTCTTCCCGTCCAGCCCAGATCTCGGCCACAGTCGGCAAGGTTGCTTGGGTCATTTGTTGCTTGGTATACCGCTCAATACGGTGAATCCGCCCTTTATCCTTAGGGGTCAGCAATGTGATCGCCACACCATCTTTTCCCGCTCGCCCTGTTCGTCCCACTCGATGCACATAGACTTCGGGATCTTGGGGTAAGTCGTAATTAAACACATGTGAGATATCATCGATATCCAAGCCTCGTGCCGCCACATCTGTCGCCACCAAAACCTTGATCTTATGCTCTCGGAATCGGTTCAACACTCGGATTCTTGCGTCCTGGCTCAGGTCCCCATTTAGGGCCTCCGCAGTAAAACCTCGCCGTGAAAGTTCATGTGCCAATTCACCTGTGCTTATTCGCGTGCGTGCAAAAACCAGCGCAGACGATATATCTTCCATTTCAAATAATCGGGTGATCGCCGCTAATTTATCGCGTTCTTTATTCACCAAATAGTAACTCTGCTTGATCGTCGACACGGTCATTTGTTTTCGGGCCACGGTGATCGACACCGGGTCTTTCATATATTTATCTGCCAAGCGTCGAATTTGTGTGGGTAAGGTCGCAGAGAATAATGCGGTTTGACGAACCTTGGGGGTTGCCTTGAGGATCGATTCAATATCTTCAATGAAGCCCATGCTGAGCATTTCATCGGCTTCATCTAATACAACTGTGAATACGCCGCTGAGGTCAAGATGTTTTTTTCGGATCAGATCCAGCAATCGACCTGGTGTACCAACCACCACATCTACCCCCCGTCTCAACTTACTTAGTTGCGGGCCGTAGGCCGCGCCACCATACACAGCCAATACTCTAACGCCCACATCCTTGCCATAAGCCTCAAAAGACTTAGCGACCTGCATGGCCAGCTCTCTGGTCGGGGCGATGGTCAAACATTGCACCTGATCTCCACCTGCCACCATATTGCTTAATATCGGTAAGGCAAATGCCGCTGTCTTTCCAGAACCTGTCTGCGATTGTGCAGTGACATCTTTCCCATCAAGCATGATCGGAATAATATCGTTTTGTATATCTGTGGGGGTTGTGTAACCTTGGTCAGTTACAGCTTTAACAACCTGCGGATGCAGGTTTAATTGGGAAAACTCGGTCATATCAAAATCTCCTGATGGGTTTTTGATTATTCCTCGTTTCTCCTTCACCTTCGCAGGTGAAGTCCCAAATTTCAAATCGCGGACTCGCTCCGCCATTTGAGCCTGTCTGCTAACAAGAAAAGTGCCCAACCCTTTGAGTTAGGCAACTCAGTGGAACTATCAAAACCATCTAAATCTGTTTATGCTGACCAGAATTGGTTCAGCTGGCAGAGTATATCACGTTTTTACCTAAAATGTGGAGGGGTCTAGTCCTCTTTCTCAACTTATTTAACCATCACCAATAACATAATGGCCGGTTCTTTCGCCTTCACACTATGCGGCAGGCTGGGATCCATATGCACCCAAGTACCCGGTTTGGCTACCGATGCCTCCCCACCCAGGCTCAGATCCATCTCTCCCGACACAAAATAAATCATCGCATGCATCGGTGTTTGATGCTCGCTCAGCTCTTGCCCAGTGTCAAACCCAAAGATCACCGTTTTATAGGCATCATTATTCTCGATCGTCTTGCTCACAATTGAGCCTTCCGGAATATCTTCAATCTGATCTGCTAAATTCTCAAATATTTTAAAATTCATAGAGTTAGTTTACTCTTCTTGCTGTTTCTCGTACAGGTCGATCCAAGAATCATACGCCTCAGGCCAATTTTCTTGGTTCACTTCCAATACCTTATCTTGTCCATCGCGGTCTTTGAGGTAAAAAGTAACATTCGATTTCTGTTCTTCTTCCTCAATTTCCATCACGCAGCCCGCCACATCCATGTCAAGTCCACCCTCGATCGGCTTGAAATTAACTTCGATCCGCCGTCCAAAACAAGAATCACAGCCCGCCTGATGCACACCGCAGTGGTTTCGGTCTAAATATACTTTCATATAAACGCTCCTTCTCAGAGAACCCCGAATAATATTCTTACAATATCGACATATTTTGCCCAATATGCCTACCTAAAGGATAGCAGATACCCTCATTCCCCCCAAAGGGTCATCTGTCCTGACTGTGATGGGACAAAAATCCTATAGGAAAAGGTCAATATGCGCCCAAAATATATTTAGTTACAAACCGGTTTACAATCATGATCATTGTTTTTAGTAGATATCACCCTGAAATGATCTCCATTATTCAAATGCCAGGAAAATCCCCTCTCAGTCTAATAATTTCCAAATTCAAGTGTCCCGTTTTGTTAAGTTAATAAGAACACAAAGGTATTGTAAAGCGAGTGAATTACAATACTCGGAAATAATGAATTTGATTTCCATGCAACGTAACCAAATAGTAAACTTAGCAAAGGCAACGTAAAGAAAAAGGAAATTGTGTTTGGTAAAACCGCAATATGGATAAGCCAAAATAATAAACTTTGAATTATTAATACTTTTACCGGGTTTTTTATCCACTTACCTAATTTGCCCCAAAGAAGTCCCCTATAAACTATTTCTTCAAAAATTGTTGTTCTCAATAATTGTAATAAAAAGAAAGAGATTCCAGCTAATAAAATTTTATAAAAATCACCGGGTAAAACATTAATAGATATTGATTCTCCCTTGTTTCCTAATACAAATGAAATTGAGGTCAAAAGAATAACTATTATTGATCCTATGAAAATCCAACTAATTTTTTTCCAGTTGATACTTTCCAATTCCAGATAGTATTGCTTCATATACTTCAAGAAAAACCAAATACCTACTATTAAGCCAAAAATTTTAAAATTTCCAAAATTTTTTATTTTATTTATTATTCCAATTCCATGTATAAATAAAGACCCCATATAAAGAATATATGAAGGCTTATCGATATTAAAATTCTTTAATGATTTTCGATCAATAATCAGTATTAGAATTACAAGAACGATAGTAGAAAATTCCACTAGCTCAATAATTTGATTCCAACTAGAATAGAAAAAAATCCCAAATATTATTCCCAATATATGGATAGCCAAAAGTAAAAATAATGGCAAGGTGTCTTTATTCATAAAATTTCGTATCATTTACAAATTGCCCCTCATTTTTTTTATGTTTTTGTAATTACAATAATTACCACTAGTTAACAATCCCAAATGTAAATATTCCCCTCCTCACCTCTTCCACTGTAGATTGCAAAGCAATCTCCTAGCGAAAGAGTTTCAACGTTGCGCAAGTCTCCCCCACCAGCTCTATCGCCCTCTCCGCCAATTCGATGCTCCCGGTCCCCAAACCACAACTGGGTGAGATCAAACTCCGTGTATAAAATTCCTCTTTTTCGATCTTCACTCCCCGCTTTTCCGCCTTCTCCACCAACTCATCGATTCCGGCATGCCATTTAGCCGCCAGACTTTCCCCTGTTTCGGTAAACACATTCTCATCCGTCGGGATCAGCCCCCATGCGATCAGACCGCCCCTATCTAAGAACGCCCGCAGTTCTGCCGGGTACAAAGCCAAATTCTCCATATAGCCATAAGCATCCAAATTTAAGATCTGCACATGGCTCTCCAACAGCACCGACCAATCCGTGTTCGCACAGCAATGCACCCCCGAGATCGCCCCCTCCTCACTGATCGCGTTGAAAACCTCGTTCATCATCCCCAGCGCCTCTTCCCGGCTCAAACTGATAAAGGCCGACCCAAACTGCGCCATATACGGCTCATCCACAAACACGATCACATTTTCCTTGATTGCCTTTAATTGCCGCACCTGCCAGCGCGCCGTCATTTCCATATTTTTCGTGATCACATCCGCCAACTCGGGGATATATAAACTCGGCTGCAGATCTTGATCGGTGATCATCAAACTAAAACTCACCGGTCCGGTCACATGCCCCTTCACCCAATCCCCCGGTGCATCCTTGAGTAGTTCCAGCATATCAAAAAATCCCGCCGCATATTCACGCGTCAGCGCAAATGCGTCTGGATCCCCCGCCAAATAATGCTCATAAAAGGGCAGCAGGTCATCACTCAGATCGCCCTCACTATTGAATATGATCTTATTATTCACCTCATCAACCACCAACCTCGGCATCCCTCGGCTGTACTGGTTATACATGCTCTCTCTAAACGAGACCTTTGGCAGTTGCGGCCAAGCCGGGATATCCAAAGTATCAATCAGTTTCTGACTGATTTCCTTGCCATCTAAATGGGGAAAACTTCCCGTGCAGGTTGATTTAAACGAGTCAAATTTCATCTATAAATCCTCACTTCTTTCTAAACAGGGGAGAATGCTTCGCATTCTCCAAGCCCAACAGTTATATCGTTGGGCAAAATTCCCCGTACAAGTCGATTTAAATGTGTCAAATGCCATTTCTTTCTCCAAGAATTAAGAGGTTTTCCGTTCCAATATTAAAGTAGATATTTCATCAAATTGATTAGTTTTTATTAAACTATCAATAGAAGCATTTTCTAATTTTTCCCAAATTGAGATACGTATTATGGGGACATTCATAATATAAGATGAGATGTCTCTTAGATAATCATAAAAAGCCCTTTGTTTCCATCTGGATGAACCATTACTTCCTAAAACTCCTTTAAGATCGCTATTTCCAAATTGCTTTTTAGTCGATTCATTTTCCCAATTATTCCCAAGGGTCGCTGCTTTCAAACATCTTGCTTCTTTTTCAACACAATACTTCTTATAATTTAAAACATCAAACTTTGTGAAATTTAAATAGAGTTCTGAATTTAAGGTCATATTACGATATCGGTTAAAATGCCTTTCCTCATCTAATTCAACTATAAAATTGGCACATTGAATATCAAATCCCCTATAAGCAGTCGGATACTCCCGTAATAAACCACCTAACATGACATAAATATCCATAATTTGCCTATGATATTTGGAATTTAAAAAATCAATATATTTCGGTTTTTTATGCTTTTTATTTCCAAATCTTTGAACCAAATATTTGTTCAAAGACTCTTCTCTTTTTGGCATTAGAAATATCCTTTACGTATATATATTTTCAAAAACCAAACATTTTATTCGTAAAACACAGTATGGTAATTCATTTGATTGCTCTTTTGGCAGCGATTAAATTCCCATACGGCGCCGTCGTCGGCACCACACAGCCCGTCCCCAAAATAAACCGTTTGCCCTCGGTCAACTCTACCGCTGCCTTGGCCTCTGCTTTCACTTTTTCCGCGTCCCCCATCACCATCGTCTCCCACTGCCGCAGCCCCCCACAAACCGCCCCACCAAAACGCGCCTTCCCCCCCGCCAAGTCGGGCTCGGTTTCCAGATCATGCCAATTGATCGCCTGCACCGGATAATCCACCACCAGGTCAAACATCACCCCATCGCCATGCAAATGCAGCATATTCAAAAACAGATCCCCACAATCCTCAAGGATCGGCAGATCATACGCCCGCCCAAAGGTCTTATACTCCTCTTCACTCAACAAAGATTTCTGCGCATGCTGTACCGCATAAAAAATCCCCGCCACCCCAACTTTCTTGATCTCCGCAATAAATGCCCTCGTCGATTCGGCGATGATCTCCAAACCCCTGTGCAATGCCTCGGGTTCCTGCCGGAGATGAGCCAACACATCTTCATCCCCCACCAACTTTTTCGCATTCGAGATCGGATTAAAGATCGTCATCAGTACCGGTGTATCCGGCCCCAATGCCTGAACGATCTTTTCTAATCCAATGATTTGTTCCGCCAGATGCCCCTTCCGAGGATCAAGCATTTCCAGCTTCCCCCAATCTTCTGCACGCTCGATCACCCTATGTGTATAGGCTCGCGTCCCTTCCGGATTTCCCCGCCATTCAGCTTTCACCCCCCAATCATACAAAAAATACCCCGAGGAGGGTGTCACCTTCACCAGGTCGAAATCATAGGTTTTTTGGAAATTAAGATGTGCAGCGGCCATCGTTTCCCCCCGCATATCATCCACCGGAAAATGCCGCCATAACGCCACCGGCGTCCGATCCGGCTGATCCCCTGCCAAACACGCTTCAAGTCTCTCACGATGTTTCATACTATCTCCTCATTTTCCTTGAAACAATTATAGACCATTCAAAAAATATTTCAGTCGCTAACCAAGCATGCAATTCGAGATATGCCATTTTTATTTTTCTTAGGAGTGGGCGGGGGAATTTTCGAAACAATATGCTTATTGACAAAGGGATCAAATTTCTCTCCCCCACCTACCTACTTTCTTTCGATCAGATCCCATAATGTGCCATACAGATCTTCAAACACGGCCACCGTCCCATAATCCTCAGTTTTCGGCTCCCTGATAAATTTGATCCCTTTGGCAACCATCGCCATATAATCCCGCCAAAAATCATCCGTACTCAAGAAGAGAAATACCCGCCCTCCTGCCTGATTCCCAATAAATTTCTCTTGTTCGGCGTTGGAGGCGCGTGCCAATAACAAGCTCATCCCACTCGATCCCGGCGGGGCTACCACCACCCAGCGTTTGTCTTGCTCAGGCTGGTAGGTGTCCTCCACCAATGTAAAATTCAATTTCTTCGTATAAAATTCGATTGCTTCATCATACTCTTTCACCACCAACGCCACGTGAAAAATGGATTGTTGCATAATTACTCCCTATTATTTTTGTATCGACGGAAACCGAAATTCATTCCGGTCCAGTTTGGATTTGATCGCCGAAGAAATATCAATATCAGCCTGGTTCGCAAAGGCCAGGCAGTAGATCAAAATATCTGCCAACTCATCGGTAACCTCTAGTTTTTTCTCTGCGTCCGCCAAAAGGACTTGCCCTTCATCGGCATCCGTCCATTGAAAATGTTCCATCAATTCGGCTGCCTCTATTGCAATGCTCATTGCCAAATGTTTCGAGCTGTGAAAGCTCTCCCATTCCCTTGCAGCCACAAAATTCCTCACCAAATCCTTGAGTTCTCCAACGCTTGTTTTTACATCCATAGGTTTACCTTTTCGCCCCGAGTGGGTTTATAATCTCTAAACTTCTTGCCCCCAATTTTATCTCAAAGTTCAGGAGAGGAAGATGAGCGATTCCAAAGACAGTAAAAAATTATCCGAAGAAAGATATTCAAAATTTGCCCAAGGCTATGTCGAAAGTCAAACGCATGCCAAGGGCTATGATCTCGATCAATTTATAAAAATTTCCGATCCCCAACCCGATTGGCAAATGCTCGACATTGCTACCGGAGGCGGACATACCGCCCTCACCTTTGCCCCCCATGTAAAAAACATCATTGCCAGCGATCTCACCGAGAACATGCTCCTCGCCGCCGAAAAGAATATCAAAGAAAAAGGCATTGAGAATATCACCTTCCGCCAAGCCGATGCCGAGAACCTGCCATTTGATGATGAGCAATTTGATCTCGTTACCTGCCGCATTGCTGCGCATCACTTCCCCAACGCCCAAAAATTCGTCCAGGAGACCTCCCGCGTTCTCAAACCTGGGGGGCGTTTTCTGCTCCAAGACCATGTGCTTTCCGAAGATAAATCCGTCGCCGATTTCGCCGAGAATTTCGAAACCCTGCGAGATCCCAGCCATAATCATGCCTTTTCACTATCCGCCTGGACACATATGTTAGTACATGCGGGTTTTGAGATCTATCACCAAGAAGAGATCATCAAAAGGCATCCTTTCATCGACTGGGTCAAACGCCAAGGACATGGGCAGGAAGTCATTTCCGAACTGGAGCAATTACTAGACAATGCTTCTGAAACGATCAAAGCTTGGCTCTCCCCCCTCGAATGGGGCACCCCTGACGCCTCCTTTGTCAATCATCATATACTCATTGGCTCCGATAAAAAATCCTAAAAACACCTCAAATCCATTAAAAATGTTTACATAATTTTTATAGACATATTCGGATATCCGAATATATAATATGGGGGGTTGATAAAATTAGAGGAGATTAAGTATGCCGTTATTCGGATTTGAATGTGAAGAATGCCAAACCAATTTTGAAGAATTGCTCTTTAGCAGTTCTGATCAAGAAGAAGTTCATTGCCCCCAATGTGCTAGTATAAAGGTAAATAAAAAACTATCTACTGTCGCCGCGCTTTCAAGTAGCGGAAGCAGTCAGTCGGTTGCTAGCAGCGTCTGCGCCCCCAGTGGTTGAAGTTTTTAATTCAACCGTGCGTTGATAAAATAAAAAGGAAATAAAATGACTGATCAAATATCCTTCCAAATAAAGATTTCCCTGTCCTATGAAGAAGCCATTGAAAAAGTAACCTCCGCCCTCAAAGAAGAGGGCTTTGGCGTGCTTACCTCGATCAATGTTAAAGACACCCTCAAAGAAAAGATCGATATCGATTTTCGTCAATATACCATTCTGGGAGCCTGCAATCCCCCCCTCGCCCATCAGGCCCTGAGCACCAACCCTTTGGTCGGGCTGATGCTCCCCTGCAACGTCACTGTCGAAGAAACCGACGATGGTGGCTCCTTAGTCAACTTCGTCAATCCCAAGGCAATGCTATTGAGTTTCCCTGACTTCGCAAAAGACGAATCTTTGGTAGATGTCGCCCATCAGGCCTATGAAAAATTTGAAAGAGTAGCAGGGACATTAGGAAAATAATATTTACATTTGCAACTTTAGTTTATAGTGTTGTCCTCTAACCATTGGGCTAATTCTTCCCTAGTTATTCCTGTCTTTCTGTAATCGACAATGTTTAAAGCCATATCAACAATTTCATTTTCCTCCAATTTAATGTTTTCATCATTCAATCTTAGAAAAACAATCATCGCCGACATTCCAGTACGCTTATTCCCATCATAAAATGTATGACTGTTAATAATTGTCCAACAAATTAATGATGCCTTATCAAAAATTGTAGGGTACTGATTATTATTAAAAAAAACTGGGTGCTGGATTATTTCCAACACCCATAATAGGCTTTTTCTATTTCTTATATTGTCCGCCCCAAAATATTCTTCTCCACTTTTTTCTAAATGATCTTTATTTATGGCTACAATATTTTCACATGATAAAAAAGCTATTGATTCGCTAATTTTTCCCATGCCTTACTGTATTCTTGTAATACATCCTTTGCAATCTTATTAAACTCTTCTTGCTGTAAGTTAACATATGGAGAAGCATTTCCACATTTGTGTACCCTATCAGTTTTAATATATTGTGTTTTTGTGTCTCTATTAATTATTCTTTTCATATTATTTTTGATGACATTTTTATTTTTCATATTCGTCATTCTCTTTTTGTATTTAGACTCTTTAATTAGTCTATTGTTCATTTATTAGTATTTAATCAACTAAAGAACGCCCGTTCTTTAAACTTGCAGAACTACCCCAACCCATGTTAGAATCAAAACACGGAAACACAAGGTTTCCCGAAAAAGTGGGGAAATGGAAGCGTGGCTGAGTGGCTTATAGCATCTGCCTGATAAGTAGAAATACCTGACCGGGTATCGTGGGTTCGAATCCCACCGCTTCCTTTTTCACTAGAACATTTGTTCTTTTGATTGTTAATGTATCCATAATATACCATAAATAAGCGGAAAAGCGTATAAATGTATACGCTTTTCCAACCCTTAAGGTTTTTATCCTTACGTGCTAAGCTTCGTTTACTGTTGGAGTTGCCTCCCCTACTCCCCCTTTAACAACAGCTTATACGCCAAAGTTGCCGAAGCCAGCACCTGCCCAAACACTGCAGCAAGTGTAGCCCAAGTGATCTCTGTCAGGGTCATTTGCTCATGAATGAATAGAGCCACAAAGGCTAAAACGCCAGAGATAACAGCTGTCAATACCATCGCTGCCTTCCCCTCCAACATAAAAACCTGCTTGATCCAATTCACCAACGGCACACCTACGCCCCCTACCAACCAATATAAAACCTGTTCCATTTCTTTCCTCCTGATTTTTAAATTTTGTCCAATCAAAAAATCTGATTTCTTAGTGAAAAACTTCTTTGAAAATATACGCCCCCAATCCCCCCAAAAAGGCCAGCATGATTGGGGAAAATAGCCATAATAAAATTCCTCGAAATTTTTCATTCATCTCCACCCGATGGATCAAACCATCTTGCCCATCCGGTCGCTGCCCTTTTAAAACTTCACTCGTCTTTTTTACATCATCCCTCACCTCCCTCAACGCGATCAAGATCATCCCATTCGTCACCCTCGGTGGCAACACATCTTCTTCCCTTTCCAAAAATTTCACAATATGGTCCACTACATCTTCAGTCATAATTTCCCTCCTTTTATTTCTGCCACCGTGGAGTTTGGGAAACTTTTTTTATAAATTCTTTACCCAAAACCCAAACTCCAAGGCCAAAGTTTTTTCTTGGCCAAACCTCCTAGTTTTTTTATTCATTTTTGCAAACAGTGGAGAATGGACAAACCATCCCAATTTTTAATACTCCCCGTGTCCATTCTCCAGGGTGGGAGTGAATAGTATTACAGAAATAAATCTAAGTTTCTGCACTCCCACCAACAACCTGCACCAAGAACTTGCGTCGCTCAATATTATTATCCACCCCACATTCCACCACCACCACATATTGATTCCCCCCATCATTATTTTGTGCGGTGATCTTTTTCAAGGTCACCACATTGCCGCTCACCACATGGCTGTCTCCCGACACCATTACGGTGCTGGTCACATCCTGCCCATTTTTATAAACGATCACATCCGGTGTTTCCACCTTCGATGCGCCCAGCCAATCCACCGAATAGGCGATCACCTCCCCCTCCACCATCTGTACCGGACTCTCTATTAACCAAATGCCATTATTCATTGATCATTCCTCACAATGGTTGATAAGGCCACATCCCGCCTTTTCGACCTTAATTTCACTCGCGTATCGTACAAACCGATCTTCGGCTCATGCAAGCCAGTTTTCAAAACAATCGCGGTTGGGTAGGGCTGGTCCATATACTCCACCGTCAAATATACGCGATCCCCCGCCGTAGCATGATCACCGCTATACCAATTCAGGTACCGGATGATGCCGTAACTGCTCAGCCCCACATTGTCGTAATCTTGGCTAGACACCAATGCCAATCTCGTATCTCCGTCCGGGTTTATTGCAGAATAATCTCCAAAATCTGGGGAGGTGTACACACTCCCAACGGTGGTTGCTGTATCCGAATCCACCCATTCAATGATCTTTGAGGAGGAAAGCGCCAGGTCATAATTAGCTTCGCGGTTCGCCCCTGAAACCGGCTCCTCCCAATCCGCATCGACCACATAGGTTGCCACCAAACTTGTGTCTCCACGCGTTTTCAATTTGCCAGTGATCGTCACCCCCTGAATCGCTTCTACCCCTCCAGTGATCGCACTCGTATCAAATACGGCATATCCCCTCCAGATAACCTTAGGGTCTCCCCCCGCATAACCCGCATTCCCCGATCCCAATTCGGTGGCCGAATTACTATAAGAGCTAGATGTGCTTCTTGCCGTACCCCATGAACTTGGATCTGTACCGGTGATTGTGGCATCGTTGCTGCTCGTTTTTGGGGAGATCGTCGGGTCAATCGTTACCGGATATTCTGCCGCAGTATCCAACCAGGAAACCGGCACGCCGATCAGCAACTGCCTAAACACAGGCGGAGGCATATCCACCACATACATCTGAACGGGAATAGGCACACCCCTGGCATCCATTGCGATCCCTCCACCAAAAATTCTTAATCTTTTTCCATTTTCAACATGCTCAAAACCATCCTCCTTAAATTTACCCAATGGAAGCTGCGCCCCCCAAACTTTTGCAGATATCACAAATAGATCTCCGCTCATATTTTCTGGTTTTTCTAGGATCGTCAACTCCCCCTTAACTGATAGCCCTTGATGGATCGTGTCATAGCGGTAAAGACCCATTTCTTTCCGGTGGATATTTTCAGTGACCAAACCTGTTTTGGGCAGGCTCACCGCATGTTGATATTTGTCAGTAGCGATTTCATAATAGCCCACACTCTCTACCAGGTGCCGATACACGCCTCCCCAATGAATTTCTCCGGTGGGTAAAATCTTAAAAGGGGAGCCTTTTCCTGAATTGAACCCTCCAACCTCTTTTAACTTTGCATCAAAGCCCTGCCACTCCCCCGACTCGAAATATGCGATCGGTGAGGAATAAAATTGCCCCACCTTTGACCTGCCCCCCGGCCTATCAAACAAAATCCCATGTTTACTGATCGTATAGGCCTTAGCATTATGCGGTGATTTATCCAAAATATCCTGAATGAAATCCATTACGACTCCCCCAAATAGAATATGCCGGCACTATCCCACTGAATCGTGAAATCCGCCCCTGCTTTTGAAAAATCTTGCCCAAAATCGATGTATGCAATCAATGGGCTGGTACTTGCCAATCCTGTATCCTTGTAGAGCACTGCTGCCCGTGCAGTGACTGTTGATACCGTCCAAGTGGGGTCATCCGCATCAAAACTCGCCAGATCGTTGGCATCCTCCACAGTGATACCTTTATTGCTCAACACTTTTCCCCCTGCTGTATATCCGGTGCCGCTCACTTCATTGCTGATATCATCAAAAAATTCATCGGCATCTTTATCTGCCGTATACCCACTACCCACCAAAGCAACCTTGATCGTGTCGGTCAACAGATTTATCTCCCCCTTTAAAATTGCAGATTTTGCCTTGTTATACACAAAACTTGACATATACACCTCCTAAATTTCTCCCTTTTTGACAATCTGTAAAGAATGGACAAATCATTCCGATTTTCAATACCCTACTTGTCCATTCTCTAAGGCCAACGCTTTTTGTTGGCCAATTCTTTAAGGCCAACGCTTTTTTTGGCCAAATTCCTCCTAAATAATTCTCGTGCCTATGCTTCCCGAACCTTTAATCTCACTTTCCCCCCCCAATCCCCCGTCGACAGAGTCGTAAAACTTCTTTCAAGTTCTGGCGGCTCGATGATCACCGTTTGCCCATCCAATCCTTCCCAGATCGAGCGCATCGTCACTTTCCTTGCCTCATTGGCCGATTGTTTCAGCCATAAAATAAATTGATCTGGGTCCTGATCAAAACTCCCCCCAGAAAGATCGCGCTGCATATCCCCTAACAAAACCTCCATTTCCCATTGATATTTCATCGGGATGCGGGCAAAGCCTTCCATCACTGTAGCCTGCACCACCGGAGGAATCTGGGCATCGTTGGTCAGTAAGCGCAGCCGAAACCGAATCTTACGCAAATTTCCCACTAATATCGGGAGATTGTCCTCAGGAGAACTGTAAAATGTTTCCGCTTTCGTCCAACATTCACTCCCCACATCATCCTCAGCTTGATAGTCCAAATGAACTTCCACACCAGTGGTCAGGTTCTCTGAGATCAAGCTCACTTCTTTAATAAACTTGGGCAATCTTGCCACACCCATGTCCATACTTGCGGTCTTTATCCAACATTCATGCTGAAAATTGAATCCTGAATCCTGCAAAGGGTTTCTAGAAGTTTTTGGCCACTCTTGAACTACCAATTCTCCCCCCACGGATATCCATAATCTTGGGCGAGTGCCAGAGCAATTTTGCCAATAGATATTGGACACCTCTTTCCCCGCTGCCCATGCCCGATAGACCTCATGCCAGCCTGTAGTTTCATATGCTTGAAAAAGCACAGAAGAGAAACCCATTTCCCCTGCATTCACAGCCACCAACAGCCCCTCGGTGATTCCAATGATTGCAGATATCGGACCTTTCCTATTTTCTGGTAACCCAATCTCCAAATCTGGGCCAATATATTTGTGATCATTTCCCGAAAGATGAATGAGCGAGGAGTCTCCCCAAGAGAAATAAACCTCCTCTCCCTTCACATAGACTTCTCTTCCATCTTGTAGAGATTTTCCCACCCCAAATTCTGATAACTCCCTGGAGACCTTCCCATCTGGAGAAATGCAATAGATTCCATCGGATTTAAAAACACATAAAACACCATTTCTTTCAAAGATCTGGCGAATCTCTTGATCGCTTTCCCCGATTAAAATTTCACTCCCGTAGCTTGTGCCGGTGAGCCATGCGGCAGGATTTGCCCGACGAATAGCAGCTGCTTCTTTATCCACCCGCCAAATTTGCAAACCATTGGTCTCATCCACCATCACTTTGAGCAGATCGGCTACGTTGCTCCCATCATCATCAAATTCATGGGCAGGTGGGCTTGCACCCTCATACCATCTCATCTTTAAAATCGCCGTGTCCTGTCCCTGTGCGAAATGAACCTGCTCATTGAGCACCACCACATCCGAAACGACCCCATCGATCTGATCTCCACTTGTGGGAGAAATATCCTGCCAGATGGCTGTGGCATAGATCACATACAAACTGGTGCTATCTGGCTGAAGTTCCCATTTCTTCACTTCGAGACTGGTACCGTCATTGGAGATGATCTCCCTACTTTGGTTCTTCCCCTTCCCCTCAATAATTTTTACCCAAGCACCAGCCCAAACTTCAGTGGTCCAACTTTTATTGCTGTCTACCAAAGTGGTCTCAGTAGCACTGGTGGTTTTCCCCCGATCCCCATTGAGCATCAGGCTTGAAGCGGACCCATCTTTTCTTTCATCAATCGCATAGCAGCTTCCCCGATAATTAAACAATTGCCATTTTCTTTCAATATCTTCCCCAACCAATCGAAAATAGAGTTTAAATTCCCCCTCCGTCCAACTGCTTCCAGTTGCGGAATATTTCGACCCTGAGGTATTTTTATCAATGCCCACTTCCCAATGATTGGCCGCATTATCGTTCTCATTCCCAATTACCACCAAATGATATTTCGTACTTGCCCCTAAATCACTCATTGCAGAAATATCAATGGATTGAAAAACACTCACCAGATCGGGCACATCCAAAATATTTATATCCTCGCTTCCATTGCTTATTGCAGCACCAGGTTCGCCAGCATTATCCGCATAGACCCCCACGGTCACTTCCCTTGGGGAGCCAATTCGCCTCAACCAAAGACTGGCCTTGCTGGCATCAAAATCTGTGCCGTTGATCGTAAAATCAACGGATATATATCTCTTTTCATCCAGCAGCGCCTGCCAATCCATATTGCCCGGCAGATGCTCGCAGCTTTCCCGCAATCCTTTTGCAAATTTCCATTGCGCGCTCGGAAAAACTTTTCCTGGAAGGCTGGTCCATGCCATCATGCTGTCATAAAATCCCTTAGGATTGTCTACAAAATCCTCTACGCCGCGTCCCCCTTCCCAACTTCGCTGCTCGATCTCACTCATTCCAGGCTCCCAATCCCCAAATTTGCTCTCCCCAATTCCCTGATAGATCGTGGAAGGTCGTAATGGTTTTTCCTTAATCGATTGGTCACCACCTGCCAATCTCAGTCCCCAAGTTTGAATCCCATCACTCAAGCTGATCTGATGGCTGGGGTTTTTCGCTCCCGGATATACTCTGACACTCATCCCAACACCCCCGAAAGGTTTAATTTTGAGCCCCTTTTGGGTTTCCAAATCTGATGATGGATTCTGGCACGCTCAAGTTCCAATTTGGCGTCCTGCCATTGCTGCATTAAGAATACATCTGCCCCTCCCAACCGAGAATTCTGCCAGCGCAAGGCCCTTTCGACTACGGCGCAAACGGCAAGATCTGGGACAATCGATTCGCTGATCACGTCGTCAAAGCTCTCCACGCGCGGATGACTATCCACATACCAGACTCGAATATCTCGCACAGCAGGTATCTCCCGCCGAAAAGCGATTACACCTGTTTGTCCGGGAAGCGCAGGAACAAATTCCCAATCATATACCCGCACCCAATTTCGATCCGTGGCATCGCCCCCCAATCCTTGATAATCGATCATTACTGGCGGTCTTCGTTTCCATGCCACAGAGGCCGCATATTCATTTTGGTTTTGTACGCTTTCTAAAGTTGTCGTATCCACCAATGGGATATCCCCCAAAGCCCTTAATCCCGCATTCGCCATCTCGATCATCGCATCCAAGGGGTAATACTCACTGGTTAAACCATACGTATCACCACTTTCGATGGCCGCACTCAAAGCATTTACCAATGTCAATTCCCCAGCACTGTCATCCGAAGCCGTGATTCGTTCGAACTCTCCCTCAGGGGTATTCCCCCCAGCCTTGATCACGATCAGGCTTCCCCCTTTCCAATCATCATCTCTTCCTCTATTTTGCAGTTTTGTATCTATGACAAGGCTGTTCGTCCCTCCGGTTGCTTTGGCGATTTCTAGCTGTCCCAAAGCCCCATAAACATCCTGAATTAACTTACTTAAGATATAGCTCATTGATTTTCCCTCTATTTCCACCCTTTATCCTGTAAAGGATACGCGTGTTCTGATTCACATTTATTATTGCTTTTCTCTAATCCATTTCTTGAAAATTCCAAGCGGGTCAAGGCTGCAATATATTTTTTTTGGTCAGCTCACCCGCTTGGTTTTTGTTCACCATGATAAAAATATTTCTCAAAGAGATATTTAATCAATCTACATTTCTATTTTTTCATTCAAATCTTTGAGTTCATTATCAAAATTCCCGCCCTCCACCCTAACCGCCACCACCTATTTGTTCATAAGTTCTCCTTAATCCAATTTCAAAAATTATTCTTAGGTGGTGATGCCTGTGATCTTGCCGTGAGCTTTATCGTTGGCGGCCAAAATCGAGAATTCACCGACAACCTCTCCTTTGAGACTGTCCCCAGATCGGGCTAATTCATAGCTTTCAAAATTTCTCAAACTATAAAAGCCAACCTTATCCGATTGCAGCACATAGGCGGTATCTGTTGGGCACCAGCGGTCCATCACCAATTCCAACTCCCCATATTGGGTCATCACTCTTTCAATTGCGTCCACTCCCAGTTTATTTTCATCTTGGCTCACTCGCACAAAACTTGAGCTGTCTAGCAACGCCCGCAAATCATTTGCCACCCGAGGATTCATCACAAGCAGATCAGGATATCCCCCATCCATAATGATCTCTTCCATTAAACTGTCGACATGGCTTTTGGCGATCGCCCCACCTGCGGCAACCACATTGTCGGTGATAAAGACGCCTAATCCTCCTGCCGATCTGGGTGAACTGGCATTCCCCACGACCCGTTCTCCATAAAACGCCATCCTTTCGACTAAGCGCAACAAATGGGGCACTGCTTTATTGGCCTGATAGATGAATTCATCGTCGATCCCATGTTGGCTGATCGCCTGTAATGTACCCGACACTTTGATCGCCTTTTGGAAAATGCTGGTGTAATTATAGGGGGCGGAGATATCGACGATCGGACCATAATCTGCATCGTCGCCCTCCAAACGAGCCATGCCAATGATCTTTATCACCGTATCATCTGCATGGGCAGCTGCAGTAGTATCCCCAAACCCACGTCCATATACTTCCAAAAAATTATTGGTTGTATCGACATTTTTGACTACCAGCTTTTCATCTTCCACCAAAATGACGTATCCATCTTGGAATTTACTGGCATCATCGACAACAAGTTCCTCAGTATCACTTCCGTCCCATCCGGCAGCATCATTGATCGCATCCTCTAAAGGATCCAAGGAATCTTCCAAGATCTCGATCTTGTACCCATCCAAATTCAATTTGAATTTTTCTCGTGCGCCGTCCAAACCTAATTTAGCCAGCAAAGGGGTGTCCCGTGGATCAATCATCGAAATCACATCACTGATCGCCCTCGCCTGTGCTGTTGCATCGCTATATACTGTCTTTGGTTGATCTAAAACCATTCTATTTCCTCCATTTTTGATTGTTTATTTTTGAAAACAAGTCTGTTTCCCTCTCTAGACTCATCTTCCTTCATTATAAGAATTTCAAGAAAATAAATTTCCCCCTAATAGATTTTTAACCCTTTCCCACGAAATTCTCTTTTTAAAGCGAGCAGCCCGTTCACATCTCCAGGACGAAGCTTCCCCTTTCGCCGATCATAAACTTCTTGCAAATCTTCCAAGGGGGCATTTCCACCAGTGGGTTGAATCACCGAGCCTGCGCTTGCAGTAGCCTTTTGGGCTTTTCCTAACACCTTCATCGTGATTTTATTGACCAAGTCAAAATACTCTTCCAGATTTGTCAATTCCCCTTTTTCTTTGAGCAGGTCTATGATCTGGGGATCGTCTCCAATCCCTAAGTCATTCACTAGTTCCCCAATATTCTCCTGGAATTTTTCTGGGTTTATTTCGGCAGGAGACGAAGTCTCGGAAGACGCTGAGTTGCTTTGCATTTCACTTAGCGCACCATATTGTTTTTCCAACTGCGCCCAACGTTTATCTTTGGCAGATTGAAACCGGCGACCAATTTCCTCCTGGATCTCTTTTAAGATCTGCGAATTCAATCCCGAGCCTTCAACGCCATTTTGCTCGTCGTTCTCCACCGAAACGGGTTGTACTTCATTCTCAAGTTCCGATTCTCTTTCGTCAAACAATGGTTTTTCACTCATTTTTTTCCTCCACCAAATCCTAATCGAATATGTCCCTATTTTAGAACATATTTTCTATTTAATCTAGCTTAAAGTTAAAGTGTCAAGTTATTGATAGGTTTGCGATGCAAACTTTTAAAAACTTGACACTTTAACGTATCCCTTGACGGATAGGCTAATAATAATAAATATTTTCCTAATCATACTTTGACAGGCAGTTCACTCTAAAGTATAATCGCTCTGTTTTATGCAATGCATAATTCAATAAACGATCAAACCACAGGTCGTGACTAAGGTGGTGAATACCTTGCCTAAAGTGGTCTTAAAACCAGGAGAATCGCAACAGGGGCTCTTCCGTCGTTTCAAAAAGACGGTTAGTAATAGCGGCATTCTTAGCGATATCCGTAAAAAACGATGGTTTGTTTCGAAAGCCGAAACAAGACGTGTTGAAAAGAAAAAAGCGATTCGTCGCGCAACTCGAAAGAAACCTACATCTGGCGGACGAAATAACCGTTAAGATTTAGAATTCATAATAAGTTAAAACAAAAAAGTGGATGCAAGTTGCATCCACTTTTTCTTTTAAGTCCGAACTCTGAGAGAAGAATTTTTTTATACTAGAAGATCATTGCTAAAAGGAGCAGAATGGGGATGATGACCAGCGCGCCAACCAATAGTCCCAAACAGCCACCGACCAATCCTAAAATACTCCCGATTAGCCCAAAGACCAACCCTAATAACCCTCCGATCAATTCGAAAAATCCACGTATCATTTTAAGCCTCCATTGGCATTATTTATCATCTTATCTACTCTTCTATACGATAAAAACTACCGCTGGTTGCAATTCTTATTTATTTGGTATATCTTCTGGCAGCTCGATCACTGCCCCCCTTTTCAAAAATTCAAAATCAGGGTTCGCCTGCGCGATCAGTCGTGCGGTTGCATATTGACCATATACCTTCTTCCCAATCTTAAAATAATCATCCCCCTCTTCTACCTGGTAATGCCTTTTCCCGTTAATCATCAAGTCTGCCATTTTTTATCTCCTCACCCACCCAATCCGTTGGGCTGATTTATCAACCTTAAATATCGGAAACTTCTTCTCCCCAAACATGTTCCCCTAAGGTCGACTTTTTCTGTTCATCGCCATATTCTTCAGAATTCTCTGGTTCGTTTTCTTCCTCATAATTTTTCCCGACATCAATCTCCCCTTCCAATGCCTTGAGCCGCTGCTTCAATTCAAATTGGCCCAATGCCAACTTTTCCTGCTTCTCCAATTCCAGCTCGACTGCTTCCAAAATTTCACTTCTGGCTTCCTCTCGGATCACGTCCGGATCCCCCTCACCGATCTGCTCTAAGGCGCGGCGTTTTGAATAGCCCAATTCACGGACTGCCATCGAAGCGGCATTGATGCGCGCCATGCGGTCGGTGGGCACATCGGGGGTTAATTCCACCGAGACATGCAAATCTTCCACCTTATACGTATTGGGATTGATCGTAAAATGTTTTCCTACGGCATCACGACCGGTGCCAAAACCCTGCAAGGGGACATTCTCTTGTTTGACCCATGCCAGCATTTGCATCAATATATCGGATAGAGATTCTTCAGCCAATTCCTTATAGGGGTTCAAAGATTTGATCCCGCTTTGTGTCGCAAGGTTTAGGGTGGCGTATGCTGTCCCGCTGGGGAAATCACCGGTTTGTAATACTCTCGGCACGGTAGACTTCCCGATCCGGTTTCCAACTCTTTCCGCAATGGCTTCCAAACCGCTGTCTAGCCCGGGCGGGTTAAGTTGGCTCAAACTATGGCCTGGAGCGACATAAGCCATCCGTCCCGGCTCCCCATAATCTACTTCGACGCCATCGCCCGGTCCTTCTACTTTAAGTCTGGGCGAGGCGGCATAGGCGATTACCTCAGAGGTCAATAAGGTTTCCAAGACATTCTGCGTCTCCCACTGGCCTGCCTGATAGACCGAATAAAGGAGGGGCACGCGCTGGTGTTCTGCCTCATCTGCAAGGGTGGTACCGCCAACGCGCGCCACCCAAGGCAAGAAACCTAAGCCATGTGCCTCCCGCATGATCTCCACCCCCCCATGCCCTTCGGTCCCCAAGGGTGCGGCGGCCATGCCATTGCCTTCTTGGGGCAAGGCCCAAACGGCGCGATGCTCCACATCCATATAATCATAGACCGTGACGTACTTCATCTCGCCCATGCCTTTTCTATTTAAAGCCCGGCTCAAATTGCCAGCGTTCTTGCCCCAAAAGGCTAGCGCTTCCTGCACGGGCATCACCCGTTTCATCACTACCGCTTCTGGCATCCAATCGGAATAGTGCACATGCACTTGGCGTGGGTTGCGCACCAAGACCGCAAAGGGGCCGTATTTCTTGGCTGCTTGCAAGCGGCGGATATCGCCCTTAAAAGCCTTGAGCGCTTCGATCTGATGGGGCAGATAGACTACTTGTGCGACCACCTCATCATAGAGTAAGGCTGAGAAAACGACGTCTCGAAGGACAGATGCCCGGCGGCGTCTGCTGGCCTGCTTGAGATGCCATCCCAAGGCGCGTTCCATCTTATCGGCTTCGGCGCGGCTGGCCTCATTGGGGCCCATCGCCTGCACGGTGATTCTTGGGGATGCCGAGGACAAAACCCGGGTGCCTGCTCGTAAAGCATCATGCGGGTCGGTGCTGATGACCTTATGCACCCAGCGCAGCTCGGCGAGTGAGCTGGGCAGATCCCATTCGCCGCGCCACATCTGATCCATGGCGGTCAACATTTGATCGCGGCCCCGGTCTTTGCGCACCATTTTATCTGCCATGGTTTGGTAAAAAATTAGATCTTTCATACTATTCCTCCCGTCTTGATTAAATATTTCATGCGATTCTCTTCCCTCGAATAAAGCGTGGGGCTGAATTAATTTCTGCGAATTCCCAACTCTGATCAAAGACTTCCCAAAGATAGAGCTCCTCACGATTCATAAAAGGGTTGTAGAGGCGCAGAAATATCTCGCCCGCCATCTCGACCACCTCTTGGAGGGTGACCCAATGGGCGGTGCTGCCTCCCATGCCTACTCTTCCCTTTCCAGTTTGGCTGGGATCGATATTCACTAGCGCAATGACCAGATCGGCGGATTCGATCATTTCGATGATCGCATCCAAGCGCCCTGCTGCCCAAGGCAGATAGTGATGGGTGACTTCCCATTTTTCGTTGCGCTGATCTGCGACCGCCAAAATAAATTGGATGAGTTCGGAGGCATAAGTACCGCGGTTGGGATTTCCCAAGATTGTGCGGCCGGATTGATTCGGATGGTCTACCTCTTCATAAAATGTTCTCAAGCCCTGCGTTAGATTAATGCCCAGCGCTTCGATGACAGCCAACTGGCCACATAAGTTGAAATGGGTGGAGCGAATGGCGTGGGTATAGCCCAACTGCCGAGTGGTGCTGTCGGTCTCAGATTCCAGAATATTTCTGGGAGAGAGATATTGGGCGGCAGAAAAATTTTGAGGATCGCCCCCGGCATAATACTCTGCGCCCCAAAACCCTCTACCGAAGCCATGATGGTCATTTTTTATCTCTTGGGGGAGAAAACATTCGGCTAACTCCCCGAGGATGATGCGGTAATAGTGATTAAAATATTCGGCAGTAATGGTGGCGTTTTCCTCGTCTGCGTCTATATCGGCTTGCAGGAATTCGGATACAAAATCCTGCCAGATGGCCTCGGCTTCTGGAGAACCCTTTGCCCAATCGGGGAGCAGGGCATCGAGCAAGGTTTCCTTTGAATCCGGTATCCCGATTATTTCCTCAGGGATGTCAATTTCTTCGGGTTTGCTTCTGGTATTGGTTCGTTTAATTTCCTGCCAATCTTTATGTATTTCTGGGTTATTTCCCAGTAGGTTTTCACTCTGTTTCATTTTCAATTCCTCCCAATTATTGTTGATTGTTCATAATCCGATAAAAGGATTCACTTTCTTGGTATTTTTCCTTTCTCTATTTCCTCCTAATAAATGCGGCACACCGACATAGAGCATCCAATAGACCGCATCCAAACAGTCGTCATGCTCCCCCTGGGGCCATTTCACCCATTCCTCCTCAAAGGCACGGATAAAAGGGGTCTCCAGATCGGAAAGCCAAACCCGCCCGAATTCAAAGAGGGGGGCCATGCCGCGTTCAAAGCGGATGCCTTTGCTCTTCCCGCCGGGTTGAACGGCACGGATCGGCAAACGTGAACGCCGGAGCATGAGGTGAAAAAATTCCTCCCCTTTGCCGACAGCTTCTACACCAATGATCTGGATGCTGGGATAAATGCCGGCTAATTTCTTGAGGATCTCTTCGGCTTCCCCCTGACTGACCCGGCCACGAAAACCGTCGGTGAGCACCATGCCCGCCCCACCGGGAAGCGCTCTGCCGATGGCTACCGCAAAATAATCTCGCTTCCCGGCTACGAGTCCATCGGCGGCAGAGGCATAATCGACGCCCATGACGACCGGCCATTGGGGATCGATCTTTTCGACGGGAAATTTTTGGAGCCATTCGCGGCGCAGAAATACGCCACTGACCGCTTTGAGATCCAAGAGATACATGCGGGAAAACTCGACCTCTCCGGCTAATTTTCGTTGACGCTCAATTTCCTCTAAGCCAAAACGGTCGGGCCAAACGGGGATTTTAATCGCATCTTCTTCACGCAGAATCGGTGTTTTGACGGAGAGATATTCACCGGTGGATTTTAGATAACCGAGGACATCATTTTCGACCCAGGGGGTGCCGATGATGACTTGCTGGGTATCGGGGGTGCAGGTGGGCAGGATGGTGCCGGTGACGATCTTTTCGACGAGGGCAAGCTCACGGGCGGAACGGGTGTTTTGTTCATCGTGGATATCGTCGAGGAAGAGGAGACCGGAGGGATGCTTGCCGATGATGGCTCCGGAGCGATAGCCCAAGCCGAGCAAGGTGGGGTCTTTGGCTTTGGCCTGCGCAGCGAGTTTGCGCCATTCCTCGTAGGCGAGATCGATGCGCTTGACCTCATAGCCGGCGGCACCCCAACTGGCATGTTTGTCGGGGACGATATGGGGGGAAGACGGCTTTCCAACCGAGGTTGAGGTCGATCATGTCGGCAATCTGGCTGGTGGTGTCGCGGGCAGCTTCATCGGAATTTTGGATGAGCAAGTTGCTTTTCTCGGGCGATTTGCCGATCTGGAACATGAGGTAGGTGATGGTTAGGGTGGTGGTCTTGCTGGAGCCGCGAAAGGCTTCGATGATGATGCCTTTGTTCCCCGCCCGGGCTTGATAGATGGGCCGCAGCCATTCTGCTTTGGCATGGGGAGGGATGGCGCGATCCCAGAGCAATTGGTAAAAGGCTTCGAAACTTTCGGGGTCGTTGGCGGATCGGGCGATCTCGACGCGACACCAGAGCGCTAAGGCTTCCCTTTCTGCTGGATTTAAACTGCGGATATAATTTTGTATTTCTGTCATTTCCCCACTCCCTGAGTGATTCCCCCAAATCTAAATAAATTATTCTTTCAGTAATGCCAGTACTTGTTTGGCGAGTTCGCGACCGAGGACGAGTTTCTCGATGCCTTCGTCTTGGGCAGGACTGCCCTCCATGGTGCCCATCACCTGGGCGACGAGTTTGGCGGCGGCGGTGGCTTTGGAGCCATTGTCTTTGTCCATGGCGATCTCGGCCTGCACACCGACCAAATGCCCCCAGACTTCTTCTAGGGTGCGGGCATCGAGACCTTGCTGTTGGACGACCTGGATGATCTTTTTTTGGATGGGGTGTTGTTGTGTTGAAAGAGACAAACTACGTTTATTTCTTTCAACTTGGTAGTTGTCGATGTCTTTTTTGGCGATGAAGCGGCCGGTTTTGGCGTCACGATAGAATTTTTCGAGATTGGCAACGGGTATATATTCAAGATTTGGTTTTTCTGTCATTTTTCCTCCCTAGGATTGTTTGAAGATTTTAGTGCCTTTGTTTTCCCGGTCAAAGGTGAATTGGGTTAATTATATCATAGATAGAACGTATGTGCTAGTTAATAGAATTGAATCTTTTTTCATTATTTATTCGAATATTCTGAATACTCTACTAAAAGTGAGATTGTTTTTTTTTATTGGAGGGGACCAGCCCCCTCCACCCCGCCGCAGAGCGTCGCTCTGCTAAGGGAGAATGAAGTTGTACTTCATTCTCCACGGAATGTTTTTTATTCCAAGCCCCTTTGATCCCCGAATGAAACAGGATAGATTATTCGGGGTTTATGCCGAGGTTTTTAAGTTCAGGGTTTGGTTGCAAGAAAACGACAATTATGCGAACGCATAAATTGCTAATGGCGGGATGTGGGGATTTTTTAAGGGGCAAGCGAGATTCCTGCCAACGATGAAACCGTTGGCTTGGAGAATGGGGACAAGGAGAGGTATAAAACGACAACAACTCCCCATTCTCCGCGGAATAGTTTTATACCAATGAGAAATTCGCAGGAATGGCACTTTCGATTCTTTTTCTTTTCGGAGGGGGCGCTTGCCCCCTCCACCCCCGCAAGGGGGTTTCACCCCCTTTGAACCCCGAATGGAACAGGATATAGTTTTCAAAGTATATTCCGAAGTCTTTAAGTTCCGGATTTTAGTTGCAAGATAAGGGAGTTTATGCGAATAAGTAAATTGCAAAAGGCAGGATGTGGGGATTTTTAAAGTTAAAAACGAGATTCCCACTTTCGCGGGAATGACAGGATTATGGGGATATGAGGAGTTATAAAATGCAACCTATCCCCATTCTCCGCGGAATAGTTTTATAGCAATGAGAATTCGCAGGAATGACGAGACTTTGGGGATTTTTATAGGCGCAAGCGAGATTCCCGCTTTCGCGGGAATGACAAACTTTAGTACCTTAGAAAAATAATTAGTTTTGGAAGTAGGGATCCCTCCCCAACATTTCTAGCCTACGCTTTCTTCGACGATCTTGATCTCTTCTTCGGTGAGCCCATATAATTGATAGACCAGTTCATCAATACGGCGGTCGGTGGCGGCGATTTGGCGTTCGAGGGCGGTGGATTCATGGTCTGTCTTTGCCAATGACAGATTTTTATTCATATCAATTACCGACCTAACAAGGGATAACAATACTTTACTATTCCTTAAAACTTTCTCTTTTTCAGGGAATGGTAATGCCAGAATATCTTTTATTGTTACTTGTGGAAAATCATCTTTTGTTGCCTGACTTACTTGCTTAAGGTATGCGTAAGAGAACAATTTACTATTAATAATTGCCAAAATAATTAAATTATCAATTTCAATGTCATTGGAAATAATAGTGTATAAGTTTTTATTAGTAATAAAATCTTCATTAACATACATTGCCATCAATCTTTGTCTACGATTTACTAACCGTCTAAGCAAAATTCTGCTTCCCATAAACCAAAAAGTATCTTTTGGTTTTTCCTTCATTTTATCTCCGAATTCTACCCAATTATCTAATTTCTTATTAACTTTATACCGATAAATGTCTCCTTCAAAATATCTAAAATGATTACTATTGCCTTTTGAAGAACTCAACAATGTTTTATCAAATAACACCCCTCTCTTCATAAGAACTAAATCTTTAAATGTTTTAAGGGATTTTTCTCGCATTTTTTCTAATATTTTTATTGCATTAGGGTCTAAAATAAATTTATTATTTTCAGGAAAATTCCACTGTGATTGATACACTTGTTTAAATAAATTTTTATCTAAAGTTATATTTTTTAGTTTTTCTTTCTTTTCATATACATAAGTATTAACAGCATGCTTCATACTTGGGGATTCAGATTTTAGAATGAAAATTGCTGTATCAATATATGCATCTTTAAAAACATCGAAGGGTAGCATGATTATCGATTCAATATGCTTTGAAAGCATCAATGATCTTAAACCCCTATATCTCGGACCGCCTAACCATGCTGAAGGAACTATATAAGAAATTATTCCTTTTATATTTAATAATTGTGTCCCTTTTTCAATAAACAAAGAATAAACATCTTTTACACCTTTGAAAGTTAGATATGAAGATTTGAAATATTTATCTTCATCTTTGTTAAACCATGCCCCATACGGCGGATTGCCGATCACGGCATCAAAACCCCCGGCATCCAAGATCTCTTTAAATTCGATCTCCCAATCAAAGACATTGATGCGGTAGCGTTCTTCTTCCTCCAACTCAAACATGGTGATCTGCCCGCTGGTATAAAAATCTGAAGCAATCAAGGAATTGCCACATTTGATATTTGCATCGAGGCTGGGCAGGACCCGTTCTTGGAACATTGCTAACTGCTCTTGGTTCTCCCCTTCTAATACCTTGAGCAAAAGCGAGAGCTTGGTGACTTCTACTGCTTGGGTGTCAATGTCCACGCCGTAGATATTATTGAGCAAAATGCGTTTGCGTTCCTCGGTGGTTAGGCGGTACTCTTCCATGCCGACCTGGACCAATTTCTTTCGATCTGCCTTGACCTCCGATTGAAGGTAATAGTCCAAATGCCAATCTAGGAGGTATTGGAAAGCCCCCAGCAAAAAAGAACCTGAACCGCAGGCAGGGTCTAAGACGCGAACCTCGCTGACCTGACGGGGGGTTTTCCCCTCCACCAATTTGCCCACCGTATTCTCGACAATATATTCGACGATATAGGTGGGCGTGTAATAGACCCCTCCGGCTTTTTTGACTTCCGGCTTTTCTTCCACCTTTGCCTGATGCCCGGCAGTGAGGCGAATGACCTTGCCCAAAAACTGCTCATAGACTTGGCCGAGGATATCGGCGGGCAAAACTGAAAACTCATAGGGGCTGTCGGGGTAATACAGATTTTTCAAGATACCCTTCAGCACTTTATCGTCTAGCTTGATTGCTGGGGTTAAATAATCTGGGTAGCCCCCACGACCTTTCTCCTCTTTGAAATGGAAAAGGCCAGAATTATAGCGGTCATCTGCCCGGTTAAATAAAGCATTCAGATTTGTGTAAATCTCTTCGCCATCTGCAATATCCCCCAACTGTTTATAAGGTTCGATGCCGCGGTCTTCGGCGATGCGGAGAAAGATGATGCGGTCGATGATGCGCTGGACTGAAAAATTGAGTTGGCGTTGGTCAAGGTCCTCATTTCTTATGGCGAGGTTGCGGGCGAGTTCATCGCGCCAGCGTTCAATCTCTGCAAGGAAAGCGGCATCTACTTCTTGGGTGCCCCTGGCTTTTTTGAAATCATCGACCAGCTTATCAAAATCCCCTTTGAGAACCGCGTCTTTTGAAAAGGTGCTATAGAGTTCATCCCATTTTTCAATATAGTCTTGGTAGGTAAAATATTGAATTCGACTGGTGGCGGCATTATCGGTTTTGGTGGGTCGATTCCGACAGTCATAGACGGCAAATTCTTCAAAATCTGTGAGGATGGAGACGGGCAATTTAGCACTCCAAGCATAGCGACGCACTTGGAAGGCGGGGGCGGTATCATCTTTGAGATTGACAGAAGGTTTTTTGGCTTCCACAAAGAATTTGCGAGTGCCCCACACACGGAAGCTGTAATCGGGGGCTTTTGTGCTTCCCGCTACATTTATAGAGTCCTCATGGACAACATCTTTGTAACGCTCAGCAAAATCTTTTTCATTATCTACGTCCCAACCCAAAGCTTTAAATAGGGGGTCGATAAACTCGCGTCTAATTTGCGTTTCGTTATATTTCCCTGAACGGTAATCTTCTATATTGTTTTCAAAACGCTCAACCAATCGAATGACGGACTCTGGTGCGGACATATCTCTCCCTTGGTGGTGAATTAACCTATTTTACCTGAGAAAAGAGTTATGCAAAGATGCTCTTGGGGGAGGGATTATTTGAATTTAGAGTGAAGAAAGCTTTCAATCACTTTTGCTACTTCCCCCTCTTTTTCCAACATGAGCATATGCCCTGCGCCGGGGATGATGTCTAGTTTTGAATTCTTGATGAGGGCTTGCAATTTTTGGCTTAGAGGGAGCGGGGTCATTTTGTCTTCTTCGCCGACAATGATCTGGACGGGGAGTTTGATCTCGGATAGACGTTCGGAGACATTGAAGGCATTACAGGCGATAAAGTCGCCATTGAGGACGGTGGGGCGAATCTCTTTCATTTTTTTACGAACTTGCTCAATTAATTTCGGGTCGGCATTTTTTGAGTAGGACCATTTGAGGATGAGGTCTAAGGCAAAGTCAACATTCTTAGAATGAGCAACCATTTCTAAAAGTTTTTGATTGACGGGCAATTCGGCACCGGTGCCGATCAGCACGGCGGAGATGAGATAATCGGGATGGTCGAGGGCGAGAGTTTGGACGATGGCGCCGCCCATGGAGTGACCGACAAAGGTGGCGCGGCCGACGCCGATCGTATCAAGCCAATGGGTGATCTTTTGGGCGTAGGGCGCGATGGACTGCTCCCCCAGACCGCCTGACTTGCCGTGCCCGGGTAGATCGGGGGCAAGAACGCGAAAACCGGGGAGGCGTCGAATGGTGCGGGGCCAGTGGAGATGGTGGCCACCTGCGCCGTGGATGAGGACGATGACGGGCAGATTGCCATTCCCCTTGGGATGCGAGTCGAAATAATAAATGTCACCGGAGAGGGGCATTTTTTCTCCTAAAAATTGCATATGAAATATAGGGGCCAATAGACAGCCAAAGAATGGTATTGATCAGGATATCGTTAATCTGTCCTGTAGGCAGTTCAAAAAAGCCGTGGGCATGCAGGCTGCTTTTGAAGACGATCAAACTCAGAATGAGCGGGGTGACCAAAAAGCCAGCGATCAAGCCGCTGAGCAAATAGGCAGGCAAAGTTTGCTTGAACTCTTTGGCGGCGGTATAGGAAAATAGGATCAGGCTGCTGGCTGTCAGGGCTAAGAGGGTGACAAAGATCAGATCTACATCTTCGGCACGCAACCAGATCATGAAGAATGCGAGCCAAAACAGCCAAGCCCAGCGGAGGACTAGGGGAAATTTTCTATTTTGGATTTTCTGATTATTGCTCATAATTTGTTGGGAGGATGCCGCCGAACTCCATACATATGAAAACCGATAATAAAATAATTTCAGCTATTATAAACCGCAAAGCAAGTATTTAAAACTGAAGAATAATCTATATCAATGACGAGCGAGCCCGCTTATAATATAGATTGTAAAATCAAATAGATTTAAGAACCTCCAAAGGAAAAACTTATGCCTAAATTAACAAAGTTATATACACGCAAAGGGGATGATGGGACCACCGCCCTGGGTACTCGAAAACGGGTGCCAAAAGACTCCCTGCGGATCAACTCTTATGGCACGGTGGACGAGCTGAATAGTGTGATCGGGCTGGCGATGGCGCAAGGGCTGAACCCCAGACTGATGGAGAGCTTGGCGACGATCCAAAATGAACTTTTTCATTTGGGTTCAGACTTGGCCTTTCCTCCCGAAGATGAGACCAAAGTGCCCCGCATCGAACAAAAACATGTCGATGCCCTAGAGAAATTGATCGACGGATTGAATGAGGAAGTTGGCCCCTTATTGAATTTCGTGCTGCCCGGTGGGACGGTGGGGGCGGCGAGCCTGCAGCTGGCACGCACAGTTTGCAGACGGGCAGAACGCATCTGTGTGACGCTCAGTCGGGAAGAGGAGGTGAGCCCTCTTTCGATGGCGTATCTCAACCGGCTTTCAGACGCCTTATTTGTGATGGGGCGATTTGAAAACAAAGAAGCAGGGATTGAAGAACCGGTTTGGGATTCAATGGCCTAAACGACCAAAGGGCTATTTTTCTTTTGCAACCTTATTCGATCTAGGTCGTATAGGGTAGTGAAAGCAAAGACACAATATTTAGGAGGCAGCATATGCCAAATAACCACTCAACTTATCGACGTCCTTTCTTTTGGCCAATCTTTTTAATTGGCTTTGGGATCGTCTTATTACTCTCTAATTTAAATATTATTGACTCAGTAAATTTCTATTTCCTACTGCAACTTTGGCCGGTGCTCTTAATCGCCTTTGGATTGCAAATTCTGTTCGGGAAAAGCAACCCCTGGGTGGGTAATTTCTTGGCGGTAGTCGTGGTTGCCACCTCGATCGCCTTTTTGGTCTTTGCCCCTTCCCTGGGATTTGATATTCCAGCGATGTCGAATTTGGAATTAGAAACCACTTTTTATGAAGAAGCCTTGGGCGGCGCAAATGAAGCCAGCATTTATTTGGAGACGGGGAGCGGAGATCTAGATGTGATCGGCCTACCCTCTGGAAATAATTTAATCGAAGCAGAAGTGACGACCAATGGCGATGTCTATTTTGATGTTTCTAGCAGTAGCGGCCGAAAAGAAGTCTCGTTAGAAATTGACGAGGGAAATGGGATCAATTTTAATTTTGGCAATTTCTTTGATAGCGAACGAATTTCTACGACGGTTGAATTGAGCACAAAGGTGCCTCTCTCATTAGAAATTGACCAAAGCTCAGGTTCTTCGACCTTAGATCTGGCTGGGATTGAACTTACTGACTTGGAAACCGCCAACGGATCAGGAAGCTTAACCATTACCCTTCCAGCAGGCAATTACCCCGCCAATTTGGATACGGGTTCTGGATCTTTGAGAATTGATACTGAGGATGGCATCATCTTCAATCTTGAAGCTGATGTTGGCTCTGGCCGAATCGTACTCGATCTGAGTGAAGAAGTAAGCGGATATCTGGACCTGAGCAGTGGATCGGGTTCGATCACGATCACCGTTCCTGAGTCGGTTGGTGTACGAATTTCTGGCTCTACGGGCTCAGGCAACATATCTGTTCCTTCCAGTTACATCAATATATTTGGCTCAGATTCAAGCGGACCCAGTGAAAATGGGACATGGGAAAGTGAAAATTTTGATCGCGCAGAATATCAGATCGAGCTAGATGTTTCGGTAGGTTCGGGGAATCTCCGAATAGAATTCGAATAAATATTCCATATAGAGTAGTCTTTCGGACTGCTCTATATTTTTTAATATATTGTTAATATAAATAGGGTAAAATAAGTAAGGATTCAGCTAATGAATGAATCATAGTATTACTCCGTAGTGCACATCTCCTCCTTGTGCCAAGCAGCCCACCGAACCTCCTCTCGGCGGGCTGCTTACTTTATACCCCCCTAAACCTTTTCTAAAAAATGTGAATACTTTTCTTTTTTTGCTTGAATTCTATCTTTTTATCGATTATAATAGAACATATGTTCTTCTCTCTTCTATTTGGGGGCTGCTGAAATGAAAAATATCCAAAACCCTAATAAACGAGCGATCTCTGATTTGGTCTTCGCCTATCGGCATATACACGGGCATAGCGAAAGGCCACTCTCTTACCGCGACTTTGCGCGGGAATGTAATCAGGCATTGAAGGATACGCGCCATGAAATTACTTATCAATCCGTAAAAAATTGGGAAGATCGGGTTCATATTCCAAGAATGTCTTTTTTGATCCCCCTGGCCTTTAGCGTGAAAGATTGGCGCTCAGAATTTGCATTAGATGCGATTGCGATCTTGCGCCCAAAATTGTATAAACCAGCGACGTATATTGGTGAAAGAGCAATGGACCGCAGCAAGCTGGACACTGGACCGCTTAAGGCAAGGTATGATCCCTATTTCATTCCGCATTCGTAATTTGGTGAGACATAATCCCCTGCTGATATACTACTTCAGTGAACACTCAATCCCTTCCGAACGCAGGACTTTGCAAGTCTTGCAAATCTTCAAAAGTTATAAAATCCGCACGAGGTTCTAGTTTTTTACTCTGCCAAGCCCCAAAAGAATTTGGCATCCCAAAATATCCTCCACTCCCGGTTTTGCGGTGCATCGCCTTCGAAGAAAAACCCAGTAGTTCTTGATCTCATTTGGCTCTAAATACTCCCCCCCTGGTAAAATATTCATATCGTTAACTATTTAATTACTAATTTTGATTTCCTATGAAAATTTCTTATCGATACACTTTTTCTCAATTTACCGATAATTTCATCGCCCAATATTACAGTGGCGGCATCCGTGTCTTTACTCGTTTGCTGGGGGGACCGGTGCTCATTTTCATTGGTATTTTGATCATTGGATACACCCGCCAAGTAGAGGTGGGGACAGGATATTACGTCCTCTGGGGGATTGGATTGTTGATCGCATTGGTCGGGATCATTTATTTCATTCGCCCCGGTCTGCAACTGCTCTTTGTTCGTTCTCGAAAAGATGAGTTTTTAGGGAGCAACGGCGAAGCAGTTGAACTGACGCTAGACCCAGAAGCCCAAATAATTCTAATCAAAGGGCCGGAGGGCGAATCCGAATTGCCACTGACCGAGATCTTATACATTCAACATCGCGCAGAAAGCACGTGGATCATTACCAACCGTGACCATACCATTCCGATCCCGCGCAAGGAACTGACTTTTGGTGACCACGATGTCTTTATTTCAGCCATCCAAGAAATATTAGATGTCAATGAGCAAAAACATTAGACTGAGGTAAAGCATGCTCAATGCAGTACTATTTATTTTAGGCGGGGCGATTAATATCTATACCGTGATTTCTGCAGTGAGGACATTTGTGCTTCCGCGGGCGATCACCGATAATTTAACCACATTCGTTTTTCAGGTAGTGCGGAAATTTTTTGATTTTGTGCTGAAATATTTGAAAACCTATAAGCAAAAAGATAATTTCCTTTCTTTTTACGCCCCACTGAGTTTACTGGTCCTCCCTCCCACTTGGTTTAGCATTCTTTCTATCGGGTATACCTTAATGTTTTATGCAACAGGAATAAGGGACTGGGAGGAAGCCTTCACCATCGCAGGATCTTCCCTTTTGACCTTAGGGTTCGCAAAGGGCGATTTATTTATTCATACCCTGCTTTCTTTCACCGCAGCAACGATCGGATTGATCATGGTAACTTTGCTAATTGCTTACTTACCGACAATGTATGCAGCGTTCTCAAGAAGAGAGGTGGTCGTCAACCAGTTGGCGATACGAGCGAACACTCCCCCTTCTCCGGTAGAAATGATCTTACGCTATCATCGCTTAGATAGTCTGCATCAGTTCAATGATTTTTGGGAGGTTTGGGAAACTTGGTTTACCGAATTAGAAGAAAGCCATACTTCTTTATCTGCATTGGTATTCTTTCGATCGCCCATTGCTGATCAATCCTGGGTAAATGCTGCAGGAACGATTTTGGATGCTGCGGCCCTACGATTATCTCTATTAGATATTCCAGGGGACCAAGAATATTTGAAAGGGAAAAACGCAAATATTCCTATTAATATGGATGCGGCGATCACCATTCGTGCGGGCTATATTGCCATGAGGCGAATTGAAGATATTTTTGATCTTACTTATAACCCCAACCCTAGTTTTCCTTTAAACCCGATCAGTATAAGCCGTACTGAATTTGACCAGGCCATCAAAATATTTGAAGACGCAGGGATTCCCCTTAGAGAAGATAAAGATAAAGCTTGGCAGGATTTTGCCGGGTGGCGAGTGAATTACGATGCCTCCTTAATTGCGCTACAAGAATTTACCAATGCCCCTGATTCCCCATGGATCAGCCCTCAAACTGGGGAAGCACTAGGGTAAATCCATGAGTATTAAAATCGAGTATCGAACGGGAAATCAATTAGATGTGGATCAGGTGATCGATCTATATTTTGCGTCAACCTTGGGGGAACGAAGGCCAGCAGATAACCGAGCCTCTATGACTCAAATGATCGAAGAAGCAAACTTGGTAGTCACTGCTTGGGAAGGGGATCTGCTAGTTGGGATCGCTAGAAGTCTTACAGACTGGTGTTATGTCGCTTATTTAGCAGATCTGGCTGTTCGGGAATCTCACCAACACCGGGGGATCGGCAAGGAACTTATCCGTCGAACTCAATCTGCTCTGGGCAAGGAGGCCACTTTAATATTAATAGCTGCTCCAGCGGCTGAGGGCTACTATCCGAAAATCGGGATGAAGCCCCACCCCTCGGCGTGGATACTACGCCCTGGGGATAAAATCCCTTAGGAAAATTTCTGGAAAACGATATGGTTACTTTTCCAATGTTGGCGACCCTTTTATTATTGATACTTGCAATCGTGCTTTTCATTAACGAAAAGTTAAGGGTGGATATTGTTGCATTTTCTGTGGTGGTGGGTTTAATGCTGACTGGGGTATTGACCACTGAAGAGGCTCTTTCTGGTTTTTCTAATTCAGCTGTTCTAACCATCGCGGCCCTGTTCGTTGTTGGGGGCGGGTTTTTAGAGACGGGGTTGGCGGGAGAAGTGGGGCGCCGAATATTGGCGATTGCAGGGAATAGACCGGCAACAATTACGTTGATCTTGATGGGCGCGGTTGCGTTGTTATCGAGTTTTCTTAGTGATACAGGAACGGTGGCCGTATTGCTCCCGGCAACCCTGGTGCTTGCCCGAAGCGCGAAACTCAATCCTTCTAAACTTTTGATCCCCCTATCTTTTGGGGCATTGCTGGGTGGCGCAACAACTCTAATCGGGACGACTCCCAACTTGATCGTGACAGAGTTGTTAGAAGAACAGGGCATGTCTACCTTTAACTTCTTCAGCTTTACCCCATTGGGCATCATTTTGCTGATCTTTGGTGCACTATTTATGATCTTGATCGGTAGACATTTGCTGCCAGACCGGCGTTCTTCAATTGAGAGTCAACCGGTTGATAATCCAAGTGAGATCCTCGACCGATATCGACTGCCTGATGATCTCTTTCACCTGCGAGTACGAATGGGTTCCTCATTAATTGATCAAAAATTGTCCCAATCAAAATTGAGGGAAGCGTATAAGATCAATGTGGTTGAAATTAAAAGGCGTCAAACACCCAGGGTAACCACAAGAACTTTTGGCGAGTTGATCAATTCGGTATATAAACCGGCCCAGGATAGACAAACCATCACCCCCTCATCAGAAACGGTAATCCAGCTAGATGATCTATTGACCGTTCAGGGAGATTTTTCACAGATCACGCGAGCCACGAGCAAATATGGTCTTGGCATTCAGTCCCTTAAAACCAAAGAAGGTGACAGCTTGATCAATCAGGAAGTGGGGATTGCAGAAGTATTGCTACCAGCTCGCTCTTCGTTGGTGGGGAAAAACATCACCGATCTGAGATTCGGATCAGTATATAAATTGAATGTATTGGGATTAAATCGCCCAAATAGTAGTGAAAGTTTGGATCCGAAAAGTGCTAGATTAAGATTTGGGGACATCCTGCTGATCCAGGGGCCATGGAAGAATATTCTCGCTCTTCGCCATGAACGGCAAAATTTCGTGGTTCTTGGACAGCCTGAAAGCATGCTGGCTGCTCCTCGAAAAGAGAAATCCACAATCGCCCTTTTGATCATGCTGCTGATGTTGGTTTTGATGATTGGGAATTTTGTCTCGGTTGCCACGGCCAGTTTGTTGGCTGCGTTACTTATCGTGCTAACGGGTTGTTTATCGATCGAGGATGCCTATAAGACGATTGATTGGAAGTCGATCGTCTTGATCGCCGGGATGCTGCCAATGAGTATTGCCCTCTCCAAAACAGGGTTGGTCGATTTGGCCGCAGAAGCATTCACTGCCCAATTGGGTGGTTTTGGACCGACCGCAGTGCTGGGCGGACTTTTTCTGATCACCTCACTTTTTACCCAAGTTCTTTCTAATACCGCTACCACCGTGTTGATCGCACCGATCGCCATCGTAACTGCGAGCACTTTGAATGTGGAGCCTCATGCCTTCTTAATGTCCGTTGCAGTAGCGGCGTCTATGGCTTTCGCCTCTCCTGTCGCCTCCCCCGTAAATACCCTTGTTATGGGGGCAGGAGATTATAAATTTGCGGATTACCTTAAAGTGGGATTACCAATGATCCTTTTATCGCTTATCATTTCAGTAATCCTTCTTCCAATCTTGTTTCCATTTAGTTAATCCTAGGAACATCTGTGATCATCCATCAACCAGAAATAAAAATCGAAGGAAACGAAGTGCTCGTTTCCACTCGAATAGAGATGAAAGGTAATTATTCCATTCCAAAGGAATTGTGGTTTAAATATCCGCTTGAATATCAGGATGCGGTGACGGATCGTTCGGATGGTTTTTTCGCAAGCCTGTTCTTGCTAGGGATGCACTTTAATGAAGGGATTGAGATAAGAGGGGTTGTTTCTCCAAAAATAATCAAAAATAGTTCGGTATTGAGATCTAAGTATCTACAACATGCACCAAAATACTTAAACCAAGTAGATTTTAATTTTATATCTGAAAAACCGACCGAACCCAATCGAAATCGAGACATCCGCCTTTCTTCTTTTTCAGGAGGGGTAGATTCTTTTTATTCGTTCTGGTCACATTTTTACCCAGAGAAAAGTGCTCACCCCGTAAGCCTTACTCACGGGCTTTTTATACATGGTTACGATCTTGTTCTGGAAAACCAGGAAAATTATCAGCAATTTCTTAAAGAGTATCAGACTCTTTTTGCGGATTGGGGCCTTTCTTTGATTCAATGTAGTACCAATGCATATTCCTTTTATCGATTGAGGACTCCCTGGATATTTTCCAATACCCCGACCCTAGTCGGGGCTGTGTTGGGATTATGTAATGGTGCTTCCTTTTTTAATCAACCAGGAAATTACGATCCTGATCCAATCGATCCGAGCCTTGCAAGCTCCAATATTTCCCTTTTTTCAACGGAAACTACTGATTTTTTTGCGCATGGGGTTGAATTAGAACGATCTGAAAAAATAAATGCTATGCGTGATTGGTACCCTATCCAAAAGCATATGCGGGTGTGCATGAAAATGGATATGAATTCGGGGATGCTTGGGTGTCAAAAATGCCAAAAGTGTTTAAATACTTCCCTGATGTTAAACTTGATGGATATTCAAGAAGATTTCCTAAATTACAAAAAGAAATTTACTTGGATAAATTTTTTACAATTATGTTGGAAAAGTTTAGACATAGGTTCTTTTCCGAGAAGGGATTATTTCAAATTGATGTATTCAAAAAAACGATATGACCTGATTCTTCTTTATTGGATATTTTTACCTATAAATTTGTTGCGTGTGTTTTATCATAAGAAAATAATTCCAATCCTACCCAAACGATTGGTTTATTTTGTGAAAAGCCTTGTATTTCCCCAGCGAGCAGAAAATTGATCATTCATCAAGCTGAAATCGAAACCAAAGGGGATGCAATTGTCGTCTCGGCGCGAGTGGAAATAAAGACGTCAACTTCAATCCCAAAATATTTATGGTATAAATTTCCCGCTGAATCTGAAAGTGCAATTTCCTTGCGGGGTGAAGCATTCTTTAATAACCTTTTTGTGTTGGGCATGCATTTTAATGAGGAAATTGAACTACGCGGAGATATTTCCCCCGTTTTCGTGGAGAATATTAAGAAATTAAGTTCAATATATTACCGAAATGATGAGAAAAAACTAAATATTGTAGACTATAAATTCAAATCTGTAGTGAGTCCTGATGTAACGCTGAAACGTGACATACACCTTGCTTCCTTTTCGGGGGGTGCGGATTCATTCTATACTTTTTGGTCTCACTTTTACAAGGAGAAAGCCTCCCATCCCACTAACCTAACACATGGGTTGTTTATTCATGGATATGATATCTCCTTAAATAATGAAGAGACCTACAATCACTATTTATCTAAATATAAAAAATTATTTGATCAATGGGGATTAGGGCTTATTCCGGTTAGTACGAATGCATACGAGTTTTATCAATTTCGGACTCCTTGGTATTACTCTAATACGCTGGCATTGGCAGGGATTTCGATGGCGCTGGGAAACCGCGTAGCGACGTATTCCCAACCGGGGGATGTGGACCAAGGAAATCGAAACAGATTAAGACCCTCCTCAAATATCCACCTCTTTTCCACTGAATCGACAAAATTTTCATCCCATGCCCACGTGATTGATCGGTCTAAAAAATTATCTAAAATGTTAGATTGGTCACCGGTTCAAAAACATCTTCGAGTATGTCTAGATGCCAATTATGATCAAACTAACCATGGGTGTCAGAAGTGTGAAAAATGCATCAACACAAACTTAATCCTTTATCTCTTTGATAAACAAAATGAATTTTCATATTTCGACATGGATATTACGATCTTCAAATTTATACGATTATGCTGGGAAGTAAGCAATTTATCTGCATACCGACCCAAAGGATATTTGAGCTATCTAAAAAAGAAAAACAGAACTGACCTCATTCTGATCTACTGGATGATGATCCCGGTCAACAAACTCAAACAATTTATTTCGTCTGAACTCATTTCGAGAATTCCGAAGAAATTCTTATATACTATTAAAAGAAAAGTTTACAAGAATCGAAATATTTCAGATGATGGAAGTCCCTGAGGGAAAAATCATGGCTCAGAGAACCTTTAATTGTAATAGTTGTAATGCCCCACTACCAAAATATTCTACTCTTTGTGAGTACTGCGGGATGTACTCTTCATTTTCACCAGAAGAATTAGAAAAAATAGGTGCAATTTCACAACCTGATTTCGGCATCTCTAATTCTAAATATTTAATCATCACTGTGCTTGGGGCTGCGATCATATATGCATTAGGATGGCGATTTGAAGATCTAGACTACTTATTGGATGAAAGATCCGTAGTTATTTGGGGGAGTGGGCTTCCTCTATGGTTAGCCATCTCGGCATTTTTTTGGAAGACGAATTGGGGGGAATATTTACCGGGCATATCGATCAGTCTACCTATATTCCTGTTCCATATGCTCATTATTTGGTTGATCAAGGGCAATATAAATGACGATGGGGTAGGGATATCGGCTGCTTTTGGGGCGGGAGCTTTATTTGGATGGGTAGCTGGGCGTTTGTTCCATAAGTATATTCGCAAGATTCGCAAACAAGCCAATTCAGAATAGTTTTCATCTGCACTAAGTTTGACCAATAAGCGCACATTCTCGGGAACCATTTTGAATGGTCCTTCGTTATATAACTAACGAGCAATTGCTCACCAACAACAAATACTATACAATCAACTTATAGTATCCAATTCAAATGGAGAGAAGCATGTCTGAAATTAAACTTTTTAATCGCTGGACTGTAAAAAAGAGCACTTTTTGGATTTCCCTAACCGCGTTGAGCGTAGTGTTCCTTGTATTGGTATTCCTGGCATCTATATTTTTATCTGCGAGAGGATATGGACTGAGTGGAGTCAGTTATAACGATGCCGCATATGATTACGAATTGGGTGGAGAAAGTTATGCCTATCCTGCAGAGGCTCCTGCCATGGATGGTGATTTTATGGGCAGTGATGATATGGCCAATATGGCCTTTGATGAAGCCGAAGCCGATTTTAAGCGCGTTGACCAGGCTGCTTCTGTTTCTCCACAATCTGTTCAAACCGAACGGATCATCATTAAGGAAGGAAATATTAGCCTTGAGGTAGAGGACACCCGAGATTCTCGAGAAGCAATCACAGCGATTGTTATGGGAATGAAAGATCAGGGTGCATTTATCATCAACAGCTTTGAAACCCAGAATTATGAGGGTGCAGCTCCTTATATCTCAATGGTTATCAGGGTACCCTTCGAAGATTTTGAACGAGTAATGGATGCAATTGCCAGAATGGGTATCGAAATCAATGAAAGAAATGAATTTTCCGATGATGTCACCTCAGAATATGTGGATTTGGGAAACCGTATTGAGGCCTATGAGGTTGCTCGTGATCGGTTGATCGATATCATGTTGGAAGCGGATACTACTGAGGATCTTTTATTTGCTGAGCAAAAACTCACAGAACGTGAAGCTGAACTTGAGTCTTTGAAGGGACGTTTGAAATACCTAAGCGAATCTGCTCTTCTTTCAAGAATTAGCATAAGCTTATCCCCGCATGTGTCTTCACAGCCGATTGATTACAGTTGGAAACCTGCAAATACCCTTCGAATTGCCTTTGACGATTTGGTCGATAGCCTGAAAGATTTCGCGGACTTCCTGATCATCTTTTCTGTAGCGGTTCTGCCATGGTTACTCTTCTTCGGATTGATTATTTGGGCAATCGTCAGATTTTTCAAACGACGTGCTACAAAGAAAAAGGTACAGACTGAAGTTAAGAAATAGAAATATCCTATAAATCAAAAACGGCTCAGTATTTCCTGAGCCGTTTTTATATTTAATCACTTTTATAGAAATAAGCTAAACATATTTCCCATCCATAGAAATAAAACAGGATATAATTTATTAATCATCTCAAAGATGTTCCATCGAAGCAAAAATATTTATAAAAAGTGATATTTCCGAGTGACTAATTATTTTTATTTGATCGTATAGTCAGGCAGTGGGAAATTTCTATGCACTTATTTCTGAGGATAAATGACAAAAGTACTAAGTATATTTAGTCATAAAGGGGGTGTGGGAAAAACTACAGTAACTGTGAATCTCGCTGCAGCCTTTTCCTTAATGCTATCCCATGAAAATCCCGAAAAATCTAAGAGAGTGCTGCTCATTGATTTGGATGAGCAGGGTCATTCTGCAACCCTTTTGGCAAAGGGGTTTTACGGAAAGAAAGATGAATTTGAAATAGATCCTTTCGCAAATATTGCCAGCTTGTTGATGCAGACCTCTGACAAACCAATGGATCAAATCATCCAGACCTCACATATTCCAATTCATGGCCAAAGCAATTTGGATTATATTCCCTCTAACCGGGCATTAATGACTAAGGTAGAAGTCCATTTGCGCAATAACCCGGGAGATGGGCTGACGAGATTAGAAAATATATTGGTGCCGATATTGGATACTTATGAATATATTATTATTGATAATCCACCAGGGATGAATTTGATTAATTTGAATGGGTTGGTTGCTGCTACCCATGTGGTCGGATTAACCCAATTGGAAACTCCTTCAATAAATAGCCTTAATAACGCGATTCAAACCATTGAAAACGTACAAAAAAAATACAACTCGGACTTAAAATTTATTGGCATTTTGCCAAATATGTGCGATTTTCGGATGGGGGAACATTCTGATTTTCTTGCGGCATTAAAAAAACATTATAAAAAATATCTGTTGCCTCCTCTTTCTCGAAGAGCGGACATCACTTATGCGACTTCCAGAGGTTTGGATATTTTCAGTCATAAACCCCCCCGCTCCAAAAAAGAATTCGAATCTAAGAATAATTCAGTGATGGAATATGCAAAATTGGCTAATGAACTAAAAAAACGGATGAAAAGGTAAATCGGGATCAAGGACCAATATGGCTAAGCAACGAAAAAAGATCGATACCTCCATTCTTGAGAAATCTTCCGAGGTATCCATTGAAGGATTATTTGGAGATCAGGCAAATGTGCCAATGGAGGCTTCTCCGAAGGGTGGGGTAAATATTCCCTTATCCAAAATAACCCTCAATCGTTTTCACGCTAGGCAAATTCTGCCCTTAGATATAAAGAAACGTTTCTTCCTTGGAGAAATTGATTATAAGCAAGCGGTTTTAGATTATATTGAACTGTCAAAAAACGATCCCTTACTCCAAAAAAGGCTTAATTGCTTAAGAGAACTGGGCAATTCACTTTTAATAGAGGGCCAAATCAATCCTGTTTCGGGTAATTGGCAAAAGAATGGTGAAGAAGTTGTTACCTTCCAACTTGAAACGGGAGCGAGACGATTTTGGGGCCTAGCAATATTGCATGCTGAGAAAACTATTGAGGAAGAACCCAAACTAAAGGTTTCTGAAATCTCAGAAAATTTACTTTATAGAGAAATATCTGAAAATTATCGAAGGGAAGATCTTTCTGCTGTAGAAATTGGGATCAGTATTGCCTCTGTCATATTACTAGAGGCGGGAATTTCACCCAATGCCGAGGTTGATAATGTATTGGATTATTATCGCGAGGCATTGAACCACGCGAACAGAACCCCCGAAATTTGGGATAAATTAGAAATCCTTTTTTCCATTTCACATGAAAAGATTAAAAACTATCTTCAAATTTTAGAACTATCCGATGATTTAGTTTTTAAAGCGGCTCTAAACAGATTTTCCGAAAAACGAATAAGAAATGTGCTTCTCTTACCAAAATTTCAACAAGAAAGTGCGCTATTTTCCGAGATCAATGAAAAGGAAACGGCACCTGATAAAGAGCCAGAAAATATTACCCGCCAAGTTCCAGATGAGCCGAATTCTGACTCGCCAGCTCATATTGATATACTTGCCAATCATATTCATGATTGGTTTGAGCTAGTTAACAAAGAATTTGCTGATGGCAATTTTAAAGACTTAGCGAAAGATTTGTCTTCTAGACTAGAAGATCCCGCTGACCTAGATAATTTAGCGAGGCGACTGGTCAATTTGTCTAGAGATATTCGGGTGGAACAAACCCGACGAAGACAATATTAAACGAAATTTTGGTATTTTTCGCCAATTTCCCTTTTTGTTTAACCTTCCACACACTATAATAGAAAAATGAAACGCATCTTTTTTTATCTAATATTTCTAATCATTTTGGCTGGTTGTGATCAAAGAACGATCCTTCCTAATCCTGAAATTGCATTGCCGGCTTTTACCGCATTCCCGACCCATACAGCACAAATTTTTAATACCTCCCTTCCCCCAAAAGAAACGCCAACCCCTATTGATATTCCTGCCACCGCCACCCCTACTTCCATTCCGTCTTTACGATTCGCAATAATTGGAGATTATGGGTTAGCAGGGGAACCTCTGGCTGCAGTGGCTTATTTAGTCAATTCTTGGTTACCAGACTTCATACTTACCACCGGAGATAATAATTACCCACTCGGCGAAGCAAGTACGATCGACACAAATATCGGACAATATTTTCATCAATATATTTATCCTTATAATGGAGATTATGGGGAAGGATCAACAGTTAACCGGTTCTTTCCCACTCTGGGAAATCATGATTGGTATAGCAACGATGCAGAGGCATATTTGGAATATTTCACCCTCCCCGGAAACGAGAGGTATTATCAATTTAGTTGGGATTTTATCGATTTTTTTGCTATTGACAGCGATTGGTCCGAACCGGATGGCAACCGAGAGAATTCAGTTCAAGGGGAATGGCTTAAAAATGCCTTAGCTCAATCCAATGCCCAATGGAAGATCGTTACGATTCACCACCCCCCCTTCGCATCTGGCACCCGTGAACCCATGTTGGTGAATCGCTGGCCTTATCAGGAATGGGGCGCAGATATTGTGATCGCTGGTCATGACCACCATTATGAACGGCTGATCATCAATGACTTCCCATATTTTGTGAATGGATTGGGGGGAGGTGGATTGTATGATATTGGGGAAATTATTTCGGGCAGTGAGGTGAGATTTCGGGGAAATTGGGGAGCCCAGCTGGTCGAAGCCACCACCTTTGAAATTACGCTAACGTTTATTACCATTGATGGGGAAATGATCGACAGCTTTACAATAAACAAATAATTTTTTTGCCAATTAGTTAGGTCGTTTAATCAACTTTAGGGTAAAATTCCTCTAATCCCCGTTTAGGAGCATGAAGAATGACCCAAGCTGAATTGAGTTATCCCAAAGGAAAACGTGTTGTACAGGCGTTTTGGAAAATGATCCTGGCATTATTTGGGTGGAAAACTGAAGGCCAATATCCTGCACATCCAAAATCGGTGCTGATCTTTGCCCCTCATACCTCCAATTGGGATTTTATATATATGTTAATGAGCCTTTTTGCATTAGGGATTAAACCAAATTGGCTTGGAAAAAAAGAGTTATTCTTTTGGCCCGCAAAATATTTATTCTATGGCCTCGGCGGATACCCAGTGAACCGTTCGGGCAGTTTAAGCACGGTAAAGGCCACCCTCAAATTATTCAAATACAAGGATCAAGCCATGCTTGGACTTGCGCCAGAGGGCACCCGAAGCAAATCGGAATACTGGAAAACGGGTTTTTACCATATTGCCAAAAAGGCAAAAGTACCGATCAATTATTGTTATCTGAATTATCAAGATAAGATCGGCGGGGTGAGCGAAGGTTTTATGCCCACCGGTGATATTGAAAAAGATATGGAATATGTCAGCAAATTTTTCACAGATAAAGTGAAACTTGCAAAATTCCCCGATGAAGTGGGTGCGGTAAAAATAAAGCTCAATAAAGCGCAGGCGCCAGAAAAAGTTTAATAATTTCTAATTTAGTTTAAAAATTTAATATACGTGAAAATCTATCCTTATAAATAATTATTCCTGGTATTTTTTCCGAATATGCTAGATCGCTTGCTCCCCTATCGTTTATAATCCAATAATGTCTCCCAATAAACCCTCCAGATTGATCCTCCTGGCTTCTGCTCAAACTTATCGCAGCTCACCCTTTGTGGTCGCAGCTAAAAATTTAGGGTTGGAGATTATATTCGGGCAGGATCTCCCCCTGCCGATGCATAAAAAATCCCAGGCTCAGCTACCCCTTGATTATCTTGATCTGCCCCATTCTACAAATACAATCGTGAAATATGCTGAAGAAAATCCGGTTGGGGCAATTTTAGGACTGGATGATTCCAGCACCTTATTGGCTTCCAAAGCAAACGCCGTATTGGGATTGTCCTCAAATGACCCTGAGTTGACGATCGCAACCCGCGATAAGCATTTAATGCGTAAACGCTTTGCTGAAGCGGGGGTTCCCTCCCCACATTTTGAGCGGCATAAAATTTCCGAAGATTTTGAAAACCTCGCTCAGAAAATCAATTATCCCTGTGTGATCAAACCCACATCTATGTCTGGCAGTCGTGGTGTAATGCGCGCTGATACTCCTGAAGAATTTGTAAAATATGCTCGGCGTTTGGTTCCGCTACTGGTCAAGGACCGCTGTGACGAGTTTTTGGTGGAAGATTATATTCCCGGGGTGGAGATCGCTTTGGAAGGATTGATCGATGATGGCAAATTACATGTTTTAGCGATCTTTGATAAACCCGATCCCTTGGAGGGCCCTTTCTTCGAGGAGACGATCTATGTCACTCCTTCAAAATTGTCAGCTGAGGCACAAGAAGAAATTACACGGGCTGCAGAACAAGCCGCTCAAGCTTTAGGCTTAAATATGGGCCCTCTGCATGCTGAGCTAAGGTATAACGATAATGGTCCATGGCTATTGGAAATTGCAGGGCGTTCGATTGGGGGTTTATGTTCTCAAACTCTGCGGTTTGGCACAGAAACCACGCTTGAAGAATTGATCCTCAGGCAGGCTTTTGGGATGGATTTGGAAGGTGCAAAAAGAACAGCCGGAGCAGATGGGGTGATGATGATTCCGATTCCTGAGGCTGGGGTATTGAAATCTGTGGAAGGACTTGAGGAAGCTAAAGCGATTCCTTTTATTACGGATATCGAGATCACCGCAAAAATTAATTATCCTTTACTTCCTCTTCCTGAAGGGAATAGTTATTTAGGGTTTATTTTCGCCAGTGGAGAAAGCCCTGATGAGGTTGAAAAGGCGATCCGAAGCTCTCATTCAAAATTGAATTTCAAGATCACGCCTCAATTGAACATCATCCAATAGGACAATAATATGGACTCAAAATGGATCAAATTTCTTGGCATAACATTAATCGTCATTTTGGCGGGACTTTTTGTATTTTCATCTCTTCAAAAGGATGAACCCCCTGCTGCTGTTGAAATCCCCACAACTCAACCTTCCGCCACCCCCCTACCCCCCGAAACCGTGGATATTTTTTCAGGATTGATTTTCAAGAATGATGAAGGGCTCTTTCAGGTAAATAATAGCGGCACCGCAGAAAAAATTGCTGAATGTAGTGCTGATGTTTTGAACACTGATGGCAAAAGTATGTTTTACCATCAGGATGGGGATATATGGCAATTGGATCTTGAGACTTGTGAGGCAGAAAATATCACCAATACTCTGGCTAGTTGGGAAGTAAATCCTCAGGTGTGGGCTGAGCAAACTGACATACTCTTCTACGGGGTTGACCCTGAAATGAGTGCCGGTGCGCCCGCTCTCTTTAACTTATCAAATGACTTACAGGTATTTCTAGATGGACCTGAGGGATGGACAAACTCTGGGGTTGCTCCCTCACCAGATGGCAATCAAATTGCGCTTCACAGCAATTCGGGACCCGCTATTTACGACCTAAACAAGAACCAACTTGCTGTGATTGATCTATCATCATTTGATTTGAACGAAAAAGATTTTGGAAGAATTGAAGCACCGTCATGGTCTCCAGACGGTAATAAACTTGCCTGGGTTGTGGGATATCAGGGCCAAATCGGTCATCTCATCTTGGATTTTGAATCCCAAAATGCAGAAATTCTTCATTTATACATCCCCGTTGGGCGCGGCGGATGGCCGAGACCTGCTATTTGGAGCCCAGACGGAAATTGGCTGATCGCAGATGTTTGGGCTGATGGTTTCAATCAGGAAGGCTTATACATTTTGGCAAGCGACGGGAGTAAAGAGTATTTTGCTGGTTCTCAATATGGGATTGTAGTATGGAGTCCAGATAGTCAGCTAATCATTTATTCATCTAGTGGTGACAGCCAAGAAACTCATTATTTTTCAGTTTCCGATGGCTCAAGTACTTTGCTGCCACTCCCCAGTGATGGCAGGCCGGTTGCTTGGCTATCTCCCTAAATTTAAAAATTATTTTAATAACTGCTGTTCGTAAATTCTGCGAATGGTTTCTTCGATCTCCGGTTCTTTTACCTCTAAATCTCGTATCCGATATTTGCTGGAGAGTCGCCCGATCAAATCCGACGCGGCAATACTATCCCGCTCAAATTCAAAGGTGATTCGGGCCCCATTGATTTCAACAATTTCTGCGCCCTCAATTGTTGCTTCGGGATAATTTTCGAAGAAATCCACCACCAATTGACGTTTTCCCCCAAACTTTTGGCGCAATTGCTCTAGTTGCCCATCATAAAGCAATTTTCCCTCATCAATGATCAATATCCGATTACATAATTTTTCAACATCCGAGAGATCGTGCGTGGTTAATATTACAGTTGTGCCTCGATCCTGATTGATATGCTGAATAAATTGTCGAATTCTTTCTTTCGCAACTACATCTAATCCAATTGTGGGCTCATCTAAGAATAATATCTTCGGATCATGCAGCAAAGCCGCACAGATATCTGCGCGCATGCGCTGACCAAGGGATAGGGATCGGACAGGCGTATTGATAAAGGTATCCAATTCTAATAATTCTCGAAATTCATCTAAATTCTTTTTAAAGAGTTTTTCGGGAATTTTATATATATGTCTTAGTAATTCAAAGGATTCAAATACGGGAAGATCCCACCAAAGGGTGGAACGCTGTCCAAAAACCGCCCCAATCCGAGATACATACTCTTTTCTCTGTTTTGAAGGAACGAAGCCATCCACATTTATTTCACCCCCAGTGGGAACCAATAAACCGGTTAACATTTTTAGCGTCGTAGATTTTCCAGCACCATTTGGCCCTAAATAGCCGATCAATTCACCAGATTGAATTTCAAAATTCACCCCATCGACTGCCCGAACGAGGTGATGCTCACGGGTAAAGAAATTTTGGAATCCAGAAAATCTTCCGCGGTGGAATTTTCGAACTTTGAAATGTTTATCTAATTTTTTTACAGCAATGATCGAGGCCATAACATATCCAATAGTTGTTTATTTTAATACGGTTTTTTTATGTTCCCGTACTTTGGTATTTAGTGATGCCAAAACGCCAAAACCGTAACGAAAAAAACAAGATCAGCATACCGGCAAACGGGGAGAGCCAATGTGCGTAGGGCGGAAAGTTAAAGGGGTCTGGACGACCGAGAATGAATAAGGCAGGGTAATAATTCAAAAAGATTGCCGGAAGAATAAAGGTGAAGAATTTTCGCAATAGCTCTGGATAGATATTCATCGGATAGGCGATCAAGTCTGATCCCCCGTAGGTCAATATATTGACAACTTCAATGGATTCAATCGTCCAAAAGGTGATCGTGGCTCCAAAAATAAATAGTCCACCAAAATAGGCGATCTGCCCGATAATCGCAAAAAACAGTACGATAGCCTTTTCCCCCGTCCAAAGGATGGAGGTGGTTTGGACCGAATATATTAGAATACCAACTCCGATCATAATTCGGCCGATGCGACGAAATTGGAATTCTAAGCCTAAGACCTGAAGGGTGATATTGATCGGTCTGAGTAAAAGTTGGTCAAATGTGCCCATGCGCACATGACGCCCAAAATTACGCGGGTCAAATCCGCTGAAGAACATATCCATGATCCCAAAAGAGGCATTGATCGTGCCATATAAGAAAGCAACCTCCCCGACCGTCCACCCTCCAATATTTTCAAATTTCAATAATACAAGAGCTAATGCGGCAAATTCGGTGAGAGTCAATAGAATTGTGCCAAATACTTCGAAAACAAAAGTGAGGCGGTATTGCAATTGGCTGCGCAAATTTACAGAAATATATTTATTCAGTAGTTTGATTGAATTCTGCATTTTATCCACCTAAGATCACCAAACGACGTAAACCTAATTTTAAGATCCATTGACCGACAAGGATCAAAGCAACGATCCACCCCACCTGCCATGCAAAAGCCAGCCAAATTTCTACTGGACTCAAGACTCCTAGATATATTTCTACAACGGTATTCACTGTATGGGGAAATGGGGTTAGATAAGCCAATTTGACCACCCAGTCTGGGAAAAATCTGAGCGGCATTAAGAAACCGGAAAAGAAAAGTGCGGCCATGAAGAAAAACCGTCCGATACCGAATGCATTTGGGATCCAGAAAGAAGGTAAATTTACGATAAATCGCCAAGAGAAACTTACTACCCAAGATAATAAGACGGTGAGGATTAAAAGTCCCCAATTGAGAAGGAAATTTGGGAAACTAATATCTATAAATATCTCATAGGCGACCATGATCGGTAGCCCCCTGGTTAGCAGAGCAGCCATTGCTCGCCCAAAATCACGCGCCATCCAATAGGAGTAAAAATTGATCGGCTTGAGTAAGTCAGATCCAATTTCCCCAGAATACACCGTATTTGCGACATCATACCAACTGAATGCACTCAGATATCCGATCACAGCCTGGGTAATGGCGGTATAGGTAATCGCTGCCTGAAGACTTAGCCCCAGCATCTCCTCCCGGCCATCATAAAGAGCGATTAATACGACTGCCCGTAGGATCCCAAAGAAAAAATTAGTGAGTAATCCGGCGATTGCAGCTGCCCGATAACTCATCTGCAGTCGAAACGCTCGCATGGCAATTTCAATAAATAAGCGCATAGGTTTAGTTACACAGATGGTCTATAGAGTAAAAATTATTTACTATTATTTTGTTTTTATCATTATTGTTTTTTGAACGTTTTGATTATAACGCAAAGGAGAGTTTGATCTATTATTTAAAAAATAAAGCCCCAGTTTCAAATTGATACTGGGGCTTTAAAATTATTTTCTTGCTAGTTCATTTGCTTTCGCAGGGCAAAGAACTGCCATACCGCAAAACCTAAAACAATATCTGCTTGGGCTGCGACAAACCATTTACCTGGGACGGTCAAACTTATATTACCTTATCATCCGTTCCGGCTAATTGTCGCAAATATTCTAATTGACCGACATGGTAGTTTTCATGCCAAGATAAGAACTCGATTCGTTCCCATTGTTTGTTGCCCCGCTCATTTATTTCCTTTTCTAGCCAATCCTGATCACTTATCGTTGATAAGGTCTCATTGATCATTTCTTGCGATTCATCGAATAGGGTAATCAATTGATCAAGTTTAAAGACACCCTCACTTTCTTCAGTGATTGGAACAGAGTCAGTGTCATACAGATCCAAGATTGAAGAGTCAATCACGGCATCTTGCCCAAGAGATTCCAAAACATTTCCCCGACTTAAGAGTATATGCCCTAATATCCAATTTATACAATTACCGCGAACTGCGGGTTGAAGTAAACATTCAGCGTCGCTCAATCCTTCGATCTGCAGTTTTGCCACACGCAAGTTTCTATTAAAGATGTTGGCAACATGTTTTGGATCGACCATAGGATTCTCCTATAAAAAAATGTAACTAGGGTAATAAATTGATTAATGAGGTTGGGATTAATTGTTTGAAATCTTCACCCAATGGCGCACTGAAGGATCGAGTCTCAAACCCATCTGCAGCTGGGAGCTCAATTTTGTGGGCATGGAGCATTAACCGTAATCCGGTCTTTTCTCCACCTCCATAAATACGGTCCCCGATAATAGGAACACCCAAATAGGACATTTGCACGCGCAACTGATGGGATCGACCAGTGATCGGCCAGATCCTTATTAGTTTTTTGCCTTCGGATTCCCCCAGAACCTCATACCGCGATTCAGCATAAAAACCGCCCTTTCCCACCACCACCATTTGGTCCCTTCTTCTGGGGTGGGGTCGCAACCTGGTTTTAATTACGCCCTCTGCATCAATTTCTTTCTGACTACTAACTAAGGCTAAATATTCCTTCACCACTCTGCGTTGTTTAAAGAGTTTATCTAAATAGGCGTTAATTTCGCCAGGGCGAGTTAATAAGCAAAGCCCTGAAGTATCCCGATCTAATCGGTGGAATAATGCTACTTTTCCGAATTTTTCTATACATAGATCAAGGAGATTGTCCTTTCCTCCGGCCCGGGTGGTTTGGGAAAGCAAGCCGGCGGGTTTATTCATTGCAATTAGATCGTCTTCATCAGAAAGTAACCAGCCTTCATTAAATTTTATGATGGGTTTTGGTTTTTCAACAGGCGCTTCCGAAATTTCAATTTTTTGGCCATTTTGAACTTCCCAAGATCCAAGCCATACCGATTTTTTATCCACCTTGACCTTTCGTGAGCTAATTAGCTTTTTTACGGCTTTTCGTCCCCATTGAGGATATTGAATGGCAATCACTTTGTCCAAGCGGGCGGGCATTTTTAATTTTTTGACGGTGAAAAATGTTTTAGCCATGCGAATTATTTCTGCCACCGGGCATAAATCGAGTTGCTCAACCTTCTGCCAGCACTCTTTTCTTCGGTGATCAGCTCCCCATAGTCAAATGATCCACCCATTCTTCGCATCATTCTTTCCATATCTTCAGCTAAAACTTCGGGGGGGCTTTCCAAGGCGTAAGCGGTGATGACAACAAATTTTGGCGTATCACTCAGTATTTCGTGGATTTGTGCGCATAAAACTGCGTATTGTTTAAAGAATTCCCATCTTTCCTTATTGGGACCTAAGCCATATTTCGGGGGATCCATGATCACTCCGTCATATGTATTTCCACGGCGAGCCTCACGTTGAATAAATTTCAGCACGTCATCAACGATCCAGCGAATTTTTGCAGAACCTAATCCGCTTAATTCTTGGTTTTCTTTCCCAATTCGTACGGCACGCTTGGATGAGTCGACGTGGGTAACTTCTGCTCCGGCATTTGCGGCAGCCAAAGAGGCCAATCCGGTATACCCGAATAAGTTTAGGATTTTCAAGGGGCCTTTAGATTTTGTTATTTGCTCACCGATCCAATCCCAATGGACCGCATTTTCTGGAAATACACCAATTTGCTTTGAAGCCTCCACTTCCACCCAAAAATTTAGTGCTTTATAGTTCAATTTCCACTGATGATCAAATTTTTTGTGAAACTCCCAGCGCCCTCCCCCACCTTTTTCAGCAGCAATAAAACTAGCCACAGCTGATTGCCATTCTTCTTCCCCCCAGGCTTTCTTCCACACAGCCCTGGGTTCTGGACGAACCAAACGGTGGGGGCCAAATTGTTCTAGTTTTTGCCCTTTTCCACTATCTAATAATTGATATTCTTTCCAATCCTTTGAAATTAACATTCTTAGATTGTATCGCAAAAAGGAAGGGTTATTCTTATCCTATATTGATATTTTATCCAGTAAATATGTTCTTTAAAATTGGGATTGCATTATTAATCGCCAAACCTCGATGACTGATCTTATTTTTTTGTACATCATCCAACTCTGCCATTGTGGCCCCAATGGATGGGATATAAAAAATCGGATCGTAGCCAAACCCATTTTCCCCCCGTTCTTCAGCGATGATTTGCCCCTGGCATTTTCCTTCAGCAAAAAAGTTGCTTTGATCGGGCAATGCAATCGCGATTACAGCCCTAAACTTTGCCTTCCAAGGTTTGGGGAAATCCGTACATTTTTCCAATAGGATTTCTCTTCGATCTCGATCATTGGCTCCGGGTTTTGGTGAAAATCGAGCGGAAAATAAGCCTGGGGCTCCGTTGAGGACACCCACCTCCAAACCGCTATCATCTGCCAGACAGATCAATCCGCTGGCATCACTAAAGGTCTGCGCTTTTAACAATGCGTTCTCCTGATAGGTATTCCCGGTTTCTTTTACGTCAATATGTATGCCAATTTCTTGGGGAGTGATCAATTCAATCTCAGAAAGGGGAGAAAGTAGTTGTCTCAGTTCTTTGACCTTATTGGGGTTATTTGTCCCCAATAGCAGTATTTTTTGCAATAACGTTTGCATTTGTACCTCACTTGTTCCGATCTGTTGATTTTTCCGAAAAACCACCATATACATGGTTTTTTTTGGATTGAAACCCTGTATATTGATATTTATTGATTTATTTTTCGATTATATCGTCCATTTATTTTATTAATATTTGACTGATTCTGCAATTTTTGTTATAATAATACCAAGTTTAATAAAAAGTATTGCAGAATTTTTCGCGTTATTGCAAGATACTTTGCTAAACTAGAATAATACGGATCAAATCTTCAACAGGTGACATTTTGAACAACTCTAAGAACCCATTCCGACTAAATATCGGATTCATCGTAAAAGAGTCTGTTGGATACAGTCGAAAATTTGAGTTTGATTATCCAAACATCCAGATCAATCCCGATCTAAGTTTCGATAATTTCAAAGGTTTTGCAACATTTGATCGAACTCAAAAAGGTTTAGTGCTTCAAGCAAGTTTTACAGGAGATCTTCTTGCCAGTTGCGTACGTTGCTTAGACGATTTCAAAGAAACCGTTACAACGAATTTTACCGAACTTTACGCATTTGACAATGCAGATACAGACGAAAATGAACTAACAGTTCCTGTAAAAGGCTTCATCGACCTTAAACCAGTGATCGGTGAATACCTAATGATCGACTTTCCGACAAAGCCGATCTGCAAAGCAAATTGCCAGGGACTTTGCCAAGAATGTGGGATTAATTTGAATCATCATGAATGTGATTGCGAAGATGTGGTAATTGACCCAAGAATGGAAAAACTGAAGGAACTGCTGGAGCAGGAAAAAAAGGACGAGTAGTAAGGCGACAACCAAACAATAGTCTTCTGGAGGAGGACAACTTATGGCATACCCTGAAAACAAACTCGAAGATCCAAGTACGATTTCGCTCTTATTTAAAAAGCAAGACCTCGATGAACTTGTTGAAACTTTTCCTGCGGGGGAAGAAATGGAACGATTGCGTCTTCATTATGTAGAAGCTGATGAAGAAGAACAAGCCGAAACAGCCGCCTCCGAAGATATCGCAGATAGTACGATTGTAGAACTGGATGAGATCATCCCCCCACCTGAAATGGCTCGGGGGGAAACGATTGATGCCGTTGGTCTTTACCTCAAAGAAATGGCGCGTGTACCATTGTTGAACTATTCTGAAGAAGTTAGCCTTGCTGAAAATATTGAGAAAGCAGAAAAAGCCAAGGTTAAATTGGCAAAATTGAACGGCAGTACCCCAGAAAAAGAAAAAACTCGCTTAGGATTCATCATTGAAAACGGAAAAGATTCCCGTGAGCATTTGATCAAGGCCAACACCCGTTTGGTGGTTAGTATTGCCAAAAAATATCTAGGCAGAGGTGTTCCTTTCCTTGACCTCATTCAAGAAGGTAACCTAGGGTTGATGAAAGCGGTCAATAAATATGACCATCGTCGTGGGTTTAGATTTTCCACTTATGCCACATGGTGGATTCGCCAAACCATTACCCGCTCAATTGCAGACCAAGGCCGCACCATCCGAGTACCTGTGCATATGATCGATCGCATTCGTTTACTTTATAAGACCGCTCGTAATATGGAACAAATTCTCGGTCGTCCTCCAAAAGTAGAAGAATTGGCAGAAAAATTAGATACTGATCCGAGAAAGGTGCAATGGATGCTGCAAGTATCTTGGTTGCCTTTATCCCTAGAGAGCCCTGTGGGTGACGATGAGGATTCGGAATTGGGTATGTTTGTGGAAGATGAAAAGACACCCACCCCCAGCCAGGCCACGTACCATAATTTGCTTGGCGATAAGGTAGAGGAAGTTTTGGCGAGTCTTTCCCCCCGAGAGGCCCGAATTCTAAGACTGCGGTTTGGATTGGAAAACGGACGATCCTATACTTTAGAAGAAGTTGGTGAAAAATTTGGTCTGACACGTGAGCGAATTCGCCAGATCGAAGGAAAAGCCCTTCGTCGATTACGACACCCGATGCGATCCCGCCAATTGAGACAATATCTATAAAGAAAACTAATCATGATAAAAAAGCCTCCTAAATTGGAGGCTTTTTTATTGTCTTTCATTATCCTATGGTAAATTTTGGTTCAATTCTGGTCCATAGCCAAGTTTATCAACCACATAAATAGTAATCGTAGATGTTTGGCCACAGCTGGTCTCATCTTGTATTGAACCACCATTTGAAGTGAATAAATAATATAACTGCGCCATATAATTACCTTGACAAGTATTTGCTACGATTAGATACCCGTATAAATTTGGCGGAGAAATGTAAGTGACTGCATCCCAATTTATCTCCACATTTCCACCTGATCTTGACATTATAAAACCAGTAACAGGACTTAAATTTTCATAATCTCGAGGTAAAATTCTATCATAAGCATTATAAGCCAAACCCGTTAAACTCCCCTCTAGTGTTAATAATCCACTCCATATCCAACATGGACTCGCATAAAACTCAGGTTTCACCAATAACCAACCATTGTTTTGTCCCCAAACAACCACAGATTCACCCTCGGTCAATCCATATAAAAATAGAAAAACCGATGAAGGGCCATAGAGGCAGGCTGCCGTTCCGACATTGACCGTTCCGGTAATTTCTTCTGGGGTTGCACTTGGAGTTGGTGTTTCTGTTTGCGCGAGTGTGGGGGATGGAGTAATGGTGGGGGTGGGCGTTGGACTGGGCACAGTCGTATTTGTAGGCGTAATTGTAGCTGTTGCGGTAGGAGTGGGGGCAGCGCAGATCACAACTCCTGAGGCAGTAACCCTCTTATGGTTTGTTACAGGAACAGTTTGACCTAGATGAATCTCATCTGCATTAACTTTTATATAATAGCTTCCCAAGCCCGGTTCTTGACATTCCAAATCTATGTTTCCTAGCGCGCTTTGACCATAACTGAGTGAATTACCTACTTCTAATCCTAAAGGGTCGCCATTTAAAAACCCATAATTTGAAATTATCACTGAGCCTGTAGCGAAAAATTCAGCAGATAGATTTTCATATTTAAATAGACTGGTTCGAGAAATATTCGCGATCTCATAGTTCACATTAAATTTTTCGCCGACTGATCGAGTCTTGGGTTCAATTTGTTCTAATTTAACTCTTAGAAAACTTTTAGTTCGTACTACCCAACTAAAATGATCTATGCTACCACTAACGATATAATTGCTCGTTTCTGCATCATAATTAATTTCAATATCCTCAAAATATTCGAGCTCCCCCCCCTGCCCCTGATAAAACAAGGAAAAATCTGATACCCCTTCCTCAGATACCTCATCAGCTGAAATTTCAAATGATATTTTCACCGGTTCATTGAATTCTAATCCATCCGGTTCCATTCTAAAGATTATTGCCTTGGTTCCAGTTTCCTCGAATTCAGCGACCAAATTTTGAATTTCCTCGGGTGTATCTTCCAAAACGGCTAACCCAATTTCAATTATCGTATCTTCAGGTAGTGCCCCGGGAAGAATTTCTAATTTTAGATTTGCCTCATTATTCTCAATAATTCCCCCCTGATTGGCATTGATCATTATTGCTTTTTCGGTAAATTCATATTTTTCTTTGAATAGACTACAAGAATTTATTAATATTGAAAAAATTAAAATCCAAAGCAGATGCCAATATTTTTTTATATGATTATTTTTCATATCAATCTCTCCCTTTTGATATTAATACAATCATCCTAATATTTTCCAGCAGGGTTGTATTTAAAATCAATTTGGTGTTAACAAGGATAGCCAAAAAACTAGGTTAAAGTCAATATTGTATAAAAAGGTACTAGAATGTTTTCTATCTTTTTTTTCCCCAGAAAACGGTTGCGATCCCCAATTACTCAATCAGCAGCTTTGCCTTTCGATTTTGGCGCCACGACATTGCGCCAGATAAGAATATACCTAAAACTAAGGCTCCGATATCATCTTCCGGACCCAAAATGATGTCGGGTAATACGGCATACAAAGTACTGAAGATCATCGGCAGCCATGCATAATTTTTTATCTTGATAAACCAATAAATGGAGATCACGAAGAAAAAGGAGAATATTCCCACTGCTAATATTGTGCCGGATCTGAGACTCAGCCAGGAATCTCCCCCAAAAGAGCTAATAATTAAACCTATCCCCCCACTAAAAATTGTTAGCACAGAAATAAATATGGCAATTCCCAGAAATATGAAACCAAAACAACTCTTTTTGCCATCACTTAATTTGTCCATAGATGTCTCTAAATTCTACCCGCCTAAGGCAGATTCCCCACCCTGCCATTCCCCCGAATAATAGGGGTTTTTCCCCTCGGCGTGGTCGGTGACGTCTAATACTTTTTGGATTTCTGGCACCTTTCTTTGGATGATCTGCTCGATACCCTGCTTCAAGGTAGCTTCTGAGAGGCCACAACCTTGGCATCCTCCCCCCATTTCAATAAAGGCGGAATCTTCTTTCACTTCTAATAATGCCACCCAGCCCCCATGACCTGCCAAAGATGGATTTACTTCCTTGTCAATCGCTTCTTGGACCGCGATGGCGGTGGGATCTTCCCAATCTTTTCGTGTAGGAGCGGAATGGTCAAAGATCTGTTCAGGATACTCGATATGAAAACCAGCGGAATAACGATTCTCATCAAAATCGACTTTGGCCCCTTTGATGCTTTCGGCTGAGGCAGGATCTAAATAAACTGGAAAAGTACCTGTATCTTGGGAGATATCATCATCCTGTTTGTCGTCAAGGGCAACCAATTTAAACTCACTTTGATATCCCCCCCCTGGAATGCGACCGTGAAGCACCACCCGAATAGCCATAGGGCCTCTTTTTCGCCCTTCCATCAACTCAGCAATCTTATCAACCGCAGATTTTGAAATTTCTATGTATTTTTCTTCTTGATTTTTCATATCTCCAATAGTATACCCTTTGCCTTCCTAAACTTATGTAAGAATTTTAAAAGATTTCCACACTCTTTTTGCCCTCTCCCCTCCCCCAACTTGTAAACTAAATTCTATGATCCAGACACTAATTTATGTTGAATACATTATTTCCTTAACCCCGTTGATGTGCATCAATACTCTTCATTTGCCTACACAAGTAGCCAAATTCAAAGGATGAGCCCTTAAATAATTCCTTTTGAATTGACTAAAAGCTGCCTGACAGGTAGCTTTTTCTTTGTTTAAAGAAGTTCTCTCATTTTATGCTTTACGCCACCTGTAAACAGAACTACAATTAGCTTTGGATCAAAATTATTGGAGAACAACAGCATGACAGAAAAAAATCCTGAACATATTCTTGTGGCTGTGGCATGGCCATATTCCAGCGCGGAGATCCATGTGGGAAACCTCACTGGCTCTTATTTGCCTGCAGATATTTTCGCGCGTTATCACAGACTAAAAGGCAATAGGGTATTAATGGTCTCTGGTTCGGACGCACATGGTACCCCGATCACTGTTCGCTCTGATGCCGAAGGGGTTACTCCGGAAAAATTATACAAACAATATCACGAAGGGTTTCTAGACCTATTTCAACAATTAGGGTTGAATTACGACCTCTTTACAACCACGCATACAGAAAACCATGAGAAGGTCTCTCAGTCCATTTTTCTCGCATTAAAAGAAGCTGGATATCTTTATACAGAAGTTCAAAATCAATGGTATTCGCCATCAGAAAAACGTTTCCTTCCCGATCGATATGTAGAAGGCACTTGTTATATATGTGGCTTTGAACATGCGCGGGGAGACCAATGTGATAATTGTGGAAGTCTTTTGGAAGCAAATGAATTGATCGACCCTCGATCAAAGAATGATGGCAGTACGCCTATACTTAAAGAAACCGAGCATTTCTTTTTAGACCTCGGCAAGCTTGAACCAGGGATCATTGAATTTCTGGAAGCCAGAGAAGAATATATGCGTGCCAACGTCCGAAAACAATCTCTGGGGTCTATCCGTGCCAACCCACTCCATGGCCGACCGATTACTCGAGATCTTGACTGGGGAGTGCCCGTGCCAGTGGAAGGATGGGATGGAAAAGCACTCTACGTATGGTTTGAGGCAGTGATTGGTTACCTCTCCGCAGCGATAGAATGGGCCTCCCTGACCGAAGACAAGGAAGATTGGCATAACTGGTGGTACAACCCGGATGCGAAGGCCTATTATTTTATTGGGAAGGACAATATCCCCTTCCACGCTATTATGTGGCCCGCTCAACTTAAAGGCGCAGGTACTTGGTTTGGCAAGATATTTGATGAGACCGAAGATAAAAATTTGACCTTACCCTATGATGTGCCCGCCAATGAATTTATGAACATGGAAGACAAAAAGATCTCTGGCAGTGCCAATTGGGGTGTATGGGGATTAGATTTTCTTAGCCGATACGAACCAGATGCCCTGCGGTTCTACTTAACTATTAATATGCCTGAAACGCGAGACAGCAACTGGGATTGGGACGAATTTGTGACCCGTAATAATAGTTCCCTGATCGCCAATTGGGGGAATTTAGCTAACCGGGTACTTTCCTTCGCCCACAAACATTGGGAAGGGATCATCCCTACCCCCGGTGAGCTCGGACCAGAAGAAAAAGAAATCTTAGCCAAAGTAGAAAAAGGTTTTGATCAAGTTGGCGACCTCTTGGACCAGGTAAAATTGCGCGCCGCCCTGAAAGAAGCCTTAGTGGTTTCTTCAGAAGTGAACAAATATCTGGAAGATTCTGCACCCTGGGGAAAGGTGAAAACAGATAAAGAAGCAGCAGCCACGATCATTTATACGGCAATGCAGTGTATTGACCACTTAAAGATTATTTTCGCACCCTTCGTACCCTTTTCGAGCGAAAAACTCCATCAATATCTTGGATATACTGACACGCTATTTGGTGAACAATTCACTGAAACCCTTAAAGATGGATTGGGGGAACACACTGCGCTTCGATATCGATCAACAGAAACTGGCGGAGATTGGTCACCAGGAACTTTGGAACCCGGAAAAGCATTCCAAAAACCAAGTCCCCTTTTCACGAAATATGACCCTGAGATCGCTGAAAGTGAGCGGGAGCGAATGAAATAATTTTTATGGGAAATTTATTTTCAATACTATAAATCTATAGTTATAATATCTACGAACGCTCGGGTTCATCTTGATCACAATATTCCAAATCCCCGAGCGTTCTTTTATTTAACCCATCTGAGCAGATAATTTGGTATATTTTCCTAATTTGGTAATAATTGGCTATAATTAGAAGTCCATAGATTAGGAGAATATAAAATGGCTAATAATTCAAGAAAAATTAAAGAGATCATCGATCCACAATATGCAATTGAAGGGGCTGGGGTTTTACTGAGACGTTCTTTCGGACCCAGCCGAGAAAACCTTTTTGATCCATTTTTATTATTTGACCATTTTGCTTTTGATAAACCCACTGAAGGTCCACCGACCGGATTTCCCAACCATCCCCATCGGGGTATCGAGACCGTCACCTATATGATCGAAGGGAATGTGCGCCATCGAGATAGTTTAGGAAATTCCGATGTGATCGGACCAGGGGATATTCAATGGATGACCAGTGGGCGGGGCATCATGCATGAGGAAATGCCCAAACGGGGACCCAGTGGGATCATCGATGGATTTCAACTCTGGGTCAATTTACCCGCCGCTCAAAAAATGACAGATCCTAGGTATCAGGGAGTTCTTTCTGAAAATATTCCCACTGTAGAGGATGATGGTGTCAAGGTAAAGATCATTGCAGGAGAATATTCGGGGGTGCAGGGGCCCGTAACCGAAATTGCTGCAAAGCCTTTGTATATGGATATTTCCGTTTCTCCAGAAAAGGAGTTTTCTGTTCCGATTCCTCAAGGACATAACGCCGTGGCCTATGTTTTTGAAGGGGAAGGCAAATTTGGGATCGTTGATGGGGATGGGGGTCAAAATGTGCCTGCAATAAATATGGTGATCTATGAAGACGGGGATAGTATTTTCGTCCAAACGGGGAAAGATCATTCGGTGCGTTTTATGCTGATCGCAGGGGCACAAATTAAGGAAGATATCGTTCCTTACGGACCCTTTGTGATGAACACCGAAGCAGAAATTCGCCAGACATTTCTCGATCTTCAATCTGGCACTTTTGGACAATTGTAGAAAAAATAAAATACGAAACGTCCCAAAACATATTTATTCGTGTCTTCTTTTATGTTAAGATTGAAGGGGAAAATAAACATTTAAAGTGGAGAATCTAATGAAAGTAATTGCTACTTTTTCTATCGTTGCCTATGACCCAAAGAACCAAGAATGGGGTGTGGCGGTTCAATCCAAATTTTTAGGGGTTGGTGCAGTTGTTCCTGCAGCGAAGGCGGGGATCGGGGCAGTAGCCACCCAATCTTATGCAAATTTGATGTATGGTCCTGATGGATTAAAAATGATGGATGAGGGCAGTGCGGCAAAAGAAACGATTGAATTCTTAACCGCAGCTGATGATGGCAGAGACCAGCGGCAAGTGGGGATGATTGACAAAAATGGTCAAGCCTTCGCTTACACTGGGGCAGGTTGTTCAGATTGGGCGGGACATCTCATTGGAGAAGGCTATGCCTGTCAGGGGAACATCTTAGTTCCTGGGACAATTGAGGCGATGGCGACCCGTTTTGAAGAAGCTCGAGAAGGTGAAGGCGAATTGGCAGATTGGCTTGTAGAATCCCTCTTAGCGGGACAAGAAGCCGGTGGGGATTCCCGAGGAAGACAATCTGCCGCAGTATTAGTTGTCAGAGAAGGTGGTGGATATGGCGGGAATAACGATCGATATTTAGACCTAAGGGTGGATGACCACCCCATGCCGATTAAGGAATTAAAACGAATATTAGCGATCCACCATTTATTTTTTGGCAAAATGATCGAAGGAAATACTGTACCTTTGTCTGAGGTTGCAGCTGAACTCCAGGAGATGCTCACGCGAACAGGAAATTATTTCGGGAAAATAAATGGAAGTTTTGATGATGTAACGAGAAAGGCACTGCTCTCATTGGTTGGTACGGAAAATCTCGAAGAAAGATGGACGGGAAAAGAAGATGAGATCGACTTGGAAGCGTTGAATTTCCTAAGGGATAAATTCTCTAAAGTGTAGGGCAAGCGATTGCAAAGAAACTATCAAGATGACATGATAGGGAATTCTCCAGATAAATATTTATACAAATAGCTTAGCCCAAATTCTGCGGCTTTTTGCTTAATTTCTTCTCGGTTGCCTTCAAAGTTTTGCTTAGAAGTCCAGGAACCTTTAGGCGTGTGAAGGCCAAAATAGACCAAGCCAACAGGTTTTTCCTCGGTTCCCCCTCCCGGCCCGGCAATACCGCTCACCGAAACCCCGATATCCGCTCCAATTGCATTGCAAACCCCCAAAGCCATTTCAGCGACACATTCTGCGGAGACCGCGCCATGATCTTCAATCGTTTTTAGTTTCACAAATAAGGATTTCATTTTTACATCATTGGCATAGGCTACGATACTGCCCAAAAAATATCTGGAAGATCCGTCGATATTGGTAATCCGGTGAGCGATCAATCCCCCAGTACAGGACTCAGCAGTGGCAAGCGTAAGCTTTTCTTCTAGCAAATATCTTGAAATTTTTCTTTCCAATCGTTCATCCATAATGGACCATTATAATCTAAGACTTTTTTCATGTATAATGAATCATAGATATCCCTCGTAAAATATCGTTTCTCTTCATTAAATTGGCATCAATTTTCCATTATATCTTTACAAAAACGGCACTAGAGAGTAGAATACAGTCTTGTGTGAAAACATATACAAATATGAGAGGTATACTATGAGTGATACAATCACAACTCCCGAATTAAAGCGAAAAATGCACTTCAAAGGCAAGGTACTTAAGACCACCTTAGCTGGTGCAATTGTGGATGTAGGCCAAGAATTTCCTGGCATCGTTCACATTTCTAACTTGAGCAGCGACCCCGCCAAACGGGTTGAAGATGTTGTTCAGGTTGGTCAAGAGGTGGATGTGTGGGTGCGCCGTTTGCACCAAAACGCAAAACATATCGACTTGACCATGATTGAACCCCTTCCTTTGGAATGGCGTGAGATCAAAAAGGGTATGACCGTGCAAGGAAAGGTCGTGCGCTTAGAAAAATTTGGTGCCTTTGTTGAGATCGGCGCAGAACGCCCGGGCTTAGCTCACATTAGTGAACTCACCCACGATTATGTGCGAACTCCTGAAGATGCTGTAAAAGTTGGCGATGAAATCGAAGTTAGAGTGATCGATCTCAACCGCCGCAAGAAACAGATTAAACTTAGTCTCAAGGCTTTGCAAGAAATTCCAGTTGCAGAGGTAGAAGAAGTAAAGGTGCAAAAACCGATTCTCACCGCAATGGAAATTGCTTATCGCCGTGCCCAAGCTGAACATAACGGTGAATATTTTGAGGAAGAGGAAGGGCAAGTCGCCTAGGAATACGAATTCTGTATACCTCTCCTGAAAGAAAATTTGCTCCCACAAGATCCTCTGTGGGAGTTTTTTTTATTCGTAATATTGGAAAATAGGAAATGTCAATACGGAAAATTAATTAGAAATTTTTGCTATAAAAAAACTGAATCGATTATAATTGTATTTAATTGAACAAATGAATTTGAGGAGATTGGAGAATGGCTGACTTAGATAAATCTTACAGTGAAGTCTCACTGAATAGATATAAGAAATTATTGGTGACGACGATGGTATTCACCTATTTGTTGATCGTTGTCGGTGGAATCGTGCGGGTTACAGGCTCAGGGTTGGGATGCCCAGACTGGCCCACATGCTTCGGCAAGTGGATCCCCCCCATGAGAGCGGATGCGATCATCGAATATATTCACCGCTTGGTGGCAACACTTACTTCTCCTTTGATCTTAGCTTCAGCATTCATTGGTTGGTGGAAATATCGCAAGGTTAAATTGATCAAAAATACTTTGCTATGGGCGATGTTCTTGTTGGGTGTACAGGGGCTTTTGGGCGGTGTGGTGGTCTTGCTCGAAACCCCGCCCGATCTGGTAGCGGTGCATATGGGCAACGCGCTGGTCATTTTGGGCTTAATCATTCTGGCCGGGATGACCGTCGACAAATTGATCACTAACCCTCAAGAACAACCCAGGATAGCCTTTAAGGCAGATTTCGAAAAGTTAGCACTTTGGACGATGATCATGATCTTTGTTGTGCTGGTAACTGGGGCGTATACAGCGGGGAGTGGTTCTACATTTGCCTGTAGTGGTTGGCCTCTATGTAATGGACGGCTGATCCCCACACATATATTGGGATGGATCCATATGTTCCACAGGTTGCTGGTGGCGATCACATCTGTTTGGGTGATTAGGCTCTACCTTCAGGCAAGAAAAAATGGTGATTTATCAAAAGGTTTGAACACGACTATTCTATGGTTTGTGATCCTCTACCTTTCGCAAGCTGCGGTCGGAGGTCTAAAGGTTAGCTTGCAATTTCCAGTGTGGCTGATGGGCACTCACGTTGCTCTGGCAGCGGCAGTCTGGTTTGCAATTGTGCTGATCGCTTCACAATTAGGTCTAAAATCTGGGGAGGGTAAGTAGCTTAAGATTGGAAATTTTATCTGCCTGCGGTATAATTGCAGGGCTTAGAAATTAAGCAAAATGCACCCGTAGCTCAATGGATAGAGTGCCTGACTTCGAATCAGTGGGTTGGGGGTTCGAGTCCCTCCGGGTGCGCTGATAATACCCCTAGCGATAGGGGTATTTCTCTTTTAATGACCTGTATTCGCCATTATTCCACTTGCTAAAAAAGCAAGATTTCATTTCTGGGGCAATATAGGTAGAAACAATGGACATAATAGACGTAATGGAGACGTGATGGACATTGTGGACACTATATACAGGGTGGACGGTTTTCCAACCGATTCTTAACCAGTAGTTTCAGGGTTCGATTCCCAGGCGGGTCACAGTATGTACGGGGATTTTGAGTTAGGCTTCAGATTTGCTTGATTAATTGTCTCCTCGGTTATACTAAGGATAAGATTAGACACGCGAAGATTACCCGGGAGAAAACTATGGGAACAGATGAGATAAAGAGCTGTAGAGAGACCTGGGAGATCATGACTCAGCTTACAGGCAAGCATGGGTCAATTCGAAACTTTCAACAAACCATTCGAATGGATGACTTTGTAGTGGAGACTGAATTGTTTCCTATTGAAGCTTTAATGGTTTATTCAGCTTGGAATTTGGAACAAGATATTTCCGAAGAAAACATACAGGCCTACTTCTCCGATCATCGGGGCGGATCTCAGGGCGATTATCGAGCCGGAATGAAATCAAAACTTTCCAATGTCGTTGACTGCCTCAAAAAGTTTCCGGAATCGAAACGAGCTGTCTTAACCATTCCCAACACCGCCAGGGCACACCACAGTTCGGATGTGGAAGCCAAATGTATGCGTGAGATTCATTTCTATATTGAAGGCGATACCCTGAACGCCACGGTATTGTTTCGGGCTCAGGCCGCCGAGATCTTTCCAAAAAATATCCACTTCATCGGCTCCATGCTGGTCGATGTGGCAAGCAAATTAAAGGGCAACCTAAAACCAGGAGTTGTATACTATCTCGCTACGACCCTGGTTGGAGATCGCTCGTAATTGTATGTCTTCAGGGAAATGGGACAAAATAAATAAGCACAATCCTGCATATCAAAATAGAAAAGAGACAATTATTGAGGAATGAGAAGATTATGTTTCTGATGTAAGCTATTTCTTGAAATCCAAATCGCCTTTCCGGTGCAATCTTGGTACAAACAGGGTGGAATTTATGGACACAATAGACTCAATGGACAGTATATGACGTGACCCCCAAAAACTGTACCAACCTGAATTAGACAAAATTAGTAAATAGATTCAGGAGGTAGTTATTGTGAAAAGGAATAAATTTAGTGAAACACAGCTTGTGAAAATCTTGGAAAAGTTTGAAAACGGAAAAAGTGTTGATGATTTGTATCGAGAGCACAACGTTGGGAGATCTACAATCTACCTATGGAGGAACAAATATGGGGGGATGGGCAAACCTCTTTTGAAGAAACTCAAGGGATTGAAAAAAGAAAATACACGTTTGAAGAAGATTGTTGCCCAACAAGTACTTGATTTGGATAGTATGAAAGATTTGTTGGGAAAAGATTGGTGAGTCCTCAAGCAAAGCGAAGGGTGGTAAAAATACCTGATATCAGAGCACAGTTATTCAGAACGTGGTGCTTGTCAGTTGATAGGGATGAATCGTTCGAGTACTCGATATATTTCCAAAGATGATCCAGAGGAAATGGCATTTAGTCAAAGTGTTCGAAAACTCGCTCATCGACATCCTGGGTATGGTTACCGAAGAGGATCGCAGTGGTGCTGAAGCGGGAGGGCTCACAGGTGAACCACAAACGAGTACAACGTGTCTGGCAGCAGGTGGAAGGACTACAGCTTCCTCGGAGAAATACTCGCAAGAGACACTATGGACCCAAAGGAGATGTGATCCACAAGGCAGAATTTCGCAATCATGTCTGGAGTTATGATTTCCTGGAAGAGAGCTTGCAGAACTGAAAACGAACACGTATTTTGGTGATTATCGACGAGTACACTTGAGAATTTCTTGCATTCCAGGCGGATCGCTCGTTCACATCAGAAAAAGTTATTCATCTGCTAGATTGGCTATTTCGCATTTATGGGCCCCCTAAATATATGCGTAGTGATAATGGCCCAGAGTTTATTGCTCATAATATTCAGAGTTGGTTTGCCGAACAGGGCTGCAAGACACTTTATATTCACCCGGGTAGTCCTTGGGAGAATTCCTATATCGAAAGTTTTCTTGGTAAATTTAGAATGGAATGTCTTAATCGTTATTTGTTTTTCACTTTACCAGAAATGCGAACAATTGTTGAAACTTGGCGAGATGAGTACAATCATATTCGCCCCCATAGTGCGCTAGACTATCTTCCCCCTTCCACTTTTGCAGCTAAGCATTCAAAAATTCCCTTGCTAGATCATCAAAATCAAGTTACAGTCTAATTCTGGGTGGTACAGAAATTTGGGTGCACCTCATTAGTTCTCTTCAAAAATACTTCCACCTCCTTCACAAACACCCCTGCCTCCTCCGTATGGATATTATGCCCCGTCTCCGGGATTAATTGTAATTGTGCATTGACCACAGCCCCTGCCGTTTTTGTTGCAATTAGACTGTACTTTTCGTCTAGTTCGCCTGCCAGGATTAGGCTTGGCAGCGCTAGGTTGGGCAGTTCCTCCCATAGTGGCTGCTGCTGTCCTGGGCTGAGGTCAATGATTATCTTTGCCATCCACGCTGCCTCATTTTGCCGGCGGGCAGTTTTTATCGAATCTAGGATTTTCGGACGGCTTTGCAACGAAGCAAACACCTCAGCCTGATACCATTTTTCCAAGAAAGAAGGTAGACCATTCTGCAAGATATTTTTTGCCCGCATCCCGTCAATTTCCAACCGCTCCTGACGTTCTTTTTCCTCTTTTAACCCTGGGCTGGCACTTTCCAAAACCAGCGCTCGAAATCGCGCTGGGTGCTTAATAATTGTATGTAGTGCAACCCGCCCGCCCATTGAATATCCAACCAATGCCGCTAGGGGTAAGGCATAGACATCCAACAAAGTTAGTACACCCTTTGCTAAGTCATTAAAAATAATCGGAGCATCCAGCGGTAGTTTCGTATTCTCGCCGTGCCCCGGCAGATCGGGCGCCAAACAATAAAAGTCTCCTGCCAGCATCTCACAGACTGCCCGCCAATCCTCCCCTCTGCCCATAAATCCATGCAAGAATATAATCGGTGGTTTTTGCGCATTGCCAAAAGTTAGATGGGGCCAAATTATATCCATAGGCATATTGTACCGAATTATATAAGTTACAGTGAATACAAATCAAGCAGGAAGTGGGTCAGGCCTGATAGTTTTTGATAGCCAAGGTTATTGAAAAAATCCCCCTTTTGGATTACTATATTCACAACAGACTAGTCAGTCTGTTGTGAATATATGCACAATAAAGGCGCTTATGAATATATCCAGTTCCCCAGACAAAGCCAAAGAAACCCGGAAAAAAATCATGGATGCTGCTGTCAACATCTTTGCTGATAAAGGTTATCATGATGCACGCGTTGATGAAATTGTCGATGCCTCGCAAACCTCCAAGGGTGCGGTTTACTTTCATTTTCCCAGCAAACAAAAGATCTTTTTTGCCATCATTGAGCAGTTTGTGGAAGTTCTGGAACGAAATCTTTCAGCGGCCATCGCCCGTGAAGAACACGGCGTCCAGCGCGTTGATGTTGCTTTGCGTACTTGCCTTGAAACCTTCCAAAAATATGGTAATCTCGCAAAAATATTTCTAGTCCAGGCCACCGGACTTGGCGAAAGCTTTGAAATCAAGCAGGCTGAAATTCATACCCGCTTTGCTCGCATGATCCAAAAACACCTCGATCAAGCCGTTAAGGAGGGTGATATTGCTCCTATCGATACCGAGGTCGCTGCTTTCATCTGGATGGGAGCCATCAACGATGTTGTTATGCGTTGGGTGCGCACTGGCGATCCGGAACCGGAGCGTGTCATCCCGACCTTGCATACCATGCTCCTTCGTAGCATTGGCATCTCAGAAGAAAAATTGAAAACATTGAATTGAAACAGAATGACAATTATGAAAACTCTTCCCAAGGTGAATCACTACATTGCTAAAAATGACGACTTATGGCCAGCAGACCAGGTTCTGGTAAGCTATACTCGCCGCGTTGAGCATTTTTCGATCTGGCACTTTTTAACCCATCAACCAACTCTGCCGCGTCTTTATTGGGCTGGGCAGGGAGACGCTATGCAGATTGCCGGGTTAGGCTGGGCCACCACCATCAAGGCTAGCGGCCTGGAGCGTTTTTGGCATATAGAGGAAAGAACTAAGACCCTCTTAAACAAGATCATCCTCCTTGATCACGATCTGCCAGATGAGATTCGGCCCCGATTTTTTGGTGGTTTTTCATTTTGGGATCAAGTTGACGGCCAACGCTGGCAGGGTTTTCCTGCTGCTTGGTTTGGCCTGCCTCACTACCAAATAATACAACTTGAGGGTCAAAGCTGGCTAACCGTTAATGTTTTTGCTCATCAAGAAGAAGCCGAGGAACTCGCTCGCCATGAAAGTCAACATATCGAAGATTGGAATCAGCTGGGGAGTGAGAGACCCTGCGATGATGATACCGGATTTGTTTCCCCAACTGTTGATTTTGAAGCCGATATGGAAAAATATCAGTGGGACGCGATCATCAATGGCGCTTTGTCTCATATGCAAACAGGCCATTTGGACAAAGTTGTTCTCGCTCGCACTGCCCACCTCATTGGGACATCATCGCCTGATTTTGCCAATGTCATGCAGTATCTCACTGCCAATTATCCTGATTGCACCAAATTCTTGATTGAACCTGAGCGCAGCAGGGTCTTCTTTGGCGCTACACCGGAAACCCTGATCGATGTTTCCGCCGGTAGTTTTACCACCGCCGCCTTGGCTGGTTCGAACAATCGCGGTGCGACCCCCGCCGAGGATGCTGACCTGGGCGCCGCATTGCTCGCCAGCGCCAAAGACCGCCATGAGCATCAGCTTGTCGTTGATATGATGCTCGATAAACTTACCCCGATCACCTCCCAGCTAACTGTTGCTAATACACCCAGCTTACGCCGCTTAAAGAACATTCAGCATTTGGAAACCCCGATGAATGGCATCCTTTCCCATGGTACAACTGCGATTGCTTTGTTGGAACGTCTCCATCCAACTCCCGCTTTGGGCGGTATACCTCGCCAATCAGCCTTGGCTTATATCCGTGAAGTGGAACCTTTTGAGCGCGGCTGGTATGCTGCCCCGGTCGGTTGGGTCGATGCTGCCGGTGATGGTGTTTTTGCCGTTGCCATCCGTTCTGGCTTGAACTGCTCAGTGGACACTTATTTGTTTGCCGGGGCGGGTATTGTGTCAGATTCCGAGCCGGAAAAAGAATGGGGGGAAACCGACCTTAAATTTAAACCCTTGCTGGACGCCTTAGGAGTCGAGCTAGATGATTAAACCGTCCAACCGCAATCTGCTCTGGAGCTATTTACTTGTTGAAGGTTTCGCCCGAGCCGGGTTGGAAACAGTCTGCATATCCCCCGGCTCTCGTTCGACACCGTTAGCGTTAGCCTTTGCTGAACATCCAGATATTAAAGAATATGTCCTCTTGGACGAACGCGGGGCGAGCTATTTTGCTTTAGGGGCAGCCCTCCGTTCTGGTAAACCGACTGCCTTGGTTTGCACTTCTGGCACTGCCGCTGCCAATTATTTTCCCGCCGTCGTAGAGGCCAACTATGCCGGTGTCCCCCTCATCGTGCTGACCGCCGACCGCCCCCAAGAACTGCGGGACAGTGGTGCAAACCAGACTATTGACCAAATAAAATTATATGGCGATCATGTTCGCTGGTTCGTTGATTTACCTCTCCCGGAAGCTGCCCCAGATCTCAAGCTTGTGCGTTATCTGCTTGGTATGGGGGGGAGAACCATTGCCAAGTCCTTGGGAGAACATCCCGGCCCGGTGCATTTAAATATTCCCTTCAGAAAGCCCCTAGGACCAATTACCGTAGATGGTGATGTCCCCGATGATCTCTGGCAATCCATCTTAACGGAAAACGATTACGGGAGAGGTCTTGTCCAGCGCGGCAGAACCCAGCCAACCATCGAGCAATATGCGCAGTTTGTGGAGATCTTGACTGCCGCCGAACGTCCCTTGTTGGTTTGCGGCCCCCGTTGTCCTGGCAATGATTTTCCCTCAGCTGTTATGCGGCTAGCAGAACTCTTGGGTGCCCCGATCTTGGCGGATAGTCTCTCTGGTTTACGTTTCAATTCCTTGGTCAATGAACATATCATCGGCGCTTATGAAACTTTCTTGCCCACCGAACTTGGTAAACAGTTAGATCCCCCTGATCTTATTATTCAATTCGGTGCGTCCCCGATTTCAAATAATTTGAATAATTATTTGACCCGAATCCCAAACGCCGAGCGTATCGCTGTCAGTTCTAGTGGCTTATGGATGGACGAAAACTACTTGGTGCAGCATGTTTATCAGTGTGATGAGGCTATTCTCTGTACCGGGGTTGCAGATGCGCTTATTAGAGACAGTTCATCATCTTGGCTTGCTGCTTGGCAGGCCGTCGAGCAACTCACCTGGGATCACATTGAAACCCTCTTCGCCGAAGAATGGTTTGAGGGACGCATTGCCGCCGAGTTAGCTGACCAGCTTCCACAAGACAGCCTCTGTTATATTGCGAGCAGTTTGCCGATTCGTCATCTAGATCAGTTTGCGCGTCCTCGTAATATGGACATCCATGTCTTCTCCAATCGCGGTGCCAGCGGTATCGACGGTATCATTGCTAGCGCACTTGGGGCTGCCGCAGGTGGGGAGCATGTCACATTACTGATTGGAGACCTGGCCTTCTACCATGATCTAAATAGCCTGCTGTTTATCCAAAAATATGATCTTAAATTAACAATTATTTTAATCAACAATGATGGTGGCGGCATCTTCCAACGCTTGCCGATCGCCGGATATGAGCCACAGTTCACCAAATTATTTCTCACCCCTCACGGTCTGGAATTTGGCCCCGCGGCTGAGCTATTCGGGCTTGATTACCACCAGGTAGAAACACCGAAAGCATATCAGGAAGCAGTTATAAGTGCGCTCGCCAAGCAGGTTGCGGTTCTCATCGAAGTGCGTGGCGATGCTAGTTTCCACGAAGCGACTCGCCAAAAATTGGATGCCCAACTAAATCAATCCATACTGGAAATTGTCCAGCAAAAAATTAAAAGGAATACTGAATAAAATGGAAACTTCATCTGTAAAATGGCAAGAGGCCAGATCCTATGAGGATATTACTTACCACAAATGCGAGGAGGGACTAGCTCGTATTGCTTTCAACCGCCCGGAAGTTCGTAACGCTTTCCGTCCCCAAACCATTGATGAGATGATCGATGCTTTCAACGATGCCTGGGCAGATTCCCGGATTGGCGTTATTCTTTTGACAGGCAATGGCCCCGCCAAGGATGGCAAATATGCATTTTGTTCCGGTGGCGACCAGCGCGTCCGCGGGGAAGCAGGCTATATTGGAGACGACGGCGTTGCCCGCCTGAATGTCCTTACTCTGCAAAAAATCATTCGCTCGATTCCTAAAGTTGTAATTGCCCTCGTCCCCGGCTATGCCATCGGCGGCGGGCACGTTCTTCATGTTGTTTGTGATCTAACGATTGCTGCCGATAATGCCGTTTTTGGGCAGACTGGTCCTAAAGTCGGCAGTTTTGATGCTGGGTTGGGTGCCAGCTTTCTGGCCCGTCACGTCGGCCAAAAGAAGGCTCGAGAGATTTGGTATCTCTGCCGTCAGTACGGCGCCGAAGAGGCTGAAGCGATGGGGATGGTTAACAAGGTAGTTCCCGTGGCGGAGCTTGAAGAGGAAGGTGTTATTTGGGGTAAAGAAATCATGGAGAAAAGCCCCCTTGCCATCCGATTTATGAAGGTTGCCTTCAATGCTGAAACCGATGGGCAGATTGGCATCCAGGAATTGGCTGGCAATGCTACCATGCTCTTTTACATGTCTGAAGAAGGACAAGAAGGCCGTGATGCTTATCTGCAAAAACGCAAACCTGAATTCCGCAAGTACCCCTGGCGTCCGTAGGATTTACTACAGGGGCCTGATTGAGGTTATTTCAATCGATAGATTGGATAGTTTTACAAGCCAAGTGTTCTGTCAAGCCTCATTCAAGTATTAACGTAGCCAATGACGGAACACTTGGCTTTGTCGAGGAAACCAACCTGATACAGCTATTGGTTTTATCATTATCAAAACACTAGAGATATCTGGTAATAAGTATATGGATAAAGGTCGAATGAAAGCAAAACAAGATTGGCTCAAACAGGCCGCCCAAGAGGCTCCTCAACAATTGGCATTAATTCATGGTGATCAGTCATGGGACTATCTTGCCCTTGATCAGGCCGTTACTAGTTGGGCTGGGCGTTTGCTCACTGCAGGCGTTCGTCCCGGCCAGCATATTGGCGTTTTGATGCCCAACAGGGCGGAGTGGGTTTTCTTGCTCCACGCCCTGGCACGTATTGGTGCTGTCTTGCTTCCTTTGAACATTCGCCTTACTGCCGAGGAACTTTCCTGGCAAGCTGCTTATGCCGAAACCACTTTTGTCATCTTTGATGATAGCACTACTGTCCAGATCCATGGCCTTGGCAGCATAGCCAAGGCCATCAGCTTGGAGCAGCTTCAATCTCTCACACCTGACGATACTGCCAATTGGGATTTGCCCGCCTTTGACCCGAATGCCCTTCAATCTATCGTCTTTACTTCCGGTACCACTGGCTTTCCTAAAGGCGCCGCATTGAGTTACGCCAACCATTCTGCCAGCGCCCAGGCTTCCGCCCAGCGTCTGGGAACCCAGCCCAACGACCGCTGGTTGCTCTGTATGCCCCTTTACCATGTCGGTGGAATGGCGATCTTGCTGCGTTCCTGCTTTTACCGTACTGCTACAATCCTGCTTAGGGGTTTTGATGAGAGGGCTGTATTGGATGCTATTGACGCTCAGAAAGCTACGATTATCTCCTTGGTTCCCACCATGCTGGCCCGCCTGCTAAGCATCTCTCGATCTGCAGCTAGTCTGCAAACCCTACGCCTGATCTTATTGGGTGGCGCCGCTGCCGACGAACAGCTTTTGGTCCAAGCCGCTGCTCTTGATTTAAAAGTGGGGCTTACCTACGGTCTCAGCGAAGCCGCTTCCCAGGTGTCTACTGCCACACCGGAAGAAACCCGCCATAAGCCAGGCACGGTTGGCAAGCCGCTTGTCGGGACCAGCGTCAAGATTGTCGATCAAGGTGGGTCTGTTTTGCCCGCAGGTGAGATCGGCGAAGTCCTGGTTAGCGGACCGACCCTCATGCAGGGTTATTATCTTCAGCTTAAAACCTCTTCCAAAACCTTTCAAAATGATTGGTTGCATACTGGCGACCTTGGATACCTCGATCTGGATGGCGATCTTTGGCTCGTACAGCGCCGGGTTGACCTAATCATCAGCGGTGGTGAGAATATATATCCTTCCGAGGTAGAGAAGGTTTTGCTATCCAACCCCAGCGTCGCCCAGGCCTGTGTTGTTGGCTTACCAGATGAGGAATGGGGTCAACAGGTCGCTGCTGCCGTTGTGCTGGAACCCGGCCAGCATGTTTCAGCCAGAGAACTAGTTGATACTTTTTGCCGTCAGCATTTGGCTGGGTACAAAATCCCGCGCCAGATTATCTTTTATGAAAGTCTACCGCTAACCGCTTCCGGTAAAATCCAACGCCGTAAGGTATGTGAGCTCGTGCTGGCAAGTATAGATAGTTTGACGGAAAGAGAATCAATTATTTAATTTTGAATGGTGCATTAATGATTATGGCTAAAGAAAAAACAGACATCCAAGTTCAAATCCGAGAAGGCCTAACCATTGGCAGTGACGAAGTCGTTCTCATCGCCGGGCCGTGTTCCGCGGAAAGCTACGAACAGGCCCGACGGGTAGCGCAGACCGTCGCTGAGATCGGCATTAAGATTTTTCGGGGCGGCGCATTTAAGCCGCGTACTTCGCCGCATGCCTTCCAGGGCTTAGGCGAAGAAGGCCTCAAAATTCTGCGCGATGTCGCCGATGAATTTGGTCTCGCCCTCGTCACGGAAGCCTTAGGCATCGAGCAGGTTGAACTAGTCGCTGAGTATGCTGATATCATTCAGATTGGCAGTCGCAATATGCAGCATTTCCCGCTCTTGTGGGCTGTCGGCGAGATGAATAAGCCCATCATGCTTAAGCGCGGCTTTATGTCCACTGTCGAGGAATGGTTGATGGCCGCTGAGCATATTGCCAACCGCGGCAACGAGAATATTATCTTATGCGAGCGTGGCATCCGCAGCTTTGATCATTCCACCCGCAATGTCTTTGACACAAGCGCCATTGCACTCCTTAAGCAGATTAGCCCTTATCCCGTCATCGGTGATCCCAGCCATGCTACCGGACGGCGTGATCTTATCATTCCGGCATCACGAGCCGCGGTTGCTGCCGGGGCTGATGGCTTGATGGTCGAGTTTCACCCCAAACCTGACGAAGCCTTATCCGATGGCGATCAGGCTTTGCCGCTTGAAATGCTACCGCAGTGGTTTGAAGAGGTTGGGAAAGTGGCGGCTGCTTTGGGGCGAGAGATTAGCTAGTGTTGCCCAGCAAAAGTTAGTCATAGATTTACTTGAACAATGTATCAACTTATAGAAAATTACAAACACCTGGAATTAGAACGCCATAGAAAAGACTGGCAAGAGAATGATTTGATTTCCCCGACCCCTTCCGGGAGCCCCACAGACCAAGGTAAATCGCATCGTTACTTTAAACCGTTGCTCGAGAAAGTCGGTCTGTCGAATATTCGTTTTCACGATCTAAGGCATACTGCTGCAACCTTAATGTTGATGAATGGCATCCCTCTAATGGTGGTACTTAGATGGTTAGGTCATTCAAAGCCAAGTATCACTTTAGACATCTATAGCCACTTTTTACCAGTCATTCAAAAGGAAGCCGCAGAGCTTATGGATGAATTGGTAATCCCAATTCCGTCAAAATGGCAACAGATTGGCAACAGCTTAGAAAATTCCCCACTAAACAAACCCAATTAAACGGCAAATGTATCGGTCACTTTTCATGAAACCTCCACATCTATGGTGATCTGCACAGGAATCGAACCTGTAACCTACTGATTAAGACTCAGTGATTATTGTAGTTCATAGTGCCTATTTGAGGTGCACCCAGTCAACCAAATTAATAAAAAAAAAGGTTATGCGACATATTGCAGGAAAAACTGTATGACTATATAATTAATTTAGACTTTTCTAAAGGATTAATTAGTTATGATTGTTTTCGTTTGGGGGAAACATTTCATGCTCAGAAATCCTAGCCAACTATGTTATTATTATCGAACTTTTCAAGTAACTTTTATATCAATTTCAACTTGGATTGGGAAATCCATAAAATTGAAGGCTATAATACGGATAACACTTCCCTGGACATGATAAAAACTGGGAGATGTTAAATTTAATTGTTTCCATTCTAATGGAAGGTATGTAAGATATGGATAATGCTCTTGAAAATAATTTATCCTTTATTGATCTCTTTAGCTCATCCCCAGATGGGATCATCATCACCAATTTAGACGGTGAAATCTTATTGGTTAACCCTCAAGCCGAAAAAATGTTTGGTTACCGAGCAGAAGAACTGATTCGTAAACCTGTGGAAGTTCTAATTCCACAGCGATTCACGACTCATCCCACAAACAGGGAAAAATTTGCTGCCAATCCACAGAAACGTATCATGGGAGAGGGTTTGGATTTGTATGGCCTGCAGCAAAATGGCACTGAGTTCTCCATAGATATTAGTCTAAGTTTTCTGAAAACTGAAGACAGCTCGTTGATCTCTGCCACCATACGCGATATCACAGAACGCAAACAGGTCGAAGATGAGATCCAAAAACTAAACGAAGAACTGGAGGATCGCGTCAATAAGCGAACCAAGGAACTTCAAGAAAGCGAAAATCGTTTTCGATCCATTCTTGAAGACATGACTGAACTAATCTATCGATGGAAACCGGATGGAACCATTGTTTTCGTGAACGAACAATATGCAAAATTATTTCAAAAGACCCGTGAAGAATTTATCAAAATCAATTTTTTTTCATTAATTTCCTCAAAAGCTGCCAAGATAATCAAGCGGAGAATCAAAACCCTCACCCCACAACAACCGATTCAAACCGATGAATATCTCGGAACCAAGGGAGATAGAGCGGGTAGATGGTATCACTGGACTGATCGGGGAACTTTTGATGAAGAGGGGCAGTTGATAGCGATCCAATCTATGGGCTGGGATATCACCGATCGAAAAAATATGGAGGAAGCTCTCAAACAGAGTGAGGAGAAATACCGCTCTGTAGTAGAGGATCAAACCGAATTTTTGGTCCGCTATCTGCCCGATACGACCCGCACCTTCGTCAACCAGAGTTACAGCCGTCATATGGGCAGATCTGAGGATGATTTAATAGGAACCAGGATTATCGATGAACTCTCAAAGGAAGAACAGAAGCGGTTTAGAAAAAAGCTTGCTAAGCTGACACCTACAAATCCTGTTTTCACTGATGAATTCTATACTATCAGTTCTGATGATGAAGAATGTTGGGAAACATGGACAGATCGCGGTATATTCAATAAAAATGGTGAGCTTAAAGAAATACAGGCTTTTGGTCAAGAAATCACCCAACACATGCTCGACGATCGGGAGATGCAGCTGCAAAATGCCGCCTTGGAGGCCTCCGCCAATGCGATCATCATCACTGATTTTGACGGTATGATCTCCTGGGTAAACCCGGCCTTCAGCCGCCTGACCGGTTATATGAAAGAGGAAGCTGTGGGGAACCAGCCCAATATCCTCAAATCAGGCCAACACGATGAAGTTTTCTATAGCGTTTTATGGGATACGATCAAATCTGGGCAAGTTTGGCATAATGAGATAATCAATAAGCGGAAGGATGGAAGCCTTTATACAGAAGAAATAACGATCACACCTGTGAAAAACCAAAGGGGTGAAATTTCACATTTCATCGCTGTCAAACAAGACATCACTAAACGTAAAAAAAATGAAGAGAATCTGAAGAATCAGTCAATCGCCATGATGAATTCATATAATCTGATTTCTTCTTTGAACCAAGTGGCTAGCAAAGTCCAAACAACCCTAGATCCTCAACAGATATACAAGATTCTAGAATACGAGTTAACCCAACAAGGTATTAACTATTTTGTCGCTTTTTTAGATCCCGAAGGACAAGATATGATTTTGAAATATGTTGCTATGGGATCAAAAGCGCTAAAGGCGGCTGAGAAACTGGCTGGTGTAAGCTCACAGGGTTTTTCTATACCACGCAAGAACTTCCCGGTCTATGAAGATCTTGTTAAACAAAAAAAACCCCAGTATTTCAAGAATATTCTTCCAGTGATAGAAAAAATGCTGCCTGAATTTCCTGAAGTTTTGGTCAAAAGCTTTGCTAGGTTGGCGGGAATGAAGCAAAATGTTTCAACCATCTATTTACCATTATTCGCCGATGAAGAAGTAATTGGAGTGTTAGTGGTGTGGGGTGAAAATATTAAAGAAAATGATATCTCAACATTCTCTGTCTTTGCTAGCCAAGTAGCAAGTGCTATCCGGGTCTCGGAATTATTTAAGGAAACCCAGGTTGCCAATCAGGCCAAATCTGAGTTCCTCTCCCGAATGAGCCATGAACTTCGCACGCCGATGAACTCTATCCTGGGTTTTGCACAGCTAATGGAAATGAGCAAGAAAGATCCCCTGTCAGACAGCCAGAGAGAACGTACCAATCAAGTTATTCAAGGGGGGAAGCACCTGCTCAGCCTGATCAATGAAATCTTGGATCTCTCACGGATTGAGGCTGGCCGCTTGGAAATCTCACCAGAACCTGTGCAGTTACAGAGTGCTGAAAGAGAAGCGTGTGAGCTAATAAAACCACTGGCGGACCAGAAAGATATCCAAATAGTAATTCCGACTGAGCCAGGTGAAAACCTGTACATATTAGCCGACCATCAACGATTGAAACAGGTATGCCTGAACCTGATGAGTAACGCTGTCAAATACACCCGTCAGGGTGGACGAGTGACTGTCACTCATGAGGAACGCCCGAACGGCTATCTGCGCATCTTGGTGACAGACACTGGGAATGGTATGTCACCTGATCAAATAGAACGAATATTTAAACCTTTTGAACGCCTAGGCGCAGAAACTAGTGAGGTAGAGGGAGTGGGGCTGGGCCTTTCAATATCCAAACGTCTGGTGGAGCTGATGGATGGGAAAATAGGCGTGGAAAGTGAAGTTGGGCAGGGCAGCACATTCTGGGTCGAGCTGCCAATAACAAACGACCCGCTTGAATACCTGATCAAAAAAGATGAGGAAAAATCGTTGGTCGAGCTTCCTGCACAGATCTTTTCAATCCTGTACATCGAAGACAATCCGGCAAACTTTGAATTGGTCCGACAAATACTAACCGAGTATCCCCAGATTGAACTACTAGGTGAAACTCGAGCTGAGATAGGTATAGAAATTGCCCGTCAGCAGAAACCAGACCTAATAATACTTGATATGCAACTTCCGGGCATGAATGGGTTAGATGCGATGCGTCATCTGAAAAGTGATAAGGAAACTAAGGCTATCCCAGTGATAATGCACAGTGCTGATGCTAATCCTAGTAAGATCAAGGAACTGATGAAACTGGGAGCAGAAGCATACTTGACGAAACCGCTCAACATAGAAGATTTCATCAAACTTATTGAAAAACTGATGAAAGGAAATGTAAACTAAATGGCTAAAAATACTTTCACTGATCCAAAATTCCTAATCATCGATGATAAGGTTCCCAACACCCTTTTATTAGAGGGTATTCTACAGGAAGAAAATTTTGAAAACTTTTTGAGCATCACGGACTCTAGAAAAGCCCTGACCTCTTTTCTGAATTTCAAACCAGATCTAATCCTATTGGATCTCCATATGCCGCATATGGATGGTTATGCCGTGATGAAACAATTACGAAAAAACATCCCAGAAAATTCATTTCTACCAATCCTGGTTTTGACTGCCGATATTACTTCTGAGGCAAAACAGCATGCCCTTTCGGAGGGTGCTACCGACTTTCTGACTAAACCTTTTGATCCAACCGAGGTCATCCTTCGCATCCGCAACTTGCTCCAGACACGATCACTGCACCTGCAGCTTCAGAATCAGAACCAAACCCTCGACCAAAAAGTGCAAGAACGAACTCAACAACTCAACGAATCTCGGATCGAGATATTAGAACGGTTAGCATTAGCTGCGGAATATCGCGACGATAATACCGGCGAACATATTCTACGTGTGGGAAAATTGTCGGCTCGAATTGCTGCGGGGTTGGGCTTTTCTGAGGATCAAGTTGAAATAATCAGGCAGGTTGCTCCCCTGCATGATATCGGAAAAATCGGCATCCCCGACTCAATCCTGCTCAAACCAGGGAAACTCACGCCAAAAGAGTGGGAAGTGATGAAGACACATACCACCATTGGTGCCAAAATCCTTTCGGGGAGTCAATCCCCCCTCTTGAATATGGCTGAGAAGATAGCATTGACTCATCATGAGCACTGGAATGGCAATGGTTATGCTGGCATGAAAGGGGAAGAGATTCCTCTACCTGGTCGAATAGTGACCGTTGTAGATGTGTTTGATGCATTAATCCATGAGCGACCATATAAGAAAGCCTGGACTAATGAAGAGGCATTAAATGAAATTAAACATCAGAACGGGAAACAGTTTGATCCACAAGTGGTGGAAGTTTTTCTGAACATAATTACTGAGAGTTCGTAACTCTGAGTACAAATAGATGAATGCTAGTCCCAATTGGAGAAGTAATGACAAAAACAAAAGAAAAAGATCAGCAAATGGGTTCTAGATTCATCTCGTCGATATTCCTTAAGGAATCCCCGGTTCGTAATTTGCTTATCATTGCAGCGATGACTGGCTTGTTCGAAATGATGATTATGCTATTTGTGCCTCTGCATGATTTTTCTCGACTTGCTGAAGCACTAATCAATTCAATTTTGCTGGTTTTATTATTATCTCCTGCTCTGCACTTTTTTATGTTCCTACCTTTGTCCCGGCGTATCGTAGAGCGCAAAAAAGCTGAGGCTGCTTTACAAGGTGAACATGATCAAATGGAGCAGCGTGTGATAGAGCGCACAGCTGAACTGGAACAACGCAACCTTGAGGCGAGCTTGCTGAAGGAGATGGGAGATTTATTTCAGGCCAGCAAAACTACCGATGAAGCCTATTTCGTCATTGCGCAGTTCGCCGGAAAACTGTTTAAAAATCAAACAGGAGCACTTTTTTTACGAAATCCATCCGGTACTGACTTGGAAGCCCAAGCTTCATGGGGCGATTGGCCTGATGATTTTCAGGCCCAAGTTATTCCCAACGACGAATGTTGGGCATTAAGGCTTGGCCGAATAAGAGTAGAAACCGATCAGAGTACTGTTTCTGTTTGCCGCCATGATCCATCACCAGGATGTGGTCATATCTGTGTACCAATGTCAGCTCATGGAGAAACTCTTGGAGTACTCTACCTTCAACTACAGAATCACTTGGAAGACAATTCTGCGTCAGTTCAAGAAGTAGAACGCCTAGCAGTGAGTTTAACTGAACAAGTCTCATTAGCATTGGTAAATCTGCGGCTTCGGGAAACATTGCGCTTCCAATCCATCCGTGACCCGCTTACTGGCTTGTTCAATCGACGTTATATGGAGGAAACTTTAGAACGTGAACTCCCGAGAGCAGAGCGAACAAAAAAAGATGTGGGAGTCATCATGATGGACATTGATCATTTTAAACAATTCAATGACACCTTCGGGCATGATGCAGGAGACGCTGTATTGCGAGAATTTGGCATACTTCTAAAGAACCATAGCCGCGTGACCGATATTGCCTGCCGCTATGGTGGGGAAGAGTTCATATTAATCCTGCCAGAGACGCCGCTAGAAGTCGTTCAAGAACGTGCAGAAAACCTGCGCGTCAAAGTTAAACAGATGTCTGTTAGAAACAGCGGTCAGTTATTGGGTTCAATCTCCCTGTCTTGTGGGATTTCCCTTTATCCAAAACATGAGACTAATGCAGAAAGCCTTATTCAGCTTGCAGACCAGGCCCTTTACCAAGCTAAACAGGCTGGTCGTGACCAAGTTGTGGTTGCTAATTCCCATTGATTTTAGGGGGCTTCCGGTGAAACTGATACAACTTTAGATGAAATTTCAAAATTAATACCTCAGTTGACCTTTTTAACTATGGTAAAAGGTTATATATATTTTTAATGGATGTTCGCAGGCTTCCCCTCTTGTCCTAAGGGCGTAAACATTGTGCTAGCTAGGTAGAAATTATGGACACAATAGCCTTATTTACTCCCATATTTGTTACACTGTAGATATATTAGGCCCCCGTAGACAGGGTAGACAAAGAAGTGCATAACTTCGAATCAGTTGGCTGGGGGTTCGAGTCCCTCCGGGCGCACAATTCAAAAACCGCCTTTCGGCGGTTATTGAATTTATGAGGGTTTTGCGAAGAATAATTCTCTAGAGGTTAGTAACTAGCAGTTCGAAAATGATATTTGGTGAACATACAATTTCCAACCGCAAAAAATTTTAGCTCGGGCGGTTATAAGAGTTTGAGAACCAAATCAGTGCCACTATACCACCAAAACCTACCACACAAGAAATTATCCAGCCCACCGGCCCAAGAATACCTTGTGTAAAACTAACCGACAACACCACCACAATAAATGGAATGAGGATAAAGACCGTAGTTATGATTCCAGGGTTGTATCCAGGTCGCCGCTATCGGTTACGGAGGCGTCCCAAGCGGTCATGTCTTCACTTTCAAAACTGTCGGCAAAGATCGGGTCGATCGCCATTGAGCTGTCTAAACCAAGCGCCGTAACTCGGTGGGAGTCATAGGCGTCTAAAGCCAATACTCTTGGGTGAGACCCCCAAGGCCAGTTACGTGCCTCTTTGGTTCGACAAATATGTGCCCCAATAATGGTCAGTTTCGTCGCCCCACAGACTTGCATATGAGATGTAAATTAGGCCATCTTGATAAATGGCACCCCCGGGAGCAACCTCAATGCCACGATGCTTTCGGCACACAATGCAGTCAGTCATTTGAGAATTGTTCATACCTACTCCTTAAAGATACATAACCTATAATTTTAGATTTTAAATTCAGTAAAGAGCTGCCCTATAGGGTATTATTCAAGATATTCACTGATAAAAACTTCTTAAATTTATTATACAGTGAATTGGTTATATAGCTAAAAAATTGGTTTTTTCAACGACTTTTTTCAACTTGAGACAAATACCAGAAAATTTTATTTCAATCGATTAATAGTGCGTCCGCAAATATTTCGATTGGGTGAAGGGATGAACTTTCTGCAGTATGCTTTATTTGATCTCTACAAGAGGTGCCCATTGCTGAGATAATCGTTTTCTCACCTGCTGATCTTACCGCCGGGGCGAGGGATAATTCAGCCATTTGGATCGACAATTTATAATGCTCTTTTTCATACCCAAAAGACCCCGCCATGCCACAACAACTGGTCTCAACTTCTTCAACTTTAGTATTGGGAATTAGTTCAAGCATCTTATGCACAGATTCGGTTCCGAAGAAGGCTTTTTGTTGACAATGTCCATGAAACAAGATATTTCGGGGTTCACCATCAAATTCAAAAGATATATCCTTATTCTCTACTTCTTGCACTAAAAATTGATCGATCATCAGCGTATTTTCGGCGATGATTTTTGTATCCTCACCGGGAATGAGTTCAGGATATTCCTTAATTAGCATCGCCATTGCGCTGGGTTCACAACCGACGATCGGGATCCCTTGTTTTGCATAGGGAGCTAATAACGCCATATTATGGCGGGCTAGTCGCTCTGCTTCATCTAGCAATCCTTTAGAAACAGCTGGCCGCCCCGAATCCACCTTGTTATTGAGCACTATCGGTTGATATCCCGCTGCTTTGAGCACCTTAATTGCGGCCCGGCCAATTTGGGGATCGTTGAATTCCATAAAAGTATCGTGGAAGAAAACAACTTGCTTCTCTTGCTTATGGCTGATTTTCTCTCTATCATTTTGCCCACTATGCCATGCACTAAAGGTTTGTCTTACCAACTTGGGTAGGGAGCGTTTTGGATGAATCCCTAAAAGTGAAAGACCCAATTTCCCTGGTCCGTTAAGCAACCAATTGATTAGCGACGCAAAGGGTTGAAAAAGCTTGTTAATCTTTCCAATATTTGCAAAAACCCGAGAACGCAAAGGGGTTGAATTGGATTGATAATATTGATATAAAAACTCTGACTTTATTTTTGCCATGTCAACTGCGGAGGGGCATTCACTATGACAGGCATGACAAGATATACAGAGATCAAAAACATCATAAAGTTCGTGAGAACTCATCGCATCATCCCCTAACATGCCCATCATTGCTGATCGTAAAGCGTTTGCCCTCCCTCTGGTACTATGCATTTCATTCTGGGTAACTTTGAATGAAGGACACATCACCCCATGATCCAATTTTCGGCAAACCCCCGCCCCGTTACACATCTCAACGGCCCTTAGAAAACCACCATCATTGTCAAAATTGAATTTTGATTGAACCGGTTCTAAAGGCACAGAATAATTGGTGCCAAATCGCAATAAACTCTGGTCATCCATCAAGGGAACATTGACCACCTTGCCTGGATTCATCATATTAGTGGGATCAAATGTAGCCTTAACTTCCTTAAACGCCTCGACCATTTTCTTTCCAAATTGTTTTTCAAGAAATTCCCCCCGGACAATCCCATCGCCATGTTCTCCACTCATCGTCCCGCCATATTTGATGATTAGCTCTAAGGATTTTTCGGCTACTTGGCGCAACTGGCGCACACCCGCCCCTTTCTTAAGATTGACCATTGGACGAATATGAAGACAGCCTGCACTGGCATGCCCATACATTGCCACTCGCTCAATGCCAGTGGAATAGGCAAAATCGTAAATTTGGGTGACGTAGTCGGCAAGGTGCTCTACGGGAACGGCAGCATCTTCAATAAATGGAATTGGCTTCGCATCCCCACGAATACTCATTAAAATGCCTAAGCCAAGCTTGCGCACATACCAAACATTTGCTTGTTCTTTTTTCCCTGAAATAATCACTACGGTATCTTTATGTCTGATCTGGTTTAGTTTTCTTTTAAGATTTTGAATGCCCGCATCTAACTCTGAATCAGACGAACCAGCATACTCCACTAGTAAAATAATTTCAGGATGACCTTCCACAAAAGTGAGCAGTTTTCGGTGCTCGATTCGATCTTGCATGAGATCAACTAACATCTTATCGATCACTTCTACTGCGGTTGGGTTACTCTCTAATATCACGGGTACTGCATCCATGGCTTCCCGGAGATCAGAAAAATGAACCATTGCCAGTCGCTTAACTTTGGGAATGGGCACCAGATTTAAGGTCATCTCAGAGACGACGGATAAACTCCCTTCTGAGCCAACGATTAAGGAGGCTAGGTTTGGCTGTTCCATCCCTGATAAGAGGTGAAGGTTATAACCAGAAACATGACGAAATGTATTTGGATAACGAGTAGAAATTTCATCCTTATAACTAGATAAAATTTCTGGTAAGTTTCGATAAATTTGACCTTCTAAACCTGACAGTTTCCCTCGAACATCCCATTCATTTTCAATGGAAGAAAATTTAGCCCTGCTACCATCTGCCAATACGGTATCCACCGAAAGGGTATGGTCATGCGTCATGCCATAAATAATTGAGTGGGCACCCGTAGAGTTATTTCCAACGATACCCCCTAAGGTCGCACGGTCAGCGCTGGCTGGGTCAGGGCCGAAGAGCAAATTATATTCCTGCAAGTGTAAATTGAGTTTTCCTAGGGTGAGGCCAGGTTGAGCAATGACAGTTTTTTCCTCAGCGTTGATCTCGATCACATTATTCATATAGCGAGATAGATCCAAGATCAAGGCATGTCCAACAGCTTGTCCGGCTAAACTACTTCCCCCACCCCTAGGCAATATTGGCACTTGATGAGCTTTGGCAATTTCAACCGCGGCGACAATTTCGTCTGTGTCACGTGGTTTGACAACCCCCACCGGCAACATCTGGTATATACTCGCATCGGTGCTGTAGAGCAAACGCGTCATTTGATCAAATGAAACATCTGAGAGGGCAGCCTCAAGATCATGAATTAATTCTTTTGTTGCATTAATCGCTTGTGGATGTTGAGTAATCAATTATTCTCCCAAAAGTAATTATTAAAAACAGATTCGGCATTACGGTCTGAATATAATTTTAATCGATTAAATATTTTTGATGTTTTTTCTTTGATGAAGTATTTTTCTATTTATCAAAAAAACATGCTCAAGGATTGAGTACTCTTTGTATTTCAAACCTTACTATTTATAAGACTCTTGACAAATTCTTTATATAAGTATTTACTTATATTAGTTATGACTTATGCTTATGTTTTAGAAGCCCTTTCTGACCCCACCCGCCGGGCGATCATTGAAAAGATTGCTCAGGGACCCAGCACTGTTGGCGAAATCACAAAGGTGATCCCCATTAGTCAACCTGCAGTTTCGCAGCATTTGCGTGTACTGAGAGACGCCGGATTAGTTGAAGTTGAAAGGGATGGCACGAAACGGATTCACAGCCTTGCTCCTAATGGACTTATTGAGCTGCACGCTTATTTTGACAGTATGTGGGGAGGTGTTTTACAAGCTTTCAAACAAGCCGCCGATGACCAATCAAAAGGAGATTCACAATGATCAAAGATAAAGACTCAAAATCGACAATTGCCCCGGTAGTAAAATCCGCCCAGGTCAGTTTACCAGTGGAGGAAGCCTTCAAACTTTTTACTGAGGGTGTCAACACCTGGTGGCCGCTGGATGGCAATCATTCTGTGGGGGAAAAATCCGAAACTGAAACCTGTAGCATCGAAGGATGGGTTGGGGGAAGGTTTATTGAGACACTGAAAGACGGCACTGAATCTTTATGGGGAACAGTTCAAACCTTTAATCCCCCCTATCTTTTTGCGACGACCTGGCATCCAGGGAATTCTAGTGAGCTTGCCACCTATCTAGAAATTCAATTTTCAACTGCTGATGGTGGCACATTGGTCGAATTGACCCATAGTGGCTGGGAATCACGGGGCGAAGATGCTCAAAAATATCGTGAGGGGTATAACAGTGGCTGGGATATCGTATTTGGAAAATATATCGAGAAAACTGAAAAATAGGCAACTGGGTCAAATAAGTTAATATTGTTGTAATACAAAAATAGCTGGTCAATTGACCAGTCATTTTATTAAGGGCAATTTCTTCAATTATTGTCGAAATAACGAATCAAATCACTTTTCATCCCCACTTTTTATGGCGTAATGATCACATTCCCAATTTTTTCACCGGTTTCAACATATCGATGCGCTTCAACGATTTCTTCCATTGGGTATTTCCGATCAATAATGGTTTTTAATTTTCCTACTTCAATTAGCTCTTTGAGGAATTGGAGATCTTCCGTTTTTTGTATGGTCGTCTCTGTCACAATTTTTTTATTCCCCTTCCCACCATTTAATAGCGCTCTGATTATTTTTATTAAATTAGGGTTGGCGATTAGATACCGTCCATTTTCCCCTAATGATCTCAAACTACCCGAAAATGAGCTTTTACCAATTACGTCAAATATTACATCATAGGTGTTTTCTTTTTCGGTAAAATCCTCTTGAGCATAATCGATCACATGGTCTGCTCCAATAGAGCCCAACATTTCTAATTTTTCCGCACTATCCACAGCTGTAACTTCCGCACCAAAGTATTTTGCCAACTGGACCCCAAAACTTCCTATGCTTCCCCCTGCCCCATTGATCAATATTTTCTCTCCCCTTTTAATATTTCCTTTTCTTAGAAAATGCAATACTTCCAATCCCCCAGTTGGGACAGCTGCGGCTTCCTCAAAGGACATATTTGTAGGTTTGTGAGTGAGCGGTCCTGACATATCCTTAGATTTTTCAGGCAAACAGATATACTCTGCATATGCGCCAAATTTAAAGCCAGTCGTCCCAAAAACTTGATCCCCTACTTTGAGCGATTTTACATCTTTTCCTACTTCAACAATTTCCCCAGCTAACTCCTGGCCAATAACCCTTATTCTTTTGGGCTTGAAAAATCCAATATATATTCGCATCGGAAAAGATAAGTAAAGGGGAAAATCCAATCTTCGCATTTCACAATCCCCAGCTGTAACCGTCGTCGCAATTACTTTTATTAATCCCTCATCATCTTTTGGAATCGGCTTCTCGATCTCTTTAAGTTTGAGGACTTCTGGAGGTCCATATTTTGTCCATGCTATTGATTTCATAAAAATTCCTTTGGAGATCTGCAAATAATTATTAAGACATTTATAGTCCAATAAAAATGTAGCTCATTCTATAGTTCTAGAAAATTCGCTAGAGAGAAGGGATATCTGCTTAAAAAAAGAACCGTTACTTTTAGGTAACTGTTCTTTACTATTTATTGGAATTATTTTTATGCTAACCCAATACTGTCGAAAGCTTCTCAAAAGCTTGCTCCCAGCCCATTTTTGCGTATTCGGCGCCTGGACCCCAGCCTAAATGGCTGACAGTCATGGTAGTTTTGCCATCTGAATGAGCCAGGGTGACGGTTACGTCCATAAATTTAGGCATCCCCTCCCCCATTCCCAACTCGTTACCTTCCGCGTCGGAAGATGTGTCTGTAAATACGAGACGATCCATGGGCGAGATTTCTTTATATACACCAGTGAAATACATTTGTTTTCCATCCGGAGATTGCATACTCCATAAATGACGTCCACCAACTTTCAGATCAATATTACAAACGGGGATGGTAAATCCTTGAGGGCCATACCATTGCATAAAGTGTTCAACCTCGGTCCATGCCTTCCACAATAAATCTTTGGGGGCGTCAAAAACACGAGTTGCTTCAATAAGTTTTTCTTCTAATGGGTCCATTTCTATATCCTTTACTATGAATTCTGGTCAATAAAATTATTTCATGTTGAACATTGTGATTGGTAATCACAATGTAAATCACTCATTTGATCCTTGTTCCTCTTTCTGAATTGTTTTCAGATAAGCATCTAAGCGATCAAAACTTTCTTCCCAATTTTTGCGATATTGTTCAACCCAATCTGCAGCCTCCCGCAACGGAGCGGCTTGTAACTTTGCTGGCCGCCATTGGGCTTCCCGGCTGCGGATGATCAACCCTGCCTTCTCAAGCACCTTTAGATGTTTCGAAACTGCCGGCTGGGTCATTTCAAATGGCTCAGAAAGTTGAGTAACTGAGAGAGCGCCATCTGCCAATTGAGCTAAGATCTGACGACGAGTAGGGTCTGCCAGAGCATGAAAGGTTCTGCTTAAAGTATCCGTAGTGTTCTCAGTCATTTTTATTTTACCATATGGTTATATAACTAACTGATAATATACACGATTCCGATCCAGTTGTCAAGCCATCAAAATCTACTCCTCAGTAATTATTTTCAACCCCAAGGTTGAGCGTATGAATGAAATAGAAAGCCATCTTTCAAAGATATTAAAGGTGACAAGCAATATCACCCGAAGAAAGATCCTGACCACTTTGGTGCAAGAAGGACCTACCCAGGTAACCGATCTGGCAAAATATTACGACATGAACTTAAACACCGTTTCCAAACATACCAAATTGTTGGAGGTCGTCGGGTTAATATCCCGAAAAAAGATTGGCAGGGAACACTTTATTGAAGCCAATCTGGAGCCGATCAAAGAAATTGATAAATGGTTCTCAAATTTACGCTCGATTTGGGAAATTCAACTAGATAAACTAGAAAAACTTTTACTGGAGGATTATAAAATGTCTGAACTGTCCCTAAACAGCTCACATACTAGCAAAGCACCCATCGAAACTAAATATAATACTTGGCTTAACCCCACCCTTCTTGCAAAATTTATGATCGCTGGAGAGGGCATGGTCGTTTCCAAGGCAGAGACCGATCCGCGCGAAGGCGGCCGATTTTCGATCATTATGGTAGCAGGCGATCAAGAATTACCTCATGACGGGGAATATAAAAAACTAGCTCCTTTTACAGAAATAGTGTTCACCTGGGAATCCCCCTTCTCTGTGGACGGCTCTACAGTTACGTTAAATTTCACCAAAGTTGATAACGGCACAAACATCGACCTATTTCATAAAAAATTCTTGGACGAAGGTTCAAGGGATAGCCATCTACTAGGCTGGGAATCAATTCTCGGCCATTTTGAAAATGCTGTTTCATAAAACATCTAACCCCATAGGAGAAAAATTACTGCTATCCCCAATGAGATAGATGTGAATTCATATCAAATTATTAACTAGTTTGAAACTAGACATAAAGTCTAAATTATATCCAATATTCACAAGCAAATTATAGGAGAAAGATCATGGACTCATTACATCAAGTAGAAATAAAAGCCTCACCAGAAGCAGTTTTTAAAGCAATCACCGAACAAGAAGGGATCGCAAGTTGGTGGTCAGAACATACTAAAGCAGAAGCCAAAGAAGGATTCGTCAACGAAGTTTCTTTTTATGGGGGCATGTATTTAACCAGCCTAAATTTTATTTAGAAAAGGGTTAAGGCATGCCTCACACAGATGCATCTATGACCGGGTAATTCTGCAATAAAACAGGTGGCTGGAGAAATAATCTTTTTCTCCAGCCACCTGTTAACTCATTTTTAGGCTAAATGATTATATAAAAATATCTTCAAAATTTTTATTTCTTTATGGGTCTTGGTAAAAACCCCGATTCCAGCACGATCTCGGATACTAATTCTTCCTGTCGGTAGGCCATGATATGTATCCCAGATACCCCCTCGATATCCTTCACCTCATCAATAATTTCCATACATATTAACTTCCCCTCTTTTTGCTGCTCTTTTTTAGGAGTTTTCTTTAATCTTTCCACGATCTTGTCAGGAATCACAACACCCGGCACTTTTGAGCGCATGAATTCTGCCGCACGATGCGATCTCAATGGCCCCACTCCTACGAGAATATAGACTAGGTCATGCAATCCGAGATCTCTGACTTGGCGCATATACTCCTTAAATTTATCCACATCGAAACAATATTGGGTTTGAATAAATTGAGCACCCGCTGCCACTTTTTTTGCCAGTCTTTGTGGACGCCAATCATAAGGAGGGGCGAAGGGATTGGCAGCAGCTCCCAAGAACAGGTCTGGGCTTTTTGTAATCTTTCGCCCACTCAGATACATACTTTCATCCCTCATCTTCCGGGCAGTACGTAATAATTGAATGGAATCAAAATCGAATACTGCTTTTGCCCCTGGGTGGTCACCTGCACTGACATCATCGCCAGTAATGCATAACAAGTTTCGCACCCCTAAAGCCGCTGCCCCTAAAATATCCCCTTGAATCGCGATTCGATTCCGATCACGACAAGATATTTGATAAACAGGTTCGTAGCCTACCTTTGTCAACAACGCACAAATGGATAAGCTCGACATATGACAATTTGCCCCGGAGGCATCCACTGCATTAATTCCATCACAAACACCAGCCAAGATCAGTGCAGCCCGGTAAACCTCTTCCGGATCGGCACTATCGGGCGGGTTGAGTTCTGCGGTGATCGCGAATCTCCCCGACTTCAATACTCTTTCAAATTGGGTCTCCGTGAAATTTGTGTTTCTCATTCAACTCTCCACATTTCCTGAAGACGGAGATTATCCTCTTCAGTTTGCCAATTGCTCATTTTTTTAGGATCAACTTCTTGGTAGATGTTTACCCATGCGGATGAATCTTTCATTGTTCGGTCAACGGGGGCTTGGATCCACATCATTTCACTGCCATATTTTGGCATTTGGGTTGCATTTTCAAAGGCCCTCACCCATACACATTTCATTTCGGGTTTAACTTCACAATTTCCATTTAATCTGACCCCCCCACAAGGACCATTTCTTAAAGTTTTAGGACAATTCATTGAGCATACCATTCCAGTACTATGGAGAATGCATTCCCCACACATCTGACAATTATAGACCGCCCCCTTTCCGACTTTTTCTAAACCAATCAGTATTTTTTCCACCACAGAGTTTTTTTTGAATAACCCAGAAAAAGGTTTAAGAAAATTATGCGCAATATCATAAAGAAACTCTTGAAAAATCATAAAAAAATTCTTCATGTCAATAGACCTTCCTTCCTAAATTGGAGTGCTTCGACGAATTCCCGATGAAAATCAGCAGATTGATCCAAATCTACCTGAACTGCCTTTTCTGCCAATTTTTCTCCAAGCAAGAAACCTACCTCGTTTAAAAACATTGCTGCGCCCATCCCCGCACCATTCGGTGTGTTTTCAACAATATCGGGGGACACATTTGGGATCATCCCTAATTTGATCACCGAATCAATGTCTAATTGACCGCCAAAAGACCCAGTTAAGATTACCCTCTTCAATTCGGAGGCATCCATCTTCAATTCACGGAGTAATATCTCAATTGCTGCGCGAATCGCACCCTTTGCTTTTTGTAATTCTCGGATGTCCTTTTGCGTTAACCAAATATTTTTTTCGGGGGTTAGATATATCCTATTAATATTATTTATCCTATCGATAGGACCCAATAGATTTTTCTCATTATCCAAAAGTCGTCCGCTGTGATCCACAATACCTGCACGAACAAGTTCATTTACAACTTTCATCAAACCTGATCCAGTTAAACCGATTGGTGGTTCATCGCCGATAGTTTCAAATTCGAAATGATCCCCTTTTAATTCTGCATCTACGATCACGCCATCCAATGCTCGCATCCCACAAGAAATGTCCACGCCCTCAAAAGCAGGTCCAGCAGCAGTAGAGGCTGTGACAATCTCATCTCCGTTTGTAAGCATCACTTCCCCGTTTGTACCAAGGTCCACTGCCAAAATGGGTTCTTGGGACTCATAAAAGCCAAAATATGCCAGACATGCCAGAGAATCTGAGCCTACAAAACCGCCTATTAATGGGGGAATCCTTACTTCTACATGCTCACCAAAAACACCATCTAGTAAACCTTTCTGATTTCGTATCGATTTTTTGGAGAAGGGCTGAAAAGGCATTACCCCAATGGTTTTTACTGGAAGATCGACCAATAGATGGTGCATGGCCACATTCCCGACAATGCTTACGGTTTGTATGCGCTTTAGAATGTTCTTCGATAATTTGAGAGAATCGATCGCTTGATAGATCGAGGCGATTGCCAATCGACCTAAACGATCTCGATGTTCCTCACTTTGCATAGCAGCAGATAAACGTGATATCACATCTGCCCCATAAACTCGTTGTTGGTTTAGCGAAGCCCCCCCAGCGACAACCTCACCATTATCTAGCAGGGTCAGATAGGCTGCAACAGTCGTAGAGCCCAGATCAATGGCAAGTCCAAGAGGAACATCTTTTTCTCTTTTATGCCGAGAGCTTGCTTTGAAAACCTTGTTGGAATACACCTCTATCGGGGATAAAACAATTTGTGTTTCACCACTTATTGTCGCTCGACATGCCAACCTTGTACCCACACTTAGTTCACTTTCTGTGAGGTATTCCAGCTCAATTTCATCTGGCCCACTTGCCCCTTTTTCTACCATCACTTTGCATCGGCCGCAGGTTCCCCTCCCCGCACAGGGTTGCTCGACAGGCAGGTCTACGGATGCGATCACATCCCCTAATAGATCGCCATCTGAGGCGTCGAGGTTTGTGACTTTTTCACCGAATAAAATGGTTACTTTGTTCACCTAAACATCTCTTGATCTAGAATTTCACCTGGATTAATCGTAATAAAAGAACCAGGAACTTGTTCAGGATTTATGATTGTATCTTCGAGATCTTGAATAAAATCTGTCCCTCCCAGATATTCTTCAAATTTCATGTCCCATCTTTTACAAAACTCAGCCACCTGGGTAGCAATTGGGCGATACTCATCTAGATCTTCTTGAGAATGTGCCGCAAAAACCAGCTTCGAATAATGGCGGTACTGCTGATCCATCAGGTAATAGGCGGTTTCCTCGCCATATTTTTCGATATAACGCGTGAATTCTGCCAATGGGTGTGTTTCCGCCTGGAGCCAACCTTTTGTTAGATAATAGGTTCCTGGGTTCGCGTAAAATTCATCTAAAAAAATCTTTCGACCCCCCATAAACATTGCAATACAATCGTCCATTTTTGGGATGATAAGGGTATGGATGCCAGAGTGAATTTCGTGTAATCCATTGCCGCAAAGCCCGTACCCTAAAACGATCACACTTGGTTGATCAATCGAATTTATTTGTTCCTGAACGGTCGATTGTAGTTTTTTGGGCGTGGCGTGTAAGCCTGCATCCAAGAATTGCACCTGGGAATTGGCTTCAGGCATCTTATTGGTATTGATGATTCCTTTGAATACTTCACAAGAAAGGAATATGAGTGGCAATGATTTTGACATTAAGCCTTTTGTGCTTCTTTTTCTTCTTTTGCCTTTTTTCTCTTTCTGAAATCTTGTATCCATCGCATAGCGTATTCGTCATGACCTAATGAAAGGTCTGCAGCTAGAACAGCGGTCCTAACTTCGGTTGTTAATGGGTTCGTAATGGGGCAGGTCATCCCAGCTTGGATGGCCATTGCCATAAACGCTGAATTTAAATATTTTCGATCTGGAATCCCAAATGAAACATTACTCGACCCCATTGTAATATTCACACCAAGTTCTTTGACCAATAATTTTGTGGTTTCCAAGACTACTGATCCTGCGAGATGATCGGCACCCATTGTCATTGCTAATGGGTCAATTACAATATCTTCTACCGGAATCCCTAGATCGGTTGCTCTTTGGATGATTTTTTTCGCTACTTCCAATCGTCCCTCAGGGGTTGGGGGAATGCCATCATCATCCATACATAATCCAATCACTACGGCGTTATACTCTTTCGCTAGAGGCAAAATTGAGGATAAAGATTTTTCTTCTCCATTGGCAGAATTGATCAATGCCTTCCCGGGGTAAAGTTTCAGGGCTGCTTCCAATGCTTCAGGATTGGCAGTATCAATACATAAAGGCACATCCACCACATCCATTACAACTTTCATCACTTCGGATAATAAGGCAACTTCATCTGCCCCAGGAACTCCGGCGTTCACATCCAATACAGCCGCACCCGCTTCTACTTGTTTGATTGCATCTTTGCGCACAATATCAAAATCACCTGCTTGCAGAGCTGCCAATACCTTTTTTCTACCGGTTGGGTTTATTCTTTCACCAATAACAACCGTTGGTCCCGTTCGTTTTATTTCAACAACGACATCATTATTTGAAAGTTTTGTAACCAAATTCATAAACTTATCCTCAACTTTTTTTCCCTTAAATTGATAATTTTTTGCAGTGATTATAATCCATTTATCTTACTCCAATTTCATCCTCATATCTTTATCAAACTAAACTGCAGCTATATTAGTTTTTTTAAGGATAAAAAAGATTACCCTTTGTAGAAAGGGTAATCTTTTGAAATTCTGACTAATTTTCAGGGTGGAAAGAATCCATATTTGAAATTACCTTATTCTCCATCTTGCCACTCCCTGATAAATGCAATCACATGAGCGATCTGTTCTTCCGTTAATCGGTCTTGAAACCCTCCCATTGCGGTACCATCACGACCAGATAGTATAAAGGCCAATAATTCTGAATTACTACTGGAGTTTACAAAATCGTTGGGGTTTAGACGTGATCCTTCATTGCCTTCTCCCTCTGAACCATGGCAGACACTACAGGTATCTGCATAGACATCTTCACCTTCTTCTGCAACGCCAATTGGCCAATCCGCACTCAATCGAACGAGTTGGTCGAATGCTTCATCCACATCATTCTCATCTAACAGGGAACGGACCGTTTCAAATTCTTCCACTATCGGACCAAACGCGCCTTTTTCAGCTCTGTCTAGGAAAAACATCGTGTCTTCAATCTCACCTTGACTCAATTCAAATATTGCTGAATTGATCATTGCAGAGACAGAAATATTTGATTCAATCGCTTCACCATTTCGCCACGCATCAATTAGAGCAAGTAGGTCTTCAATCTGATTTGGTGCGAGAACCGTGCCCCAAGTGGGCATACCCTTTGAGGGACGACCGAAGGAAATCACACCGCGATACCAGTCATTGTCTAAGCTGGTTAATCGGCTCGGGTTATTTATTGCTGGCGCAATAGAACCGCCTAGGCCATTTTCACCATGACAAATAAAGCAGGAACTATTAAATAGGGTTAATCCTCTTACTGCATCAGGGATAAAATCTTCCCCAGCGACTTCTGGGGCATTTTCTTCCCAAAAACGCATGAAACTGACCAGATCACGGATACCTTCATCCGTTAATGGACCGCCATTTTTTTGTGCCCATGAAGGCATGATCGTTCCTGGACGGCCAGCACTCACAGTCTCAAATAATATCTGGTCGCTTGCAGTCTCTAAGAAATTTTTACTATTTAATGCGGGGCCCACTCCACCCTGTCCGGTCGAACCATGACAAAATGCACATTGCTCTCCATAAATTTCTCTCCCCCGCAGGGCACTCTCTTTAAAGATTTCTTCGCTGAGATGCTCCATTCGGGCGGGTTCTTTGATCCAGGCAATACTAAAGCTTGCCAATAGAATTACGGTAAGGATCAGGCCTGCAATAATATATTTCTCGTAATTTTCCTTTTGCATATTTTGCTCCTATCCGTAAGCGATCTGATCATCAGAAAAAGCGCTTCTTTCTTGCGGGTTACCAGTATCCACAAATACCTCTCCATCCGTAATCTCAATTGGAAAAATATCCATGGGGCGTGGGGCTGGTCCTCCTGTAACTTCACCGGTATGTTCATCAAATACCGACCCATGGCAAGGGCAGCGGAAAGCTGCTTGTTCCTCTTCATAGGGTACTGAGCATCCTAAATGGGTACATCGCTGCCAATACGCAATAAAGCCACCTTCTCCATTTCTCACTAAGTAAAATCTTCCCGCTTGGACTAGATTCACCGATCCAGGCAAAAATTCTTCCACCTTTCCGGCACGAACAATTCCGCCAAATCCACCTTCTAGATTGGGTTGAATAAAAACGAGAAGTCCGGCAAAAAATTCTCCCACCAGGGTTGCTAAGGCACCAAACCATGCGATTCCAAGAAATTGATGGCGACTGAGCTTTGTTTTATTTTGATTTTCGGTCATACGAATTCTCCTCGATCACCATTTTTTATAAATTATCTAAGGGACTATATCCCGCCGGCATGTCCCATGGCCAAAACATCTCAAAGCCTGGGCCACGGAAGAAGAACCCAATTATTGTTAGGGCAAATCCTGCGACGATCATCACTGTAAAGAGTGCTATGATTAATTCCCTCGCGGTGGCTTTCCCTTCCCCTTTTTTCCATACATAAAATACTGGGAGAAATGCCAAGACAACGAGAATCGTCACCGGAATTAGAGATTGAGTCACCCAGGAAGGAAATACATCCCTGAAGATTTCTCTAGGAGGAAAGAAATAGTCTATAACGGCAAATGCAGGAAAAACAATCATGGCATAGATTGAGCTCCATTTCGTGATCAATTTTCCTCGCTCAGAAGTGAACCATCTCCCAATGCCCGCCTTGCTTTGGTCCAGATAAGGGATCAGTAACAAGAAAACAACCAGGGCTCCAGGGAGAGCTACACCCGCAAAGAAGGGATGCATATGCTCCAACAATTCTTGCAAGCCCATAAAATACCAAGGAGCTTTTGCCGGGTCAGTAGTTATTAGTGGGTTTGCCAATTCTTCTAGAGGTGCATCCTTGATCAACGAAAAACCGATCAAGAAAACCATCATTCCTAAGAATAGGATCGCTTCCCAAATAGCTACAATTGGAAATGAGAAAATACTATCGTCTGGTCCCTTGTCGACCATCGTAAGCGGGGCTTTGACCATCTCAACTAGGCTATACGTTTTTCCGGAGGATTTTTCAAAAGCTTCTTTTTCGTCTTTATCTTTTTCTTCTGTCATTATGCTGCCTCATTCTCATCACTAATTTCTGATGCGGCCATCCCACCATCTTTCCTCACTCTCCATAAATGTATGGAAATCAATAATAGGAGAAATGTGGGGATGACCATGACGTGTAATGCATAGAACCTCACTAAAGATTCTTGTCCCACTTCCGCACCCCCTAATAATATTTTCTGCATAGGGGGGCCAATGACTGGTGCGTAACCCGCAATTGAGGTGCCTACGGTAATCGCCCAGAATGAAAGTTGATCCCAGGGTAATAAATAGCCGGTAAAACTTGCCCCTAATGTCAGTAATAGTAAGATCACCCCTACGATCCAATTAAATTCTCTTGGCTTTTTATATGCGCCGGTAAAAAAGACACGCACCATATGAAGCACTGCCGCGATCACCATCAAATGAGCGCCCCATCTGTGCATATTTCTCAAAAGTTGCCCAAATGGTACCGTTGTTTGAAGTTCAACAATGTCCACAAAGGCCCTTTCCACTGAAGGCACATAATAGAACATCAACAGAATACCTGTGAGGGTTAGTTCTAAAAATGAAAAGGTTGTGAGCAAGCCTAAACCAAAGGAATATGTAGCTTTTAAACTCTTCTTACTTACCTTCACTGAGTGCAAATGCAAGAATACATTTTGTGTCATGATCAAGGAACGATCCAAAGGATTATCTGGCCAGCCATGACGGAAAATAGATTTCCATACACTTGAATTGACAAGCTTTTGCACAAGGGGATTATTTCTCAGCATATCTTTTTTTCCTCTCTTTTATTTCTCATAAGTCAGAGTTTCTTCAAATCGGAAGGCTTCCATAGTAATCGCATCGGTGGGGCAGCGATCCGCACAAAGGGCACATCGTGTGCAAGCTGCATCACCTTTTAACATTGCCGCCATGCCAACCTTTTGACCCTTTTGAATTGCTTCCAAAGAAACTCCGGTATGTACATTTACAACCTGATCGAGTGTGTCACTGCCCTCTATTTCTGCAAGGGAAACAATCTTCAGGCAATCCCAAGGGCAGACATCGACACATCCGTTACAAAGGATGCATAATTTGCCATTAAAAACGGTGTTTACACTGCATTCCAAACAACGTTGTGCTTGTTCCTTCGCCTCTTCCACTGTATACCCCAGATCCACGACAGATATACCCGTTCTGCGATCAATTGGCAAAACCGGAGGTTTAATTCGTTGTTGTTCTGTCCAATTTTCAAACATGACGTGATTTGGCAATTCGGTCCATTCGGTATTTATATCGACGGTTAATTGCTGTTCTTGGATATATTCATCCATACCCAAAGCTGCCAAATGTCCATGCTTGACTGCATCAATGATCAACCGAGGTCCGTAGGCCACATCTCCCCCTGCAAATACGTCTGGCGCAGAAGTCCCTCCCGTCTCAGGATTGACATCTACCAAACCACGGGGAGAGATGATTACATCGTCCGCTCCACCCAAGACATTCAGATCAGCTTGCTGGCCAATCGCCAAGATCACGGTATCACAATCTATAATTCGCTCAGTTTTTGGTGTAAATTTTGGACTAAACCGTCCTTCTTCGTCAAATACAGATGTCACCTGAATGACCTCTAAACCGGTGACCTTTCCATCTCTTCCAACGACTTTATTAGGACCAACCCGAGGAAATAGTTTTATTCCTTCTTCTAAGGCTTCTTCAATTTCAAAATCTGACGCGGGCAATTCATCCCAATCTTCCAATGCGATCATTTGCACATCGGCAACACCCATACGCAATGCGGTGCGGGCTACATCCAGGGCTGTGCTCACAGTCTCCGATTCCTCTTCAGCTCGAGCATCTGAATCCGATAAGGCATTTGCCTGTTCATCACTTACTTGTCCCAATCGTAAGGCAGTTCTTGCAGCATCCATTGCCACATCCCCACCCCCGATCACGATCACTTTTTTACCTAAACTAACCTTGTATCCCAAGTTGTAATTGAGCAATAGATCGACTGCCTTAATTACGCCATCTAGATCATGGCCTTCAATATTTAGGTCGCGACCTTTCATCAATCCGATCCCTAAAAATACGGCATCATAATCATTGCGGAGATCTGGGAGGGTGATGTCTTTACCAATGGGTGTATCAAAATAGATATTTACACCCATATCTAATATCGATTGAATTTCCAAGTCCATTGCTTGTTGATCAAAACGATAAACAGGAACGCCATAGCGCATCATCCCGCCCGTTTTTGGACCTGCTTCATATATTGTGACTTCGTGTTCAAGAATTGCAAGATCATAGGCTACTGACAAGCTTGCCGGACCGGCCCCAATAATCGCAATCTTTCCTTTTTTATGTCCTGGCTGATTGCTCAATCGTTTCAATTCTCTCCGTGACCATCTTGCAGAAGAATAAGACATTTTCGCCCCAGTACCGGGAACATCTAATTCTGTAGATTGTAATCCTGCACCTGCCGAAAAGAAATTCTCATCTTTAGGTATCACCTGTAAGTCGGGAGAGATTAATCCCGATTGTTGATCTCGATCTGGAACGATATCCTCAGATTCGGGGCCATGTCTTTCTGTCAGTACCCTTTTAATTGGGCGGATTGCAATACTCTTTTGTGTATCATGAATGTCTCCACGCCTGCAAGCCACCTCACAGGGTGCGCCACAAATTCGCCCACAAATAGTTGACATGGGATTTGGGTCATGAGCAATTTCATATCCCAGAGCCAGATCTCCCCTTGCCATAGCAGTGACATATCCTCGGGCATCAGTGTTCACCGGGCATGCTGCTTGGCATTTGACCATCGCTCGCCAATGTTCAATATCAGGAATTGTCACTTGATATCGCTTATTTACCATTCCTTACTCCTCATTCTTGATCCAACAACCATCTAATCCCCTAATCCAGAGGACATTCCATGATTGATTATGAGTTCTGTTGCAATCGGTTCATTTGGACTCGTCTGATAATAGGCTGGTCCTGCACATGCTTGACAATAAACTTTTCCATCCTGGAGGATTTCCCGTTCATTAATGATTTCTTCAGAGCAATTTTCACAATTTACTCGGACCCCTGCCCGGCTAATAATCGAGTTTATTGGTTTGCTGAGTACAACATCTTCGATCGTCAAAAGTTCGTCCAATGGCATCACTTGATATCCCTTTAGCATGGCGAAATATCGTTTTTTTTCTTCGGGTGCATAATTCAAAGCTCTTTCGCGAACGCCTCTTCGTGGTGCGACTCGTACAGCCACCCCCGTCTTCACATTCACAAAAGTTCCCGCTACTTTTCCATAATCCTCAACACGTAAAGTGCGGTGATTGACGGAACAGCCTGTGGAAGCTTCAATACCACTTACAAAACAGCCATCTGTTTCCAATATGATCAATAAGCGTTTATCATGGCGTGGCACTTCCATTCCCATCACTTCAGCACCCGCCAATCCTATGCGCCCCCCCAGCACAACACGAGGACAAATCTTGTTATGAGAAGAAGCTGCTTTTTCAAATATTCCTTTCAGTAAGCTTTGATCCATCTCCATACATATATCCTTTTCTAGCAAACGATCTCAGCATTTTTTCTTGCGTAGTAATACCAATTCAATACCAAACAGGTCAGATAATAAAAAGCAAAACCATAAAGGGCAAATTCTGGTGTGCCTGCATTTACCTGTTGACCAAATATTCTTGGAATAATAAATGCACCGTAAGCTGCTACTGCAGCGGTCCAACCTAATACTGGTCCAGCCTCAGAGGGCTTAAAGATGATTGGCACCATCCGAAATGTGGAACCGTTTCCAATTCCAGTAGTAATAAAAAGAATTAAGAAAAGAATCAGAAATGGCATAAAGTATGCTTCTGGGGTGGGAGAATTACTGGCTTCTTTCACATAATAAGCAACGCCCAATGCAGATGCGATCATCACCACTGTGTCCCATTGGGTCACCTTTGCGCCCCCCCATTTATCTGAGATCCATCCCCCAATGGGTCGAGCAATGGAGCCTACTAATGGTCCTAACCAGGCATACGCAAAAGGGTTAGGGGCATTGGGGTTGATGCTTCCGTCGGGAAGTTCCCCAAAGACCACTCGGATAAGCAGTGGAAAAGCTGCAGAATAACCAATAAATGACCCAAAGGTCATCGTATATAAATAGGTCATGATCCAATTATGTTTATTCTTAAAAATTACAAATTGAGTATTGAGATTTTCCTTTATCTCACCCGGAATAGCCTTTAACATTAGCACTGTCAATACTATAGTGATTGGCAGAACCAACCACATATTTAATTCGAGACTCAATAAAAGATATAACCCAACGGCAGCACCTACCCCTCCGATCATCAGTAATCCAAAAATCTTGGCCAATGCGGTCATCGTGGATCCAAGTTTAGGCGTAGCTTTCGATAAATTGTTCATGCCGAACCATGCTGCGATTGCAAGCAGAAGTAATAAAGGCACCCAAACCAATCCTGCATTTTGAATAAAAGCAATTGTTCCTGCCGGATTTCCTCCAGCATCCACTACCAGCGGCAAACCTCCGCCACCCAGCGCACCGAACAAGCCAAAGGTAACCACAAAGGGGATCAATAATTGCATCACGCTGACCCCAATATTGCCTAATCCGGCGTTCAATCCTAAGGATAGGCCTTGCATCTTTTTGGGGAAAAAGAAACTGATATTCGACATAGACGAGGAAAAATTTCCACCACCCAAGCCAGAAAGAGCCGCTAAAATGGTAAATGTGGCAAAGGGCGTTTCAATATTCTGTAAGGCGATCCCTAAACCAATCGCAGGGAGAAGCAATAAGGCCGTTGTAAATGCGATCACATTTCTTCCACCCGCAATTGCAATTAAGAAAGAATTCGGAATGCGAAGGGTCGCACCGGATAACCCTGCAATTGCTGATAATGTAAAGAGTTGGACGGTATCAAAGGGAAAACCAAGGTTTTTCATTTGGACCGTGATCACACTCCATGCCATCCATATTGCAAAAGCAAGCAATAAACTTGGAATGGATATCCATAAGTTCCGTGAAGCGATCTTAGACCCTGTCGAACTCCAAAAATCTTGATCTTCTACTTCCCATTTTTCAATTGTACGATCCATCAATGACTCCTTAGGTACTAAGATGCTGAAGCTTCAATTCTCGTATCTTTCTTAGTAATTTTGCGAACAACGATACTCAACCAGATCAAACAAGTCAGAGTGATGAGGAAAAAGAACATCCAAGTTGTTGTCCACAGACCGATAGATTTAAGCAATCTACCAAAAATGATTGGGCTTACAAATCCACCAAGACCACCGACCACACCCACAATCCCACCCACAACGCCCACCTCATCGGGGAAATACTCTGGGATATATTTGTAGACTGCCGCCTTTCCAATCCCCATCGCAATACCAATCACAAACACCATCACTGTAAAGACCCAGACATTGGCCTGGAAATAAATATGCGTGATGCCTTGCGCCAAAAGTTCTTTCTTCAGAACCTGATCGCCCACACTTACTTTGGCTTCGTGCCATGAATTTACCTTTGGCAATAAGATCAATTCCGTATCATCCACATCTCTTACTAGGACTGGATCAAGGGTATACACATCATTTCCAACATGAATTTCAGTCTCTGAGACAGCGGTGACAGTTCCTCCCCGCCGAGCCATAATGCCACTACCTGGGGATTCGATTTCCATTTTGGGGAAGAATAAAAGAAAAGTGCAGACTGCGATTGAACCCAACACCCAATACATCACCACCCTAGCCCCCACTCGATCTGACAGCACCCCTCCCACTGCCCGAATTAGGCCTGATGGCAGAGAGAAAATCGATGTCAACAGGCCTGCGGTAACAATCGACATCGCATAAACATTTACATAATAGGGCACTAGCCACTGTGCGAGTGCCACGAATCCACCAAATACTAAGAAATAATAGAGGCCAAATCGCCAGACTCGAACATTCTTTAAGGGGGCTAACATCTCAATCAATTTTCGCTGCCCGCTGGCGGGTTTTTTGTTGGTACTAAAGATATAAAATATTACCGCCATAACTGCCAAAGCTATTGCATAGATTTGGGGCAATTGACGCCAGCCTTCAATATTGGCACCGCCATCGGTTAGGTTGCGTAATATACTGGGAGCACCCATCGTAGTTAAGGCTGCACCAGCATTCCCCGCACCGAAAATTCCAAGAGCCGTACCTTGTTTTTCCTTGGAAAACCACACCGAACTAAAAGCGATACCCACGGCAAAAGAAGCACCGGTCATACCGAATCCCAAGCTGTAGATTAAGAATTCATTATAAGAATTTGCCTGTCCTAGCAAATACATTGGAATTGCACTAAGTAGCATCAGAATTGCATAGACTGGCCGCCCACCATATTTATCGGTTAATACGCCTAATGGAAGGCGCATGATCGAACCGGTCAGAACGGGAATACCAATCAACACACCCATTTGGGCAGCATCCCAATTGAACACCCCATTGTCTACCAAAAATGTGACCAAAACACCATTTAACATCCATGCTGCAAAACATACTGTGAAAGCAAGGGTGTTTAGGGCTAATACGGTATAGGCTGTTTTTTGCTCTTTCATAATTTCTTTTCCTCAGAATGTATTTTTTAGGACCGGCCTTCGTTCTGCTTTCTCTGTTCCCTCACCCAAATCACGATCTGCCAGGGGCGGAAGAGGTAGCTCAGCGGATAGGTAATAATATGGATCAACCTTGTGAAAGGAAAAATAGCTAATAAGATAAAAAAGTTGAACGCATGAAATTGGATCGTCCAGGGTAATGGCGCAACCAATTCAGGTCTAGGGGCGAAGGTTAAGATCGACCATAGATAAGGGGAAAATACTCCCGTAAACCAAGTGGATCCAAACCGGTATCCAGTGGCGGTGATGATTCCGGATAGGACGGATAACATCAAAAGTAATAAAACGCCCATATCTGTAGGCTGGGTCACTGCCCGAATATTTGACACGGAAATGCGCCTCACGATCAGGATCAAGACACCCACAAAACTCCAAAGTGCTAAAACCAATCCGGTTACTTCAAGTAAATAAAGCCTGAAAGGTACCGAATTCCAAAGCACTAGACTTTGAGGAAAAAGCAATGCCAAAAGGTGGCCGAGTAAAATGATCAATATTCCATTATGAAAGGAGATTGATCCCCAAAAGAGCTGCTTCCGTTCCAGTAATTGCGAGGACAAACTCGAAATGGTAAAGGGCCGAAAAATCGCTCGGTAAACTGTGACCACAACAAATAAGGTCAGGGCCATATATGGGAAAATCACAAATAAAAATTGGTTCCAGTCCATAGGTTTACTCCAAAAACTTTGATTCCTATTTTTTTATGCTTCTATTTTCACAGCACCAAATGAAAACGCAAGAGCTTCAAATAGATGAACATAAGGGTTATGCTCTTCACCCTTTTTCAATGATTTGATCATCGAGTTTAGTGATTGATCCAATACGCTCATCAATTCTGGCATGGGTGTAGCGGTGGCATGAAGATAACGCAAGATGGGGAGCAAATGATCCGGTAGCTCGCCATCAAGGTCTACATTTAATTCTTTCATTTCCTTATTTAGTGCAGCCATAAACTCGCCTCTTTTGTAACTCTCCCCCCAAACGTGGTAACCCACATAGGGGGCAGATAAAGGACTTAAATCTAGAGTACGGGTAAATAGTTCTTCCTGCTCCGAAAGCGAAAGAGGGACGATTTTTTCAACAAATTTTGATAATTCTCTCTCAGCAGGTGTATCTTTCAATTCTTTTGTTTGCGCATGTAGAGCATCTATTTGACCGGGGTACGGATATTGAAAAGCTTCAGCAAACATCGATAGCGTATCCACTAGGAACTCCTCTTAGGGGGTTGAATGAATCCCAAACCCACTTCGCCTTTATGGGCCAATGGGTCCATACTGGCTTCAATGTCCATCTCTCTGTGATACGGAGGAAAGACAAATCGTTCTTCGATCGTGGGTAAAGTAGTCAGTTTATAGATAGCAATAGCCTGATGTTCACTTAATCCTGCTTCATCGAGTGCATTTAATGCAACTTCATCTACCTTTCCTACTACTGTTTTTCGGCGCATATACACCCGAACGGCAAGAAGTTTCTTCAAGATTTCCCGCATTACTGTTTCATTTCCAGCAGAGAAAAGGTTTGCTAAATATTTAACCGGCAACCGAGCGGCATCCAATCTTTTAAATATCTCGAAATCATGATTATTTTCTTCAATATCTAATTGGTATAAGCCATTTTCTGTCACGCTTACCACCGGGGATAATGGCGGAATATAATACATCATTACCATAGTTCGGAATTCGGGGTGTAACGGTAAGGCCAATTTCCATTCCTTGACGAATTTATATGCAGGAGATTGCTGGGCAGATGTGATCCACCCATCGTCGATGCCATTCGCTTTTGCGCCAGCGATAACTTCTGGGTCAAAGGGGTCTAGAATTATTGCTCTATGCGCTTCGACCAAATCCTCATCAGCTACATTGGCTGCGTCTGGTATCTGGTCAGCGTCATAAAGAAGCACGCCCATATATCGGATGCGTCCCACACAAGAATGTGCGCATGCTGGAGCCTGACCTGTTTCCATTCTCGGGAAACATAAAATGCATTTTTCTGATTTCCCTGTGTTCCAGTTGTAATAAACCTTCTTATAAGGACAGGCAGCCACACACATGCGCCATGCCTTGCATTCATTTTCATTGACGAGTACGACCCCATCCTCCGCCCGTTTATAGATCGCACCCGATGGGCAAGCCGCAACGCAGGATGGATTTAGGCAGTGATTACATATTCTGGGTAAATAATTGAACACCAGTCTTTCAAGTTCCTGCATCTGTTGACGAGTTTCTTCTGGAACATCTGCCATATTCAAATCGTTATTTGCATAGATGCCAGAACCACCCAGGTCATCGTCCCAATTCGGACCCCCATCAATATCTATCGGCTTTCCATTGATCATGGAGATCGGAATGGCCGTAGGCTGGTCCTTTCCTTCAGGGGAATTAAAAAGATCTTGATAGCGAAAAGTAAAGGGTTCATAATAATCTTTTAGATCAGGTAATTTATGGTTGAAAAATAAATTGGCTAGTCCTTGAAGCCTGGAATGTAACTTCAGCTTGAGACCTTTTCCTTTTTTCTCCCATCCCCCCTTGAAATATTCCTGATCCTCCCATTGGGTGGGATATCCAGTACCCGGGCGGGTTTCGACATTATTCCACCACATGTACTCTGCACCCTTCCGGTCTGTCCATAAATTTTTACATGCAACCGAGCAAGTATGACAACCAATACATTTATCGAGATGGAAGATCATACTCATATGTGCTCTTACGTTCATAAATTACTCCTTGACCCTCGTTCACCCTCAATCTTGGTGAAATGAAGGTGAGGTCTAGAAATTAGGTTTATCGATTCTTCGCACAAAGACAAATGTGTCACGATTCACGCCGGTCGGTCCCCAGTAGTTGAAGGCATAAGTAAATTGGCCATAACCACCAGACATCAACACTGGTTTTAGTCGAGCACGGGTCAATGAATTGTTCATGCCCGCTCGCTTATTTTTACGGAGTGGAGATTTTGGGATCCCGATCGTGCGTTCCGTGGCATGGTACACAAAAACTGTGCCAGCAGGAATGCGAGCGGATACGATTGCTCGCTGAACGAATACACCGTTATCGTTATAAACCTCGACCCAATCGTTGTCTTTGATTTCCATCTCGTCAGCATCTTTATTATTGAGCCAGACCGGGTAGTTTCCTCGAGATAATGTCATCATGCGATGATTATCTGAGTACGTGGAATGGATACTCCATTTACCATGCGGGGTGATGTAATTCATCATCTTGCCCTGAGCTTCAGCCATGCTGTTTTCAGTCTCATCTAGCATCGTATGATCTGGGCGTGGCTTATAGACTGGCAAATGTTCTCCCCAGGCTAGATATCCTTCATGATCGAGATAAAAATGTTGTCGGCCGGTCAAAGTCCGCCAAGGCACCTTTTCTTCTACATTAAGCGTGAAGGGTGAATAAGCTCTGCCCTTGTTGATTAACCCTGACCAAGTGGGTGTTGTGAGTACTCTTCGAGGCTGACTGATCAGATCCGAGAAACTTATTCGCGTATCTCTGTTATTCGCCGCAAGATGGGTTAGGGAAAGTCCTGTTTTCTTCTCTTCAGCTTCGAAGGCTCGATGAGCCAATTCGCCATTAGAAGCAGGATCTAAGCGCAAAATTGTGTCACATACCTGTATGCCAAATTCTAGGGAAGGATAGGTATCACCCTCTTGATCTACATCTCCACCATGTTTTCCATACTCACGAGGCTGTACCCGTTTCAGATAATCGTACTCATCTGCCACAGGAATTCTCAAACCATGGGCAGCAATACCATTCTTTTCAACGCCCTTTCCGAGACTGATGAATTTTTCATATATACTTGTATAATCTCGTTCCACAATTTTGAAATGGGGCATTGTTTTCCCTGGAATAGGTTCAACTTCACCCGTATTCCAATCCACTATTTGGGGCTGAGCCATTTCATCTGGGGTATCATGTTTCAATGGCAGCATCACCACATCTTTCATAGGTTCTGAGAGATGAGTTTCAGACATTTCACTCACTTTTTTAGCTAATGATTTGAAGATATCCCAATCAGATTTCGATTCCCATGCAGGGGGAATTGCGGCTTGCATGGGGTTAATGAAGGTATGCATGTCAGTCGTATTAAGATCATCTTTCTCATACCAAGTTGCTGCCGGCAGGACGATATCTGAGTAGAGGGCCGAGGTATCCATCCGGAAATTAAGGTCGACCACCAAGTCCATTTTGCCTTCTGGCGCATTCTTGTGATAAACCACTTCATTGGTATGACCCAATGCCTGTTCACCGGCAATTGCATTATTATGTGTTCCTAAATAATGTTTGAGGAAATATTCATGTCCTTTCGCACTAGTGCCGATCGCGTTGCCACGCCAGATCATCCAAACTCTAGGCCAGTTTTCCTCAGCATCAGGGTCTTCAACCGAGAGTGGCATCTTGTTCTCTTTAATTTGATCAACCACATAATCCACAATTTCCGCATCATCTTTTGCCCCACCATCGATTGCATCTTGAGCAACCTCGATTGAATTACGTTTGAATTGCGGGAAGAAAGGGAGCCATCCACGTCGAACCGCACGAACTTGATGGTCAATAGTATGGTCTTTTTCCGGTTTATTGGGCAATTCATCATATGCGGTGTAACCACGCTCATAACGCCACTGATCGGTATGCACATAATGGAATGAAGGGGTGTTTTGATGGCGTGGTGCCATTCCCCAATCGAGACCAAAGGCGATTTGCGCCCAAGACCCGACATTAACCAATTTTTCTTGACCGACATAGTGAGCCAGGCCGCCGCCATTCACACCCACACTTCCAGTGAGCATCAGGGCAACAATTGCCGATCGATAAAGCAAGTTATTGTGATACCAGTGGTTCGCTCCGGCACCAATGATGACCATATTCTTACCATTCGTCATTTCACCATTGGTTGCCCATTCTCGAGCATATTTAATGCAGGTATCGGCATGGATGCCGGTGTATTTTTCTTGCCAAGCAGGCGTATAGACTCCGTCTGCATCTTCGTAATTTTCAGGGTAAGCACCAGATAATCCGCGGTCCACACCAAACTGGGCCATGACTAAGTCAAAGACTGTGGTGACTGCTTTTCTTCCATCTGGTGTTTCGATGTAACGAACGGGAACACCCCGTAGGTTTGTTGTATCAGAGGAGAAATCATCAAATTCGAGTTCAATGACGTCCTCGTAATCCTCTGCAAAACTCAACTGAGGGCTTAGTTCATCATCATTCAAACCATCTTTAGGTTCAAGATTCCATTTCCCCGTTTCCTTATCCGCCCATCGGAATCCTAATGTTCCTTTCGGCATTCTCGCTTTTTTGCTGAGCGCATCCCAGATCAATAATTTCCAATCCCCATTTTCTACATCTTTATAGGTGTCTACAGCGTTTGCTCGGAGATATTTACCTGGTTTATTGCCTTCAATTTCAACCAAGAATGGCATATCTGTGTAGATTTTTAGATAATCTGTAAAATAAGGCACCTCTTTTTGGACGTAGAATTCAGTCAAAATTACATGATTGACTGCCATCCAAAAGGCGGTGTCTTGCCCGGCATGAACAGGAATCCAATAATCTGCAAATTTTGCTACCTGAGAAAAATCAGGAGAAAAGACAGTTAATTTTCCACCTGCATGTCGTACCTCAGAAATAAAATGCGTGTCTGGGGTGCGGGTCATGTTTAGATTTGAACCCATCACTGCAATAAAACGTGAGTTGAACCAATCTGCTGATTCATGGACGTCTGTTTGTTCACCCCAAATTTCTGGACTGGCAGGTGGGAGATCGCAGTACCAATCATAAAAACTCATGATCACGCCGCCCATAAGACTCATAAATCGGCTGCCCGCTGCATAACTAATTTGTGACATTGCAGGAATCGGTGAGAAACCCGCGATGCGGTCAGGTCCATATTTCTTAGTGGTGTAAATCATAGAAGCCGCAATGATCTCTTGAGATTCTTCCCAAGAAATTCGTCGAAAACCACCCTTACCTCGCGCAGTTTGGTACCGTTTTCGAGCGACCGGATCAGCCATGATTGCTTTCCATGCTTCTACTGGATCATTATAGATTGCTTTAGCTTCACGATATAGATCAACCAATGCGCCGCGCGCATAAGGATATTTCACCCGAATCGGGCTATAGAGATACCAGGAATAACTGATTCCCCTTTGGCATCCGCGGGGTTCATAGGGGGGCAATCCTTCTTCTAGTTGAGGATAATCGGTGGCCTGCATTTCCCAAGTAACAATGCCATCTTTTACAAACACTTCCCAAGAACAACTACCGGTGCAGTTCACCCCATGAGTGGTGCGAATGCGTCGGTCATGTTGATGACGATTTCGGTAAAACTCCTCCCACTTGCGTTCAGTTGAAGATGTTTTTTCTAGGGCCCATTTTTTCATGAATTTCTCCTTGAATCAGCATCTGCCTTGTTTCTTAATCTTTCTGTCTGATTTTTACTTTGTCGTGGCCAATAAAACGCCATGATGATGAAGAGGAATAAGGCTCCTGCAGAACCAACACCCCAAAAAATGTTAGTGCTAGATTCAGCTAGATCTTCACCGTCAAGGATAGCAGCCTCATCGAAAAAGGAAAGCAGATCAGCTGCCTCTTGGGCAGTGAGTGCTTTCCCTAAATAAACGTTTTTCATTGTGGGGAATGAAATGTTCTGCATCGCACTTGTCAATCCCGCTTCCCCATATCGTCCATAAACATGTGTGAGATCAGGACCAAAATTTCCCCCACCGAATTGACCCACACTGCCCACAGTATGACAGGCCATGCAGGGAGTTCCTCTACCCTCTAACATTTTTGCACCAGTAAATAATTTCTCACCTACCGCTGCGTTTCCAGTTGGTAAATCTTCTGCCGCTTGGGTGAGACTGTCCTGCACTTCAAGGAATACTAAAACAAATTCGACATCTTCATCGGTTAAAGCTCGATTAGGCATTTCAATGCCATTGAATTCTTCTAATAATTCCATCGCTATCGGGTCTCCCTCAGCGATTACAAAATCTGGCGAGGCTATGAACCGTGCAACCCAATCTCGATCTCTTCGCACCAATACCCCTTGAAGATCTGGACCGACTGTATTCCCCCCTCCGATGGTATGGCAAGATTGGCATTGCGCATCAAAGATTTCCTGACCCGTTGCAGCCGGAGAGCCAGAAGACGGTGAGCCAAAGGTATAGTAAGCAAATAATAAGATTAGCGCTAGAAAAACGACTTTAATAAAGTTTCCCGCTAATGAATTCCAGTCAAAGTTTTTAACTTCCATAAAACTTTCTCCCAGGGTTGAATAATAGTTTCACTTTAATCCTCATCACCAGAACCTGCTTCTCTATCTGGTAAGCTAGCAATCGCAGCCAAAAGATCATTAATATGCGCATCTATAGACTGATTAGTAATCACCTGCACTTGATTTGTATTGATATCTGTATGAATAATTGGAAGATTTGGATTTGCGATAAGAATTGGAGCAAAGGTAGCTTTTACATTTTCATCGGCCACCGCGACGATTACAGCATCTGGAAAATGGCTTTCGAGAAGAGGAAGTGCAAGCTCTGGAGTCGGAGCAGTCCCGATCACAGTAACATTCTCACTTCGGCCTAATACCTCAACCAAAGTTTCTGCAAATAATGAATCACCAACTACAAAAATATTCCGCAGCTTCATAGTCTAAGCATACAGAATATAGAAAAATGTGTATATTGGTCGTTTATAAAAGGAGGAATGAAAAAAGGATGAACGTTTTTCCAGAATTTAGCGAAAAGAACTAGTTCTTAAATTATTGAATTATTCTTGTTTTTCTTCAAAAGTCCGTATTCTTCTGCTAATCTTGCCGCTTCCCTTCGATTGGAAACTTGCAATTTTTCAAGAATACTTCGCATATGGCTTTTCACAGTGTAAATACTTATGGATAACTTAACAGCGATCTCTTTATCTGCTGCACCCGTGCTAGCAAATTCTAAAACTTGATATTCCCTTGCAGTTAGATCGGGAATCTCTTCAGGGGTTACATTTTTGGGAGGATCATTCATCAAACGTGCGAATTCATCGATCATCCTTGCTGCCAAGGTCGGTGGTAGGGCCACATTTCCCTCGAGTACTTCTCTCATGCCAATAAAAAAGTTGGCTTTATCCGTACTCTTTAACAAATACCCTAAGGCACCCGCCTTGATCGCAGAAAAAAGGTTGTCGTCTTCTTCTCGGACTGTTAACATAATAATTCTTGACCCAGGGAGTTGGGTACAGATCAATCGGGTTGCTTCCAATCCGTCACAGATCGGCATTTGAATATCCATGATGATCAGATCAGGTTTAAGATCTCGAGCTAATTTTAGTGCCTCAAGACCGTCCCGCGCCTCCCCAACCACTTCAAAATCTGCCTGACTACTGATAAGTTCTTTTAATCCTGCTCGAAATAAATCATGGTCATCAACTAATAATATCCTAGCAGCATTTCCGTCTATCTTCATATTGTTTGCCTAATAAACCTTTTTCTCAGCTCCAAGGGGAAGGACAATAGGATCATCGTACCATTACCCAGGGCAGATTGGATTTCAAATACCCCGCCTGATCGTTCTGTTCGAGTTTGCATGATTTGCAACCCAAAATGATTGTGGCCATTGGGCGCCTGGGGATCAAATCCTTTCCCATCATCTTCAACAGTGTACATAGCCATGCCATTAATCTTTTCCACTTTGATCATTACTTTCGACGCATCTGCATGTCTTTGAATATTGGAAAGCGCTTCTCGGAGGACATGATGTATTTGTATTTGAATTTCAGAGGGGAATTCAAGGGCTGAAGGATTAATGATTTCCAGTTCCGCCTGACATTTTTGATCCAGATTAAATTCTGCCACACTTGCCGATAGGCTTTTATAAAAATCATCCTCCACTGGATTTGGGACCAACAACCCAGTGAGAGCGTTTCTCACCTGCTGATAAGCTGAATCGATTGCATCTTTGATCTCATCAATGTGAGTAAGGTCTTCTTCGACTGGTGTTTCTGCGATCAGTTCTTCTAATTGTTCTAATTTCAATCTTGAAAAACTTAGAGTTTGGGCAAGATCATCATGCAAATTTGCAGCCAGTTGTTCTCTTTCTGCAAGTGCTGCCTCTTGCTCCACTTTTTGATGTTCAATTTTTGCCAGGCGGGTATTTGTGATCGCCACCGCTGCCGAGTTTGCTAATAAAGCCAACGCCCGCTGCCCATCAGGGTCAAAGGATTCAATATCGGTATTTTGGTCTTCATCAGTACGAAGCACGCATAACGCACCTATTGTGCGATCCATCGACCTTAATGGCGTGATCACACATTGTCCATCGGGATTTTCATCCAAAAAAGCACAATCAATACACCCTGTCTTCTCACTAACCGTTTTCCCATCTCCCACAACAGATAATATTAATTCTGGTTTTACCTCTTTTCTCGAACCGATTGCAATTTTTGTTTTTCCGCTATTAGCAACCATTTCTAATTCTTTTTCCCCCGGAGATAAAATGCATAGGGCCGCAGATTCAGCATTCATTAATAATCTCGCTCGTTCTACCACCGAACTGATTAATTCCTTTTGCTCTCGTTCAGCCACGATCTCCTGGCTAAACTCAAACGCTGATACAAGTTCGCGGGTACGTTGGGTTACTTGAGTTTCTAAATACCCTCGCGATATTTCCAATTCCGATCGCATCGTTTCAAAAGCTTTCGCTAGATCCCCCAGTTCATCCTTTTTAAAGGTTGGAATTTGCCATTGTAAATCCCCATCTGCCATTTTTTCTACGCCAGTATTAAGAACAGACAACGGTTTGATAATTCTTTCTTGAGTGATGATAAATCCCCATGTCAATAGTAAAATTGCGGCAATTAAAAACGAAATTTGGATTATTTCTAATCGTAAGATTTTTTCCTCAGCTCGAAGCTCAAAAGCTGTCACAATAAGATCTAATTGATCCAGGATTACGGATGATTCCTGAGCAATTAAAAACTCATCTGGTTTTTGCAATACCAATTGGAAACTCACCCAAGATTGAGAGACATCTTCCAAAAGCCCCTGAATTTCATCATCGGGAGGAGCAGGAAGAACAACATTATTTCCCGCGGAATCTATTGCATCACCACCAAACTGTAAGGCAGAAAGGCTTTGATCAAATAATTCTTTTGAGCTTTGAAATTCAGGGTTGCTTGGATCTGTGGTCGCTAACCAGGTTAACTTTTGAGAAAGCATCCTTTGGCGACCCGCTAAATTAATAATCAATGCATCACTATTTTGGGTTCGTACACTCCAAAACATTACCCCTACTGACACGATCACCAGTAGAAAGAATGAACCTAAAAGTAAGGAAATACGACCTTTGATAGTAAATAATTTTTTCATAAAATTTCTGTAAGGGGAAAACCTACACAGAGGAAATTTATCCTTTGTGGGTACAACATTTCAATATTACTCTAGGAAGCAAAAAATGTGAAGGATAGAATCAATTCTACCTATATTGGGATCTTTGAAAATGGCATATCAGCAATTTTTTCCCAATGGTGCAAATAAATCTTAACCCGCTAAACTTTTTCTGTTTTTTACTGATATCAGAAATTATATGACCCTAAAACAAGGGTTTTTCATTTCGAATTTGGATGATTTTTTGGAAATATTTGAAACCGGAAAGAAATAAACCCCCACCAATGCCGATATACATAATCGCTAATAAAGATTTTGGAAAAAGGGAATACTTCCGAAGATAGATACCCATTGAGATCATCACAGCAACCAGTGGATAACTTTTCCATTCTTGAAATGCAAATATGCAGGGTCTTTCACTCACAATTAAATCAATTCGTTTAATATTTTTTATAGCCACCTTAGAAAATCCAAAAAAATAGATTGCGCTTGCCAATATGATCCCAGCAAAAATTATTAAAAACGATATTAAATTAATTTCCGGGCTTATCCAATCAACTGTGAGGGAGATTAAATATAACCCCACCCAAATCCACATTGTTCCAGCAACGATATGAAGCCAAATCTTTGGTAATCTCGGTTTGAAATTCATCACATGATTTTACTTCATATTGAGGCGATTTAGGAGGCGAAATATATTGGATAAATGGGGTGAAATACCCATAAGCACCCATTGATTACCAGGTAATATCCGTGCTATGATGGATTTACTCTCACAAATAATCATTTGGAGCCATCAAGTGTTTGAATTTTCTGGCCTTGTTCAAAAAATGAAACGAATTATTCCCTTTTCGAATTATTCGGAAAGAGATCTATTAAAAATCGTGCAAGCTGGGGCAATTAAACGCTATCCGGTAGGGAAAACAATTTTTTACGAAGAAGATCCAAATTTTGGCCTTTGTGTATTGCTAAAAGGTGAGGTTCACCTCTATAAAATGGGGCCTGAAGGTCAAGAAAATATCATGGCGATCATCAAGCCTGTGATCATGTTTAATGAAATTGCTGCGATCGACGGAGGGGTAAATCCTGATACAGCGATAGCCTTTAAAAACTGTACTGTTTGGCGAGCAAATCCCTGTGAATTCCAAGAAGGACTTCGTTGTTTTCCTGAAATGGGCCTTGGTTTGCTCCCCATTTTAGCCAAGAGAAACCGAGAATTGGTTTCAAAATATTCTGATCTTTCATTTCGCCCGGTGCGAGAGCGGGTTGCATTATTATTACTCAATCTCAGCGATAATGGACAGATTAAAATTGAGAGAAAACATCAATCTATTCAGCAAATGGCTGCCCATATTTCAACTTCACCAGTTGTGATTAGCAGAATTTTAGGGGATTTCAGAGAAGAAGGATTAATAGAAAGTGACAGGGTTACGATCGAGATATTGCAGCCCGAAAAACTCTATAGTTTAACCCTCATCGAAATCGAACCTGCCCTCCCATAAGGGTTACATTTCCATAGAAATTTCTACAATAATCTTGGGGTTATTTTCCCATAACATCTCATTCCTAACTTAACTTAAGTCAATTTTTATTTAGCCTATTTGTGATATTTTATACTAAAGAGGCTGATTAAATGCGCCTTTCCATTTAATTTATTAAATATCAAGATTTAGGAGAATTCAATGCAACAGTTTTCAAAACGATTCAAATTCCTTTTCCTATCTACAAAGGGTTTAATTTTAGTGGCTGTGGCGATGATATCGATCGTTTCTGCTATTTTCGGGATGTTATCGGGGCCAATGGCTGAGTTGGGGATCAGCGATGTGATCATCAAAAGCCTAAAAATGAGCTTAGAACCGGCTGAACGTGAAGGTCGGATCATCATCCTTTACCATGTCATCGCAAATGCGGTCATTGCCATCGAAGTTTACATCATAAACTCAATGCTCAAAATGAAGGATAGCCAAAGAAGCTCGATCAATGCAACAGTGACGGTTGGGTACTTGTTTGCCATGATCTTTGGTCTATGGTTTGCATATTTTGGACATAATTACGTATTTCATGGGCTCTTTATATTTGGGGAATGTCTGATGTATTTTGGTGGAATATTATTTGCCATCGCCCTGTGGCCGTGGAAAAAAGAATATTATATCGATAGTAAAGAGCATTCTCGAACCAAAAAAGGGTTAGACCTCGAAAGAGTAGCATTTTTCGTGATGGCGATGGGCACTCTCGGGTCAGTGTTGTTTGGGGCAATTCCTGGCTCCCTCACCGGAAATGGATTTGAAACATTTCTGGCAGAAAATACGATCAGAATGCCGAATAAAAATGTCCTCGATCTTGCTGTTATCGGCCATTTGCATATCATGCTCACACAAATCGCCATTGCTTGTGCCCTAATCGTCGGCAAATGGGTTAATTTCCGAGGAATATTGCATAAAATTTCAATGCCCCTAATGATTATTGGCACCATTATCATCACCTTTGGGGTTTGGATGGTTGTCCCCTTCCAATTCATCGCTCATATGATCATCTACGGAGGGTCTACCCTGATCTTGCTGGTTGGCCTATTCTTGCTGATATTCTCATGGGGGCAATTGATCAAAGATAGGATTGCAGAACAAGGAATAGAAAAACCTAATTTCTTCCAAAAAATTAAAGCTTTGCTCCACGACCCCCTAAAATTTGGTGCAACCTGGCAAATGCTTTTCATGAATTTCACCACCTCCTTCATCGGCATTTTCTTTGCCGTGAAATTGGATGAGGTCATCCGAAAATGGCCCGCTAGAGAAGAACGAATTGAGCTAGCCGGACATTGGCATATTCTAGCCACAATAATTGCGACGATTCTCCTCTTTTATATCGCCGACCTCTACGGATTAAAGGGAAAAACGAGGAAATGGTTTGGTTGGATAGTGATCATTTTTTCCAATCTAGCCTTCGGTGCGGCGGTTGTTTTCTTCATGAAACGCCTTTTCATCAGCGAAGCAGCTCAGCAACCCTTGGTGGATACGATCATGATCTTAATTGAAATAGGATTAGGAACGCTGTTAGTAGCCTTAGGCAGCTTTATGGCTTGGCGGCTATTCGACTTATTCAAAAAAAGAGGGCAGTGGTCAAGAGAACTTGAAGAAATCAAACAAGAGGTGAAACAATGAGAACCCAAAAATCACTCCTCACATTGATCGGTTTAATCCTTTTATTAGTAAGTTGCGGCTCCCCCTCCACTGAGGCGGGCCCTCCCCTCCTCGTGGATCCTGGAATTGATCCAAATCAATGGGCGACCATTCCCGCTGGAGAGTTTTTGCAAGGGCAGTTCAATAAAGAAGTTCTCCTTGATTATGAATATGACATCATGATCACCAATGTGACCAATGAACAATTCGTAAAGTATCTTAACCAAGCTCTTGCTGAAGGAGCAATAAAGATAGTTGATGAACAAATTTTTGGATATTACCCCGGTGATATATTTCGAGAATACCGACATGAAGTGGAAATCACTGCCGGAGACTGGCTGCATGTTGACTTGAGCAATGAAGGCCTCAGATACACCTTTGATGGGGATCAGTTCACCGTGAAATCTGGTTACGAGAATCACCCCGTTGTCTTGGTCACTTGGTTTGGTGCCCAAGCCTATTGTGAATACAATGATGCTCGTTTACCCTCAGATTATGAATGGGAAAAAGCTGGCCGTGGAACAGATGGAAGAGCGTTCCCATGGGGAAATGAGGTCGGCCCAGAAAATGCGAATTATTACGCTAGTAGAGATCCATTCGAAGAATATATAGGAAAAATGGGAGATACCTCCCCTGTCGGTTTCTACAATGGGACCACTTACATGGGGTTTGGGACAGTGGATTCTGCCAGCCCATATGGTCTTTATGATATGGCCGGAAACGTGGAAGAGTGGGTTGGAAATGTATATGAGGATCAGCACTATCGATATATGCATGGAGGAAGTAAAGCAAACTATTCCTACGATCTTCGAATTTGGGGAACCAATAACGCTGAGCCAGACTATTTCGGCCCAAGTACCGGGTTTAGATGCGTAAGAGATTAGATAATTTGGAGTTTTTGTTTCAAAGGATAGTTAATGACTAAACTTATGGTCGGCTCTATCGGGAAGCTAAAACAAATTGGGACTTCAATTAAGCATTATTGGTCCCTAATAAAAAGCTTGCAAACATTTCTGTTATTGATTACAGGCATTGCGGGCTATATCAGCGCTAAATCCACCACTTTTAATTGGTCTAATATTTTTAGTCTTTCTGGCAGTTTGTTTCTAGCGATCAGTGGAAGTACGATTCTGAACATGTGGTTCGACCGAGACATCGATGCTGAAATGAAAAGAACCTGTTGGCGCCCTTTGCCCAGCAAACAAATCACTCCGAATAAAGCCTTGGCTACTGGTATTCTATTTTCATTTGCAGGAGTTGCATGGGCATTTTCCCTAAATAAACTTTTTGGGCTGATAGTCCTTGGTGGTTTGTTTTTCGATGTCATCGTCTACACGATGTGGTTAAAGAGAACCTCTGTATGGTCAATTATATGGGGAGGCATCTCTGGGGGAATGCCTGTCTTGGCCGGTCGCGCTCTTGGCCTTGGGTATATCGATTGGGTGGGCATATTGCTAGCTTTTGCGATTCTTTTTTGGATTCCAACCCATATGATGACATTTACCCTTAGGTATCAAAAAGATTATGATAGTGTCGGCATTCCAATCTTCCCTACAAAGTATGGAGCGAGAACTACCCAAAGGATTATTGCCTTTTCCTCAGTATTATCCATTACCTCAATGGCAATTGCCACTCTCGGGCTTGGGCTTACAAATGGATTTTTATGGTTATTTACCTTATTATCTGTAGGATTGTTTGGATTATCCCTTGGTTGCTTGATCTACCCCTCTGAAAAGCTCAACTTCAGATTGTTTAAATTCGCTTCGATTTATATGCTTGGGTCAATGCTAATTTTTACTTCATTGCTGCTTAATTAAAAAGAGAGGTTTGGAAGAGGATTTTTTCAATCTCTTCCATTCTCCTCCCCTTTCCCAGCCTCCTCATTGATTAACTTCGATGGGGAGGCTTTTTCTAATACAAAAAGAGGTCTTATAGCTTTCGCCATAAGACCTCTTTTTGGAACAGATCCTAACCACTATCCATCAGATGAGGAAGAAGTTACCCTCATTTGATCTTCTTTTTTAATTTGAATAAAACTTTTGGTCAAGGCAATCAACCCGCCCACTGTTAGGAAGGTGCCATTGACTAGAATGGGGATCAAGAATACTTCTACCCAATTGTCTCCCTGGTAGGTATGTGAGGGACCTGCCCATATAAACACAGAGAGAATTATGAGTCCAGAAATAAAGGCAGCCATGCCCCCCGCCATTGTCTTATCTGATTTTTTAATCGGCTTTGAAAAATCCATTTTCGTTTTGAAAAGGGGAGAATTCAAAACCAAGAATAACAATAATGTAGCGAGATTTGCATAAAACTTCACATTAGCAGGGACTCCTTTGCCTCGAATTGCCAAGGATGCAAAGTATTGAGTGCCGCCCAATATTGTGCCAACGATCAGAATGATCATCACGTTGCGAAATACATTTTTTCCACCCTTGATCAATTGGATCGTAGACCATACCCCTGCAATACCGATCAGAATGGTGAGAATCATTAGAGGTTGATATAACCATTGGTAATCCATGAAAACCCACATTGGAGGATATTGTTTGGTGAGGAAGGCCGCACATATCGTGCCTACGCCTCCAAGGAGGTTCATGGCTGTAGTGAGCCCCATGAATACAATCGCAACGATCTTCCAGGTTCTAGCTGATTTTTCATTCATAATTTGAACTCCTTATTATTTGATCTTTTTATTCTTGAACGATTTCGCCGGATAATCCCCAGGGATTGTCCGGGAAATGGCATCGATCACAAACAACTTCTAAAACAATATTATGAGAAGTAAACGGATATAGCTCATCCATATTTTCTGAATCAGTAATGTAGGTGATCCATTGACCTTCATCCATCGGTCCAACTTCATAATCACCACTGTCATGGCACGCAGCACAAGAAACATTCTGATGATCTTCGTCATGTCCTTCAATTGGGGGATCAGCCGCAACATTTAGATCATGGCATTCAGTTGCCCCGCATGAGGCGGTGTTTGAATGGGCATCATGGCAACCTACACATTGATATTCCTCATGTGCCCCCCCAACAATTGTTCCCGGATGCCCCACGAATTTATTGGTAGAAATATGACATTTTTGGCATAGCTCATCTGTTGTTGCTACACTAGCATATTCATCGATCTGCGCAATCTCTAACCAAAAGATCTCAGGGAGCACATTATCCTTTTTATCTAATTTATGACATGTTCTGCAAGGAATATGCGCCCAATCCTCCTCTGAAATGTAAGGGTCGGGATCATTAATTTCAAATTTGCACGAGAAACAACTCTCGGGCATCTCATCCATGCTTGGCATCCAATTTGTGGGGGCATGGCATTGTGCGCAGCGGTTGTTATTTCCTGAATTATCTTGCACGTAACTATCAGCATGTGAGCTGTTAGTCCAGTTTTTTTCTAGGTATTCGGGATCATTCTCATTCTCATTCCCATCCTTATCCGATTCGATGTCACTATTATTGGAAAGATTACCTGTATTAGAGGGGGAGTTATCACCATTATTACCCACTAGTTGACTATCAGATCCATTTTCAGTACTACATGCAGTTAAACATAGTATTTGCAAACTAAATATTATAATAATAATTAATGATTTCTTTTTCATAAACACCCTGATTTTCAAAAGGGGAGGGACTGAGCCCTCCCCTTTTAATTAATAGTTTCGGTTTCGACTAGCTCAAATTTTTTCCTTCATTGAGCAATAAAACTATCCTGGAGGGCTACCAGTTGGAGCATCCTCTTCGGGGCATTTACCCTCTGTGTAATCCACATCTATTTCGCCATACTCGGCAAGATCTGGTTTCGGAACGGTCAGTGTTTCACCAGCTTTGCAAATTTCCACCTCAGGAATTTCCCCATCATCAGTATATTCGGGCAATCCATAGGGGCTATCTTCAATATGGCATTTGCTGCAGAGCACTTCATAGGTTGGGCTGTGTGAAACTACATCCACAGTGCTAGGTCCACCTCGTGCAGCCATATCAGTAAACTGAGTGACCCATAAACCTTCCTCTTTACTCTCATCAACTGTTGGACCAACATCCAAACCAGATGAATCATGGCAAGCCATACAAGTCACTTGTGTATGAATTGCATTTTTACCCTTGATATGGGTGTCCAATTCTCTTACTGCGTGGCAGTCTTCACAGGCTGGTTTGCTCTGGTTGTCATGAGGATCGTGGCAATCACCACAATATTGGGGGGGAGCCACATCACCTTGGAAACCAACATGATTAAGGTGAGCACTTCCTCCGAGTGTGATCTTATGATCCACTGCGGAACCTCTAGAGTTACCATTTGTGGTCACATGGCACTTTTCACAAAGCTCGGTTGAGGTATTTACCGCAACATAGTCCATGCTAATTGGATTTAACCAGGCAATCTGTGGGCTTGCTGTACCATTGGCATCAACCTCATGGCAGGATTCACAAGGAATGCCAGCCCAATCAGCTTCTTCCACAAGTGGGTTATTTTCAGCAATTCGTACTTCCTCATCAAAATCGAATTTACAAGTCCAACAGCTGGGGGGTGGACCTATTGCAGATTCTGGATCCCAGTTTTTTGGTGAGTGACAGCGTGAACACCAAGTGTTCGGGCCTTTTCCAAGATCATACACATTATGAGGCACCTCATAAAATGCAGATTGATCTGGGATTGGCACGGCCGTTGGTTCAGCCGTGGGTGCTACCTCCTCTTCCATTTCCTCGTTTTCTGCCATATTTTGTTCTTGCACATCCGCATCAGCGGTACAAGAGATCAAAAATACAGAACCGATTATCAGGAGAGTCGAAAGCAAGATAGAACTCAGTAACTTTGGATACTTTCTGCTTTTTGTCATTTTATCCTCCGATAGATGACTAGATCACTATTCACGTGAAGGGCAATATAAAACTTGTCCCTCTTTGTATAATTTATCACAAGCCAAGTAAAAAGTAATTAACTTTAGTTAAATTTTGTACAAACAACCCCCTTAATTTTGGTTTTTAATCAATTTTTTCGTTAGGTTCAGAAATCTCCCATTCTTTAACCAGTAATCTATCAAAAACATGTTCAACAGCCTCTGGGATGGAATTTAAGATGGATTGTGAAATTTCCTCACTGAACTCATACACATTTTCAGCTTCAATTACTACTGTCCAAATTTCTTCCGGAAGGTTAATCCCGCACTTCCTCCCCACCTCGAGAGCAGTCATTAAAGAGGTGTCATGGGCTGCTGTGGAATGGCCGCTAGAAAAATTGGGCAATTCATTTAACGGGAGGCTGAATATTGTCCCGATTGGGTTATTTCCTGTGACGATCGAATCGACAATGATCGTTTTCCGATATCCTTCCATATTCTCCATTAAGGCCAATCCCCCTAAGGAATAATAGGCAAAATCAATCTCTTTGATGTTCAACCGAGGATCTCGCCCAATTCGGTTTTCCACCTCTTCAACTACGCGCCAACCCAAACCATCATCCCCCAATATCGAGTTTCCTAAACCAATTACTATGGTTTTGCCTTTCGTTATCATGTTTGCCTTAAATAAAAAGCCTGGGCATATTCACCCAGGCTTTTAGGTTCGATTAACAGTATTGTTTTAGATTTTCGATGATCTCTCCATTTGCATCACGAACTTCAACTTCCAACGGCATCTGTCCTGGCAGGGAATGTGTCGCACAACCAAAACATGGATCATAAGTGCGAAAGGCCATTTCAACCTTGTTCAGCAAACCCTCCGTGATCACCGTCCCGTTCGTAATTAAACTTTGGGCAGCTTTCTTGATCGACATGCTGATCGGTGCATAATTATTCGTCGTACCCACCACCAAATTAACCTTCGTCAGAACCCCGCGTTCATCCGTCCAATAATGGTGAGTGAGCGTTCCCCGAGGGGCTTCCACAGTCCCTACTCCTTCAGTGGGGGTCTTTGTCGGTACCGCATGGAAGTCATCCGAGGTTATTTCAGGATCACTCGCCAGTTCGACCCATCGTTCTGCTGCATACAAGAGTTCGATCAGTCTTGCCCAATGGGTAGCCAATCGCTGGTGAACGGGTTTTCCACCTAGTGTGTCGAAATATTTCTCATATTCTTCTTGTGCAACTGGCGTTGCCATGCCATCAGCCACGTTCAATCGTGATAACGGAGTTGCACAATAAATCCCGGAGTCCACCCCATCCACAAATCCTTTCCAACCCACTTTTTTAAGGTATGGGAATTTCAGATAGGTCCATGGCTCAACTCTTTCAGCGATCCAATCGGTATACTCATGGGGTTCATATTTTCCCAGCATCTTGCCATTCGGATCAACAATTCCCACCTTGCCTTCATAAAAATTGACCATATTATTTTCATCGACCATCCCCATATAATGGGTATGGTGCGTATAAATATCCCCTAGAATCAAGTCCACATATTCCTTATTACCCAGCACGATATCATTGAAAAGCTTTAAACTAAACTGACCAAATTCCACTGCCCATTTACCCAATTCAAGGATTTCAAGCCGCTCTTCTTCCGTAATCCCTTTAGTCTGCCCGCCCGGAATGGATGTGCAGGGATGGATCTTCCTCCCACCGATCACCTCAATCACATGGTGCCCTGATTTGCGGGCTTTAATCACCTGCCCTGCAATCTCCAACCCCACTTTTTTGATCACACCCAAAATATTTCTCTCTGAAACAGGTGCATCTGGCCCCATCACAAAATCTGGGCCTCCCAATGCATAAAAATGAGTAGCATGATCAGTCACAAAAAAAGCGCTATAAAGCAATTCGCGCAATTTTTTTGCGGTCGGTGGTGGATCAATGCCATAGACTGCATCAGCTGCTTTGGCTGCCGCCATATGATGTGCTTCCGGGCAAACCCCACAGATTCGATTGGTTAGCACTGGCATTTCTTCTACGGGGCGGCCGACACAAAATTGTTCAAAACCCCTCAATTCTGGAATTTGAAAATAGGTATTTTCAACATTACCCTCGTCATCCAAGAATATTTCGATTTTTCCATGCCCTTCGAGCCGGGTAATCGGATCAATAGTTATTCGTTTCATTGTCGTCTCCTAATTGCCATTCCAAGATGCTTTGCCAGTTTTTAGCAAAGAATGGGCCAGGTTGAATTTATAAAATGTGCCAGCAGGATCAACGATGCCATCTAAGATCGCCTCAATTTCCACAGGGTCGCGGCTGTCAATCACTGACGCCAAGGCCGCGACCATTCTGGCTCCATAATCTAAAACCCTGGGACCTGGCCCATAACACCCTACACAAGGAGCACCAGATGTAGGACATTTTGCCATGCAACCGCTTAATGTAGCCGGTCCATTACAAATCAATCCTTGTTCGAGCAAACAAATTTCAGGATCGAACCTTTCTATATCTTGGATACGAACAAATTTCTTAATCTTTTTTACATTTCGGGTTCGTTCGCATTCATCACACACTGTTGAATTTCCCGCCCCAATCACTGTTCCCTTTGGCGGCAAAACCGCCTCCCCCTTCACCACCGAGATCACTAGATCTACCACCGCCGCCACTTGATGGGACTCCGGAGGACAGCCAGGCATATAATAATCAACATCAATTACCTGATCCAAGGTCCTCAAGACCGGATACATCTCTGGAATATGGATCGTTCCTTCAGGCATTTCGTAGCTCGACTGGGGTCGTATTCCCTCCTCGTTTTCAGTGGAAACGGTGTTGTACACGGTTTCAAATAACGATTCAATTGGTGATAAATTCGCTAAGCCTGGAATACACCCCTCATTTGCACAGGAGCCAAATGCAACCATGATCTGAGATTTTTGTCTCAGCAATTTGGCAATATGCTCATTTTCATCATTTCGTATTCCCCCATTAAATAAGGTCAATAAAATTTCCCCGTCCTCCAATGCCTCAACATCTTTATATTTTGCATCCATCGCTACAGGCCAAAATGCGACCTCAAAATTGGCATCAAAATCCAATATTTTTTCATGGATATTTAACACTGCGATCTCACATCCTCCACAGGAGGCAGCCCAATACATGGCAAATTTTGGTTTTCCATTTTCACTCATACGGGCACCTCCTCAGGAAGACTTTCAACAAGTCTAAGATCATTTCTCATCGCCCTCTTTTGCCAATTCAAGGGTCCCAAATCTCGCACCTCCCCTATAAATGTTTCTACTTCTTTTGCAAATAAGTTTCCTTCCGAAGCACTCGCCCAAACTAATTTCAATCTTTGGGGATTAATTCCTAAAGGTTCTATCGTCCTTTTGAGTAATAGTACACGGCGTAATGCTTTGAAATTCTGTTCAATATAATGGCATTCCCCAGGGTGACACCCCGTGATCATTACACCATCTGCCCCCCCGCTAAATGCCTCTAACACAAAAACAGGATCCAAACGTCCAGAACACATCATTCGTACCAGTCTGATATTTGGGGGATACTTTTTCCGGGAAGTCCCGGCGAGGTCTGCCGCTCGGTAACTGCACCAATTACATGTAAAACCAATGATCATCGGTTCAAATGGTTTTGTCATCATAATTCTCCTAAGGGACCTTTTCCAATTCAGGCTCGGCAAAATCTAACATCAATAATCCCTTCACCTGGGCCAATATCTGCTCGTTGCTAAAGCCTGTGCCACTGATCGCACCCGCTGGGCATGCAGCCACACAAGTGCCGCATCCCTGACAGAGAGCATGATTAATTTCAGAAACCATTGTCTCGTCATGGAACACAATCGCGTTGTAAGGACATAGGTCATTACATATCCTGCATCCTGAACAATTCTCTTCCGAAACGGTAGCTCGGATCGGCTCAAGGGCAAGCACCCCAGTTTCGATATAAGAAATCACCCTGGCAGCAGCAGCAGAACCTTGGGAAACCGAAGCGGGAATATCTTTCGGTCCGGTCGCACACCCGGCAATGAATATTCCCTCGGTCATAGTTGAAATTGGGTCCAACTTCGGATGTTTCTCGCTGAACCACCCGTTACTACTGCAGGAGATACCAAATTGTTTGGCAACATCACCTGAATCTGCCTTTGGTACTAAGGCTGCAGAAAGAATAACCATATCCAAAGGTATCCTTCGCTGCTCCCCAAGGAGGGTATCTTCAACTTGGACAACTAATTTCCCCTCCTCCTCCTCATTACGAGCCGCATCAGAAATTTCTGAAACTTTCCCTCGAATAAAGAAGGTCTTTTCTTCTAGTACCCGCTGATAAAATTCGTCGTAGTCCTTGCCAGGTGTCCGCATATCAATATAAAAGTTATAGATCGTTGCCCCGGTGCGTTCATGGACAAGGTGAGCAAATTTTAAACTTTGCATGCAGCAGATTGAAGAACAATAATTATTGTGGTTGAGATCTCTACTCCCTGCACAATGCACGATCCCCACTGATTTCGGTTTGGTAACTCCATCACGTAATACGATTTCTCCACTGGTCGGTCCTGCCGCATTACACATGCGCTCAAATTCCAAACTCGAAAAAACATTCGGTAATCGACCAAAGCCATATTGCGGGATCTTTTTTGTGTCATAAAGGTCATAGCCCGTCGCAAGGATGATATTCCCTACTTCCACATTGACCAATTCATCTTCTTTTTCAAAATTGATTGCGCCGGTTGGGCAAAACTTTTCACAGGCCTTACAGGTACCCTTAATAAAGTAGGTGCAATTAGGTTGATCCAAAACGGGATAATTGGGGATCGCCTGATCAAAGGGCCGGTAAATCGCTTTCCGATATCCGATACCTGCCTCAAAATTTTTATCAACGATCTTCACCGGGCACTTTTGTTCACAAATGCCACAGCCATTACAATCAGCCAAATTAATAAATCGGGATTTCTTTCGGATCCGGACATTAAAATTTCCCACATATCCATCTACATTTTCAACCTCGCTCCAAGTCATCAGATCTATTTTCGGGTGCATGCCAACTTCGCTCATTCTCGGTGTAAGAATACATGCGGCACAATCCAATGTCGGGAAGGTCTTATCAAATTGGGCCATATGACCCCCAATCGAGGGTTCTCGCTCCACCAAATAAACCGGATGTCCGGCATTTGCGATCTCCAAAGCCGCCTGAATCCCAGCAATTCCCCCTCCTACCACCAAGGTTGCTTCATTAATAGGAACATGAATCGGTTCAAGGGGTTCATGTTGAGCAACCCGCCTCACTGCCCCAGCAACCATCGCTTTTGCTTTTTGGGTCGCTATTGCTTTGTCGGTATGGACCCATGAAACTTGCTCACGAATCGAAGCCATTTCACAAAGATAAGGATTGAGCCCAGCTCGCTCAGAAGCAGTCCTAAAAGTTTTTTCATGTAAATGGGGAGAACAAGCCGCAACAACTACCCGATTTAATCCTTGTTCTTCAATATCTGTTTGGATCAATTCTTGCCCAACACTAGAGCACATGAACTTATTATCCTTAGATACCACTACTCCTTCTTCCCCAAGTTCTTCCAGCGCCCATTTTGCAACATTTTCCACATCCACAACCCCAGCGATGTTTGTGCCGCAATGACAAACATATACCCCTATTCTTTTCTTATTCATTCTCATGTCCTCCTTTATACCTTTGCCATTGGAAGGGCAGTCTTTGAAGCACGTTTTTCTTTAGGAACTTTGGGAGGTTCATCGAGGATTTTTGCTAATACCTCTTTCGCATTGACAAATTCTTGCCAAATACCCATTTCTTTGGGTTCAAAGCCAAATGCTACCCCCATGATTTGGGTGAAATATAAGACGGGGATATTGAAATCTGTTTTGAAATATTTATTAACACTATCTTGGTAAGCATCCAAATTCAATTGACACATTGGGCAAATAGTCACGATCATATCCGCATGGTTGTCTACTGCATTTTTGAGCAACCTTCTGATCAACTCCAGCGCAGTCGGCTCACTGATCTGGGTCATATGCCCCCCACAACAATGTGTTTTTAAAGGGAAATCAACCACGTCCGCACCCAATAAACTGATTAGGTTATCCAACCTTAAAGGAAAATCAAAATTTTCCCTCCCATCAAAACCTGGTCTTGAGGACAAACAACCATAATAAGGCGCAATTTTTAAGCCATATAAGAATTTTTCAACTTTTTCAACAATCTCATTTTCATCAATATCTTTCGCGAAGACATCCAATAAGTGTTTTGACTGTACCGACCCTGGTTTATAGGATAACCCTCCCTCCGCCAGAGAGGTATTAACGTTATTCGCCAATTCCTGAGACTCCTGCATATGATGGTCACTTTTTTGAAGATTAAGTAGACAAAGGCTGCAGGGTGCAACTAAATCTCCATTTTCTTTTTGCTCATAGGCTAATGCCAAGTTCCTTCCTGAAAGGGTAAAAGCGGAAATTTTATCAATCGACATATATTCCGTTGCCCCACAACAATTCCAATCTTCCACTTCTACAAATTCGATACCCAGCTTTGTACCAACCGCCATTGCAGAATCATGGTAAGAATGTGCATTTCGTTCAAGAGAACAACCAGGATAATAGTTGTATTTCATATTGTTTCTCCTAGTTCTCTAGCCTTCTTAAGTATTTTCTGAAATTCCTTCAAATTTTCAATTCGATTTGGGGTGAGATCCATGCGCCCCTTTCTGAACATGCCCAGCCCCATAGGCGCCATCTTCATTGCATCTAATGGACGATATCGAAGATTATGGCGAGTGGCCAATCCAAACTCAAAGCTGCGCCCATAATCTTCTACATAATCCAGAAACCGACCAGAAAAACCGACGCTGATCGAATCCGAATCTAAGTAAAGGCCAGACCGTATTGCCTTTCGTTTAAGGGCATACATAATATCTGTGATCTTCACCTCTCTCGGGCAGCGAACCACACATTGATAACAGGAAACACAATACCAGAAGGTATTACTGCTTAATACTTCATCGCGTTGCTCGCTAGCGATCATCGCAAAAAGATGGCGCGGCGTATGAGTCATGTCCTCAGATGCTGGACAAGTCCCACTACAAGAACCACATTGAATGCAATTAATGATTCCTGAAAAACCACTTGAAACGGATCTGTCTATTTCATCCAAAAAACTTTCTTTCTCAAAATCAGCTTCTTGGATTTCGGTTAATTGTTGAACGTGATCGGATACCAATTTGTACCTCCATTACGAACAATTTGAAAATTTAAATAAAAACCACCCAAAAATGGGCGGCAATGAAATGTAATGAATTTTTGAAATCCCAAATATTTATATATTAAAGGGCAAGCTGTAGCATTAATTAATTATAGAAAGATTTAGTTTGTGAAATATAGTACATATATCCCTAACAACACAGGACAAATGTCCCTATTTGTGATTTATATCACAATTAAAACTAAATATCTCTAACTGATTAATGCATAATATATTTATTCATAAATTTCATTAATGTTTAGCAGATTCGAGGCAATAATTCCCCGGTCGGCCAATCCACAATTCTCATTCCCCCAATGCCTGTTTTCGCCAGCACCATTTTCGGATGATCCTCAACGATTCGCCCAATTTGCACCGCATTTTTCCCCAAGGGATGCTGCCGCATCACCTCAATCACGGACCCAGCTTGCTCTTCTGGAACGATCACGATCATTTTCCCTTCATTTGCTACATAAAATGGATCCAATCCAAGAAACTCACAAGCAGAATGTACCGCAGGATTTACAGGTACTAAATCCTCATCGAATTCAATACCAATATTCGAGGAGTTAGCAATTTCATTTAGGGCCGCGACCATCCCCCCTCTTGTCGCATCTCGTAAGCAATGGACATCCTTCGTAACTTCCAAAATTGTGTCGACTAAGCCATTCAAAGCAGCGGTATCACTTTCGATGACCGATTCAAACTCAAACCCCTCCCTCACAGAAAGCACCGCCATGCCATGGTCACCCATTGTGCCATTTACGATCACCGCATCCCCCACTTTGGCTAAGGTTGGGCCAATATCAATGTTTCCCGGGATTAATCCAATCCCCGATGTATTAATATAAATGCCGTCACCTTGCCCCTTATGTACCACTTTTGTATCCCCGGTGACCATCTGCACTCCTGCTAATTCACATGCATTTGCCAATGATTCAGTGATTTTCCCCAAAGTCTCCATTGGCAGTCCTTCTTCAAGAATATAACCAACACTTAAGAATAAAGGTTTTGCTCCCACCATAGCCAGATCATTTACCGTACCGTGAACAGCCAGCTCCCTAATATTTCCACCAGGAAAAAATAAGGGACTTACAACAAAAGAATCCGTACTAAAGGCCAACCGACCCGCCCCTTCCCCTAATCCAGATAAATTTAATACTGCAGAATCCCCCATTTGATTCAAAGATTTATTATTATAAGCAGGCAAGAATAAATGCTGAATCAGATCATTCATCATTTTCCCCCCACTGCCATGACCCATCACCACTGTTGGATAATTCTTTAGAGGCAGGGGACAGACCCAGTTTTCCAAATTCAATTTATTTGCCATCACACTCTCCCTAGAAATTTGTCCTACTCAATTTCATTCTGCCATAGCGAAAATAAGCAGCACACGCCCCCTCATCGGATACCATAGTTGCCCCAATTGGAAATTCGGGGGTGCAGCGCGAACCAAACTCTGAACATTCATCCGGTTTTTTGATCCCCTGGAGAATTTCACCACTAATGCAAACTGAAGATTCATTGGTCTGGATTTCTTGAATACCTGAAAATTTCCTTTCTGCATCAAACTTTTCATAATCCTCATTTAATCGATAACCACTCATCGGAATATTTCCAATGCCGCGCCATTTCCGATCACAAATTTCGAAAACCGATTTGATCAGTTTTTGCGCCTCTAAATTGCCCTGCTGCTGGACATATCTGGGATAGGCATTTTCTACACCTATCTTCCCCTCTTCTAAAAGTTGAATACAATTTAAAATACCTCTCGCAAGGTCAACCGGTTCGAAACCAGTAACAACAATCGGGGTTTGATACTTTTTCGCTATGGGTTCATATTCCCAATAGCCCATCACCGCGCAGACATGGCCCGCCGCAAGAAAACCATCTACATTTACCTCGGGCGATTCTAAAATGGCTCGAATCGCTGGGGGAACAGTCACATGCGATACCAAAATCGAAAAGTTTTCTACGCCCTGGGTCTTGGCTTGAAAGACAGCCATTGCGTTTGCTGGTGCGGTGGTCTCAAATCCGATGCCAAAGAAAATAACTTCTTTTTCCGGATTATTTTTAGCAATTCTTAATGCATCTAACGGAGAATAAATAATTCGCACATCCCCACCCGCTGCCCGAACCGAAAAGAGGTTCCCTACTGACCCGGGAACTCGCAACATATCCCCATAAGAACAAAAGATGATCTCAGGCATGGAGGCTAATGAAATTGCCTTGTCGATCAATTCTAAGGGGGTGACACATACCGGGCACCCCGGCCCATGAATCAAATTGATTTCTGGGGGAAGCAACTGGTCCAGCCCACTTTTCATGATTGAATGAGTTTGTCCCCCGCAAATCTCCATCAACGACCAGGGGCGAGTCACCTTTTTTTCGATTTGTTCAATTAATAATTCTGTCTTTTCCTTATCTCGATATTCATCAAGGTATTTCATTGGCCACCACCGTACTCATTTTTTTGGGTCTGGCAATTTTTCGGAAAAAGATTCAATTTCCCGAAATAATTCATAAGTTTTCTCTACTTCCTCTTCATCCACTTCGCTTAAACCAAAGCCGACATGAATGATTGCATAGCTCCCCACCTCTATTTCCGGCAAATATTCAAAACAGGCCTCTTTTATCGCTCCCCCAAAATCTACTTTGCCCATCTTCATACCATTTACCTCATAGAGCTCGATTACTTTTCCTGGTACGCCTAGGCACATATTAAGCCTCCTCGATCATCTTTGCCGCAATCACCGCCTGCCCTAAGGCAATCCCCCCATCATTGGTCGGCACTTGGTGATGTGTAAAAACATTGAATCCTTCATTTCTCAGCAACGCCAATGTATTGGTTAACAATAAAATATTTTGCCAAACTCCTCCGCTCAGTACCACATTGGAAATATGATGTTTCTTTTTTTGGATGAGACAATTATTTAAAACCATTTCAGCCGCCCCATTATGGAATCGGGCACTGATCACATTTTTCGAGATACCTTGCCTCCAATCCGCAATGACGGATCGAATCAGGTTTTCAGGAGATATTATTTTCCCAACAATATTAAACTCGTAGCAACCTTTCTCATCCGGATCGGCAATTGCTTCCAACTCAATTGCCCCCTGTGCTTCATAATTAATCTTCTGACGAAGACCTGCTAAAGACGATACCGCGTCAAATAATCGGCCCATGCTTGACGTCAATGGAGAATTAACCTTTCCCTGCAATTGCGATTTCAAATTTCTCCTCCCCCCATCCAATAATTCCTTAACTGGTGCCAAATCCTCTTCCCAATCAAGGCCAATTTTTTCCAACCATGCCAGAGCGAGTCGATAAGGGTCCCGAATCGCCTTCTCTCCCCCAGCCATCCGCACATAATCTAGGTGACTCACCCTCTCAAAATTTTTGAAATCAGCGACCAAGAATTCCCCACCCCAAACAGCTCCATCGCTGCCAAACCCTGTACCATCAAACGCAACACCGATCACCGGCTCATCTCCCCCCAATCCATTTTCCGCCATACAAGCCGCAATATGGGCATGATGATGCTGAATTTCAATCGTGGGTATCCCTTCACTTTCCCCTCGATCCTTCGCATATTTAGTGGTCAAATAATTGGGATGCAAATCATGAGCGATCACAATCGGTTGTATTTTAAACAATTGCTCTAGATGATCAATATTCTTCTTATAGATATTTAAAGTTTCATAACTGTCCATATTTCCGATATGAGGGCTCATGAAGACAGATCGATCTCTGGTCAAACCAAATGTGTTTTTTAATTCCGCCCCAGTAGCCAATATCTGAGGCAATTGATTTTTTGCCTGAATAGGAAAGGGGGCGAACCCACGCGATCGACGGATGGGGTAGAGACCCTTTTCATTTTTTTTATCAACAAAACGAATCACCGAATCATCACATTCGGTAAGGATCTCTCTATCATGCATAAGGAAAACATCAGCAATGTTTTCTAAATGATTCCTCGCTCCCTGATTCTCAATTTCGATGCTTGCTTCCGATATATTCCCACTCGTCATCACCAACACTTCTGGGGATTTATTATCTTTTTCTAATAACAAATAATGCATCGGGGTATAAGGCAACATCACCCCCAGATTCTTTTGATGAGGTGCAATAATTTTCGAGAGGATATTGTCTAATTTTTTATCAAGGATTACTATTGGCCGTTCAATGGATAATAAGATTTCTTCTTCATTCTCATTTATTAGACAATGTTGTCTGACAGTTTCAATATCCGCCATCATGATCGCAAAGGGTTTTTCAACTCTATTCTTTCTGCTTCTCAATTTTTTAACTGCGTCATCATCAAATGCGTTGCAAACCAAATGAAACCCACCTATCCCCTTCACCGCTAGAATCTTCCCCTCTTTGAGGAATTCTCTTGCTGCAAGCATTGCATTATTTTTTTCGCAAATGATCACCCCGTCTTTTTCTAACCATATCTTCGGCCCACAATTTGAACAAGCAACCGGCTGTGCGTGAAATCTCCTGTCAAGCGGATCCTCATATTCCCCCGCACATTCAGCACACATTTTAAATCCGGCCATCGTCGTTTTACTGCGATCATAGGGCAGTTCCTTGATTATCGTATACCGAGGACCGCAATTGGTACAATTTGTGAATGGGTAGCGAAAATGTCTATCCTCAGGATCGAAAATCTCCTCCAGGCAATCCTTGCAGATGCTTACATCCGCGCATACGGGTTGGAAGGCATCGCCAATTTCTTGTGAGTGTAATATTTCAAACTTCTTAAATCCATTTAATGGAATAGTTTCAGAATTAAAATCTTCGATTTTTGCCAGGGCTGGTGCATTTTCAAAAAGTAATTTTTCAAATTTTTCTATGGCAAGAAAACTTCCATTTACTTCGATTTTAACTCCCCCAGATGTATTGCATACCCACCCCTTAACATCTAACCTCTTGGCTAAACCATATACAAATGGTCTAAAGCCCACACCTTGGACCACACCACAAATTTGGATTCTTCTTCCAGCCAGTGGTTCAGCCATCCTTTCACTCTTTTTGATAATTAATCAAAATTATCTTATCGTTTCTTTCAGCACCATCCACTGATTATTCTTTTGTGCATCTTTTCACAATTATAGCATGTTTTTATCCCCCACTTGCATTCAAGCCTCATTCCATATTAAAAATAATAATTGAAGGATGGAACCAAGCCACCCCCCAATTATTTCTTCGATTAATTTCATTATTTATGAAGATATTATAGGTTAAACGTGTTGATCAAACAGGATCGGGTTTCCATCCGGGTCTGCAATCGAAAAACTTGCCGGTCCCTCACTACCTTCATCTGCTTCGCTAGCATATTGGATACCTTTTCCCTTGAGATCTGCTTGTATTTTTCGAATATCCTTATATTTTTCTAAAGTATTCGCACCTTGGTCCCACCCAGGATTAAAGGTCATTATATTTTTTTCAAACATGCCCTGAAAAAGACCGACAATAGTATCACCACTTTTCATAATTAACCAATTTTTAGTAATATCCCCACCAAAAATTTCAAAACCAAGAGATTCATAATAATCCTTGGATACTTCGATATTCTTTACCGCTAACCTGATTGAAAATGCGCCAAGACTCATAAGATTCTCCGTAAACCGTCATTTATTTAAATTCAAAAGATATTTACATATAATGTTTACCATTTTGGGTTGTTTTACAATCTTTTCGATTACAATACGTCCTCAACCCGTCTAAACCTGACAAATTAAAGGAGTTTCACATGGGGACGAATCCCATAAACTTAGCTGTACGATTTATCCTTGAAATTATTGCTCTAGTGGTTTTTGGTTACTGGGGGTGGAATTCCTCAGAAGATTTTCTAAGAATCATATTAGTCGTCTTGCTCCCGCTAATTGCAGCTGTCCTTTGGGGAACTTTCGCAGTATTGAACGATCCCAGTCGGTCAGGAAAAGCACCTATTCCTGTTTCCGGGATTATCAGGTTAATACTTGAGCTAGTCTTTTTCGCACTCGCAGCTTTCGCACTTTATGCAACTGGTAATGAAAAATATGCCTGGATTTTTGGCTCGGTTGTGCTCGTTCATTATCTGCTCTCATATGATCGTATTACCTGGCTCCTTCGCCAAAAACTTCCTAATGATTAAAGATAAATATTCCTAAGGCAAACCCAATGACCTCACATAAAATTTCGGAAAAAGAGTCTCCCCCAAAAACCTTAATTGTTTTTTTCCTTTTAAGTATTCTCATCTCCTGGCTATTTAATTTCCCACAAATATGACCTGATATTATTTAATGAAATAATTCCATAAGGATATTTCATTCCATTTTTTACAATTCCCTTTAACAAAAAAACCCTCTCACTATTGAGAGGGTTTCAAAAATTTCATTTTGATTATTTAGCCTTACTACCGGGTTTATTCCCTGTTTGAGTTCCTGCAGCTGCCGCTGCGATCTGCCTTCCGGTTTCAGAACCCATTGGGTACACAATCACCATCGAACTTTCTTCTTTTGAAATATCCAAAAGTGCTTGGATCTGGCGCATTTCTAAACCCCCCTGTTGAGCAGAAAGTATTTTTGTCGCTTCAGCCAATGCGGTTGCCACATTCACCTCAGCGTCAGCCTGAATTTGCTTAGCCTTTGCCGAACGTTCTGCCCTTGCAATTACAGCTAATTCTTCAGTTAAAGTCGGTGGCGTACCCACATCGGTGATTCGTACAGCCCGCACATTAATCCCATACTCTTTCGCTGCATTATCGATCTCTGCCTTGAGGGCAGAAGCAACCCGATCAGTTTCACTAAGCAGGGGTCTTAGATCATTACTACCAATCGTACTTTTTAAAGCCTCCATAGATGCCCACTCGGTTGTTTTCCAATAATCTTGCACCTGAATGGTCGCCTTCACCGGATCCTCAATTTCCAATTCTACAGCAGCGGTCACATCGATCGGAATGTTGTCTCGGGTTAAGGTCTTTGTAGCCTTTACCTCATAGGTAGTAATTCGTATGTCCAATATCCTCGCCACTGAAAATATGAAGGGAGGAATCACAAACAATCCCGGGCCTCTAGCTCCCACAGATTTTCCCAACCGAAGTAATACCAGTCTTTCCCATTGCGGGAGAATATAAAACATCTTCGCGATGAGGTTAGCAAACCAAAATATGAAGATAAATTTCGCCCCTCCCCATATTAAGGTGCCCACTGACCCGCTATCGTAAAATTTGGATAGATCCGGAACTGTAAAAATTAGCAACAGGGGGACCAAGATCACTAACCGAATAAAATTTCTGATAAATACTTGCACAGGATTTCTCATCAACGACATTTTCTAATCTCCTTTTTAATTTTTTCGACAAGAACGATACTATTAGTTTAATATACCCCAATACTCATTAATACCAAATACCAATTAATATGATTTTCATTACCTTAGATGATAAAAGGGCTGTTTCTCAACACCCTTTCTTGTTAATTACCCAAATTTTATTGTGGATGAAGAAGAAGTTGAAGAAGGTTTTGGTAACTGAGGAAGCAACCATGCCAAAAAGGCATCTGTAGACCGAGTTTGCATCAACACACGCCCAGGTCCAGTAAGTTCCACAACCAAGCCTTCCCCGCTAAAGAATGTGGATTTTAATCCCCCCACCTTATTCACCTTGAACTGAATCCCTTCTGTGAATGCCACCAAATGCCCGGTGTCCACGGTAAATTTTTCACCATCAATCAAGTTTTTCTCGTGGATTGCCCCATACGAAGAAAGAAGTAATTCTCCATTTCCAGTCGTACGAAGCATGATTAACCCTTCTGAAGCAAAGAAGGTTTTCGCACCGCCCCATTTTGTATCCAACTCCACCCCCGATTCCGATGCCACATAAGACCCCGATTGCACCATCAAGCTTTCATTATTCAAATTAATTGAAAACATATCTCCAGGCAAGGCCGGGGCAACGGAAACTTCTCCTCCCCCAGCAGGTGCGAGAAATGTATTTTGGAAAAAACTTTCCCCGCCAAGAAATGACCGGGCTAGAGATTTTAATATACCACCAGTAGCCTTAGTTTCAATGGTAACCCCCGCTGACATGCTCACCATCGCCCCACCTTCTACCCGCACCTCTTCCCCACCCGCAAGTTTTAACATACCTAATGAATAGGAAGGTTTATATAGAATTTCGACATCCATCTTTATCTCTCCTTTTGATTTCTCTAATAATTCATTATACCTATCTAAACTATCTACCTTTCATATCAAATTCTCCAATTCTAAATAATTATATCCTCTACACATTCGATTTTTTTAAGCATTACTTCTTTATGATAAAATGCTTCTAATTAACCTAAATAGCATCTAATTAGTCGGGTTGATTTTCCGTATCAATATTCGCTTAAATAAAATTCTTCATTCCTCAAGGTCGAGGAGCAAAGTCCATGACAACTGAACCAAAAAAAACATCCATCCTAAAAAGAGGCTTATTCCAAGGTTCTCTTGCTGGTGGAATACTTGCAACGGTCTACATGGCTTTAGCCATTCCAGCCGTAGGAATACTCCTCGTGATCAGCAATATTCCCGCAGGAAAAGCCTTTGATGCATTATTGGGAGCTGGTTTTTTTGCAATTTGCGCATTTCCCTTTGGAATAATTATTGGGGTTATTCCCGGAATACTTTTCGGAGCATTGGGTGGGTTTTTAATCGCCCTGATCAGCCTCCCCTTTCTGAAAAATTTATCCAAATTTAAAACTGCCCTAATCGGTTTTGCCTTCGGAATCGTTTTTGCCCTTATTGCCCATTTTGTTCTTTCTCCAGGATTGATCGACCAAAATCAAACAGATACGATAATGAAATATTTACCCTACCTATTCTGGATCGCCTTCCCTAGTCTATTTTCAACCATAGGATTTACCTGGGTGGGATTGAGAATTCTTCAGAATGATCCGCAATCCTCAAATTAATCGACCTTAATTAATCAATAAATAGGGGGGAAATAGCGATTTTTTAATTTAATATCCACCCTGAAAGTTTTCAAAGACCCCCCCAATATTTCCCGTATTTAGTTCCCATTTCTAATACTTATCCCCAAATCCCCAAATAGTCATATGACTTTCTTATGACCATCAGCACTATGCGATATGACCTGCCTAAAAGTATCCTAGCGCTACAAAACAACCAAAAAGATATAAAGGATAAATTATGGAACTCCCAATTGTAACTGTCAACGACCTGCACAAAACCTATGATGATGAAGAAGCCGTACGTGGCGTTTCCTTCCAAATTGCCAAAGGTGAGATCTTTGGTCTGCTTGGCCCCAACGGCGCTGGTAAGACCACAACCATCTCGATGCTCACTGGGCTTCTTGAACCCACAAGTGGATCGGTCAAAATGAATGGGGAAGACTTAACCTCAAATTCAAATGGTTTGAAATCAAAAATTGGTTTTGTACCGCAAGAGTTAGCTCTTTACCCTACCCTATCCGCCTACGACAACCTCATTTTCTTTGGTCGAATCTACAACCTAAATGGCAAGGTACTTAAAGAAAGAGTTGCCGAAGTATTAGAGATCGTTGGTCTGACAGATCGAGCTAAGGATCGTATTGACACCTATTCTGGCGGAATGAAACGCCGCATCAATATTGCTGCAGGCTTATTACATCAACCAGAAATTTTATTTCTCGACGAACCCACAGTTGGTGTCGATCCCCAAAGTCGAAACGCAATTTTTGAAAGTGTGGGAAAACTTAATAGGGCTGGCCTGACCATCCTCTACACCACCCATTACATGGAAGAAGCCGACCGGTTATGTAATCGTGTCGCAATTGTAGATCAAGGCAAAATCATCGCCTTAGATACTCCCAATTCATTGATCCGCAGTATGGGTGGTGGTCTCCTCAAAGTTGGCTTATTGAATGGAAAATTGAAATCGGTCCAGAAAGAATCCCTAAAATTATCCACCATAAAAGATATTCAAGTTCAGGAAAACCAATTAATTATTCGAACGACCCGGGCCCAAGAAGCATTGGTGAGTGTTTTAGAGATAACAAGCAAATTAGATGCCACTGTAACTTCCCTTGAAATTCTTGAACCTAATTTAGAAACCGTTTTTATTCATCTCACCGGCAGCAAGCTAAGAGACTAAACAAACTAAAAGGAAAATATCATGTTAAACCAAATTTTAGCAATAACAATTAAAGACCTAAAAGTGCTTGTAAGAGACCGTGGAGGAATGATCTCCTTATTCCTCATGCCCGTCATGTTCATCCTCGTGATGAGCTTCGCCCAAAGAGATATGTATTCCGTCGGCACGACCGATAAACCTGTTGAACTTTTGGTCGTAAATTTAGATGAAGGCGACCTGGCTGAAGAAGTTATTACCAATCTAGCTGCAATAGATGGCATGGATGCAGTACAAGAATTCGAAGGGAAAACCCTCAATTACACCCTTGCTGACAAATTGATCGAAGACCGTGAATACAATGTAGCCATTATCTTCCCTGAGAATTTTAGCGATCAGATCTTGGCAGCAACATCAGACCCAAACAGTATGGAAGCGGTAGTCAAATTTATCGCTGACCCTTCCACCAGCACACAATTCCTCGCCCCCATCCGTGGCTCGGTAGAAGGTTTTATCCAAAGCATGATCTCATTTGCACAATTACCAGACCGCCTGTTGAACGGCTTTGATCAAATGGCTGCAGAATCTCCCGCCGAACAAGCTGGATTCATAACATCTGTTGGGAATACTTTTGTGGAAAACATGGCCACTGGAGACTTTGTGAGTGACGCCAATTTAGGAGTTCGCTTTGAACAGGTCGCTCCATCTTCATACAGAGTGCCGCAGTATCCGACTTCAATTGAACAAAACGTACCTGGGTACACCATCTTTGGTGTCTTCTTCATTGTCCAAGTATTGGCCACCAGCATCCTATCCGAAAAGCAAGATGGCACCTTTCGCCGACTATTAGTCGCCCCCCTCGCCCGCCAGGCATTACTCCTCGGAAAATTGGTTCCCTACTACATTGTCAACTTGATCCAAGTTGCCAGCATGTTCACCGTCGGCAAATTGGTCTTTGATATGAATCTTGGGCAAGATCCCCTAGCCCTGATCCTCCTTACAATTTCCACAGCAGCCGCCGCAACTGGACTCGGTTTATTGGTCGCAACAATGGGCAAAACGCCCGAACAGATTGGTGGACTTTCAACCATGTTAGCCCTAACCTTAGCAGCCCTCGGTGGCGTGATGGTTCCCTCATTCGCAATGCCCGAGGCTATGCAAAATATCGCAAAAGTTTCCCCCCATTATTGGGCATTATCTGGCTTCCAAGATGTGATCGTCCGAGGTTTGAGCGTTCAATCGATCCTCAATGAAACTGGAATACTATTTGCCTTTGGACTCATCTTCTTCGCCTTCGCTTTATGGCGTTTCCGATTTCAAGACTAATATCCCCTAGGCATTTAAAAAATTAAGGCAGGGATAATTTCAATCCCTGCCTTAATTCAATTAAATTTATGTGGTTTAAATCGAAAAAAGGTACAATGGAGTTATGAACAAAGAAAAGAAAAAGACTAGTGATGGGGGCATAAATTTCACCGGATATTTCACCCTGCTCTCCGTTGCCATTGGAGCACTTCTTACCCGCTCCGATGATACCCCCCTTTGGCCCATATTGATCAATTTTATTCTCATCTTTATCCTCATGTCCTTCCATATGGATGGGAGATCACAAAAAAATAATATTATTTACCTCAGCCTTTTTACCCTCCTAGGGTCTCTTTTCTTTTTCATGGATGTAAATCCGGGTATATACCAGATCCTATTTTTTGTGATTAGTGCCCAAGCGATGATGCTGCTGTCCGGCCCCCTTTCCTATCTTTGGATATTACTACTAGCAGGATTAAGCGCTCTTGCCTTTATAAACGTAGGGGACATTACCGGGGGTTTTCTAACTGCAATTGTATATAGTGGCGGATATATGTTTTTTGGCATATTTGGTCGGGCCTTAATGAATGCACAAAAAGCGACCGCAAAAAGCGATCAACTCCTAACCGATTTGCAAACCGCGCATCAACAATTACAAGAAAATATTCTCCAGGTAGAACAATTGGCCGTGGCAAAAGAACGTAATCGCATGGCAAGAGAAATGCATGATGCCCTCGGGCATCGATTGACGGTTTCATCAGTCCAGCTTGAAGGAGCCCAACGGCTCATACAGAAAGACTCAGCCCGGGCAGAAGAAATGGTTTCAACTGCCAGAAATCAGGTCAAAGAAGCTCTAGTGGATCTCCGTCAATCTGTTGCTACCCTGCGGGAACCCTTAGAAACCGGCCTTGAATTTCATCAGGCAATTAAAAGTCTTATTATTGATTTTGAAAATGCAACTGAACTAACAGTAAATTTGTTAATACCTGAAAATTTTCCTCCACTTTCTGATAATTATCGATTAGCTCTCTACCGTACCGTCCAAGAATCCCTCACAAATGTGCAGCGGCATGCCAATGCAAAACAAGTATGGGTGCAATTTGAAAATTCTCATAAGTCGATCAAACTTTCAGTTGGGGATGATGGAAAAGGCTTCAAGAATATTAAAGGTAGCGGATCAATTGAAAAGGTACAAGGGTTCGGTATTCGGGGTATTCGTGAAAGGATCGCACAACTAAACGGGGAATGTTTTTTCGAAACAAGACCTGGCGGCGGAGCCCAAATTATCATCTCCCTCCCCCTGGAGACAGAAATAAATGTCAGCTAAGATCAAACTTATGATCGTAGATGACCAAAGGCTAATGCGTGATGGTCTTCGCACCTTGCTTGAATTAGAACCCGATCTTGAAGTGATCACCGAGGCAGAAAATGGTCAGATCGCTATTGAGAAATATGCCGATCATCCCGCAGACGTAGTTTTAATGGACATCCGAATGCCAGAGATGGATGGGGTCGAAGCAACCCGAACTCTGCTTAAGAATTCACCCAATGCATTAATCATTATCCTCACCACCTTTGACGATGACCATTTCGTATTCGAAGCCCTAGGTGCTGGTGCCTTAGGTTACCTATTAAAAGATGTATCCGGTCCAGAATTAGCGGACGCCATCAGAACCGTTTTTGCCGGTGGGGCATTAATTGAACCGTCAGTGGCGCGAAAAATGGTGGCAGAATTTGCCCGCTTAGCCCCCAACCCCCGAAGGGCTGGTGAAGAAATCTTAGATCCGTTATCAACTCGTGAACTAGATATATTGCAATTGATTGGCCAGGGCTTGACCAATCGAGAGATCGCTGATCGAACATTTTTAGCTGAGGGCACCGTAAAAAATTACGTTTCTAGCATTCTTAGTAAATTAAATGCAAATGACCGAACCCAAGCTGTGGTAAAAGCAAAAGACTTAGGATTAATTTAGTATTTATAAGTTAAACCCCTTAAATTATTATTGATTTTAAGCATTGTTTAATTAATATTAATCCCCATTTTACACAAAATTTCCTGCATTACCTCTACCTAGTACTTCCACCTATACTCATAAAATTATTCCCAATTACAAAAATATTCTTAATTGACAATACCATCAGAACAACTTATAATTAAAAATTAACAAATTTGATTCAATTAGGAGGTCATATAAGGTAACAAAAACTAAGATAAGCACAACTAAGTACATGACTTTTTAGACCAGATTTACATAGGAGTACCGAGAATGAAGAAACAAAAGTTTTTAGTTTTATTAACTCTGTTGTTAATGTCAGCCCTCGTGCTTGCAGCTTGTGGTGGCGGAAACACAGATAATAACGCCAATAACAATGCAATGAACAACAACGATGCCAACCATGCAGACAATAATGATGCCATGGATAATGATGCAGCTGACAATGATGCCGCAGACGACGATGCAATGGATGACATGGAAGAATCCCCATTAGTTGTTGGTACCACCGACAGCTGGACAAGCTTTGAACCCGCCTGGGTTTACAGTTTCCATGACTGGGAAATTTTCCACAACATTGCAGATGGCCTCCTCAACAGTGTTGAAGGTGGAGCAGGCGCTGTTTATCCTGCATTAGCCGAAAGCTACGATGTCAGTGATGATGGCTTAGTCTATACATTCCATCTACGAGAAGGTGTAACCTTCCCCGATGGCACTCCCTTTAATGCAGACGCTGTAGTCTTCTCCCTAGAGAGAGTTGCTGTAGTTGACGCAGCCGAAGGTGAAAATGCTGGCTTCCTTTATTCCGCATACACAACCGGCGTGGAAAAAATTGACGATATGACCGTTGCAGTGACCTTTGCAGATAATTTTGCATTTTCACCTCAATTGGTTGCCACAAATGTATGGAAGATCCTCAACCCTAATGTTTATTCCGCTGACTCAGCCGGAACGACATTAACGGCTGGTGGTATTGGCCCATATGTGATCGAATCCTTCACCGAAGGTGAAGAACTCGTACTCGTTGCTAACGAATCCTACTACGGAACAGCACCAGTAGAATCCAAAGTTATCATTCGTTACTTTGCTGATTCCTCCACAATGGCCCTTGCCCTTCAAACCGGCGAGATCGACATTGCTTGGAAGAGTCTTTCCCCTGCAGATACTGATGCAATGCGCGCAGTTGATGGCGTAACTGTAGATTCACAACCTGGTACAGAAATTCGATATATCGTTTTCAATACCAATTTCGCACCATTTGACAACGCCGACGTTCGACTTGGCTTAGCCAAACTTCTAGATCGACAAGAGCTTGCCGACCTTGGTTTCCAAGGCACAAAAGTACCTCTTAACTCAATGGTTCCTGTAGGCTTCTTAGGCCACAAACCTTCTTATGAAGGTTCAGAAAACATGGACGAAGCTTTAGCCCTTTTGGCTTCCGCTGGATTCACTGCTGACAACCCATTGGTTATGGATCTCTGGTACAGCCCCACTCACTACGGTGACACAGAAGCTGATATTGCCGCGATCATGAAATCACAGTTCGAAGCAAGTGGCGTAGTTGAAGTTAGCCTCCAATTCTTAGAATGGGGAGCTTACCGAGACGCAGGTCGAGTTGGTGAAACACCAGTAGCCCTTTACGGTTGGTATCCAGATTATTTGGATTCCGATAACTACGTTGGTCCATTCGTTCCTGGCACCTGGGCAGCTGGTCCTCCAGGCTTCGTAAACGATGATGTTTCTGCCCTCATTACTGAACAAGCCAGTGAAGGTGACGAAGCAGCCCGTATTGCGGTATTGGGTGATCTTCAAGATCTTTGGGTTACCCAAAGCCCAATGGTTCCGTTTGCACAAGGTTCATTATTTGTTGCTTACAATGATGGCATTTCAGGCGTAACCCTTGACCCATTAGCTTTATTCCACTATTTCTTAGTTGATAAAGAATAGAGAATAATTAGCTAAGTTTTACAGATCTAATTCTAGGGTTCGGGCGGATTTTTAATCCGCTCGAATCCCTAGTCCTTTTTTAAATACTAATTACAGAGGTAAATATGACCCCTGGACTCCGGCGTTATATTTTTATGCGCATCTTATTGACCATTCCGATGATCTTGATTTTGGTCACGGTGGTATTTTTTGTGCTTCGAGTTTTACCAGGTGATCCAGCCTTAGCGGTTCTGCGAGAAGGTGCATCTGAAGAACAATTAGAAGCCTTCCGAGAAACCCTAGGATTAAATAAACCACTTCCAGAACAATATTTTGAGTTCGTTTCCGGATTGGTCCGCTTTGATTTTGGTGAATCCATGACCCGCGACAGACCCGTCGTGGATGAGATAAAAACCTTTTTTCCCGCTACTGTGGAATTGGCTTTTTATAGTATGTTTGTTATTGTTGGCGTCGGCATTTTTTCAGGAGTCTATGCGGCACAAAAAAGAAAAACTGCAGCCGACTATACGATTAGGATATTAAGTATCGTTTTATATTCCCTGCCAATTTTTTGGTTAGGCATTATTCTCCAAATGAATTTTGGAGCCAAATGGGGTTTACTCCCGGTCGCAGGAAGGTTAAGCGCAGGGATGACTCCAGATGTCACAATTACTGGACTTTATACGATTGATGCGATTCTCACCCAGGATTGGGCTTTATTAAAAGATGCCATTCGGCATCTCATCATGCCTTCCCTCACATTAGGCTTAATTTTAGCAGGCATATTCACCCGCTTAACCCGAGCGAATATGCTCGAAGTACTTGAGGAAGACTATATTGTTGCCGGAAGAGCCCGCGGTTTACATGAAAAAACTCTCGTTTTCCGCCATGGATTACGAAATGCACTTATACCAATTGTTACTCTATTGGGTCTTCAATTTGCCATCTTATTAGCCGGAGCAATTCTCACCGAAACCACATTTTCCTGGCCAGGTTTAGGCAGGTTGGTGGTCGACCGCATATTTGACAGAGATTTCACGACTGTCCAAGCAAGTATTTTATTTTTCGCCGTACTTGTAGCTGGCTTTAGTTTATTTGTAGATATTCTTTATGGGTTTATCGACCCCCGGATTCGGTACTAAAACATGACAATTTCTAATAATCAATCCACACAAGAACCTACTCCTCCACTTATTGATGAAAAGGTAGGCCTGATCAGACGTATTTGGCGCAGCAGAACCTGGTACGGAACCGAATGGTATATCACTACTTTTGGTGGGCTAATTTTGGTAGTGGTCATTCTCATGACAATTTTTGCCCCCGTCCTTGCCCCCTATGACCCTAATGGTTTTGTCGGTGGTCCTTTTATTCCTCCTGGCCAGGGAAAACAAGCCTTGGTTGGTAGAGCAGGAGAATCTGCTCAAGCCCCTTCAGAGGATTTAGCCGGTGTCGAGATCGGGGTAACCAGAAATACCAATAGCATAAAGGTCGTCGACCAGCTGGGAGCCGTGAGGAATCAATTCCAATCCCATGAAGAAATGGTCACCGGTTTGTTATCCAATCAGGTCAATCTCATTTTTGTTGCAGAGCAAGAAACCCCTGAATTGCTTTCAGAGAATCCCGGGTTAGAAGTTTTTTCTGAAGGTTACGGTGTCAATTTCCCTATGGGTACTGATAATCTAGGGCGAGATATTGTCAGCCGTATCATTTGGGGGGCACGGACTATTATGACTGTTGCCCTCTCCTCAGCCTTGATATCCTCCGTCATCGGAGTCACCCTTGGTTTAATATCCGGTTTCATCAGTGGCACAACAGATCGTGTAATCTCCCTATTAATGGACAGTATATATTCCTTCCCTGGATTATTACTTGCAATCGCAATGGTCGCCATGTTAGGCCCCGGTTTGATTAACGTCGCTGTCGCCGTTTCGGTCATATACATCCCCACTTTTTTCAGAGTGGTCAGAGGACAGGTATTATCCGTCAAAGAAGAACTTTATGTGGATGCGGCCCGAAGTCTAGGCGCTACCCCAGCAAGTATTCTCCGACAATATATTTTGCCCAATGTCATTCCTTCTATCGTCATCGTTTTTTCCCTCAATGTAGCTGATGCCATCCTCACCGAGGCTGGTTTGAGCTTCATCGGGTTAGGATTACCCCCAGATATTCCTGATTGGGGCTATGACATCAGTAAAGGCCATGCTTATTTGGTCTCCGGTCGTTGGTGGTTGATCACATTCCCTGGTTTAATGATTACCCTTGTGGCAACCGGCTTTAGCCTTCTTGGGGAAGGCCTGAGCGAAATACTAAATCCTCGTTTATTAAGGAAATAAGACAATGCAAAATAATGAAAACCTTTTCGAGGTAAAAGACTTGGTCGTCGAATACCACACCCGCTCTGGTGTAGTAAACGCTGTCGATCAAGTTTCATTTGATCTAAAAAAAGGGGAAATATTGGGCTTGGTTGGGGAATCCGGTTGTGGAAAATCCACTTTAGGTAAAGCGATGATGCGCATGATCGCCAAACCCGGGAAAATTTCTTCTGGAGAACTTTGGATCAATGATGTCGACCTCCTTAAACTCTCAGAGAACGAAATGAGAAAACGCCGGGGTAGCGAGATCAGTATGATCTTTCAAGATCCCATGACTTCTCTTAATCCAGTTCAGCGAATTTCTGACCATCTGTTAGAAACTATCCATACCCACGAACCCAAAGAGAAAAAAGCAAGTGCATTGGAACGAACTCAAGCCTTGATTGAACGCCTTGGCATTCAGCGACAACGTATCGATGAATATCCTCACCAACTTTCTGGCGGTATGCGCCAACGCGTAATGATCAGTCTTGGTTTAGTCTTAAATGCCAACCTTATCGTTGCCGATGAAGCTACCACCTCATTAGATGTGATCGTAGAAGCCAAACTTGTGGATCAACTCAAAGAAATTCGGGATGAATTCGGAATCTCGATTATCTTGATTACCCATAATATTGCCCTCGTCGCCCAGATTGCCGATCGTGTTGCGGTAATGTATGCAGGCCATATCGTAGAAATTAGTCCGGTCATGGATCTTTTCGATGATGCTAAACACCCTTACACCCGAGGTTTGTTGCAATCGGTACCCACGACCATTTTGGATGAACGCGAAGAATTATATAAGATGCCCGGTGAACCCCCCAATCTTTCAAATCCCCCTACCGGTTGCCGATTCCACCCTCGCTGTCCCGATGTAATGCCGATCTGCTCTCAAGAGATTCCTGTATTACAAGAAACTACCGAAGGACGCTTTGTCCAATGCTGGTTATACCAAGATCATCCTAATAAAGAAATGAGCTTAGATGGAAAAGTATCATGACCGAGAATTCTATTAAAAAAGAAAAGAAAAATTTCTTAGAAGTAAAAGATCTAAAAAAATATTTTCATCTACGTGGTGGAATAATTGACACCCTCCTCTCTCGCGAACCTGAATATGTCCGGGCGGTAGATGGGGTCACCTTTAATATCAAAGAAGGGGAAGTATTTGGACTCGTCGGCGAAAGTGGTAGTGGAAAGACCACCATTGGCCGCTTGGTAGTTGGATTGGAAAAACCCACTGAGGGAACCGTTATTTTTGATGGTATTGACCTCAGTTCTCTCTCAAATGAAGAAATGCGCAAATTGCGAAGACGCATGCAGGTCATGTTCCAAGATCCTACTGCTTCTTTAAACCCGCGCATGACAGTTGGGGAAGCAGTTTCTCACCCATTACAAATACATTTTCCTGGTAAAAAAGCAAATCATCGCAAAATGATGGAAGAGCATCTCGAAAGAGTTGGATTATCTCCCGCCAGTTATTTTGTGAATAAATATCCCCATGAAATTTCCGGTGGGCAACGCCAACGTGTCGTAATCGCTCGTGCATTGATCACAACTCCTGAATTGGTTTTAGCAGACGAACCGATCGCCATGGCAGACGTAAGTGTTAGAGCCTTGCTCCTCGATCTAATGGTCCGGCTAAAGACTGAATTAAATTTAACTTACCTTTTCATTACCCACGATCTCGCCACAGCTAAATATATTTGTGACCGAATTGGGATTCTTTATTTAGGCAAAATGGCCGAAGAGGGAAATTTACGAGATGTCTATTCAAAACCCCTTCATCCCTATACCCAAGCTCTCTTAGCCGCAGTTCCTATCCCCGATCCGCACCAAAGACGCACGGAAGAAATGCCCGAAGGGGAAATCCCCAATCCGATCAATCCTCCCTCCGGCTGCCGTTTCCACCCCCGCTGCCCTATTGCCGAGGCTCGTTGTTCGGAAGAAGAACCGTTCCTTAGAGAACTGCTTCCCGGACATAAGGTTGCCTGTCATTATGCAGAACAATTTTTAGAATAATAAAAAAATAAAAATAAATAATTTTAGGAGGTTCCTCCATCATATATATAACCAACCCCTCTCTCAGTTCTCAAATAGCGGGGTTTTATCGGGTCAACCTCAATCTTTTGGCGCAAACGTCCAATATAAACTCTTAGATATTCTGCTTCCTGCCCATATTCTGGCCCCCAAACCGCCTTCAAAATTCTTTCATGTGTTAGCAGCCTATTTGTATTGCGCATAAAAAACACCAATAAATTAAACTCTGTTGGCGTAAAATCTACAACCTCACCTCTAACCTGAATTTCATGCCGATCAAGGTCTGCGACCAGATCACCTTGAACGACCTGCCCCTGTGCATTCGCAAATTCCACCCAACTCGACCGCCTAATCACGGCGTGCACCCTTGCCAATAATTCATCTACACCAAAGGGTTTCGTCAGATAATCGTCTGCACCCAAATTTAGCGCTTTCACCTTGTCTTGCTCTTCTCCCAAAGCAGATAAAACAACGATTGGCACCTTTGAATATTCCCTGATCCTGCTCAATGTTTCCAGACCATCCATATGAGGCATCATCACATCTAATATGATTAAATCAATCGATTCCTTTTCAAAAATCGCTAACGCTTCCAATCCATTTGAAGCAGAATGAACCTTAAAGTTCCTAACCTCAAGATTGCGCTTCATGAACCGCAATAATGAGTCTTCATCATCTACAATTAATACTCGATTATTACTCATAAATCAGCTCCAATGATCATTATCTAGATCTCCCCTTCTTCTTCAGTGATTACTAACGGTAGTGAAAATGCCACACAAGTGCCCATTTCTACCGGTTCAAACCAGATTCGCCCATTATGGGCTTCGATAAAACCCCGACTAATGGCTAGTCCTAATCCTACCCCAGAAACTTGTTCTGATCGATGGCGCTCCATTCGGTAAAAACTACTGAACACATTTTTCTGTTCTAGTTCAGGAATGCCAGGCCCCCGATCTTGGATGTAAAAAATGACTTCATTATCTTCCTCAATCACATTGATTGAGATCGGAGAATCCTTCCCACCATATTTGACCGCATTTTCAATTAAATTTCTTAATACCACTTCAATGCGCTGGCCGTCTGCATAAACCATTTTTATCCCATCTGCGATACTAATTTCTAAAAGATCTCTATTCGGCCGAGGGTAGGCTCGCTTGATCGCAAGTTCAACGATGGGTGCGATTTGTGTAGTCATCCGCGATAGAGCGAGATCACCGGCTTCAATTCGTGACATATCCAACAAATTTCCAACCAAGTCCCCCAGTCTGTCCGCTTCCATCGATATGATCTCCAAAAATTCATTTTGAGAATTTCGATCCCACTCAACGTCTTCGGCCAGCAAGGTTGTTGCATACCCCTTTATCGCTGCCAACGGGGTTCTCAACTCATGGGAGGTTGTCGCGATCAAACTCGATTTCATTCGGTCCAATTCCAATCTTTTTGTAATATCTCGGAAAAATTGTCCACGTCCAATCACGTTATCTTTAAAATCAGTGACCACAAATCCTTGCATCCGAATATATTGCGTCGAATCATCTTTATTAAAGGCAATATCCACAGAAAAACGTTCTTTATCATTCTCAATGAAATCTTCTAAAACCTCTCGAACCAAACTCGCATCTAAAGTGTTCTCTAATAGATTTCTGTAAAAAGTTCGAACGGGTTCCCCGATCAACTTTCCAGGAGACACCCCAGCAAGTTCATAAACAATTGGATTTGCATATAACACCTGGCCATCAAGATCTTCCAACAACAGTCCACTTTCCATTGAATTGATTAAGGATTCCAACCGACGTTTCTCTTCCTGCAATCGAGCGTCACTTCGTGAATACAAATCTGCATTTTCAATCGCCATCGTCGCATGATTAGCAAAATTTGAAAGCAAACTTAATTCGCGTTCACTAAAAGCCTTTGGGTTAGGGCTATAAACCACCAATGCCGCAGGGTTTGAATGCACAGTATTTAAGGGGATCACCACAAAAGAGCGATACCCTTCTTTTTTAGCCCTTTCTCGGTAAGGTTCAAAATCTAAATTAAATTCAGAATCATTTATTTGAATGGGTTTTCCTAATTTAATCGCCCGCATCGTTAGAGAACTAGATTCATCCCTCGCAATCACAATATTTTCAGCATATTCAGGGGACAATCCCAAACTTGAAACTGCCCGGTAATCATTCTTTTCTTTATCTAAGGCAATAATTGAAGACATATTGAAGCCCAATAAGCGCTCCACCTGTTCAAGGATTCGATTCAACACATCTTTTGAATCCAATGTGGACACCACCGCAGAACTTGTATCCAAAAGAATCGCCAATTCATTCAATCTATCTTGCATATCCGAATGCATTCTTTGAAAACTCCGGGTCAAATGCCCCATCTGATCATACCGGAGACTGAGATTTTCAATTTCCTCATCTGAATATTCGCTGTCAGTCCCTATCGCACGGCTGTAGGATGCCAAGGATTCAATTGGCTTGAGCATTCTTCGTGACAAGGTTTGCCAGAAAAACAATCCAGTTCCCGCAAAAACAACAACTAACACGATCAAGCTTTGATGTAAAGAATTTGAAGCCGTGAAGGCAATGGAAGTGGGTCGTCCCACCAAAACTGCCCAATTAGATTTTGGAATTTGTACGAGACTATATAGATATTCTATCCCTGCGCCATTATCCTTAATAAAATTACCCCCCTCCCCCGCATGGAATTCATCTGCAATTCCTGGAAACAAATCACTTACATCCATTAATAACTTTTCAGCGTCCGGATGGGCAATAACCTTCCCCCCGGCATCTAATATCAGCACTTCAAATTGCTGTTCGGGACGATAATCCATTGCAATACTGGACAAGGTTTCACTAAAAGAACTTAACCTCATATTTGTGCCGACCAATCCAATAAATTCATCCCCCTCCCAAAGGGGGAACACCGCAGTTGCCACTGCTTGCTCAGTTGTAGGAGAAATTCTTCCCAACGATATTAACGGCTCTTTGGAAATCAATGCTTTTTGGTAGTAATCACGAAAAGAGAAATCATTCCCCAATGTCGAACTTGGCCCCTCGGGATAATGGTAAACCATTAGTCCCGTGCCATCTAAGCGATAGACCAAATTGACGTCCAATCGAACAGTGAAAAATTCACTAAATAAGGACTGCATCGCCGTCTCATCTACAGTGATCACACCGGGGTAATTCCCTAATTGTTCCACCGCATATAATGCACTGGTTAAGATCGTATCTGTCTCCTGGGCAATAGCCCTTGACAAAGATAGATCAGCCGCCATCGCATCATTACGCAGTCTTTCCCCCGCTACATAATCAAATATTCCCCCATAGATCAAAATGGGGAATAAAAATATCGCGTATACCGAGAGGATCTGCAATCCAAGATCCCTTCGCCATCTTTTATAAAATTGCTCCAATTTCAAACGCATTTCATATCATCCCAACACTTAAACAATAGTCACCTACGCTCTTCGATAATAATTATACTAAATCTATCCTAATTAAAAGAAAGGATGACGCAACTACGCCATCCTCTTTTAAATTTTAATTTCTCTAAAGCCCTAAATAAGCTTCTCTAACTTTTTCATCATTCATCAACTCTCGGCTTGGACCATGCAGGTCCACCTTCCCATGAGCCAACACATACCCATAATCACTCACCGCCAATGCCATTTGCACATTTTGCTCGACCAATAACATTGTCAATCCTTCTTTTTTCAGCTCAATAAGGGATTCAAAAAGATCCAATACCAATACTGGCGCCAACCCCAAAGAAAGTTCATCAAACATTAACACTTTTGGTTCTGCCATAATGCCACGGCCAACCGCTAACATTTGCTGTTCTCCACCGCTCAAAGTTCCAGATTTCTGATCCGCTCTTTCCTTTAGTCTTGGGAACATGTGATAAACCTTTTCTAGATTTCGATCCACAAATGGTCTTGCCCGCTTCGGAGATGCACCCATCTCTAAGTTTTCAAATACGGTCATATCCGTGAAAAGCTGTCGTCCTTCAGGCACCAATATCAGTCCTCTATCTGCCATTTCATGTGCTGAAAATCCACTCACATCTTGTCCTTCAAAAAATACCTTTCCTTCCCAGGGTTTGATTTCACCCATCGTCGTACGTAACATCGTGGTTTTTCCAGCCCCATTCGCTCCCACTAAGGAGGTGAGTTTCCCTTCTTTCAGAAACATCTCAGCGCCCCATAATATCTGTACTTCGCCGTAACCAGAGGCGATATTCTTAATTTCTAAAATAGCCATAATCTACCTCCATTAATCCATCGTTTGCATTAATTTTTCGGCCAATTTCGGATCACCAAGATAAGCCTCGATCACACTTTCATTATTTGCAATTTCTTGAGGAGATCCTTCGGCGATCAGTCTTCCATAGTCCAAAACAATAATTCTGTCCGAAACATTCATGATTGCATGCATCACATGCTCGATCATAATGATCGACACTCCCTGATCACGAATTTCCTTAACCGTATTAACCATTTCAGAAATTTCCGATGGATTTAATCCTGCAAGGACTTCATCTAATAACAGGAGTTTTGGGCGAGATGCCAATGCTCGGGCGATTTCTAAACGTTTTTTCTGACCAACGTTTAAACTTCCAGCCAATTGATCGGAACGATCGCCAATTCGCAAAAAGTCTAATACTTCTTGCGCAATGACAGCAGCTTTTTTCAGGGTCACACCTTCTCCACCAAAACAAGCGCCGATCATCACATTATCGAGTACAGATAATTCATTCAATGGCTTCACGATCTGATGGGTACGTGCCAATCCTTTACGAGCCATGAAATAAGTTTTCAAATTGGTCGTATTTTCACCGTTAAATGTTACGGTTCCACCAGTAGGACCGTAAACCCCATTAATACAATTAAACATCGTGGTTTTACCCGCCCCATTTGGACCGATCAATCCCAAGATCTCACTTTCTTGCAATTCGAAAGTTACATCAGATAATGCTTCCAGACCACCAAACCTTTTTGATAAATTTTTCACGTCTAATATCATTGCAGAATCCTCCGCAGTCTTGGAAATCTCTGACGAATCCAACCAATTACCCCAGCTGGCACAAATAAAACGACCACCAATAATAGGCCACCTGACACACTTAGTTGGATATTCTTAAAGAAATCATTCGTGAGCAGATACCCTCTCATTTGTTGATAACCAAAAGCTCCAAGCATTGGGCCTAACACCGTTCCCTGTCCACCCAGCATCACCATTACCAACCATTCAATAGAGGTATGCAATAAAAAGGCAGGCTGAGGTTCAACATTCCCCTGTTTGAAAAAGAATAAAACTCCGATGATCCCTGGGAAAATTGCAGATAATACATATGCCCATGTTTTAGCATTTGGAGCAATCACACCCATCACCTCTGCGGCATCCTCATCTTCGCGAATTGCCAGCAAACCCAATCCAAATTTTGAAGAACGCACTAAATAACTAGTGATGATTACCAGGGCCGTTATTCCAGCCATAACATAAAAAGCCATTGATAATGCTTCGAGCGGGCCGCCATAATCCTGGTAAACACTAAAGTTCATCGTCATCCCAACCGGGCCACCAAAAGGTTCAAAATTATTGATGAAGGCTCGCATTGCTTCATTCACACCAATGGTTGCCAGAGCAAAATATGCCCCTCGCAACCTTAGCACCGCCTTTCCCAACAAATAAGCGAGCAATCCAGCTGAGATACCTCCAGCCAACATCGCGGGCCATAGTGACCAACCTACAGCAGTGATGAAGAAGAATCCAACATATCCACCAAATCCGTAAAATACAATATGCCCAAAGCTCACATATCCGGTATAACCTAACAAGATATTTAATGAGGAGGCTAATGCGATCACCCGTAAAATATTGAATGCCACTTCACGGTTATATGCATTTCCAGTAATTGTAGGCCAGAGCGTGATACCAAGAATGGCTAAAAGCGCTACGCCTAATCCGAAGTAATTTTGCCATTTTTTCATTCT
>JABJGH010000061.1 GCA_018662365.1 Chloroflexota bacterium | reverse complement strand
GCATAGGAGGTTGCAATCTTCGTTTCATATCCCCGTCCCCCAACAGAAAGGGCATAAGTAAATTGAAGATCATCTCCGCAAGCCTGCACACACCGCCAACAGAGGATACATTTATCGTAATCACGGACATAAAAAGGATTATCATCTAAAACTTCATAGTTCCGTCGAACTGCACCTGGGAATCTATTCCTATCTACCCCATATGTCGCTATTTGCCCTTTAATCTCATTTGCCTGCGATAAATCTGTGCTGGCATTGAGCATCTCTAATATTGTTCTTCGAGACCTTGTGACTCTGTCAGAATTTGTGTGAATTACCATCCCATCACTAACTTGCGTAATACATGCTGGGGCCAAAACTCGCCAACCGTCCACTTCAACTACACATAGCCTACAAAGTCCCTCAGGTGTTGTGGCTTCATGGAAACAGATCACAGGGGTATTTTCACCTGCTTGGGAGATAGCTTCCATTAGGGTCAATTTTCCATCTACCTCAATATCCTGGTCATTAATCTTAATAGACACATTGCCCTTCTTAACCATTATTTCCCTCCTCAAATATATTAGGCCAAATTTCAATCGCGCTCAACACTGCTAAACCAGCGGTTTGACCCAGACCACATAGGGAGGCGTCTGTCATCGTCCACCCCACATCCTTTAACCTTTCAAGATCTCCAGGCAGTGTCTCCCCTATTTTCATTCGATCAATGATCTCAGCTTGTCTTTGAGTGCCAAGTTGGCAGGGGAAACACTTCCCACAACTTTCATGTGAAAAGAAATGGCTTAGCGAACTAAGAATTTCTCCAATATTTTGTTGATCATCAAAAACCATCACAGCTCCTGACCCCAGAGAATGACCTTCCGCTTGGGTCCCCTCAACACTTAAGGTTAGATCAATTTCATCAGGGTGCACAAATTTTCCAGCAGCTCCCCCCAATAAAACCGACTGCAACTTACGACCTTTTGGAATGCCTCCTGAAAGGTCATAAATTAATTCCCGCAAGCTTACAGGATGTGTAATCTCATAAATGCCAGGTTTTACAACATCTCCAGATACACTGAATAATCTAGGTCCGGGTGCTGCTTTTGTTCCCATCGATTTATACTCTTTTTCACCTATGCGGAATAATAATGGCACATTTGCAAAAGTCTCCACATTATTGATAACGGTCGGTTTTCCAAACAAACCATGTGTGGTTGGATATGGTGGCTTAATTCTAGGGAAACCACGTTTACCTTCGATCGATTCAAATAATGCTGTTTCTTCCCCGCAAATATACGCCCCTGCTCCACTGCGGAGTTCTATATTAAAACTAAAATTTTTTCCTAGTACATTTTTGCCCAGATAATGATTTTCCTCAGCAACTTTAATTACTTCTTCCAGTATCTGGAATGCCCGGGGGTACTCACCCCGTATATACATAAACCCTTTTTCTGCCCCTACTGCATAACCAGCAATTATCATCCCTTCGATGATGCTATAAGGATCCCCTGCTAATAAGGCCCGGTCCTTAAAGGTTCCTGGTTCAGATTCATCTTCATTGCATATGATATATTTTTCATCCCCGCCCGCATTTGCTGCTCCTTCCCATTTGATCCCAGTAGGAAACCCAGCCCCGCCGCGACCTTTTAGGTCAGAAGATTTCACAATTTCTAGAACTTCTTGTTGTGAATTTTTTAAAGCGGCTTTTAATCCATCAAAACCTTCCTTGCTAGTATATTCATTGATGTTTAGGGGATCAATATTTCCAACGCGAGTTGTCAGCACTCGGTTAGAACCAGATACTTCGCTAATAACCTCCTCAGGAGGAGTGAGCAATTTCTCAATTGTTGCATGTCCAACTCGATTTTCACCCACCAAAGCTGAGGGTGCAAAATCGCATAGTCCTAAACAGGCCACCGGCTCAAGGAAATATTTTCCTTCTGGATCTGAAGCGTTTGGTGAAGCATTAAATTCCTCAACTGCTTCCTGAATGAGCGCATTTGCTCCTTTAGAAGCACAAACTGGACTGACGCAAACCCGAATAAATTTTTCTGCGGTTGGCTTAGAATGGAGCATCGAATAGAACTCTATAACTCCAGTTATATCTGCCATTGGAATATTTAAATGAGTACTTAATTCTTCTGCATTTTCTTTCGAAATATATCCATAGTCCTGCTGGGCTTTATTTAATGCTGGTAAAAGCATTGTTCTTCCCCTCGATCCAATTTTCTTCAAATAATCAATAAATAAAATTTCTTTGCTCATAAATCCTCTTATAATTTCTCACTTAGTCGATAATTATATAAGATTTTGAAATATTATGGAGAAGATTTGTCGGATTTGATCTAGGTGAATACTTATTGAAATAATTCAATTTTTATTTCAGTTTCAAAACCAATTAGCCTCTTAATATTTATCTGCTTAAATTACTGCAAAAAATGATTTCTTATGCATATAATTGTGGATGGATGAAAGCAAAAAGAATGTTGCCCAGATAAATAATCCCTTATGGTCAGGAATTATTGGACTATTAATATATATTTTTATCCGTCTATCCCCAAATATAGATGTTTTGATTGAAAAACCTACAGAACACTTCTATATCGTTAGTGCTGCATCAATAATTGCCGCAATATTCGCGATAATAATTGGTATCAGTGGCATGAGGCTGCGGAATTTACAAGTTATATTTATTTCTTTGGCCTTCATATCCTTAACTGTTTTCTTTTCACTCCATGGCCTGAGCACTCCTGGTTTCCTTTTGCCCTTTACCCATGTCGTGGGTATTTCTGTTCAATTAAGTTTTCTGCTTATGAGTTTTTGGATGTGGTTATCCTCTCAGCCAAGTGATCTTCCAATAATAAAATTTATTGCAGGAATAAAGAAATATTTAGTCGTAGGATATACCGTTATATTATTACTACTGTCAACACTGTTTTTTATTCGTCCTGAATTATTGAACTTCATTCCAATTGATGAGTCTCCAATTAGTTATTTTATTGCAGGTGTAAGTATCACTTGGGCTTTGTTAAGTAGTTTCCGATATTGGCAATCTTATCTATATTCCCGATTCCCCTTTCAGCTCGGTCTTTCCCATATTGCTGTATTAATTGGTGTAGCTCAATTTATTGCCAGTACCGGAACTTTATGGAAAACAAGCTGGTGGTATTACCATTTTATTCTTCTAATTGCTTTATTTTTAGTAGTAATTAGCATGATTAATCAATTTTCGTTGAGCAGATCACTGAAAGGCGCGATAAGCGGCTTATTTTCTGTTGACCCGGTTGAGAGACTAGAGGCTGGGATCTCTCCACAAGTTCAAGCATTGATAAGCGCGACAGAAATTAGGGATCCATATACCGCAGGTCATTCTTTTAGAGTTGCGTTAGGAAGCGTACAATTTGGCATTGAGTTAGGATTAAAACCAGAGCAATTAAGAGCTTTGGCCCAAGGGGGGATATTACATGATATCGGAAAACTCAATGTGCCTGAAAATATTTTAAATAAACCCAGCAAATTTGATATTGAAGATTATAAAATTATTCAACAACATACGGTCGCGGGGCATGAAATGTGCAAACGTCTCGGATTTATGATCGAAGAGCTCGAAATTATTAGATTTCATCATGAAAGGTATGACGGCAAGGGATATCCAGATCAGTTAGATGGCGAATCCATTCCATTTTTAGCACGTTTGCTAAGTATCGTTGATGTATATGATGCCCTTACATCCGACCGGATTTACAGACCAGCGTTATCGGTAACTGAGGCTAGGGAGATATTAAAAAAAGAAATGGGAAAATCATTTGATCCTAATTTGCTAACTAAATGGTTGAATTTAACCACTAAAAATTACGAATAGCTTATCAGACTTAACAAAAAAAGAGCCACAATAAACGTGGCTCTTTATCAATCTAAGGGGTAAAAATTAATCGCTACTTCTTGCCCAATTCATCGCCTGCTTATAGTTGAAAACTAAGAGGACGGTCAGAACAATTGGTCCGAAGAATCCGAGCATTGCGTGTGTAATTGTGGTTACATATTCACCCAAAAATGGGAAAGAATTTAATGCAGCAGCAACAGCAAACAGTGTCAAATATCGAACACCATAATTAGTCAATTCTTCGGTATCACCAAGAAATAGTCCTGTGAGGACTGCCAGGATAACCAATACAAGGTTAAGCCAATCAGCGGTATAACTGATCAACGCGGTAACAATGACGACTACCAAACCAACCAGGTAACTCCATTTTCCTAATGTTTTCATGGTTTCATTTCTCCTATAAATCAAAAAGTGAATAAGACATCTAACACCATATAAAACACATATATCCGTAAATAGATGCGCATTATCCAAATTAAATTTTCTCAAAAACGCCTGGAAAAAAGTTATTTCTAGACATTTTTCGTAGAAATGCATAAATTTTGAACAAATTATCAGGAAAAAATGGATTTTATGGAGAAAGTTTTACAATTTTCGTTTTTCCCCCAATAGACCGATAATTATTCCACTTTGGTAACCTAATTATTTTTATTTTTCAATTATTTCTCGTTCTTCGAAATTCCCTTTCTAAAGGCTTTGATACCAGTTCCCAATTCACCAGCTAGTTTTCCAATTCGGCCAGCCCCAAATAACAATATGACAATCATTAAAATAATGACTAATTCCGTTGTACCCATTCTCATTGGTTCCTTCCTTTTTAACTATTTGGAAAACTCGAAGTTACAAGTTTTTCCATATTTTTTGTAATTAAATATGCTTCAAATCCTGACATTGATTCAATCAATTTTTTACCGTTCTTTGCATCCATCACCATCAAAGCAGTTGCCAAACCATCCGCCATCATTACGCTTGGTGCAATTATAGAAACATTTGCTAACTCGGTTGGTGAATACCCGATCCAAGGACCCGATATTAAGACTTTATATATATCATAATTAATTCTAGCTCACAATAAAGAGGGTCCCAAATAGCATTTTTTAATGGAACACAAACTGACATATCCCAATTTTGAGGATTAAAAACCTTTTAGGGCATTTTACCCGCTCCTATATTCATCGCTGATTTTCCATACTTTATCAGTAATATACGCATCATCGGAAATTGAGAAAAATTTATTTTTTTACTTTTCTTTTCCAAATATAATTAACCCCTGATAAAATTGTCTTATATTAGCAAGATGAACATTAATTATCCCTGGATAATACTTTCAATAAATATAAGGGATAAATTAATTTTACAATTATTTTTCAGGAATATTCATGTCCAAAACCGAAAAGAAAACCTTAATCACCATAATAATTATTGGGCTAATATACCTATTTCTATTTTATTTTCCAAACTCCATAGGCTCAGATGACCCCCAAATGATCGCTGTTTTTGAGCCCGACGAATCAGCTCAATTATCACCAATTTTAAACATGATTGAAAGATCTGAAACCTTGAAAAAGTCTGTTTTGAGATTCTTTTTTTACAACTACTATTTTTATGGTTTTCCCTTTTTTGCCTATTCGGCAATTCTTATTCTACCCCTGCGGTTGTTAGGAGAAAGTTCAAATTTCCCTCTAATCATGACGATTCTTCGCCAAGCGGTTAGTGTATTGCCAATGACTATTGCCCTAATATTACTTGTATATTCTCAGACAAAATTCAAATCCAGGCTAAATTCACTTTTGCTGTTTGTGTTCCTGCTATTTCTACCCGGGGTTGTTTTCAATAACCTATGGTGGCATCCCGACAGCCTTAGTTTTCTATTTATTGCTGCAACATTCTTTTTTCTTGTGAAGGATGACAATAAATTAAGTTCGGATTTCTATCTTGCCGCATTATTTAGCGGATTTGCAACAGGAACAAAATGGATAGGTATGTTTTTCTTTCTTACAATCCCAATTTACATTATTTGGTCGACAATTATAAAAAAGAAAAACATCAAAAAAGCAGTAATTTCTGCTATTCTTTTTGTCGCAATTATGGTTTCTGGAATTATCATCAGCAATCCAATCCTTGTGTTCGCAAATGCACGAACTGAGTATTTAAAGGTGTTCCAATGGCAAAGGAATGTGCTTTCTACTGGATATGAAGTTTTTTATGATCAGGGCATTTCACATATCCTGAAGATTACAGCCCAATATTTTGGAAAAATCTGGTTTATTGTGATCTTATTATTTGGTTCTATTTGGGGAATTGTAAAAGATAAAAGAAGGTTAATGAATGTGTTGATTATTTCATTTTCTATACCTTACTTCATATATCAGACCATTTTTGTGGCTAATAAAATTCAATATTTGCTCCCCCCCATGATTCCCCTTATTTCATCAGTCATTAATATTTTTGACCTTATTAGCGAATTTTGGCAAACCAAAACATCAAAATTTATTGCGTGGAAAAAAATTATTGCTGTATCCTTAGGTGCAATCCTGATTGTACAATTTGCTTTGTATATTATCAAAGACGTAAATATCTATACGGGAAAATTAGATAGAGTAAATGCAAGTTTATCTCTAGAATTTTATGAAACCTTCGAAAAGTTGGTGGTTCCCAACCTCCCAGAAGATAAAATATTCAGAATATATAAAGATGTGAGGCTTTACCTCCCCGATTCAGATCACTGGAAATCTTTTTCAAAATACGAAACGTTGGACCTTGCTTATTTCAATGAACACGGTCCTGACTTAATTTTACTCATGCAACAAAGGATTTATGATTACACTCAAGACTCTGCCTTAGAGAACGCTATTGACCCTGAACAAATGTTACGAAGCCAGGAATTTTATAATGATGCACATAACGAAGATTTTGATGGATATACATTAATTTTTAGAGACCCCTTTGGCCTTGCCTACATTAAAAACAGCCTTTATGAAGAATATTTTGAAAATTAATCGTGTCCAATAACGCAAATGTAAAATTTAGGACTTAAAAAATCTACTTTCCTTCTTAAAAATATATTTCCCTATGCAATCCCCTATCTCCCCCCATAAATTGATGGTTGCTCACACCTTATCAATCTTTAGGTATAAATTTTGTTTCCACAATACAATCTCTGTTAAAATACAATCTTCGAAAGACTTATAAATTTGAATCCTGGGAGGAAAACCTGGATTCTATTGCCCTGAGTTTTTCAACTTTTTATATTTACTTTTATGCACAAACTGATTTTAGGAAGCGCAAGTGAAAAAATTATCCTGGTATGAATATTTAACTCCCCTAATATTGGCGATTTTCCCAATATTTTCTCTGGCGCTAGAAAATTATGAGTTTATTTCTCTTCGTTCAATTTTCAGGTCAATTATATATTCACTATTAATCACGGTATTCATTTATATACTATTTAATTTAATACTAAAAAACCCAAGAAAATCAGGAATCTTAGCAGGGTTATTCATTTTATTACTTTTAACATACGGAAATGCTTACATATTACTCAAAGAACAGCTCGGAGAAGCAGCAAGGCATAGTTACGTGATCGGAATTTATTTTTTAATTTTTATTTCTTTTGGGGCATATATAATATATAAAGTTAAGAAAATTAAAGAATTAAATTTAGCAATATTTACGGGGGGACTGGCACTCACCATTTATCTTTTAGGATCCATTGGGCTTTACGAATTTCGAGAATCCCAATCTGAAAAAATATCAGAAAATAGTGAATCTTTTAGCTTTATTCAAACCGAAAATGGCGGGGCAATTCTTCCAAATATATATTTAATTCTTCTTGATGGCCATACCCGATCCGATGTGCTAAAAAATGTATATGCTTATGACAATTCGAGCTTTATAGCCCAATTGGAGGAATTGGATTTTTGGGTTGCTGATTGTTCACAATCAAATTACCCTGGAACCAAATTTTCCATGACCGCACTATTTGAAATGGATTACCTGCATAATATTTATGAAAGTTTTGCCAACCTTATACTCCCTCCACTAAATTCTACGTCAGTATTCCAAATCCTCGAAAAAAATAACTATTCAACAATCACCTTTCATAATTTTATTTTTGAGCATTTTGATATAAGGGATAATATCAATTATTCTAAAGAAGATAATTTGTTTGGAGATATAAACGAATTTGAAGGAATGGTTGTGGATACTTCAGCGCTTAGAATTTTGGTAGACATGGAAGATATTTTCCCTGAAAATTGGGTCCGGCCTTTCAAAGACAATTTTTATCTAACCCAATATCGCGATGCAATTTATGCATTGGATACTTTGCCAAAACTCCTAGAAAATGATCTGCCTATGTTTGTTTATGCCCATTTATTAGTGACCCACGACCCATTTGTTTTTAATTCAGATGGCTCATTTAGAACAATAAGACAACCTTTCACTGATAATTATGTTTATGCTGTAGATTTTATTGATAATGCCCTTCCTGGAATAGTTGAAGAAATCATCAATAAATCCAAAGAACCCCCTATAATTATCATTATGGGTGATCATGGACCTACTATAAAAGGGAATCCAATCGAAGAAAGGATTACCAATTTGTTCGCATTGTATTTTCAAGGAACCGAACCTGAAGGGTTTTACAATACAATAACCCCTGTAAATGTATTTAGATTGATTTTCAATAATATGTTTAACGCAAATTATGAGTTCATTGAAGATAATAGTTATGGGATCTGGAACATAAATGATTTGGGCAAAATTGATAACCCCGTTTTAGCACCCTGCGGCCCATAGCTTTTACAACAAACAATATGACTGCTATGAAAAAATATTTTTACATTTTTTGTTTAGTAATATTTTCAGCTTGTACAGCTGAAAATATTACTACTCAAATACCCATAACCCAAGATCCCCCAACAATTTCCATTGAAACCGAAGTTTCTGATAATGAGCTTACTCCCACCAACGATGAATTCTCCCCACTCCCACCAACAATACTCCCCCCCTTAAAACCAAGCATTATCTTATATATTGGAGATGGAATGGGGTCAGATCACCGGATCGCAGGTCAATTTTATTCAGTAGGAGAAGTTCGCCAATTAAATATGGATATGCTTCCTGTTTCCGGTTGGCTAATAACGGACTCTTATGGCGGGCAATTAACCGAATCTGCTGCAGCCGCAACAGCTCTTGCTACAGGGCATCAAACTTATAACGACATAATCTCTTTAGATATTCATGGAAAACCTCTTAAAACGATCCTTGAATATGCTCAAGATACGGGAATGTCTACAGGTATAGTCTCAAATAAATTTATTACGGATGCAACTACTGCTGCATTTGTTCTCACGTTGAAAGCAATTCGATGGGTGCAGAGGTCGCATCACAATTCATAGAAAACAGGGTGAATGTAATTTTCGGTGGAGGGGAAAATGATTTTCTCCCAAGAGGTGTGGAAGGTTGTCATCCCGAATATGGCAAACGATTGGATGAACGAAATTTAATTGATGAGGCCATTGATATTGGATATATATTTATCTGTGATGAGGAATCGCTTCATAAAGTTTCTCCCCAAACTGATTCCCACATACTTGGATTGTTTGCAGATGAAAATATAGTCCCACCCAATTTCCCATCTTTGGAAGATATGACAAAAAAAGCTATTGACATATTATCCTTAAATCCAAACGGGTTCTTTCTAGTAGTAGAGGGAGGTATGATCGACATTGCAAGTCATTTCCAGGAGTCAGAAAACGTATTAAATAATGTAATCGGATTGGACCAGGCAGTTAAAGCCGGAATAGAATTCGCTGACAAGAACAAAGATAATACTTTAATCATCGTAACTGCTGACCATGAAACTGGCGGGTTACGAGTAGATATAAATTCAAATGGGTTAAAATCTGAAGACGGTCCATTTCGCATGCCAAACGGAACTGAGTTCTTCTTAACCTGGGCCACTGGCGGTCATACAGGTGCCAATGTCCCTGTTTCAGCATATGGTCAGGGAACTGACAGGTTAATAGGTCTCAATGAAAACACTATCGTATTTGATATAATGCTTGAGTTCCTTGGGATTCAAGCAAGGGTGGATTAGCTCATAATTAGAACAACTGAAAGAAATAAACTATAATGTCACCAGGTAAAAATAACATGGAGAATGAAAATGGAATTTATTAATTTGTACTCAACCATAAATATAAGCATGGCCTATCTAGACCCAGGATCAGGCAGTATTTTTATCCAATTACTTATTTCCGCTATTGTGGGAGCCGGGTTTTTTATTCGAGCAAAATATGGAAGCATTAAAAATATCTTCAAAAAAACCTCTGATGAACCCGAAAAAGAGGAAATGATAGATGACGAATTCGATGTCTAACGAAAGGCATTCTGCTTCATTTCGAGACCCAAGTGGATTTTTGTTCAACCGAGAGGGCATCCTTTATCGGCAAGTCAATAATAGCTACAGCCAAGAATATGACCACCTTATAGAATCGGGGTTATTCGGGGCATTAGAAAAAAATGGGCGAATTATTTCTCAAGAAGAAATTGACATTTCACCCAGCTATCCAGAAAAATCCTATAAAGTTGTTAAGCCTGATTTAATTCCATTTATCTCCTATCCATATGAGTGGTCATTTTCTCAATTAAAAGAAGCTGCCCTCGTTACCCTTACAATTCAAGAAAGAGCTTTGAAAGTTGGAATGTCGCTCAAAGATGCCAGTGGGTATAACATTCAATTTAATCAAGGGAAAGCACTTCTAATCGACACACTTTCATTTGAATTTTATAAAGAGGGAGATCCGTGGGTAGCATACAAACAATTTTGCCAACATTTTCTGGCTCCTTTAGCTTTGATGGCCAAAAAGGATGTTCATCTTAATCAACTACTCAGAAATTATATAGATGGTATTCCTCTTGAACTTGCCAGCAAACTGCTTCCAAAAAATACTAAGGTAATCCCTGGTTTGATGATGCATATTCATATGCACGCCAATGCACAAGTGAAATATGCAAACAACACCGATGAGGCACCACAAGAGAAAAAAGAGATGAGTAAGGACTCCCTATTGGGAATAATTGAAAGCCTCAAAAACACTGTAAGGAAACTTTCTTGGACGCCTGCTGGAACGGAATGGGGAAATTATTATGAAATTACAAATTATACCGATGTGGGTTTATTACATAAAAAGCAATTAATTACTGAATGGCTCACTGAGTATAAACCGAAAAATATCTGGGATTTAGGTGCAAATAATGGGTTCTTTAGTCGAATAGCTTCCAATCAGGGAATATTCACTGTATCCTTTGACATTGACCCAGCTGCGGTTGAACAAAATTTTCTCCAGATGAAAGATGCGGATGAAAAAAATATTTTGCCCCTAACTTTAGACTTGACCAATCCGAGCCCAGCAATTGGTTGGCATAACCAGGAACGCGAATCATTTATGGAGCGCGCTCCAGCCGAAATGATTTTTGCGTTAGCATTAATCCACCACCTAACAATTTCAAATAATGTCCCCTTCTCCCAGCTAGTAAACTTCTTTAGTGCTACAGGAAAATGGCTGATCATCGAATTTATTCCAAAATCTGATTCACAGGTTCAAAAATTACTTCATAGCCGATTAGACATATTTGATGAATATAACCGCGAAGATTTTGAAAGCACATTCGAAACCCAATTTGCTATTCGAAAATCAGAGAAAATCAAGGATTCTGAACGTTATTTATATTTAATGGAAAAAATTTAGATTGAGATAAATAGATTATGGATTACTTTCCTAGAAAAAAAATATGATTGCCTTTGTTCTTGGAACTTAATTTATTGCCTATCGATTGAATTCTCAACCATCTTTTGAATAAATTGGGGATATTCAAATCCATAGATATCTTTTGCTGCTTGGGGCAAGAAACTATTTGGACCGAGCCCTGGCATAATATTTATTTCTAGCACATAACAGTCATTCTCATTCATCCTGATATCCACTCTGCTATAATCCTTGGCTCCAACAATATCAAAAGTCTTTTCTGCCAAGTCTATGACCTTGTTGCGTATTTTTTCCTCTGTAACCAGAATAGTTCTTTCTAAATCTTTTTGTGCCGCTTCGAAACTAAGAATTTCTTCCTTAACATCCATTGCCTTGTAATTTATCTCTATGGGGGTAAAAAGTCTAGTTTTCCCGTCAATAATGCCTACACTGAATTCTCTCATCCCCGACCCAGTGATAAATTCTTCTACTAAAGCTGGTTGATTATTTTTTTCCAAAACCCGGATAATTATCTTGTTTAAGCCCACGTCGTCATATACAATCGAATCTTCTTTTATCCCAATATGGCCACCCTCACTAACTGGTTTCACGATCAATGGAAAACCAATTCTCTTTATATCCGCTTTAATATCAGCTTTTTGATCTTTTACAACAAAGTACCGCGGGGTAGGAATTCTATTTTTAATTAATAATTCTTTTGTGGCTGCTTTATTTAGACCAGTTTCGATGGATTCAGCACTAGAACCAAAATGAGGAATAGCAAGTTCATCTAACAATTGTGGGAGAAACCCTATTTTATTTTTTTCATCAATGTATTCAGCAATATTAAATACAAAAAGTTTTTTACGATGGTCCCACTGTAATCTTCTAATGTAATTGAACAAAGATAAAGGGTCTTTAGGGGTTAAGGAGTGAACTCGCCATTTTTCTTTAAGGCTGCGTTCTATCAAATTGTAAGTGCTAGAACTACGCCAGGGTTTATCTGTAAAAGATTTTACTAATACAATTTCCATTTTTCTCCAAACAATCTAATCTACTTTGGCTCCATGCGGGGGATACACCCAATACTCAATTCCCGCCTTCGGATCCCAATTGACCTCAAACCCCCAAATTGTCAATATTTTCTGCATCTTTGGAACAGGTGTGGGTATAGATACACGGATTCCATCTCGTAACAATTTTTTTATCGCTTTGCTAAAGTGTCCCGTACCTGGATTATTGCTGATGAGCATTGGTATAACCACCTGTCTGAGAGATGTATTTCCCTCTAAATATGTGTCTACATAAAAGTTCTCGCTAGTAAACCCATAATATGTAGCAAATTTAGAATCTAGGACAATCAGCCCATTAGGAACATCCATCGTTTCGTTAATAAAACACCTTCTGCTTTTTCACAGATTATTCAACTCATAAACATTTTAATTATTATGCTTTCCCCAAACCTATATTCTTTAGTTTTACATCCAAATAATCTTTAAGTTCAACAAAGGTTTCTTGGTCAATAATCTCATTCTCTTTAAACTCTTTAAGGAAGGTCAACTTCTTATCATAATCCTCAATATTCTCTATCTTTTCAATGCTGTATTTCAACATATTAATATGAGCATCTTGATTTCCCATTAATTCTTCTCCTATGAAGCCTTTTCCATACTCTTTCTTAACGCATTGGTTAGTTTATTTTCTATAAACTTATGATCTTCATCCATGACCAAAAAACATTCATTCAAAAATTGTTGTGTAATATTTGTCAATACATTATCATCATTCATGTTGGATTTGGACGCAGCACTCCTGCCCTTCAAGTCACGTATCAATCGGACATTAGAATAAAGGGAAACATTATTTAGCGTTTGAGATATTTCTTTCTTTCTCGCTATATAATCCTTCGCTAATTTCTTAGGCGGTTTTTGAACAAGTGTAAATGCATACTTAATTTGATTAATTGATGCAATAGGACGAACACGATTAAAATCGATATTTGCAACAGGAATCCAATATAAACTATCATCCGTTTTCACTTTTAGATACCCCTGTTTTTCTCCATCTAGTTCCCTTTTATCTTTCCCAATAACTTGACCCAATCCATAAAATATATGTACAATCCAATCCCCTTTTTTATAAGTTTTTTGTTCTGATATCATGATGTTTTCTCTTTTAAATTAATTGTTTCTTATTGTATTTTCAATCCATCTTTTATCCAGCAGGAACATAATACCAAGTCGTTTTATCTCGCGTATGCGCTCTCATAGATTTACCAACGGCCATAGAAAGAAGGTTTTCAGGGGCCTGATGGGAGAGACCCAAGTTTTCAACCGTCCTACCCATTTTCCAGTAATCTTTATTGCGAATTATCGAGGCAAGCCGAATGATACTTTCCATCCCGCGGACACGAATACCTAACATTTTCCCCAATGATGCCATTGGCACTAAACTCATTGGAATATCTTCATTGATATATCTATGATTAATAGTTGAGGGTGCTTTAATGCCCCGATACCCCTCTTGTGTACGAATCGTCTCAAATAAATCATCGCCTTGCACATCATAAGCCATCTTCAACCACTCACAAGCTGTCATTAATTTAATGCCTAAAGCAACTCCAATTTGAACCCGTTCCCGGTCAATGGCTTCCATCACCTTAGCAATCGAAGGTGTTACCCCCTCAAGATAAAACTGAAACTCACCACCGGTAGCCTCAATCCACCCTGCATTATGCAAGGTGATCGTTGGATGAAATATCGCACCAATATTATCGAGTCCAGTGTGCAATACTGTCTTTCCATTAATAAATTGAGGATAGAAAGGTTTCAAAGCTTCAAGGACCTTTTCTGTCCCAGTAGCGGGAAATGCTGCTAAGGGAACCGCATCTTTAATCTTGTGGATTAATGCCTGAGCGGGACCTTGGGATCGAGAGGCATAGATAAAGGTTTGTGTTTCCGCCACAATGACGTCGGCTGAGCACCCGTTTTTTGACAGAATTTTTCTAAACTCAAATGCACCAAATGTTCGACCAGGATTCAGCACAATGATCTGACCGTTCCTTAAAAACGGGGAAATCTTTTCAGCAATTTCTGCATGTGCAAAGGCAGGCACCACCACCATAATAATTTTACTGGCCTTCACTGCTATTTCAATATCTGAGGTCATTAAGGCGATTTCTCCAAAGTCTTGAACAGCTCCCTCATTTTTTAAGGAGATTCCGCCTCTTTCACTGATCGATTCGATATTTTTCCATGTCCGGTTGAATAATGTGACCTTAGCGCCCATTATTGCTAAATGAGCCGCCATCGCTTTTCCACCATTTCCAGCCCCCATTACGGTAATCTTCTCAGCTTTTTTCATTATTATCTCCTTTATAGTCTTTGTAAAACTCTATCTTTCTCTGTTATCGATTTTCCTGTCGTTTTTTCAACTGCCACACAGGCCCCTCGATGGTCAATCATGGTAGAGATTTCACCTCTTCCATGGGGATTGTTAAGTAATTGAGGTGCATCTAAAAATCCTTCTGTGACCGCCGCTGATAGAACTGCAGGGTCAGTTAAAGGGTCAATTGAATTACTCTGGCTAAGTTGACAAATTGCCTCTATCAACAATTTTGCGTCAGTTATTAGTTCTTGTACTCGAAGTTGAATATTTTCAGAACTGGTCAGATCAATCTGGCTTTGAAGAGCATGTTCGATTGCTTTCCGAGCCATTTTGGATGATTCGACAACCTCCAACCCTGTTACTGCATGATCTGCTTCAGGATACCCAACCACATGAACAATATCTGGCTTAAGTGCCATTTGGACATAAACAGTGGTCGCTAGGTGTGCTTTTGCCTGTTCCAAATCAACAGGATAGCTCAATAAGCCCGTACGCGTTTGTTTCCAGGTTTTAAAATTTGGTGTTTCCAGATCGGATACTAACTCCATAAGTGCCAACATTTTTGCAATGTCCATCGCAGATGAAGTCCCAGGAGGACTATTGAACATCAATTGAACAATATGATCCTTGACACCAAATGCCCTTGCGTTATAAGCAGCCAAATATGCAGAAACAACAAATATCACATCAGATGCATCTCTCATGCCCCAATGGTGGGCTTCATTGGCTTCTACTGGAATATTTCGTTCTCCATACCATCCCATTAATTTCTGGTGCTCCCGAATTGATCCTTCCAAATCCCAGGGACCGCGTCCATCCATTTTATTGAACCAAAACAGCGGCACCGCTGCCCACGCGATATTGATCGTCTCAATGTACATTTCAGCTAACTGAAGGAAATCATCCGTACCGGAATAAGTTCGCATCAGCGGGAAATTCCCGCTCCGAGACGCTTCATATAATTTTTGGTAGTCCTCGGCGGTCCGCACAGGGACCCCCCCAGCACCCATGCGTCGTTTAGTCTGGCGTTCGGGGTGAAAGAAGTTTTCCTGTGCATCCTGGTCAATTCCAAGAGAAATTACATCCACCATTTTTGAATCTGCAATTTGTTTGATACCGTCAAGCGTAGATTGCATGGTGGGCAACCCAAAATGATGACGGATCAATGGAAATGGGGATTTCCACTTAATCCGATCCACTGTCTTTTGTGGAAAACTCTGCTCTTCTTGTATTTTGATCCTTTGCCCTTTTAGGTAAGAAACTACTTCCTCAGTGGATTCAGTGCCATTAAAACAAATCTCAAAGAAATTCAACTTTTCAATTCTTTCAACAATGGGTGGCGTACCCCCAAAAGCAAAATTCACGCCTTTACTTTTTAAGGCATCTGCTTCTTCAGCAAATTCCCCTAATAATCGTTCGCCATTTTCTGGTGTAAGCCGATACGAAACACCCACTAAATCAGCTTTCTCTATTTCCGCGACCTCAAGAATTTTTTTAATCGGTGTCGCTGGCCCAAGGAAAATAACTCTCCATCCCACTTGCTCTGCAAGTCGGAGGAAATTAGACACCCCAGCCACATGAACACATTCCCCAATTGCGGCGGCGACAATTGTTTTCATTGACCACTCCTTATTCATATCAATTACTTAAATTAGATATAAACCTTTTATGCTCTCCCCTGACTACCCAACAGCAAGAGATAAACATAAAAATATGTTGAAACTAATTTCAATACCTTATTTAGAGAGGTAAAGAGGTTCAGACGATTAATCTGAGCAACAATTTTGAATTATTTATTTGAATTTCGAAGAAAAACAAAAAGACTTGGCAGGAATTACCAAATCTCAAGAATCGCCAAGTTTATTAAACCTAGTTCAATTTAACTCCCCCCGTCATTGATGAAATTATTTTCCAATGTCTCGAAATTTCTTAGAACCAATTACTCCATGTTTCTGAGGACGCCTGTTATTTCAGGGTCCAATAATCCAATTTATCTAATTATATCATGCTTCTCTGGTTGCCTTATTCCTGGCAAATTGGACTATTCTTTTCTTGGATTATGAGAACAATATCAATTTATGGGCCCGGAAGGATTCGAACCTTCAACCAAACGTTGCAGAATATACTTGTCCACATGGTAGTACTTAGTCCAATTTGACTATAGTTTCTATTCTTGAGGTGAGTTATTCTCCATAGTTTACAGGCTATATGCACCGAAATTGCACCAAATTGTATAAATTTAGGAAATGTGGCACTACTCGCCAATCGGCTAAATTGTTGGGACGATTACTGATCGTTAATCACCAAGTATTTCTTTCGCCAATTCAATCTGTTTAATAACTGTTTTTGGAGCAGTCCCCCCCACACCATCTTTTTTGTTTATCGCCTTATTAAAATCAATTATCTTTTCAATATCGTCTTCAAATTCTATAGCAATATTTTGTAAAACACGGGATGGGATTTCAGATAGTGAAACGCTATTCTCTTCGGTGTAGCGAATCAATTCCCCAACTTTTTGGTGTGCTTCACGGAAGGGAACACCTTGGTTAACCAAGTAATCAGCCAAGTCGGTTGCCAGCATTGCTTCGTTTAAATGGGCAGACATTTTTTCAGGAAAAATGATCAGAGACTCGATAACTCCAACAACCACTGAGAGGGTTAGCTTAAGATTATCCACGCTATCAAACAAGGCTTCTTTATCTTCTTGCAAATCTTTGTTATACGTTGAAGGTAAGCCCTTTAGGACAATCAATAAATTGACAAGTGCTGAAATGATCCGCCCAGATTTTCCACGGGCCAACTCCATTGAATCCGGATTGCGTTTTTGCGGCATCAGGCTGGACCCGGTGGAATAGGCTTCTCCGATTTGTAAATAATTGAAGGCTGGATTACTAAACAGGATAATATCTTCCGCTAAATGGCTAATATGCACTGCTATCAGAGAGTTAGCGAACAAGATTTCCGCTACAAAATCCCTGTCGCTTACTGCATCAAGGCTGTTCATACTGATCGCATCCATCCCCAACTCTTCCGCGATTTTAGAGCGGTCAATATCAAATGGATTGCCTGCTAAAGCACCTGACCCAAGCGGGGAAACTGCTGTTCTTGCCAGAATATCGTCCAAACGGGCTTTATCACGCTCAAACATCCAAAAAAAACTCATCAGCCAATGGCTAAATAAGATCGGCTGGGCAGGTTGCAAATGTGTAAAACCCGGCATTATTACATTAATATGTGCATTTGCTTTTTCTATTAATTTCTGCTGTAGCTCCTCAAGCAAATGCTTGATAAGCTTAATCTCTTCCATGATAAATAGACGCAAATCCAAGGCAACCTGGTCGTTCCGGCTGCGGCCAGTATGTAATTTTCCAGCTGTTTTCCCGATCAACTCAAACAAACGTCGTTCAACAGCAGTATGAATATCTTCATCCCCAGCTTTAATTTCAAATTCACCAGTATCAAATTCATCTCTAATTTTTCCGAGACCTTGTTGAATACTAATATTTTCTTTGCTGGTCAGCAATCCTGCCAAATGTAAAGCCTCGGCATAGGCCAAACTACCCTGAATATCCACAGAATATAGTCGATTATCAAATCCAATACTGTCATTGAATTTTTTCATCACGTCATTCTGATCTTCTTTGAAGCGCCCGCCCCATAATTTCATAGGAGTCTCCCGGCAGATTGAATAGCTGGATAATATCCAGTCACTCAATCTGGCAATTTTAAAGTTTAGTCACGTTTAAATTTCGAATAATCTGGGGCGCGGAAACGGCTTTTTCCTGTACCCTCAATGGAGAGAAGTGCATCAATCTTCATTGGCAGCCCCCAAAGATTGATAAAACCTTTTGCATCTTGCTGATCATAAATGTCCATCTGCCCAAAGGAGGCATAATCTTCACGGTATAAGCTATAAGGAGATTTACGTCCACAGGTGATGATATTTCCTTTATATAATTTCATGCGCACATGTCCAGTAACATTCTTTTGAGTTACTGTTACAAATCCATCCAATGCTTCTCGCAGTGGAGAGAACCATTTACCATCATAAACCAATTCAGCATAGCGCAATGCGATCATATGCTTATAGTGCAGTGTGTCTTTATCAAGACATATACTCTCAAGTTCCTGATGCGCTTTATATAAGATTGTGCCGCCAGGTGTTTCATAAATGCCATGCGACTTCATCCCAACCAGGCGATTCTCAACGAGATCTATACGACCTACTCCGTGTTTACCACCAATTTTATTTAATTGCTCTACTAATTCTACGGCCCCTAATTTTTTGCCATTAAATCCGATCGGGGTTCCTTCTTTGAATTCAACTACAATCTCTTCTGGGGTATCAGGAGAAATATGTGGACTTTGGCTAAGGGTATACATCTCTTCTTCGGGTTCTTCCCAGGGATCTTCAAGAATACCGCCTTCATGACTCATATGCCAAATATTTCGATCCCGACTATAAATAGATTTTTTTGATTGTCCCAGAGGAATATTATTTTTATCCGCATAGGCAATTGCATCCTCTCGACTGAGTATATCCCATTCGCGCCATGGGGCGATGATGCTCAAAGTAGGATTCAATGCCATTGCAGAAACCTCGAAACGTACCTGATCATTACCTTTACCTGTGCAACCATGAGCCAAACCATCTGCGCCTTCCTCTTCAGCGATCTCTACCTGGCGCTGGGCGATCAAAGGACGGGCAAATGAAGTTCCTAATAAGTATTTCCCTTCGTAGGTCGCTCCCGCTCGCATGGTAGGGAATACATATTCAGTTAGAAATCTATCGCGTAGATCTTCAATGATGATCTTGCTAGCACCGCTATTGAGTGCTTTTTCTTCAAGACCATCTAATTCTTCATTTTGGCCAAGGTCAGCTGTGTAACAAATAACCTCACATCCATAATTTTCGATCAGCCAATGCACAATGATAGAAGTATCTAAGCCACCAGAATAGGCGAGAACAACTTTCTTTGGTTTAGGTTGAATTTGCATACTTTTTTTCTCCTGTTTATTCTTTGATTGATTAGGTACGGTAATGTCTGTTGATGGTTATTAGTCATGGCTCAAATCACAAGTCCAGAGCCAATAATTGCAATCCTCTAGCCCAATATCGAGAGATATCTCCCATGGTTCAACTTGAAGCAATTTTTGACCAATGCCCAACCTCTATATCCTGTTCCTCCATATAGTCCCACTTTTATGCTCTTCATGTTCTTCTCCCATAACAAAAAAAGCCCCCGGAAATCCGGGGGCTTTTTAGTTTACTTAGAAATTACTCAAATTCTATCCAAACCTCAAATAACCAGACTTCAGTTGATAAGTCAGGTGGGTGAATCGAGCTCGAAGTCGTAAGGATAAAATTTTCATCATAATTTGTTTTTATTAAGTTGAGTGAGTTTAATCGAAAAGTGAATATCCGTCAATGACTTTCAATGACTTTCAATGACTTTCAATGACTTTCAATGACATTATCAAGAATAAAAGAAGTGGTGTATTCTATATTTTTTTAATATATAACCTCCGGGAGGAGATCATTGAAAACTGAACTATATTTGGGGCTTTACCCCTACCTATTGTGGATCCGGAAAAATTCGAACTTTCAACCAAACGTTACAGCACATTGATATCCACAGACCAGGATAGAGTCTATTATGTCTAAAGTTTCCAATTTTAAGAGTAGTTTTTGTCCATCCTGTCTACATTGTCCATGGTTTCCAGGATATCTGCAACAAAACTACACCAAACCTGCACCAATTTTGATATTGTCAGGAAAGGTGGCTCTGTATTTTTACAATATTAACTTATTTTGATTCTGAGGAAAAAATCTAGATGATAAGAAAAATATAAATCTCTTAAGTCTTTGTTAAGATAGGCAAGGTCAACTTCAGCAATGAAAACAAAAAACAGGAAATAAATCAGCGGTTTTTTTCGAAAAACTAACCTGATTGGCAACTAGTATTCCAATTATCAACATTATTTCCCTATACTATACGAATATTTTTTGTTACCTTTGAATTTTCAACTTGTATATTAAATCATTTCTTAATACTAAACTGAGATTAAAATCATCGAACTGAGCATGTAGGCTGAGGCATATTTAAAAAGCCCAAAGATTAATTTTTCCGATGAGTTGACCGCGCTAGAGACAGCCAAAAATAGCAAACCTGCTGACATGACTGCCATGATCCGGAAATACCCTATTGTGATCCCAACACCAAAAGCTGAAATCCCCATAATAGTAGCTGCCAGCACACTGGAAACAGCTATTATTTTTTTAGTAGTAGCTATCCCATATACAGATGCAAATGTCGGCACTTTTGCAAAATTATAATCTGCCAAATAACGGATGTTAAAGGTCATGATATGTGTTGGGATCCAAAACAAGACACTGGCGGCTAAAGCAATTCCAATCCAATCAATTTCCCCTATACCTAAAACCCGGCCAGCTAAAATCGGCATCCCTCCCGATAGTCCACCCCAGATGATGCTCCATGCGGTACGGCGTTTTAGCCAAATAGTATAGATTACGACATCAATGAAAAATCCAGCAAAAACAACTAAACCGAAGAGCGTGTCAAGCATCACAGCCCAACTGATGCCAAAAATAAATAATCCTAAACCTAATGATAAAGCTTCATTTGGCTGGACTAGTTTTGCAGGTAATGGTCGCCTTTGGGTGCGCCCCATTCGGGAATCTATATCCCGATCAAACCACATATTTAGCACAGTGCTGCCACTAATTGTTAATAACAAACTCCCAGTCAGAGAAAGCAATATTGGTAAGTTAGAAACTGGACACCTACTACTCATATAACCGGCTAAACCAGTAATCAATAAAAGCGTCGTTTGAAGGCTTTTGATTAACGGCCAATATTTTTTGCGAATATTTTTGACTGCCTGGTTTAGAGTTTTTCTTTTATTAGTTTGAAGCATAATCATAAATTCTCCGGGTGGGATATGAGTTGATTACAACATTGGCAAACTGTTATATGTAAATAGATTTGAGAATCGTTTTTTAATATCTTGCATGAAGAAACCTCCAAGAAAATTTGAAAATTCACCTTGATTGTAGAATTTCTATTAAAAGTTATCAGAAATAGCCAATTTAGTCTTTGATAAATAGTAAGTTCTAAAGCGGAATTTCCTCCATATTTTTAACTGGAAAAGGGGAAATAACTGGGGCTATCTAATGCCTACCCCAGATGTAAATCGACCGTATCTGGAATTGAACAAGTTTCTAAACATTCCAGACAACGGATGCATTCTGTTGATTGAGTATTCTCTGGAATAGCAGGGATATCCACAGGACATTCATTTTCACAGCGTGCACAATTAGTGCAATTATGCTTGTCAATATCGATATGGATTAGAGAAACCTTGTTAAAAATCGCTAACCCAGCCCCCAAAGGGCACAAATATTTGCAAGAAAACCGCTTATTTAGTAATGAAGACAATACAAAAACCACCATTACAATACCCAATAGTGGAGTATCCCAATGAAAACTAAAGATAGCACGTGCTGGGCAAATATCATGTAGAGGAGGATATATTGCCTTGGTGCTAACTATCAGAATCAAACCTAAGATTAAATACTTTATGTAACGTAACCATTTATCAATTTGAGGGATTATCTGAACCGGAAAACGTGCCTGGCTTTTCTTGCCCAAAGGTTTGTTTTTCTCATCACTTCAAGTGCTTCTTCAATAGAACCACCCCTTAAACGTACGCTGATACTAAGTTCTGAGCCCATCATTTCGGCTAATGTTGAAGCATTTTCAATATCATAAAG
>JABJGH010000035.1 GCA_018662365.1 Chloroflexota bacterium | reverse complement strand
TCCGGAAGATCAAATTGAAAAATTACGCGCTTTAGTATTAACTGGTTTGGCAATGAGGTCACAAAGCACTGGCGAGCAAGCCGCTATGGCCTTTGACAATATCGTCTATCACGGTCACCCCTACAGCCGCCCCGATGAAGGGTACCCAGAAACCGTGCGGGAATTCACCAAAGAATCTATGACCAATTTTCATGCAGACCATTACGGTCCAAAAGGAATGAGAATTGCCATCGTGGGTGGCATTGACCCCGACGAGGCAGTGGATATCGTAAAATCATTTTTTGGAGATTGGCAGAATCCCAGCCAAAAAGAAGTACCTCAATTGCCTCCCTGGCAACCACTCGGCGAATCCAAATCAGTCCGTAAAGAAATCCTCGGAAAGAGTCAAAGTGATCTGATTGTGGGAACCGCAGGCCCAAAACGAAGCTCTCCAGACTTCCTGCCCGCTGCTCTCGGCAATAGCATCCTGGGACAATTTGGCATGATGGGGCGGGTGGGTGAAATCGTTAGGGAGCAGGCAGGTTTAGCCTATTACGCAAATAGCAGCCTGAGCAGCAGTATCGGTCCAGGCCCCTGGTCAGTATCTGCGGGTGTAAATCCCAAAAATGAAGATCAAGCAGTCGAACTGATCAAAAAAGAATTGACCAGATTTGGTTCCGAATTAGTAGATGAAGAAGAATTAGAAGACAATCAGGCAAATTTTATTGGCCGAACCCCCCTTTCCTTAGAATCCAACATAGGTGTCGCAGCCAGTCTATTGCATATCGAAAAACACCAGCTCGGCCTAGACTATTATATTCGCTACCCCGAAAGAATTCGGGCGATCACCCGGGAAGACATCCTGATTGCAGCCCAAAAATACCTTGACCCAGAAAAAATGGTAACCGCCATCGCCGGCCCTCCTTTACAGGAATAGTTGGCAGCTTGCACTGATTACGGTATAGTATTTAGAGAAGATTCCATATTTATAAGAGAATAATTTAATGATCACAAATGGTGTAGACCTAATTGAAGTTCAGCGTATTGCGGAAGCTATTGAACGCCATGGGGAGCGCTTCTTAGAACGCGTTTACACCAAGAAGGAAATCGCCCTATTTCGGAATAGTAACGGGTCATTGGCCGCACGATGGGCTGCCAAAGAAGCCGTCGCCAAAGCATTAGGTACCGGAATCGGAGATGTGGAATGGACAGATATTGAAATATTGCGGGGAGAAAATAAAGAACCCATATTGATCCTACATGGATTTGCAAAAAGTATAGCCAAAGAAAAACAATTGGAGAATTGGTCAATAAGTTTAAGCCATACACATGAGCATGCCATTGCTATGGTTGTTGCTCAATAAAAATATAGAATAAAATACAAAAATCTATTCCTGGGAGAAAAAGATGACTCAAAAACTTAAGCGTATTTTGATTGGTGTTGCTCTATTAATTTTACTTGCTGTTCTTTACGGCTGGTGGCGCTGGCCCTCTCTTGTGAACGCCTCCTTCCCCCAATTAGAGGGGGAGATCCAATTAGCGGGTTTAGATGGCCCAGTGGAAGTCTATCGAGATTCAATGGGGGTTCCCCATATATTTGCCTCAACCGAACATGATCTATTTATGGTCCAAGGCTATGTACATGCCCAAGACCGCTTCTGGCAAATGGATTTTAATCGCCATGTCAGTACTGGGCGAGTCTCTGAACTTATGGGTAAGATCACCCTCGATCAAGATAAATTTCTGCGTACTCTTGGTTGGGAACGTGTTGCCCTCCAAGAACTTGAAGAATTAGACCAAGAAACACTGGGCATCTTCAATTATTACTCCTCAGGAGTAAACGCCTATCTCGAAGAACATGCTGGTACGGAAATCAGCCTGGAATATTTATTCCTCAATCTGCTCAACCGCGGTTACGAACCCGAACCCTGGAAACCTGTCCACACTCTATCTTGGGCGAAAGCAATGGCCTGGGACTTGCGCGGCAACATGGATACAGAACTAGATCGCGCGAAATTGCTTTCCAAATTATCCACCGATCAACTGGATGATATCTATCCCCAATACCCAGACTATAATCCTGCCATCGTAGAAAATTGGGTCGGATCAGCAAACACCCAAGAATCCAAAAATATGCTCGCCTATCCATTCTCTCCTGCCTACGATCAAATATTAGATCAATTTGCTAGCCTAGACAGCATGTTAGAAGGTGGTAGCGATTCTGGTATCGGATCAAATAGTTGGGTAGTATCTGGCGATCTCACTAATAGCGGTTACCCTTTATTAGCCAACGACATGCACTTAACTGCCAACATTCCCCACATCTGGTACGAAGTCGGCCTCCATTGCCAACCCAAAACCGATAGCTGTCCTTGGGATGTCGCTGGCGTATCCTTTGCTGGTGTTCCCGGGGTTGTAGTTGGTCATAATGATCGCATTGCTTGGGGCTATACCAACCTCGGCCCCGATGTAATGGATCTATATATTGAAAAAATCAATCCAGATAACCCAGACCAATATGAGTATCTGGGGGAATGGGTCGATATGGATATTTATGTCGATACGATCCAACTCGGTAGCGGGGATAAAACCGAGGAACTTATCGTTCGCTCCACAATTCATGGCCCTATTATCACTGATGTATATGGCCTAAGCGAATTTGCAGACGAAGCTGGTATCGATCTGCCCGAAAACTATGCCATCGCTTTGCGATGGACTGCGCTAGAAGTAAACTTCACTGCCCGGGCGATCCTCAATATTGACCGTGCCCAAAACTGGGATGATTTCCAAGCCGCAGCATCGGATTTTACTGTTCCTGCCCAAAACCTGATCTATGCTGACGTCGACGGAAACATCGGCTATCAAATGCCTGGCAATGTGCCCATTCGCGATGGCGGCAACGACGGCAATTTGCCCGTTCCAGGTTGGACAGGGGAATATGAATGGCTTGGATATATACCTTTTGAGGAACTACCAAGCCTATATAACCCCGAAAAAGGATATATTGCCACCGCAAATAATCAAGTTATTGGTGATGAATACCCCTTCCACATCAATGACTTTTGGGCCTATGGTTTTCGCTCAAATCGCATCTCAGAGTTGATCAAGAATTCACCCGATTTAATTGACATCCCTTATTTCCAAGAAATTCAGGGAGACAATAAAAACCAAAGTGCAGAATTCGTTTTGCCCTATTTGTTTAGGCTTTCTATTGAGGATCAACATCTTTTAGAACGACGTGATTTCTTAGCAGAATGGAATCTCCAAAATCATATGGATAGCCCCCAAGCGCCCCTCTATGAAGCCTTCTGGAAACACTTGTTGTTACTAACCTTTGTAGATGATCTTCCTGAGGAATTTGAATTTAGCGGTTCCGGCCGTTGGAGTGTGGCCACCATTGAGCTGCTAAAAGATGCCAATAACGCCTGGTGGGACGATATCACCACATCAGATCAAAAGGAAGCCCGTGATGATGTCATTCTTCAATCTTTTACACTAGCTGTTGAAGATATTGAAGAAAGATTAGGATCGAATGAAGCAGAATGGAAATGGGGAGAACTCCATCAAGTTAGCTTCAACCATGAGGTAATGAGTAATTTCCCAGTGATCAAGAATTTCTTTAACCAAGGACCATTCCCCTCATCTGGCGGCAATGCCATGATCAACAAAACCAACTGGTCGGTCTATAACGAAGATTATATGGTTTCCGGGGGGACACCCTCTCAGCGCTTGATCGTCGATCTCAGTGATTTTTCAACCGCTTTGCTGATCCACCCAACCGGTCAATCGGGTCACGCCGGACATGAGAATTATATCGACATGGTGGATATGTGGGCCAATATTGAATATAACCCGCTTCTATGGAGCCTTGCTCAAGTTAAGGAAAGTGCTACGAATAAATTAACTTTTCTGCCCTAAATTATTCAACGACCAAAACAAAAACAGCATTGGTTAATTGACAATGCTGTTTTTGTTTAATTTTCCTTCCGTTAAGAAGCTTTACGGTTTTTCTTAAAAATCAAAGTGAGATAACCTTTTTCTTTAGCATTTAGTGCACCAAAATATACGATTACCCCATAAAGGATTGTGACCGGAATTCCTGTTGCCAATATCATGGTGTACGAATTTACTTCAACGATCCTTCCAAGAAGATGGGAGAGAATAGATATCCCTAAAGTAATCATCGTTACCTGAGCGAGTCGGGTCATATAATGCCACCAGGGGTATCCAAGTATCTTTGCGGCATAGATCGGAAATAATACTGAGTTTTTCAACGAAAACATGATTGCTGCCGCCACGGCCAGACCCACTGCCCCAAATTGCTTTGACCCAAAGAACATTAAAAATACAGATCCAATCCCGATTAATAAAGTGATCAACGCCGGAATTTTCAATTTGTTTTGAGAGACGAGGATGGTATATATTGGATTATGTAACAAATTTGTCGACAGGGTCACCACCATAAAAATTAATGCCCAATCCATGATCGCAAACTCTGGTCCCAACCAGATCGTGATTAATTGCCTGGAAAATCCAACAATATATCCAACCGGTAGGGCGATCGCTAATCCGGTGAATTTTAGGGCAAGTTTGACAAAATAATCCATCTCTTCCTTGTTTGGACTACTGCTTTTTGCTAAAATGGTCGGTCCCCAAACACCCCCCACAGTCCCCGCAAGAAACCGTAAATTATTCGGAAAAGTGAACAACGCACCATACATCCCCGCCACATTCAGCCCTAAAGTTTTGTTCGCAACCACTAATTCCATGCTCGTAATCAGCAAAGAACCAATTGTGATCACCAGCATCCAAAAACTTGTACCCATCATTTTTTTCAATAATGCCAATTTTAAGGATTCAAGTTTGAGTTTTAGGTTAGGCAGTAGCTTTTTCCAGAATATAACTTCACCACTGATGCCCACCAGCGGAACCGCGATCACACCCAACCCTGCGATGAGTAGATTTGGTGTATATAGGCTAAATAGTACGATGACGATCGAAACTTGGGCCACTCTAGAAATCAATCTAATTACATTTTTGAGATCAAAACGATTTTGAGAATATGAAACTACTGCAAAATTTCCCTGTAATGTAGAAAGCATTAAGGCAATAATAGCGAAAACAAATATATATTGAACTTCTTTTTCCCCATTTAGAGGAACGTTAAATATATCCGGGGCAAATATGACAATCCCTATACCAAAAGGAATCACAGCCAAGATCAACGCCAAGGTAACAAAAAAGGAAGTACTAAAAACCTGGTTTGCTTTTTCAGTATCCTCTTCCTCAAGCGCGATCGTCAGGTAACGTCCTGTGGACCGATTTACTGAGGTGGTAATAACCGTGAAATAATTCGTAACCGAAGTCGCCAAAGGAATCAAACCAAAGAGTTCATTTCCTAAACTATGCACCAAATAGGGCGTATACCAAAAACCAATGATCGTGTGAATCACAAAAACGATCAGATTAGAAGAAATATTTTTTATATACTGAAAAGCACCAAATTTTTTTACGGGTTCTTTCAAAATTCAAACTCAATAATTGCTAGTGAATAATTTAGTATTATAGGTGATTAATCGGTCAATGGAACGCGATCAACAAAAAAGTACTGCCAAAAAATAAGCAGTACTTTATCTAATAATATTTATTGTCTTCTAAATATTGATATCTCTTTTTGCATAAGCAAGATATGCCAACCCAATCGCCACAATGGTAATGACGGCCGATAGCCATAAAAATACGGTGTCAAATGCCATGTTATTGGACATTTCCAGGGGACTGAAATAATTAAAGGGAGTAAAATATTTCAAAAACTCCAATTTATCACTCAACCCAGATAATATGGATAGGATGTACGTGCCCAATACGATTGAAACCGCCAAAGAATTGGCACGCTTATAATGTTTAAGTGCACACCCGAGCAAAATGCCCAGTGCTAAAAAGATGATCTCCAGCATGAAGAAGGCTATGATGCTTAACTGCAAAAATTCAAAGAATTTCTGATCAGGTTCAAATCTAGCAGACAGGAGCAAAACCCCTGCCCAAGTCACTAGGTTAATAACTATACAATTTACAATAGCTGCAAAGATTTTCCCAGTCACGATTTTTGCTCTCGTAATCGGATACACCAATGCAAATTCAGCTGTTTTATCTCGTTCTTCCTTCGAGATAATATCTGCCCCCAACATGATCGCAAAAACTGAAACGATCAAGGCATAATACCCAAACATCACTCCAAAAAAACCAATGATCGTAGTGATGTTCAGGGTATTAATATTTGCGGCTTCAAGGAATGCGGGGGGGAAATTCTCAAAAACCTCGATAATATCCGGATTCTCATAATATGCTGAAAATTCCCCGATACCCATAATCGAAAACAGGATAAGAATGCCACTCCAAATGAGTAAAGATTTGAAATTCGCCCTTAATTCCCTTTTAAAAATATTCACGTCTAATCACCCCGCCCCGAAGGGAGCCTCGTTTACTGTCTGGTATTTATTTATAGTATACAACTTCACGCAAACAAAACTTAAATATACAAGTCTCGCTTCGAGTATGTAAAAAATCCTGCCGCTAAGGCGATCACTATAATACCTGCAGATAACCATACAAAGACTGGTTCAAATTTCGCATCGCGGAAAAAATCAGCCGCATTGAAATAAGTGAAAGGAGAAAAGTACTTTAGGAATTCCAGCTTATCACTCAATGAAGAAAGGATGGAAATGAAGTAGGTGCCCAGCAATAAAGACACAGCCACCGACCCAGACAGTTTATGCTGTTTCACCACACAGGCAATCAATATGCCGATTGAAAGAAAGATCATCTGCATGATAAACAATGCCAATGATCCCAACGCAACAAATTCATAAAACTTGCTGTCTGGCTGATATTGCTTTGCGTTGACTACGATCGCCCCCCAAGTAAACAAAGCCAGCACAATGCTGCTAAATAGTACAGCCGCTGTCTTGGCCCAAACCACCTGTCCCCTACTCACCGGTAAGCTCATCGAAAATTCCAATGTCTTATCCCGCTCTTCTTTCGAGATAATATCGCTACCCCACATCACCGCCGAAATAGACAAGATCAACCCAAAGTAAGCAAACATTACACCATAAAATCCGGTCACAGTTGTAAGGTTAAACGAATTCAAATTGAATGCTTCTAGCATCGCTGCTGGCAAATTATCTAAAATTGCTAGCAAATCCGGGTTATCTGCATAAGCTGAGAATTTCGCAAAACCAACCGTCGAAATCATTAAAACGATTCCACTCCAGATCAGCAATGATTTTATATTTGATTTTATTTCTCTTAAAAATATATTCATCTATTCTCCTCTCTACACCGCGGTATGGATATTTCTTCGTTGATAAAGCATATAACTGCCGACAATAGAAATAAGAATGACTGAAACACTGATCAACACCAGGGGGGTATCATAAGCAGCATTCGCAGAAATATAATTCGGGTCAAAATGCTTAAATGGGGTAATTAACTCGAGCTTGGAATCACCCAACATGCCGCTGAACGCATTCACCACAAACATGCCAAAAGCTAACGCCATAGATAATGGGGTCACAGACCTTACTCTTTTCATCAACAAAGAAAGCACAACCCCAACCGAGAGGAAAAATAACTGAAAGAGAACAATGGTCAACAGGATCATTACCAGTGTTTTGGTCTCATATTCCCGTCCATCTCGAAACATATTCAAAAAAACAAAGCTGCTAATCCAAACCACCACATTTGTGATCGTAAGGTTTGTAATTACAGCCAGCAGCTTATTCGTCAAAATTTTATTTCGCGCGATCGGTTTGGCTAGCAGAAAATCCGCCGTCATCTCTCGCTCTTCAACGGAAACCAACGAAATTCCATAATTCGATGCCTGAATTGCCAAGCAAACCTGGCAAAATAGAAAGATGAAGCTAAAGTAGCCTAAGACGGAGGCAAAGTCCACATTATTCATGCCAAATGCCATCAACAACTCTTCGGGCATTTGCGCAATTGCTTCGTTCATCAAATCCGCGTCCGCCGCAATTGTGGAGAACAAAGACATAAAGACAAAGATCAACACCGCAATGGATAGCGACCAAATGATCGTAGATTTAAAATTCATTTTAAATTCATGTTTAAATATATTCATTTTTCACCTACACGTAATAGTGCATAAAGATTTCTTCAAGGGTGGGTTCTTCAATCGTGACATCTTCAACTTCTTTTTCGCTGATCAATTTTGTGATCAAATTGATATCGCCCTTAAAGAAGAAATTGATCGAGCCATTATCCTTCACCATATTATTCACACCCTCAACTGAGAACCGTTTTTCATCCAGTCCTTCAGCCTCAATGCGAATCTTCTTATAATTATCTTTTTGCAAACTCTTAATATCCTGAATATTGATCACGGTGCCTTCTTTGATGATCGCCACCCGGTTACACATTTTCTGCACTTCTCCCAAGATATGGGATGAGAAGAATACGGTAGCGCCGCGTTCATTCTCTTCCCGGATCAAGTTAAAGAATTTCTGCTGCATCAAGGGGTCCAGACCGCTGGTCGGTTCGTCAAGCACGATCAATTTCGGGCTGTGAAGCAAGCCTTGCACGATGCCCACTTTCTTCTTATTTCCATAAGAAAGATCATCGATCTTGCGCTTGAGATCCAATTCCATGATCTCCGCCAATTCCATCATTCTCTTTGTGCAGTCTTTCTTGTAGAAGCTCTCAGAGTACTTTAATAAATCGAGCACCTTCATCCCTTCGTAGTAAAAGACCTCAGAGGGCAGATAGCCGATCTCTTGTCGGATCTCCACACCATGTTGGTTAATATCCTTACCAAAGATCTTGGCTTCCCCGCTGGTGGGGTAGATCAAAGATAAAAATAAGCGGATGGTTGTGGATTTTCCTGCCCCATTAGGACCAATAAACCCATAAACTTCACCTTCATCCACGCTAAAACTTACATCCTCGATCCCTCTGGCCTTGCCGTAGTACTTTGTCAAATTATTGACTTCTATAATGCTCATCTGTAAACTCCTTGTTCTTTCTTATATTGCTAACACTGGTCCAATGATCAATCTATCAACCAGGCATTTTACAATTTCATGCCTCAATACCATTTTTGAGGAATTCAATAAATATATCCACCGTTTCCAATAATTTATCATCGTCTTCGAAGGTTTCAAAATCTGTGAAATACTCGATCATTTGGGTGTTCATTGCCCCGATCATATAGGCAAACATTGGAATATCTAGATCAGACCGAATTTCTCCCTTGTCCACGGCTTTTTCCAACAAAATTCTAAAAAATTGATTCGCCGCATCCCTGTTCCCATGCATGATTTCGTCATACACCACTGAATTCTTGATCTCCATAAATCTTTTCCCGATCGCCCCAAATTTAGGGTTTTCAAGTACAAAACGCAGCCCTGAGACATATAATTCGCGAATCAAAGTGAAAATATCATGATCTTCCGGGTTTTGCATTACAGGGGAAACGTACTTCACCTTTTCTTTTGTCATCAGATCTATTAAATATTGATAAATATCTCTCTTATCTTCAAAATATTGGTAAAGGCTGCCCTTTGAAATACCAGCATTCGTCACAATTCGGTTCACACTAGCCTGTTCATAGTTAAAAGCCGCAAACTCATCTGTAACTACTTTGATGATTAAGTCTCTTTTTTCTGCTGGTAAATTGAAGAAGGTTTCTTTAGGCATGCAATTCCTTTGGATGACTGGCTGGTCACATGACTACCAAGTCACATTCTACTACCAACCCACCCTTTGTCAAGATGCAGTCGCGAGGAGCGAATAATCCCCTTCATTTCCCCGCATAAAAACTAACAAGAATGAAAAGTTAATAACCCCCATTCAATGCTATGATGAGTTAATTATCAATAATCTTGGAGGATGAAGAGATGGATAAAGAAAAAATGTTGCGGTTAATGAAGTTCTGGTTGTTTGGAACATTCGTAATTCTGTTTGCCGCAACCACTGTCTACCTTGGTCAATTCCTTGGTCTCGAGATCATGAAAACCTGGGAATACTGGGTCACCATGGCCGCCGCCGCAGTCTTATCCTATTTGATCTTTGTGTTCTACAAAGGCTATTTGGCTAAACAATAATTAAAAAAAGCAAATGGGGGATCCGATTGCTTAAGCAGGAGATTTAACTCTCCTGCTTTTTTTTGTCTTTTACCCAATTTCAGCAATTATTATATTCAATATATTAATGAACTGTTATAATGAAAAAAGAAGTTATTACTGTTAGCTTCTTTCCGACAACTTGCAAAAGGAATTACTTGACTTGTCGTAGATTTCCATTACAATAGTAGTAATATACCCGCCAAGCCTCTGTTCTTTGGGACATGCTGCAATGTGGCGGGTTTTTGTATAAAGAAGGGAAAATGCATTATACAAAACCTCCATTAAATTTCAATCAACAATCAAGTCTGTTAATTAGTCGTGGATTAATTGCAAGGCCTGATGAATTGGAATATTTTCTTCACAAAGTTAATTATTATCGTTTAACTGGTTACTTATATCCCTTTCGTATTCCAAATACAGACAATTACATCCCGGGGACAACTTTAGACCAAATTAAAGGTATATACTATTTTGATGCTGATCTTCGAAGACTAACATTTTCGGCAATAGAAACTATTGATATTGCTTTATTTCGCACACAAATGGTTGAAAAGTTCACCCAATTACACGGCTCTTTTTGTTACACAGATCATAATTGCTTTAATTCCTCCTTGTCTCCAATAGCTCATCAAAATATGATGTTAAGGATTACCCAAAATGTTAATCGGAGTCAAGAAGAATTCATTAAATCCTATAGAAGAAAATATTTTTCGGAACCAAATTTGCCCTTTTGGATGGTAGCAGAGACAATAACTTTTGGGCAATTATCCGTTATTTTTATGAATTTACCAATGAATATACTAGTTCCAATTGCAAAAGAATACAACCTTCACTCCTCCACTCTTATATCTTGGCTTCATACTTTGACAAATATAAGAAATATTAGTGCTCATCATGCGAGACTGTGGAACCGTGTGTTACCAATTAGACCAGGTATCCCTTCGTCTAAATATCACCCCGAATTTCATACTCCTACGCGAATAAAAAATGATGGTTATTTTATAATTTTAGGGATTTTAAAATATATGCTAGATTTAATCACTCCTGACAATTCACTAATAAAAGATTTTAATAATCTCCTTGTAAAATTTCCAGACATCCCAATTAATAGAATGGGTTTTCCCAATAATTGGGGAAATTTCTTGATATTTAAGTAATTTTACCTACAGTCTTTCAACATTAAATCTCCCACCTGGTTATTTTATTTTGGGAAAATACCTTCCCCCTGACATTGTTATAATATTCCTGTACGCAAACGCCCTTTAGAAGGAGCTCCCCCATGGACCTAAACCTAAAAGACAAAATCATCCTCGTCGCCGCCGGCAGTCGCGGCCTCGGCTTTGGCATCGCCGAAGCCTGCATCAAAGAAGGTGCCACAGTTTGCATCGCCAGTCGCGCTCAAGAAAAGGTAAATGCTGCTGTCGAAGCCCTCAGCCAACATGATGGCAAAGTACAAGGTGCTGTGCTCAATGCAAAAGATGGAGACAGCATCCGCCAATGGGTAGAACCCCTCATCGCACAACACGGCCGCATCGATGGCCTCGTTGTCAATGCTGGTGGTCCCCCTGCTGGAAAATTTGACGATTTCGATGAATCAGATTGGCAAAATGCCTTTGAACTCACCCTCATGAGTGCAGTGCGCATGATCCATGCCGTCCTCCCCACCATGCGAGCCCAAAAATCTGGGTCGATCCTCACCATCACTTCCTCCTCCATCAAAGAACCGATCGACACCATCCTCCTCTCCAATGTCATGCGCGCCGGTGTCACCAGCCTCGTCAAATCTCTCTCCCGAGACCTCATTCAAGATGGCATTCGCGTCAACAACCTTGTCCCCGGCATGATCATGACCGACCGCATCACCCAGCTTTCCGAAGACCGTGCCCAAAAGCGGGGGCTCGATCCCGCCACCATCATCCAAGAAATGGAAGCACCCATCCCCCTTGGTCGCTTTGGCACCACCGAAGAATTTGGACAAACAGGCGCATTCCTTCTATCAGACGCCGCCTCATACACCAACGGCGTATCCTACTTTGTCGATGGTGGGCTCTCTCGCACGCTTTGGTAATTCATATAGGGAAAAGTTCTTCAGGGGATACCACAATAAGAATAAATGCGATTATTAAAGTTAAAGCCGCCACAACCAGGTGTATTGGAGCTCACAGTTTGACAAAACGAACGTTAGCCGGGAGGGGTTCCTGAGAGAAATACCACACGTCCGACCTATGCATTTTATGCGATTGACTCGTTTTTATTCACCATAATTGCAGCGGCTTATTCACTTAATCCCATTGTAAATGAATTTTTTCACAATGTCAATCATTAATTATATATTTCACAAATAATCCTTTTCTTACCCAAAATCTTCGTCTTCAGCCCCTTTTCACCTATTTAAAGGGAAGTTCTTCTATGGTACACTTTGCGGGCAATGGATAAAAAGACGCTAAAAACTTTAGAATACGACAAAGTGCTGGAGAACTTGGCAGGCTATGCCTCCTTCAACGCGTCCATAGAAAAGGCTCAAAATCTATCCCCCTTCTCCAACCTCTTTAAAGCCAAGCGCGCCCTAGCCGAGACAAGCGAAGCGCGTCAACTCCTTGAAGTGAACCCCAACACAACCATCGGGGGCGCCCGCGATATTCGTAAGATTGCAGAAGCCGCTAGCCGAGGCATGGTGCTCACCTCTGGGGAATTATTAGATGTCAAATCCACCCTCATTGCCGTTCGCACACTCGACCGCCAACTAGAAAAGGAAAGCCAAACCTATCCCAATCTCTGGGAGATCAGTCAAGGTTTTCCTGGCCCCCTCGGCTTGGTAGATGCCGTCACCCGCACCATTTCAGAACGCGGCGACGTCTTAGACAGCGCCTCCACCAAATTAGGCAATCTCCGTAGCGAGATCAAGGTTGCCCATGACCGCTTACTAAGCCGCATGCAAAAACTGCTCAACAGCGCCAAGATCGCCCCCTTTCTCCAAGAAGCGATCATCACCCAGCGCGATGGCCGTTATGTGCTCCCTGTCAAATCAGATGCCAAGGGACGCGTCAAATCAGTCATACATGATATCTCCTCCTCCGGTGCAACCTTATTCGTTGAACCCCTCGAAGTCGTCGACCTCAACAATCAATATCGCGAACTACAGCTAGCCGAAGAAGACGAAATTCGCCGCATCCTTGCCGAACTCTCAGACAAGATCGGCGAGCATATCTACGAACTTCAATCTGCTGTGGAAACTTTGGCCGCCTTAGACCTCTGCTTTGCTTGCGCAAAATATGCCGAAAACTTAAACGCTACTGCGCCTGAGCTGGTCAAATTTAATAAGAAAAAAGACGGAACCAACCCCGGCTTAACCATGCGTCTTTATCAAGCGCGCCATCCCCTCCTCGATCAAGACACCGTCGTCCCTATCGATCTAGACCTTGACCCCAGCACCTACGTTATGGTCATCACCGGTCCCAACACCGGTGGCAAAACTGTCACCCTTAAAACCGCCGGTCTTTTAGCCCTTATGGCCCAATCCGGTATGCATATCCCTGTCCAAGCCGGCTCTCAGATCAGCCTCTTTAAAAACATCTTTGCTGACATTGGCGACGAACAATCCATCGAACAATCCCTGTCCACATTCTCGGGGCATATCACTAACATTATTAAGATCCTCGATAAGGCAGATCAATCCTCACTCGTCATTTTTGATGAGTTAGGTGCTGGCACCGACCCACAAGAAGGCGCCGCTCTTGCCCAAGCCATGCTCTCCTTTCTGATCGAATCTGGTATCCCCACCTTGGTTGCCACCCATTACCCCGAACTAAAATCTTATGCGCACGCCACCCCCGGGGTGGTCAACGCCAGTGTCGAATTTGATATGGACACATTAAGCCCCACCTATCATTTGATGGTTGGTTTGCCCGGTCGTTCGAACGCACTCGCCATCGCCCAACGCCTCGGCTTACAAAAAGAGATCGTTGAAAAAGCCCGCGCCACCATTGATCCTTCTGAATTGCGCGCCGAAGATTTACTCAACGAAATTCACCGTCAGAGCGAACTCACTCGTGCTGCCCGCGATGCCGCCGAAAAAGCCCGCACCGATGTTGAAACCGTACGTGCAAATCTGGGCGAAAGATTAGAAAAAATAGAAGACGAGCGGCTAGAGATCATTAACCTTGCCAGAAATGAAGCGCAAGAAGAGGTCAGAAATCTCCAAGAGGAGATCAACAAAACCCGCCAACAGCTTGCTCGGGCGCGCCAACCGATCGATGCCATAGAAGAGATTGAAGAACAGGCTGAATCCCTCGATGAAATGATCGAAGAACCAGCCGAACGAAAAGAGGTTACCGAAAACCTCCCCCAAACCCTAAAACGCGCCATTCGCCTGGGGGACAAAGTAATGCTCCGCACTCTCGGCATCGAAGGGGTGGTCACTGCCCTCAGCCTCGATGATGCAGAAGTGCAGATTGGCAATCTGCGGATTCGCGTGGAACTATATAACCTCGACCTAATTTCTGGGGCTGTCGTAGAAAAGAAAAATGTCACCGCTGCCCCCACCGGCGCCTTTAAAGTTGATTCCCCCGGCATTGAACTCTCCCTCAGAGGGAAAACGGTTGACGAAGCATTAGAATCATTGGACGCTTATTTAGATCGCGCCTACATGGCTGGCTTACCCTATGTGCGTGTCGTTCACGGAAAAGGTACCGGCAAACTAAGAGATGCAGTCCGCCGAGAAATAAAAGGCCATACCCAAATATCCCGCTTTGAACCGGGCGGCCCCTCCGAAGGTGGAGATGGCGTCACGATCATCTATTTAGAGAATTAATTTCTTGCCCAATTAGCTTCACCAATCCCCCAAAGCCAAATCATTAAATTATATAGCTGGCACATTTCTTTTCTTTTGGTAGATCAAGCTCACTCCCCCAATAATAAGCAACAACCCCGCGAACATTCCCACAGTAAACGACTCACCCAGTAAGAGCACGCCCCCCAAACTAGCCACAATCGTTACCACATAGGTATGCATCGATGAAGCTGTTGCCCCAAATCTTTTTGCATTATGAAAAGACAGCAGCATCCCCAAAAATGTACCCACGACCGTAGCCCATCCCAGAGCAACCAAACCCATCGACGTCACTCGGCTAAAATCAAATTTCACAAAAATATATGAAAGTGGAATGACCGTCAAGGCAGCAAAGAACATCCGCAACCCGGTCACATCAATCGAATCCTCACCTATCATATACTTACGTGTATAAACCACCGACGAACTTCCCCCCACCATGCCAATCAACACTAGCAAATACCCAAGTGGGTTCGCCCGGCTTACATCCGGCAATCCGCTTTCCCCGAGAGCGATCAATAATACAGCCCCGCTTAATGCCAAGACAATCCCCCACACTTTCTTTTTCGTCAATGGTTCATCTTCCAAAAATAGTGCAGCCAAAAACACAGTGATCGCTGGACCCAATGTCAACAAAATAGCTGTGATCCCACTGGATTGATATTTCAACGAAATATTGATCATACTCATTGGCAATGCCGTTCCCACAATGCCCAAAAATGCGCCCTGTTTCCAAAGTTTCTTGTCTTTAGGAATCTTATGCTTGGAGGAGAAAATAAAAATCAATAAAAATAAAATGGCTGACAGGAAAATTCGGGCACTCACGTAAGTAGTTGCATCGAATTGACTTAGGCTAAACCTAGACACCAATAAAGAGGAACCGTACATGAATCCAAGGAGTATCACATAGGAGATTGCATCTGCTGACAAATTAACATCCTTCGCCTAATCTTTTCAAGGCCTCATTCGCTGCCGTATCATACTTCAGAAGGGAAATGATAACCAGCATTCCCCCCTATCTAATCATTCTTCAAATATTTCCTCCTTTTTCTTTCAAAAATAAAATATTTTATTTCACCCGAATACAGTATAATTTTTGCTATTGGTATAAATTAGACCTTGTTTATCATGCTTGATAACGGGGCGCTAGAACCCTATACTAAAAGCGAGAGATTTGGAGGTTTATCCTTAAATGGAAAACAATATTAATCATTCTGTAGCCGTGATCGGCGCCGGACCAGCCGGATTATTCGCCGCAAGCCACTTAGCAAAAAACGGGGCACAAGTTGCCCTGATCAACAGAGATATCAAATATGGGGGGCTTGCCGAATATGGTATTTTTCATAACAAACATAAAATGAAAAATGGCCTTCGTAAGCAATTCCATAAAGTGATCGATGACCCCAATATCCATTATTTTGGCAACGTCAGTGTCGGCCAAAATGCCCACCTTAGGATTGCTGACCTTAAAGAAATGGGTTTTTCTGCCATCTTGGTTACAGTAGGTGCCCAAGGCACAAAATGGCTAGGGCTACCCGGGGAAGATCTCGAAGGGGTTTATCATGCCAAAGATTTGGTCTATCACTACAATCAACTTCCGCCATACAGCTCTCAAGATTATCCCATCGGAAAAAAGGTAACCATTATCGGGGTGGGGAACGTCATGTTAGACATTGCCCATTGGGCAATCCGAGACTTGCATGTAGATCAGGTCATTTCCATTGCCCGAAGAGGTCCCGCTGACGTCAAATTTACCAAAAAAGAAATGAGCCTAGTCTTTAAAAACTTAAACCTTGCTGACCTTGACTCAGAGTTTGACCGAGCCAAAGACTTAATGGAATCTGTAGGTCAAGACGCTCAAGCCGCCAAAGATTTTATTTTTTCTGCAGAGAAATCTGCCCAAGAATCCGTATCCGACACCGATTTCAAACTGAGCTTCTTGCAGCAACCCAAACAGATCATCGGCGATGGAAATGGCAAAGTTATCGCTCTTGAAGTGGAAGAAACCACCCTCAAACTCAGGGAAGATGGCAAAGGAACCCGCTCGATTGGGCTGGGTAAAACAAAAAGAATTGAAACCGATTCCGTTGTATTTTGCATTGGCGACCAAGTTGACCAACAGTTTGGCTTACCCCTCGATAAATGGGGAGAATTTGCTAAAAGCCCCACACCAGCCTACCCAATTGAAGATGTTTCATTTGAAGCCTATGACTTAGAAACCAACACAGCAATAGATGGGGTCTTCTTGGCGGGTTGGGCAAGGGAAGCAAGCAGTGGTCTAGTTGGCACCGCCCGCAAAGATGGCGTACAAGGGGCAAAAGCATTGGCAGAATATCTAGGGGAAAAGGAAACCTCTCCCCCCCCGGTTGAGATCATTCAAGCGCTCCAAAAAGAGTTAAAATCAAATAGCGATCCCTTTGTTACCAGCGCCGAAATTAAAGAACTCACCCTAATCGAAAATGCCATTGCAGAGAAAAAAGAGTTGCCCTTCTTTAAATTTTCTTCGAATGAAGATATGCTTGAAGCACTAAAACTCGTCAAGCCAGCATAATTATTTTCTTTAAAAAAATAAAACCCCAGGTCCTAAACTGCCCTGGGGTTTTTATTATTAATTTATCTCAATATACAAATGAAGTTAATCTTTTTCCTTCGGTTTAAAAGGAATCATCATTAAAAACCCAACGATCATGATTAACTCACCCGCAATCACACCTCGAGCTTGCCAATATCCAAAGAAAATTTGAAACTCCGGAAAAGGTCGCGTGCCCACCCCGATCATATCTGCTAGAGCAGACAGTATTGCAACGATCAACCCCGTCCATGCCAAGCGCAGCCCTAGATCCGCAACGATAGACCGTGCTTCTGATTTCCACAAAGCATCTAAGCTCAATGTCCCCCCCGCACAGATCAAGACTAGTCCAAATGAAAACACACCCATTTGAATAAACCCGATTGCCTCGCTTGCATCCAAATTAAACCATTGTGGTTTTGCGCCCAAAATAAAAATAAATAACCCAATTACCATTGAGGATAACCCAAATCTCAGGCGATTTCGAGGGTTTTGTATTTGAGGTCTTTCGATTTCACTCATTAAGTTTCCGGCAAGCTATTTTTCAAAAATCCGATCCAGTTTTTGCCCATGATACCAGCGATATCTTTATCTGAGTAGCCTTTTTGGGCAAGCAAGGTCGGTATTTTTTGTACATCTCCCAAACTGTCAAATCCCATTGGCAAAGACTGTAAACCAAATCCCCCATCCGCGTCACTGCCAATGCCCACATGTTTCGCATTTCCTGCGATCTGGCAAATATAATCGATATGATCTGCAACAAGAGTGAGGGAAACATCCTCTCTGGGATCATTTTTTACCCAGCCATGTTTCAAAAATACATTATAGATCACCACCCCGATTATTCCTTCTCGTTCGATTATTCCCTCGATCACCCGGTCCGACAAGAATCGATTACTGTCACTCCCTTTCATCATCCCCAGCGGGTTCGCATGGCTTGCAATAATACGTTTTGGATAATGATCAATCGACTGAAAAACTGCTTCTTCATCCATATGGCTGATGTCCAAAATAAAGCCATGATCGGCCATGGCGTCTAATAAGGCATATCCATCTTTGGTCAAGGGTCCCGGTTCTCTCGTACCGCCGCTATACCGCGTGCCAGCCCACGCAGGTCCGATCATTCTCAATCCTAAATTCCACCACTCTTCTAATTCTTCGGGATGCCGAATACCTTCCGCTCCCTCCATTGAGACGACCAATCCTACTGGATGGTCTTCTTGCGGCTCTTCCCATAAAGATAAATGTGCATTAAGTTGCTCTTGATTGGTGATCAACTGAAAGCTATCTGGCTGCTCCTCGCTCAATCGGTGATAGACATCAATATGTTTGCGGTACATTTCTCTGGCTTCATCAAAATCTTTATAACAATTGTTATCCCACTCTCCTTCTTTATGCCGAATAGGGGAAGCGAATAAAGTTGAAAAAACGAGCGCCGTTTTACTTTCTTTGTATGCGTCTCTTCCCAAAATCGTGTCTTGATTCCACTCAGGGATTTGAGTAGCTTTTTCGCGAGCTCTCGTTTCAGCAACTGTATGCCGATAATCACGCCTAAAACTAAGCATATTCCATGCAATATCTTGATGCGAATCAACAAACAAGTATTTTTTGTCTGTCATGGGCTAAAAACCTTTTCTCACTGTCTTCCACAGGGCATCGTGCTCTCCCAGGGAAAAAGGGATATAGATCGTGAGTCGATCGGCAAGGCCTTGATATCGTTCTTTTAATGCCTCCGCCAAATTCTCGAGGGAGGCCTCCGTGGCAAAAAAGGAAAGCATTTCATCTGTGATAAGCCCAGACATTTCCATCCATTGCTGTTTAGCAGCTAATTTAGACAATTTTTCGCCAACATCTTCCCATCCATGTTCTTTCATTACCCTTCGATAGGATGGCGTAGAAGCATAAAAAGAAATTTGCTGGCGTGTGGTTTCCCGATCTCCATCCCCTGTGATTACAAAGGCGTTCACTACCATGCTCACATCTTCTCTTTTTCTGCCGGTTTTATTTGCCCCTTCCTCAACTGCGGGAAGCAGTACGTTCCTCAGATATTGAGGGGTATGAAATGGGTGCACATGGAAACCATTTGCCGTTTCTCCAGCCAAGCGAGCCAATCCCGTGTTCACCCCTGCAATATAGATTGGCACGTCTGGGTGATCAATTTTTGAAGGAGTAAAAAAAGGGGACGACAAGGTTAACTTATAATATTCCCCCCGATATCCTATTCTTTCCCCACTCATCCAGCTCTCCCAAATCGCTCTAATCGATTCGATCTGTTCGCGTTGTTTTGCTACCGGGGATTCTGGCCAGGGCATTCCAAACCGTCTTTCAATATGGGGTTTTACCTGCGTCCCCAACCCAAGAATAAAACGCCCTCCAGATAATTCGGATAGGTCCCAGGCTGTATGTGCCATCACGGCAGGGCTACGCGCAAAACTTACCGCAATAGCAGTACCGAATTCGATTTTTTTAGAATGCTCCGCGATCAAAGCACAGGCCAACATCGGGTTATGCTGTGTTTCTGCTACCCAAACACCATCAAAACCGAATTCTTCAACCGCTTTTGTCATTGCGGGGATTTCACTCAATTGTGTATAAGGAGGTAAAAAAGTATCTAATTTCACCGAGTCTCTCACTTTTTTTTAGAAAATTAAAATTTAGCTCAATAAATAAGCCATGATCCATTGCGTGGTTGCGTTCATTGCATCCATATGGCTGCGTTCATAATTATGGGAAGCGTCCACCCCGGGGCCGATCAAGGCCACCGCTACGTCTCCACCCGCCCGCCAATAGGCCTCGCCATCTGAGCCATAATATGGATAGATATCCACTTTATAAGGGATATCATTTTCGTCTGCCAATTTGCGAAGTTTTTGACTAAGCCCATGGTGATAAGGTCCGCTTGAATCCTTCACGCAAATACTTGCATGGAACTCATCGGAAGTTTGCCCATCTCCTATTGCCGCCATATCTACAGCCACCAATTCGGATAAATTTTCTGGGAAGCCCGCTGCTGCCCCATGCCCCACCTCTTCATAATTACTAAAATGGAGCGTTGTGTCTTGTTTTGGTTTCAAACCCGCATCAGACAAGGCTTTCACAGCTGCCAATATCGATGCCACACAAGCCTTATCATCCAAATGCCGAGATCGAACAAAACCATTGGTGATCTCAACTCTCGGATCAAAGCTTACAAAATCTCCAACCTCAATGCCTAACGCTCTGGTTTCCTCACCGGAGGTTGTTCGCTCATCCAACCGAACTTCCATTGAGGCATCCTCTCGTTTCTCATTATTGACTGCAGCACCATACACATGGCTGGATGATTTTGAAAACAAGAGGGACCCGCGGACAATTTCCCCGCTATTTGTATGCACATCACATCCTTCCCCTTCAACAGTATTCCAGGCAAAACCCCCCAATTTGGTTAATTTCAATCGTCCATTGGATTTAATTTCTTTGACCATCGCACCCAAAGTATCCAAGTGGGCGGTTAAGGCTCTTGGTTCATTATTTTCTTCCCCCTTCCAAAACGCAACCAGCCCTCCCTTGCGTGTCGCAGAAAGTTCTAGCGCTGGGAACTTTTTCAGATGGTCACTAGTTAGAGAAACTGCATGGTGGGAAAAACCTGTTGGACTTGGCGAGTTTAATAATTCGACTAAAAATTCCTGAAAATATTTCTCGTCAATTGCTGGCAGAGTCATCTTGAACACCTCAATATTGGATTGTATAAATTTGAATTTGAAAATTATACCGCGTTGCTTTTCCCCCAGCGACTATCCCTTTCTGGAATTGCCATCCTTTGCTTCATAAAAGTTTTTATCTGCAACCAAAACCAACTCTTCAAAGGTCTTCGCGTCCTGTGGATAGCTCGCAATACCAAAAGTTATCCCGATTGAATGCTTTTCTTTATTCCCTTCCCGCCACGGGAAGGAATAGGCTTTGATCGCTTTGGTTAATTTTTCCGTTACTTTGGTCGCATTGACCATGTCTGTTTCTGGAAGGATCAACCCAAATTCATCGCCACCCAACCGAGCAATAAAATCAGTGCATCGGATATTTGCCGATAAACATTCTCCGACCATTTTCAATGCTTTATCCCCCACAGGATGCCCAAAATTATCATTAACCCATTTGAAATTATTAAGATCGATCATCACCAAGATAATTGGATGGCCATAACGATCCGCTCTGTTTACTTCGTGCTCTAATTGCAGTTCAAACGCTCTCCGATTTGGCAATCCAGTCAGCGAATCGGTGATCGCTTGTTTGCTAACGATCTCATGCAAACGCGCATTTTCAATTGCGAGGGCTGCTTGATCGGCCAAAAGGACCAAAGGCCGAAGGAAATCTTCAGAAAATTCTTGGGTCTTATAGTATGCGAGCCGCAACACCCCAATCACCTTTCCCTTTGTAATGATCGGTATGCCTACAATAGCCTTTAACATTTTACTCCGCTCTTTTCTCGCTGAATAAATTGCATGTTCTGCTACATTTTCTACAGCCAAGATCTCCCCACTTCTTGCAACTGTATTCGTAAGCCCGTCTTCTCTCGGAATTGACCATGTGCTTTCTTCCCTCCCATCAGCCCATAAAGCACCACCAAAAGACAACTTGTCTTCATCCACCAAAAAGATATGTGCGTCCATCGAATCATCTGAAAATTTTAGCGAGCTTGCAAGCACAGCAGACAACACTTCCTCAAGATCTAGGGAAGAGGTCAACACCATGGTTGCATTACGAAGAATTTCTAATTCAGAAGCTCTTTTTTTTATCAATTCAATGTTATTTGATCGTTCGATCGCAACTGCAGCTTGATCACCCAACGTAGTAAGGGCTTGTAAAACATCATTAGTAAATTGTCGGGGATGATAAAAACCCAAATTCATCACCCCAACCACCCGGCCCTGATTGCGTAAGGGCAGCCCAATGATCGCTCCTTGCCAATTATGAGGATTATTAATATAAAGAGGGTGTGTGGCAATGTCTTCAACCGCCTCGATTTTTGCCTGTCGGGCAACCGTATACGTCAGGCCATTTTCCCGAGGCTCTGCCATCGAGCCGCTCAAGTTGCCATCTGCCCATAATGCGGCCCCGAACTTTAAGCGTTCATTATTATAAATAAAGATATGCCCGTCCATGGCATCATCAAATAAACTCAAGGTGCTTTGCAATATCACCTTGAGGACATCTTCAAAACTTTGGTTCGTTGTCAACCCAAGGCTCACATCACGAATCGCAGACATCTCTGCTGCGCGTTGATTTGCCTCTTCTAACAACTTTGCCCGATGAATGGCAATTCCCACATGATTGAGTAATAACGTCACTAAGGCAATTTCATTTTCGGTAAATGTACGGATCCGATCATTATTTACTATTTCCACCAATCCAATGATCTCATCTCCTGAAATTAATGGCAGCTTCAGCATCGTCTTTGATTCAAATTTCAACAATAATTTCCGCTCATTCACATCCGTATTTGGATCATCGACCTGGATCTGTACTGGTTTCCCTGAGATTAATGCCCGTAGAGAAGTAGGATAGTCATCTAATAGATATGGTGTAAACCAATCTGGGTCAAATTTTTTATGTTTTCTGGAGTTTTCAGCCCAAAGAACGAGGCTGCTCTTATCTTTATCCCAATTGAAAATAGCACAAGAATCTGCACCCAAAAATTTTGTGATCTGCTTGCATGCTTCTTCTGCAATTCCCTTAATCTCTTTCTTATTTGTAAAGATGGCGATTGCATTTAGTACTTCGCGCATTTGCTCAAGGCTTAAGGGATTTATATTTGTTTCGTTGGTTACCATATGTTTTTGCTGCCCCAGGATTACTTATGAAATTAATAATATTTCCTTAATCTCTTTACGGAAGAAACATTTTTTTCAAAAATCCGTATATAGATTAAGAACAGGTTTTATTATTATCCCTTATTTTTCCCGTGGGTTAATAACAAATATGAAAGGCTATTATATATCTGTGTGTTAAACTATGCAAGAGGAGTTAAAAATGACTGAAGATAAAAGCATGAATGAGGAATTCAAAGAGGAATTTAGCAAATTTAGCGAAAATCTCAAATCTGCTTTCAACCAAGCTTGGGCTAGCGAAGAACGGCAAAAATTTCAGGGAGATATTACCGAGGGGATCAATCAGTTAGGCACGGCGCTGACAGATTTTGTGACCAGCTTTAGTGCAAGTGAAACCGGCCAAAAATTCATTAATGAAGTGGATGAGTTTGGAGAACGACTTCGCAGTGGTGAGGTGGAAGAAAAAGCCCGAGAAGGTTTGATGACCGTATTGCAAAAAGTAAATAGTGAGTTAAAAAAAGCGAGCGATCATTTTTCTAGTGAAGAAGACGACAACGCTTAGAAGGTTTATACATAATCAATCTATATGGCAATTCTTGAAGAGCTAAAAACGCCGCATGGCATGATAAAGTTTCCGGCATTTCTGCCGGACGGCACGCAAGGGGTGGTGCGTGCGCTCGATGCGCGCGATATTGAAGCGGCGAAAACTCAGGCATTGGTGATGAATACCTATCATTTGATGCAAAAGCCGGGGTCTTCTACGATTCAAGCGCTGGGGGGATTGCATAAAATGAGCGGCTGGAACGGTCCGATCCTTACCGATTCCGGGGGGTTTCAGGCGTACTCTGTGATTCGGGAGAACCCGAAGATGGGGAGTTTGACGGATAAGGGGATCGTATTTCGGAAATTTGGCGAACAGCGAAAGTTTCAACTGACCCCGGAAAAGGTGATCCAGCTACAGATCGCTTATGGCGCGGATATTGTGGTTTGCCTGGATGACTGCACACATGTGGATGATTCGGAGGAGACGCAAAAAACGGCGGTGGATCGCACTGCGGCTTGGGCAAAACGCTGCCGAACAGAGTTTGATCGTTTGATGCAAGAGAAAAAGTTACCTGTTGAACAACAACCGAAGATCTTTGGGGTGGTGCAGGGCGGCGGCTCGCTGGCATTGCGCAAGGCATGTGCCGACCAACTCTTGGAAATTGGCTTTGATGGCTATGGATTTGGGGGATGGCCGTTGGACGGAGAGGGGAAATTACTAGAGGATATTTTGGGCTTTACACGGGAAGCAATTCCCGGGGAGTTTCCGATGCACGCGCTGGGTGTGGGGCATCCGAAGAATGTGTTCGCCTGCTACCAACTGGGGTATCAGATGTTTGACAGCGCGCTGCCGACCCGCGATGCACGCCGGGGACGTTTGTTCACATATATAACCGAGGCGGGACTGGTGGATAAGTGGTTTAGTTATCTGTACGTGAATGACGAGAAACATACCAAGGTGAGCCGGCCGATCTCAGAATTTTGTGACTGCCACACCTGCGAAAACTATTCGCTGGGGTATCTGCACCATCTGTGGAAGATCAACGACCATCTCTATTTTCGATTGGCGACCCTGCATAATTTACATTTTATGCATTTGCTGGAAGAACGGATGAGCGCGTATGGTGGATGAGGTTTTAGATCAATTGATCGCGGCTGTGCTGGGGAGCGCTAAATATCGGGCGATACACCCGGGATTGGTGGCACGGATCGGTAAGGATGAACTTGCCAAGGGGCGGAAATTGAAAGAGGCGGTGAAGGCGACGAAGAACAAATTGCATCAGGTTGGGGGCGCTTATTTGGGCGGCCAAAAACCGTATGCCGAATGGCTCTCAGATCTGACCGAATACCAATATGATGTTGAGACCTTTGAGCTGCTTTTGCTGGAGATCATGGAAAACCATGCGTCTACCAAGGAACGCGTGCCGATCTTGGATCATTTTTATACCTCGATCTTTGCGAGTTTGCCCCCGTTTGAGTCGGTGCTGGATATTGCGTGCGGGTTGAATCCGTTGACGATCCCGTGGATGAACCTGCCGAGCGGGACGAAGTATTTTGCCTGTGATATTTATGGGGATATGATCGGGTTTGTGCAGGATGTGTTGAATCTGTTACCGATAGATGGGACGGCTCAGAGCTGTGATGTGATATCGAACCCGCCGAGTACCGAGGTGGATCTGGCATTGGTGTTGAAGACGATCCCCTGCTTGGAACAGGTGGATAAGCAGGCTGGGGAACGGTTATTGGAGCAGTTGAATGCGAAGTATATTTTGGTTTCGTTTCCGGCGAAGAGTTTGGGGGGACGGGATAAGGGGATGCGGGAAAATTATGAGGCGCGATTCAATCAGCTGGTGGAGGGGAAGGATTGGGCGGTGGAGCGGTTTGAGTTTGAGACGGAGTTGGCGTATTTGATTCGGAAGTGATCTCTTTTGCGCGTTTATGCAGGCGGTTCTCACCGGAAGCAGTATACCTATTTAGTTGTTAAGGTGCTGTCTTGCAGTTGGCAGCAAAGCGCTTTGCTGCGGGTTTAGAATTGATTAAGCTGGTTTATTTCTTTTTTTCTTTTGCATGGTTTTGAAACGCCCCAAAAACAATGTCCCTCCCGTCTAGCTTAGATTGTAGCACACATGTTCTGTTTATGCAAGCATCAATTTGGTGGTACTTTAGGTTAGATAGCTACTATTGTAGGAATGAGATCAGGATTAATTTGGCTTTATTTTGTTTTTTGGTGGGGGTAAGTCCCCCCACTCACCCCGCCGCTTCGCTAAGGGAGAATGAGGTTTCACCTCATTCTCCAAGGAATGTTTTTTATTCCAAACCCCCTTTGAACCCCGAATGGAACATTATTGAGTGGGCGAGGAACCTGCTGAAGTCTTTAGGTTGAGGGTTAGATTGCAAGAAGCCTTGAATACATATTCCCTAAAATTGCAAAGTTTCGGATGTGGGGAATTTGGAAACGATAAAACCGTTTCCTTAGGAGAATGGGACAAAATACAACGCCCCATTCTCCACATTTAGAAGGAAAATTTAGAAAAGGGGGATAAAAGGACTAGTTGGTTTTTGGGTTTTTCGACCCCTTCTTAACCCCCCTACCCCAACAGGTGTGCATCTATTTTTTGTGCAAATGTTTAAATTAGTTGCCGGGCAAGTATTTTTAGTGCCCGGGTAAGTAAATTTGTGAGGGGATTTTGGACACGTTAGTACCCGGGCAAGTAATTTTGTGAGAGGAATTTGGGACCGGGGCGGCACCGGGTGGATGCAGTGGATTTGTTATTGGGGCATTTTCCTTTTTTTTGGTGGGGGCGCTTACCCCCACCACCCCCGCAAGGGGGTTTCACCCCCTTTGAACCCCGAATGGAACATTATTGAGTTGACGTGGATTATGCTAACTTCTTTATGGAATGGGGTTAGGTTGCAAGAAAATACATATCAAATGCGATTAAAAAATGAAAAATAAGAGGATGTGAGGACTTGGGAGTGGATTTAAAAGACCAAGACGAATAATTTAGTCCATTACTTGGTCTGGTACAGCTTCTTCATAGCGGGATGGGCATTTTAAAAGTATTTCATCTGCATAAAACACACCATCGGATTGAATTTCACCAATCATAATCGCTTGGGCTTTATTTACAAGAAGTGCTGGTGGGGACCCAGAAAATACTACTTGGATCGTTTGGATGTTTGGGTCATTCACAACATTTTCCAATAAATCCAGCAACTCCCCTGGTTTTTCAACAACAGAATAGTCTGCGGGGAGATCGGCGAGCAAAAAGGTTAGTTCGTTTTTTTCTTGATTATGTTGAATGCTATCTCCGATAACTGCACCCGAAATGCGGATTTGCATATTTGAATAGGAATCATTGGCAATCGCTTCATTGATAGTCAAATAGTAATGGGCGGATGCTTCGGGGGAGGTTTTTATCAAGGAAAAACCGCTTGTTGCTAGGAGTAGTATTCCAGAAACAACACCACATAAAATAAGAATAACCAGAATAACGATGATTTTCTTGGATTTATTGTTCATTAGCAATAGCCTTTAGCGCACTTTCAATGTTTTCAAAGGTGGTCTCGATTGGATTTAGTTTGAGCAAAGAGGACAATCTTATCGTTTTTTGCATTGGGATTTTTTCGTTTAGGATTTTGGTGGGTAAAAGATAAATGGTCCATTGATCTAAATCTAAAGGATTGAGGGTCAGTTTGTCTTTATGGTGCAAAAGGCAAAAAATATAGATGTCGGCCTGTCTTTTGACTTCATTACTGTACTCATTTGTGCTGGCATTCCAGCCTTGAGTGGGGGCAATGCCAAAGGAAATGGCTGAAAGTTCTTTTTGCTCCCAAGACTGAAGATAGGCAGCAGATTTTATTTCAAGCTTAACCCCATCTTTCGTTTCTAAATCATACGCATCCCATTCTGTTCTAACTCCTTCTGTAATGCCTAACTGATAGGCAATAATGTATTCGGCTAAAACTCCACGAATGGCATTATTTGAGAGGTCGGAAAATGCCCACTGCCAGAAGTTGATTAACTTATTTTTCAGACATTCCCCCTTGCTGAGGAAAGGATCGTCACCTTGTTTTTGGATTACGGGGATTGATTGTAAACTAGCACTCATTAAAGACCCTGGATTTTTGGTAATTTTTCTGAATTATATTTATTTTTGACAAGGATTATTTATAAAACTTGGAACTAGGTGTTATATTTAAACATGCAAAATAACTAAAAGGCAATGGCAATTGTTTTTAATATTAATCCATCCGCACATTTCTAGTTATAGCCTCTTGAATAATCTCACTGCTTTTTGATTTTTCTTTTAATATAGCCAATATAAAATTAAGGTAAGCATTATTGGATGATTTTAGATCGCACAAACTTGCTACCTTTGAATTTGGAATTAGTCCCTTATTATTAAAAACTTTCAAAATTCCAACATAGTCCTGGTTTGAAACTAACGTTTCAAATTTAGTTTTTATTATATTGAACGTGTTTGCAATATCCAGATTAGCCCAATAATCATTTAAACTTGTTTCTAAATCCGAGTAATTTTTGATACTCTTAAAGTTAGTTGCTTTTCCTAGATTTGTCTCAATGCTGGCCAAAGTATGTTGTGCGGATTGAAACTCAATTTGGCTACTAAAAAAATCAATCACATTGATTTTTACCGACTCAAATACCCCTTTTGCATCTTTATTCATCTTGTTTGCAACAATGAAAATCACTTCTTCTAATAAAAGGAAATTTTCGGCTTCAGCTACATCGGCAATCCATATATTTCTCTTTTCGATTTTTCTTATATCTTCATCAGATCTTCTATCCCTATCGATCAAGCCAAAAGATTCGATGTGGTGAAAAGATTTTTGTTCATTAAATGCTTTCGTTGTTTCAAAAACCTTTGTGCAACCCCCTATTGGTTTTACATTGTGGTCAGGAAATGTCAGCTGAAACAATTTGTAATCTATGCTCGAATCGTCCCCTTCAATAAACAATACGGGTTTTCTACTTCCAAGAATTTCAAGATAAAGCTGTTCTGGTATTTTGTCATTCTCTTCTAGTATTTCATAATCCCATGACACTCCATCGTAACCCTTTACCCATATTTTCGTTGAATTTAGGCGAGACAAAGCAAAGTCAATATCGTGAGTCAAATATATAAAAGTGCAATCTGGTCTTTCGTGTTCAATTCTGTCCCACAATGGTTTTATTATCGATTTGTGAAGGTGCATCTCGGGTTCATCAATTACTAAAATTGAGTTTTCCGAAACTGAAACAACCTCCCCAATTAAATAAAAAACAACCCTTTCACCGTCACTCATTTCAGCGGCATTGTATTTGGTATCAGGGAAATTTGTTGGGTAAGTTTCAATATTTCCTGCATTAATTTTTATTTTTCGGTGAGGAAGTACTTTTTCCCAAATATTCTTTATTCTATCTAACTTTGTTACTGGTTTATCATCCCCTTGACCAGGGGAGTAGGAGTACTTAAATTTTATAGATTCTTCGTATTCTTCAGTGTGAAGCAAAACCATTAGTTTTCCATAGTCGTTTAATAAAAAAGTGTTAGGTTTACTACTCCAGCGACTTGTGATTATATTATTAAAATTTCCTCTAGTGTGACCATAACGAAAATCATTTTCTGCATTTTTCATTGATGTGGGGCTAACTTGTTCTGGCATTGATAAAGATTTTTGTGCAGAGATTCTATGTGTTTTCCGAAGGTGTGTTCTTTCAATTTCAGAACCAAACCGCGTTTTACCAGCCCCATTTGCACCAATAACCACAACACTTTTTGAATCTATATTAGTCCTTTCTGAAGCGTTTGTTTTATTGGGCAATTCGATTTTCATTGTTATTCTCCTTTAAAGCCACCCGTATAAAAATATTCAGTATCTCCAAAACATATATTATTATACAGTCTTACCCTTTTGAGTCAATCATCACAAAAAAAAAGAAGGCCAAAGACGACCTTTCGTTCATAATAATAGAAAATTAATTTTGTTATTTATATAATTCAGGTGAGCCGCATTCAACTTATCTTTGGGCATTACGGCGAATTTGGCCTGGTGGGAGGTTCCGGGGGAAAAGAGAGAAAACTTACTCTTTAGAAAGTGATTTATTAATAGCCACTTTCAGTTTTTCTGCAATCTGGTGATGGAGTTCTTTGGGAAGCAGATCAATCTGATCGTGGTGATAGGGATTACCAAATTGAGCATCTTCAAAGACCTTATTCTCGAAATGGACAGGGTGATTATAGCGTGGGACAGCCCACCAATGAATATGGGGTGCGGGTGGGGACTCTCGATAAGCGTGGTTCATATAGCAAGACCAATTAAACATGGTGGCGTCAAATGCTAACCGGAGCGATTTTTCAAGCAGTTGCAAGATGTTTAGCCAATCTAATACTTCTTCGGGGGTTTGGTCGGCTAAGTCGCCAGAATGTCTTTTCAGGGAAACCACGCACCGCCCCAAAAGGCTTTGATTGGGGGCTAGAACAATGCGCCAGTACTCGGTTTCATGCAGAAACACATAATCGGGGTCATCGGGCAACCACTCACAAAGTGAGCAATCGGTGGGGGTATCAGAATTCGTCATAAAACCTCGAACTTAAGAATAATAGATTTAAAGGAGGAGAACAAGGGCGCTGGAAGTCATAAAACGACTTCTGGAAACCAAATAACGGTTTCCTTGGAGAATTGGGAGGTAAAGCGAGATTCCTGCCTTCGCAGGAATGGTGGAATCCATAAAACGGATTCCTTGGAGAATGGGGAAAAGATAAGGCTCCCCATTCTCCATTAAGCAAATTTCACTTCTTACAACTCAGGGGAGCGGCTTTCGACCTTCTCTTTAAGCATGTCGGCGAAGTCGGATATGGGGAGGCTCGGATTGAAATCCGGTCTTGTTTGCTGTCGGCGCGTTTATAGGTGGAGATATTTCTCTTTGCTAATCTATATCCCCTGCTTTATAAACCTAATGGGGAAAGAGGACCTCTGCAATTAAAAAGACGAGGAGAAGTGCGCCAATGAGGGTGGAAATGTAGACGAGGGGGGAGCGTTCGTGTTGGTTTTTGATGGCAAACAGCCCGGTGAAGAGGGCTACAACCCCGGCAAGCATGCCGGAGAGCATGGCAAGGCCAAGGACGGGGCGGGCAAAAATATCTGCGGGGATGGTGCTGCCGGAGGGGATATCGCGATAGAGGGTGTTGGTGAGGGAGGAGCCGAGGAAAAAGAGCAAAAACATGGCGATAATGAGGGCGACAGACCACTTGCCGAGTTTGGTAGCGGGAATAAAAGTCCAGAATCGATTCTTCATATTGACTCCTTTCTCAGAAAAAAATCATCGTTCCGTTTGTTTTGCCCCCGTTCAAACTGTGTACTTCCATTGTACAACGAAATTTGACTGTTTCTGAAATGATGGTACGCTGCTCAAGGTTTAAAGGAGAAACAATCAGGATTCCTGCCTTCGCAGGAAAGTGGAAATCGAAAAACGATTTCCTTGTAGAATGGGGGACAACAAGAACCCCCATTCTACATTTTTGAAGATTGGAAATCGAAAAACGATTTCTGGAAGCGATAAAACGTCTTCTGGAAGACAACAGCCATCTTCCTTAGGAGAATTGGAAGCGATAAAACCGCTTCCTTGTAGAATGGTGGAAGACAAAAAACGTCTTCCTGGGAGAATGGGGAAGAGCAAATGCTCCCATTCTCCATTCCATTAATGAAATAATTGGTTCTACAACTCCGGGGAGCGGGTTTCGACCTTTTCTTTGAGCATGGCGGTAAATTCGGCGACGGGAAGACCGTCTTGCTGGCTGCCATCGCGTTTGCGGAGGGAGACGGTGCCGTTTTCTACTTCGGCGTCACCAACGACGAGCATATAGGGCACCTGCATCTTTTGGGCATCGCGAATCTTGGCGTTCATGCGCTTGTCACCGAGGTCGGCTTCGGCGCGGAAGCCTTGATTATAGAGGTCGTCGGCTAACTTTTTGGCATAGTCGGCATGGGCGTCGGTGATGGGGATGACGCGGACATGCTCGGGGGAGAGCCAGACGGGGAACTTGCCAGCATAATGTTCGATGAGAAAACCGACCATGCGCTCATGGGTGCTGAGTGGGGCACGGTGGATACAAAGCGGGGTTTCTTCTTCGCCTTCGGCATTGACAAAGGTGAGGTCAAAACGCTCGGGAACGGCGAAGTCAACCTGGTTGGTAGCGAGGGAGAATTCACGGCCGATGGCGGACCAGATCTGGACATCGATCTTGGGGCCGTAGAAGGCGGCTTCATCTTTTTCCTCAACGAAGGGCACGCCACCGTTGATCATCGCTTGGCGGACCATGCCTTCGGTCTTGATCCAGAGGGCCTCGTTATCGACGTACTTTTTGCCAAGGCCGTCGGCGGCATGTAAGCTGAGCTGCATGACATATTTTTCGATGCCGAAGAGTTCAAAATATTCTTTGTAAATGTCGATGACATCCATGAATTCTTCTTCGAACTGGGCTTCGGAGACATAGATATGGGCGTCGTTCATCTGCATGGAGCGGACGCGCATGAGGCCGAAAAGTTCGCCGGATTTCTCGTAGCGATAACAAGTGCCGTATTCGCCGAGACGGAGGGGCAGGTCTCGGTAGCTGCGGTGGCTGCTGGCAAAGATCTTATGATGGAAGGGGCAGTTCATCGGCTTGACATAATAATTGCTGCCGTCGAGTTCCATGGGGGGATACATGCCTTCGGCATAATAAGGCAGGTGACCACTGCGGATAAAGAGGTCTTCTTTGGTGAGGTGGGGGGTGCGGACCTGTTTGTAACCGTGACGACGCTCGACTTCCTTGGCTAATTTTTCTAACTCGTCAATGATGACGGTGCCGCGGGGTGTCCAGAGGGGGAGGCCGGGGCCAACTTCCTCGTCAAAGGAGAAGAGGTCTAGCTCGCGACCTAATTTTCGGTGGTCGCGCTTTTTGGCTTCTTCGAGCATCTGGATATGGGCTTTGAGTTCGTCTTTGTTCTTCCAACCCGTGCCATAGACACGCTGAAGTTGGGCATTCTTTTCATCGCCGCGCCAGTAGGCGCCGGCGATGCTCATGATCTTGAAGGCGGAAGGATTGATCTGGCCAGTGTGCTCGACATGGGGGCCGCGGCAGAGGTCGGTGAAGGTATCGTGGGTGTAGAAGGAGATCTCAACGTCACCTTCGAGGGGTTCGCCATATTCATCTACGCCGCCTGCTTCGAGCCCTTCGATCAGGTCAATCTTGAATTCTTGGCCAGCAAACTCTGCTTTGGCTTCTTCGGCGGTGACGATGCGTTTTTCAAAGGGGTGCTTGCCGCCAATGATCTGGCGCATGCGTTTCTCGATGCCCTTGAAATCTTCGGGGGTGAGTTGACGCGGTAGCTCGAAATCGTAGTAGAAGCCGGTATCGATGGGGGGACCGATGGCGATCTTGGCTTCGCCGGGCTCAAATAGTTCGCTGACGGCCTGGGCCATGATGTGGGCAAGGGAATGACGGACCTTGTAGATCTCCGTTTCTTCGTAGGGTATGGTTAGTTCTGACATAATTCTTCTCCAATCGGTTAGTGGGCAAAAGAAACTTGCCCTTATAAAAACAAAAAATGCTCGCACCTCTCAGGGCGCCAGCATCAGCTTGCACGGTTCCACCTAAGTTTAGACGATGATCGTCTATCTTATGGACGGGATAACGGGGTCAACCGTTTTCCATACTCAAGAGGGAATCTTTTTCTGGTCGACGCTCACGGGGGGTTTTGGCTGGGGGCTGCTAAAGGCCGCTTTCAGTCTAAGGTGGCCTCTCTCTGCTAGTAACTACCCGGTTACTCGTCCCGGTCATGGCGTAATATGTTTAATGTGATTGTAATTATATGTTGGAAATTTAGATTGTCAAGCGGAGGGGAATCTTACTTGGGGTTTTTGGGGGGGATGGGGTGGTGGGAAATTTTGATTTTACGGGGATGGTCGCCGAGTTATGGCGCTACTTTGATGACTAGGAAGGGCTGAAAGTTATTTGGGGTTCGAAACCAGTACAGATATAAGCGTGACGGAATCTTTTTCAATATCCCCTGATAAAAATTCTGGTTTGATTTGTTCTCTCAATTTTTCTAAGGGTTCAATCTCGCGCTCTAAGACTTTGATGTCTACATTTTTATAGTTGTTTTCGAATGCTTTTTGATAATCCCAAAGGCGATGGCGGTTATGATGGCTGGTGGGGTTCAACCATTTCAGCCAGGTTTCTTTGGAAAAGGTTAACATTCTAAAAGGGTCATTGAAGACGTGGTCACGTAGGTCAATAAAATGAACCTGGCTGCCATCCTTCGCCGTGCAACTTGCAAGCGCTTTGGTGATCTTGTCAATACCATCTAAATGTTCGTAAACGGAATTGCTGAAAACGATATCTACAACGATGTCTTTGGCTCGATCCACAATATCTCCATGGATCAATGTAATGAACTCGGGTTTTGGGACGACCGCTTTTTCGTTCAGGGATAAATAGTTGCTGAACTTTTTCTGTACTTTCCGGTTTCGTGAATTGTTTATTGGGGCAAAAAGGTCTGTGAGGGTTACATGGCTGGCGCCCGCTGCCAAGAGCTCACATGCTGAACCAAAACTCCCTCCATAACCAAACACTAATATTCGCTTGCCCACTATTGAAATGTTGGCTTCTTTTAATCTATTTATGTAGGCATCCACAGCCTGATCAGGATCAGTCGTTTCCAAGCCGGGAGCAATGAATATCTCATGCCTTAGGAGAAAACGCGTGATTTTTTCGGGGAGCAAACGGCGAATTATGCGTAATAATAAATAAATAACCTTCATGAACCTCGATTTCCATAAATAAAAATAAACTCTAAAATACTTAGGTATTTATCCAAACAGGAAGAGTAGTTTTAGGGTTTGCAGGGACAATAATAGCATAATATAGCAATATTTAAGAGCATTAAAAAAGAACCTTGCCAGTTTGCAAGTTCTTCTGTGGGCGGATGGATATCTTATCCGAACCACAAATAGTTATGAATAATTCTCTTTGATACTGTTAACATGATGTAACTCATGACCGGCAATATGATAGGCAGCAGCACGCACGCTCATACTATTACCGCTGCCGACCCCTTTTCGGGTCAGGGATTCATGATCTAAGCTATTGAAAAACGCAATTGTGGCCATCCTTACAGCAGAAAACTCTTCAAGGATATCCTCAAGCTCCCGACTATTTGCTCGAGAAAATGGAACATAATCATCTTGTTCAAAGCCAGGCAAAATCGTGGAGTCATTGCGTGCAAAGCGCAGGGCTCGATAACAATAAATTCTTTCGTCGTCGATAATATGTACGAGTATTTCTTTTATTGTCCATTCGCCCTTTTTGTGGGGCGTCCCCAGTTTTTCCTCAGGAAAAGAACGGGCAAACTGTGTTGTATTTATTAAGTTTTCTTGTAAGTGTTTAATTATTTGAAGGTCATCTGGCAATAAATCAATATACATGCTGGTATAAGGAGCAAATTCGCCTTCACTGGGTTTCGCAATTAATTTCATAACAATGAACCTCCATCATATTAATTGGTTTTTTACTTATTACTTTTGCAATCCATAAAATACACTTTAAAATGATTTTATACTAAACCAAATTAACTTTTATAAAAAATAACCTGCTGAAAGCAAGTTGTTTTCAGTGGGTGGAATGGGGATGCTAGAATCAGAAATGGTGTTGGTTCTGCTAATAAGTTTAAATACTTTCAAATAACTTTATATACTCTGAAGCAGAATATTCGACCGCAAATTGTTCTAACCAAGTTTCTGGCACGTGTTTTATATTTCCGTTAATGGTTTCAATGATTTGCATGGCAAAATATTCTTCATCATTCATTGGCACGAGTATTCCATATTTCCCATTATGCAATATTTCTCGGGGTCCGCTTTGACAATCAACGGATACTACAGGAGCTCCGCAAGCTAAGGCCTCAATTACTACGCCAGCTAAACCTTCGTAATCAGACGATAATACAAAAACCGTTGTGTTTGCTAAAAATGCATATGGGTTATTAACAAAACCGGGCATATCTACAACCTCCGATAAACCCAAGGAGTGAATTTTAGAAGTCAACAGCTCGCGCTCCTCTCCCTCGCCTAGAATTATTAATCGGGCATCAATTTCATCTTTTACTTTTCTGAAAACTCTTAAGAGCCTGGAAAAATTCTTTTGCTCATTCAGCCGACCAATGGCCAAAATCACAGGAAGAGTTGGGTTATGAATCCAAGGATGTCTAGGATTTTCTTTTGCCATATTCAATAATTCCTTTGTGATATTTGGGCTATAAATAACCTTTATTTGGTCACGAGGAACCTTTGCATATTTTTCCAGGTCAATGGCGGCATCCTTTGAAAGAACAACAATTTTATTTGCCCGGGGATAAAGAAAAGTCATCAATGCTTTTTCGAGCAGTTTTTTTATTTTGGATCGTTTTTGTAATGATACAAAATTTACAACCTGGATGATCGTTTTTGTGTCAACACGTGCTAATCGAACAGCAATAATCGTAATTAAATTCATCAAATCCAAAGAAGAAAAAACCAATTTGGGAGCGTTTTCTTTAAAATATCTAATTAGAGGATATATGCTGAAGTACATATTTTTTGCGTTAATATTGTGAATCCGGACCCGCCCAGAAAGTTGGTCTAAAAAAACGCCTTCTTTTTTGACCATGATCAGGATAATTTTCCAGCCTTTTTCTGCTAAATAATTCATTAAATTAACAAGGCTTCGTTCTGCACCCCCACCAGCCAAGTTTTCAATAATAATAGTTAATTCTTTTTCCTTTTCCATTGGTCTCCTAGTGAAGTAACAAAAAAACAGACCATAGGCCTGCTTTTTATTGTGGGCGGAATAGGGCTCGAACCTACGACCTTTGCGATGTCAACGCAACGCTCTAACCAGCTGAGCTACCCGCCCGATTAAGCTCAAAAATTATACTCGCAGCAGTGTCAAATTGCAAGTAACGCTATTTTAATTATTTAATTTCTTCTTTTTTATCCCCATCCACAATATATCGAACGGCGTAGATCGGTTTTTCTTGCGATTCGTGATAGGTCCGAACGGTTAATTCGGCGATCAAGCCCATTAGGATAGCTTGGATACCGAGGATGAAAAACATGATGCTCAGCAAAAAGAAAGGGGATTCCGTAACACTAATTACTGCAACAAATTTGCGGTATGCCATATACAAAAACCCGATCCCCGAAAGACCCATCAAGCCCATGCCAATGCCACCAAAGAGGTAGATCGGTTTTTTTGCATAGCTGCTCAAGAATTTCACCGTCATCAGGTCGAGAAGCACCTTCACCGTGCGTTCTAAGCCATAATTTGCTTTTCCAAAGCGACGAGGGTGATGTTTGACGACTACTTCGGCGATATTTGCGCCCACTGAACCTGCATAAGCAGGAATAAAACGATGCATTTCACCGTATAAGCGAAATCCGGTAATCACTTCACGACGATAGGCCTTGAGGCTACAGCCATAATCGTGCAATTTCACCCCCGTAAATTTTGAGATCAAAGCATTGGCAATATTGGACGGAAGCGTACGGGTAATAAAGGCATCTTTCCTTGATTTTCGCCAGCCACTGACTAGGTCATAGCCTTCATAGATTTTGTCTAACATCATGGGAATATCAGAGGGGTCGTTTTGCAAATCTGCATCAATCAAAACAATGACTTCGCCGCGAGAATAATCGATGCCCGCAGAAATTGCAGCCGTTTGGCCAAAATTACGCCTGAATACTATTGCTCGGGCATGGTCAGGGTCATTTTTGGCGATTTCTTCTAATACGAGGGGGCTGCCATCATTGCTTCCGTCATCAACATAAATAACTTCCCAGCTATCTGAATACCCATCCATGGCTTGATGAATTTGCTCATGCAAGACAGGTACGGATTCTTTTTCATTATAGACTGGCACAATAATCGATGTTTTCAATGTGCTTTTCCCATCCATTTTCAATACTTTATTGAGTTTTGTATTCATATTCTATTGCATCCCAAAACTTTTCAGTTCTTCTTATTGTTGAGGTTGCTCAGATCAGATTCAACCATCATCGATACCAATTGTTTAAAACTGACTTTTGGCTCCCAACCTAGCTCATTTTTTGCTTTTGAGGGGTCTGAGATCAGCAAGTCCACTTCTGCGGGACGGTAAAATTTTTCGTCCTGTACCACGTATTCTTTATAATCCAAATCTACTACTTCAAATGCGACCTGGCAAAATTCTCTAACAGAATGGGTTTCACCCGAACCAATGACGTAATCATTTGCGCGGTCTTGTTGAAGCATTAACCACATTGCTTCCACATAATCCCCGGCAAAACCCCAATCCCTTTGGGCTTCTAGGTTGCCGAGGCGCAATTCTTTGCTCATGCCGAACTTTATTCGCGCGACCCCTTGGGTAATCTTTCGGGTAACAAATTCTAATCCTCGTCGGGGGCTTTCATGGTTGAATAAAATCCCGGAGGAAGCGTACATTTCATAAGATTCTCGATAATTTATCGTAATCCAATGGGAGTACACTTTTGATACGCCATAGGGGCTGCGAGGATAGAATGGGGTGCGTTCGCTTTGGGGAACTTCTTGGACCTTTCCGAACATTTCACTTGATGAAGCTTGATAAAAATGTGTCTTTGGAGATACGAGACGGATAGCCTCTAATAGGCGAGTTACCCCTAAGGCCGTGACCTCACCGGTTAAGACCGGTTGATTCCAAGAAACAGGCACAAAGGATTGCGCAGCAAGATTATAAACTTCGTCTGGGTGATGTTCTTCGATAATGTTGACGAGTGAACCTTGATCATGCAAATCCCCCTGGATAATTTCTATTTGGTCTTGAATATGGAGGATGCGCTCAAAATTCATCGTGCTGGAATGGCGCACCATCCCAATGACCTCATAGCCTTTTGACATAAGTAATTCGGCTAAATATGATCCATCCTGACCCGTAACCCCTGTGATTAGTGCGGTAGGCATGCAACACTCCTAAGATAATTTCAACCCCTAATTATAACTTTATTTTAGGGATGACAAGACCTGAAGCGCTCTTTCATTCCAGCTATATTTCTCTGCGGTGAGCCGAGCATTTTTCGACAAGTTTATTCTGCGACTTTCATCAACGATTAAATTGGTGATTTCCTTGGCCCAAAACTCAGGCTGGTCAATGGGCAGAATTACTGCATTATCAGGATTAAGCACTTCTTGTAAAACGGAAAGGTCAGAAGAGATGATCGGGCGCTGACTTGCAAGATATTCAAACATCTTCATGGGGCTGAGGTATTTGGCAATATTCCCTCCGCCCGAGGCAGATACCCGGTTTTGGTAAGGCATCAATAAAATATCTGAAGCTGCTTGATATGTTGGTAGTTCAGCATTTGGGATAAACCCGGTTAGATTGATGTTTTTTAACCCCAAATGATTGACTTGTTCTTGAACCAAATTAATATCTTTGGGATTTCCGCCAACCACTAAGAAATTGACTTCGGGGAGTCCTTTCGCGATTTCTAAAATTAGCTCACTGCCGCGACCTGGGTATAAGTGGCCAGTGTAGCCTACTGTAAAATTTTCCTGCAACTTTAAAAGTTTGCGTGCTTGTTGACTAGAGGGTAGGTTTTGGTATCGATCGATATCTACCCCATCCGGTGCAATAGTAATGAAAGAATCAGGGATATCAAATTCTTCTTGAAGATGTTTTGCTAAGGCTTTTGTGATAGAGATTAATGCTTTTGCCCCTTTTCCATTCAAAAAACGTTTGACTAGTAGCGGACCTATCCGACCCCCAGGGAAATCATGAATCTCAAAAATAGTCGGGATTCCCAAGTTGCTAGCAATTGCGGCTGATTGGGGGACTCTGGTAAACACCAAATCGGCCTGCCACTTTTTTGCGCGTTTTACTGCGATATAGGCAAAGTCATATCGTCGCCAAAAGGGAGTTGATCTCATCCATTCGATCTCAAACTGGGTGCTTAACCCATAGTGCTGGCTAAGTTCTTCCCAAGAAAATTTAGCGGTTTCTCCGGGTACGATCAAAAGGACCTGGTGTCCTTGATGCGTAAAGGCCTGAGCCATTTTCATCGTTTGAATTGTATTTGCTCGTCGGGAGGGAATATATGAGGGGGCAATCAATGCAATTTTCATGCGGCTTCGCTTACGCTCATTTTCTTGTTTAGTTCAGATCGGACCCCCAAAACAGCAAAGCCAACAGTAAAGATGTAGTAGAAGGAGAGAAGGGAAGCAAAAGCATAGGCTTGATATTGTTCAACAAGGATAAAGATGAGACTTACTTTGATGATCATGCCGATAAAATTTACGATGGTGGGGTAAACCGGTCGGTTTAATGCTAATAATGCCACTCGATTCCAGAAAAAGATGTTGTCAAAAGTCATGCCGATCAATAAAATCATCAATATTGGATATGCTGGCAAGAAGTTTTCTTCATACAAGAGTTCAATTGCTGGCTTTCCTAAAACCATAAAGAATAAAACTATTGGTAATGTATATACACCCGCTAATCTAGAACTTCTAATAAGTGTATCTTTTACACTTTCCCACTTTTTATTGGCGACTTCACGTGCTAATTCAGGATAGGTGGTAAGTGCTAACGGTGAAATAGGAAGTTTAATTTTCCCGATTAACCCTGTAGCAAAATAATAGTATCCCGCGGCCTCAGTTCCCAGGAAAGCGGAAACCCAAAGCGTTTCACTATCTTTCGCAACCAAGCTTATAGTATCGCTAAAATTAGTACTAAATGCAAAAGTAAATATGCTTTTCAGGTCTGCTTTTAAGATTCTTAGTGGTGAAGAACTCCACCAACCTGATCCCCATTCTTGATTGGCTGTCCAAATAGCAGCACTGGTTTTTCCGATAGCATCGACCAATTTTCCGCCCATGTAGAGGAGAAGTATTTCATTTAATCCTCCGTTATTAAAATACCAATAAATAGCCAATGCCAAGGTTGAGCAACTTTTTATTATGTTTGTGGCAGCAATCGTCTGAAAGCGAGTAAAAACTTGTAATAATCCTCTTGAACTATCGAAGGTCGAATTTATCAATACTACAGTCCCATAAATAATCCATAAGGGTTGGGTTGCCACATCTTTTCCAAAAAACTCAGCCCCCCAAGACGATAAAACCCATATTAAAATAAAGGCCAAAGAAGCACTAAACGTTTCCAAGAGGCTTGCTAGTTTATAAATTGCGGCTGCTTTATTTTGTTCCCCTTCTTCAATGAATAAACGCATATATCTCACGACGAGTTCGTTTATTCGAAAACCGGTTATTTTATTTGCTGCCGTTGTAAAAGTGAATATTGCACCTAATAAACCCCAATCCTCTGGACTAATAATTCGAAAAACAAAAATTCCTTGAATTATTGCCAAAACCATTGTGATGCCTGTTGCACTTAATAAATAACTTGCGTTTTTAATGATCCTTTGAAAAACAGGCGTCCCTAAGACGCGCTTAACAAGGGCTATTATTTTCTTTGGTACATATTTTTCAATCACTACTTACACACCTGTGTCAATGTTTTTAGCCCAGGACTGATTTTCGACATACCAATCCACTAAGCGTTGAATCCCCTCTTCGAGGCCAACTTGTGCCTCCCAGCCGAGTAATTCCCCCGCTTTGGTTACGTCGGCATGATTGGCTAACATGTCGGCTTTATGAAATTCGTGATGCTCCACAACAGCTTTTTTGCCAGTTGCTTTTTCTAACATTGTGATCAATTCATTCATTGAAATTGATTCGTGTCCCCCCAAGTTGATAATCTCATATCCCACTGGTTTTAGGGCTTGGATTGTGCCACGCGCAATATCATCTAAAAAGGTAAAGCCGCGGGTCTGGTTACCATCTCCATTTAATTGAAGTTTCTTGCCTTCCATGAGCCATTTTACAAAACGGAACATGACCATATCGGGTCGGCCTGCGGGGCCATAAACCGTGAAATATCGGACGACGGTCACGTCAATATCAAACAAATAATGATAGGCGTGAGCCATGGCCTCTGCCCCAACCTTGCTGGCCGCATAAGCCTGTAAGGGCATTTTGCTTTCGGCGGTTTCGGGCGTGGGTAGAGGTGCATCCTTTCCATATACACTGGAGGTTGAGGCGAGGATTATTTTTGGTATTTGGTTGTTTTTGCAAAGCTCTAAAAGGTTGAGGGTTCCGGTAGTATTGGTGTCGACATAGACCCAGGGGTTTTCAACACTGGCTCTCACACCTGCTCGAGCTGCCAGATTGATCACTGCATCAAAGGGTCCACTATCGGCAAGACCAGCTACTGCCTCTTTATCTGAAATATCCATTTCTCGAAACGAAAACCCTGCTAAAGAGCGAAGCTTTTCTAGGCGATATTCCTTCATTTTTACGTCATAGGCATCATTCATGTTGTCGATGCCGAGGATTTGATGCCCATCAGCGATTAAGATCTCTGCGACGCGAGACGCAATAAAGCCAGCAACACCAGTGACAAGATACCTAGCCATTAGAGTAACTCCACTTTATCGTTTAATCGGCCCTTTTCTCCGATAGCATTTCTGGTATCAAGGACCAGGTTTGCATTTTTCAATATGTCCGAATATTCATACTCAGTATGATCAGTAATGATGAGGACGCAGTCTGCCTCGGAAATAGCGTCCATAAGATTGGGGACACTGTCTAGTTCAATGGTTTCATGTCGTAGTTGGGGAATAAAGGGGTCGTGATAACTCACTTCCGCTTTCTTTTCTTGCAAAAGGGAAATTACATCTAAAGCGGGGGATTCGCGTAAATCATCAATATCGGGTTTATAGGCTACGCCTAAGACCAATATTTTGCTGCCGTTTAAGGACTTGGCATGATCATTTAGAAATTCCATTAAACGATTTACAACATAGCGCGGCATGCCGGTATTGATCTCGGAGGCCAACTCGATAAAGCGAGCGGTGTAATTGAGCGATTTTAATTTCCATGAAAGGTATAAAGGATCGATGGGAATGCAATGGCCGCCCAACCCGGGGCCTGGGGTAAATTTCATGAAGCCAAAAGGTTTGGTTGCTGCAGCATCAATCACTTCCCAAACGTCTACGCCCAGACGGTTACACATTAAGGCTAGTTCATTGACCAGACCGATATTGACCATGCGGAAAGTATTTTCTAGAAGCTTGGTCATTTCTGCAACTTCGGTGGAAGTGACCTTGACCACGGTTTCAAGCGCTTGCTCATACCAAACCGCACAAACATCACTGCAATTGGGGGTGATGCCTCCCATTACTTTGGGGGTGTTGACCGTGGTCCAGTCTTCCCGACCAGGGTCAACTCTTTCGGGCGAAAAGGCTAAGAAGAAATCTTCACCAACTTGCAGATCAGATCCTTGGGATAAATTATCGAGCACCAACTCCCTGGTCGTTCCTGGATAGGTGGTTGATTCTAATACGATCGCCAAACCGGGATATAAGTGTTTTTTCAGTTCTTCGGTGGCGGTGAGGATAAAGGAAAGGTCGGGATCCCCCGTTTTTCGTAATGGGGTGGGCACACAAATGCTGACCGCGTCCACCTCTTTGATTTTTGAGAAATCTGTTGTTGCGGAGAGCTTGCCTTCGGCAACGAGTTTTTCTACCAGTTCGGTGGGGACATCCTCAATATAGCTTTTCCCTTCATTAATGCTGTCTACCTTCTGCTGGTCAGGATCAATGCCGATGACTGTGAAACCAGCTTCTCCAAAAACTGTCGCAAGGGGGAGTCCGACATAGCCTTGGCCTAAAACAGCGATCACGGCTGTCTTATCTTTAAATTTCTTTAGAAGTTTTTCTTTATGTTCACTCATAATTTTCAGAATAAGCTTAATTGTTCTTGCTTATCTTCTTCCTTTACTGAAATTTTGTTAAATCCTTCAGTATCATTTTTAGGATCAGTGATCCAAGTGATTAATTTTTTAAAATCTTCCTCGAGAACAGGGCGCAGAGACGGGTTGTTGACTACCGATCTGGGATGATAAAAAGGAATATATAGCTGTCCATTTATCTCCACGAACTTCCCGTGCATCTCCTCAAGTTTCGCATTTGGCATAAGCCTTTGCAAAGAAGATTGCCCTAAGGTTACCACCACTTTTGGTTGAATGGCCTCAAGTTGACGATTCAAATAGACAAGACAAGTGGCTAATTCTAAAGGTTCTGGATGGCGATCATTTGGCGGGCGGCATTTTACCATATTTGTCGTATAAACCTGTTTTCGGTGCAAGTTCTCTTTTTCTAATAGTTCATCGAATATCAGACCCGCTGTGCCCACCATAGGAAGCCCTTCTTTGTCTTCGAAAAAGTCTGGGGCGTTTCCAACAAAGATGATCTCTGCGCTGCTTTGACCATAACCAGGAACCGCCTTCAAGCGAGAATGCTGGAGCTCGCAAAGGCTGCAAACCTTTACTTCACGAGAAATTTGTTGGATTAATTCCAATGGGGCAATATCAGGCATCAATTCATTCCTTCGGTAAAACAGGCGTTTTTTGAGAGATTTGCTTCATTTAATTCTTTCAGGGTCATAAGCAAGGCTGCCTCACTATTGTTCCGATAATATCCGGGTCTTCTGCCCACAATTTCAAATCCGAACTTCCTATACATAGCCTGTGCCGGCAGGTTTCCTTCTCGAACGTCCAAAGTTGCAGAAAGGGCACCCTCATTCATCATAGAGACCAAAGCATGACAAAGGAGGTTTTTTGCAATATATTTACGTTGATATGCTTGATCTACTGCCAAAGTTGCCACTTGCACCTCATCGACCAATAACCAACAGATGATCGCACCAACAATTTTTTCTTCAGTACTTACCTCTGCAACCCAAGAGCGTGAGGCTTCATTTTCTTCCAATTCGAATATAAAACTTCTTCTTGCCCATGGCGTGGAAAATGACCGTTGATCCAATTGATGAACAGCATCAATATCTTTTATCTCCATCCTTCGGATAGAGATATTTTGGGGCATTGCATAGCTCATGCGGGAATATTATCCCCGGTTTGTAAATATTTGGGGAAGAGGCTGGCAGGGTCATCGGTTTCTCCAGCCTTCCATCGTGCCCAAGCCAATTCTGCGAGATATGCGGGGCGCCGAAGACCTAAGGCAGGGGAAACCAACACTATATTTTTGTTTTTACTCAGCACAAGTTTTTGAGCTTCTTCTGATAATTCACCACAGACCAATGTAGGTTCTTGGATTGCCGCTGCAAATTTTTCAGGGGTATAGATATCTGGCTCGTCCATTTGCACCCAAGCTCCTGCTTTGACTTGGTACATATTGGCAGAAATTCGTTTTCGGCCAGCTTCTAACACCACAGCCAATTTGTTGTTTGGGTCAATGAGTTGCGCAGTGGAGAGTATGTCAAAAGTGGATACCCCCACGAGGGGGATATGCCTGGCAAGGGCGATACCTTTGGCGACCGCCATGCCAATCCTTAACCCGGTGTATGAGCCGGGGCCAACTGCAACGCCAATTACCTCAAGATCGGTTATTTGATGTCCGGCGCGTTCTAAGGCGGATTCAATGGCGGGAGAAAGTTCCACGCTGTGTCGATTCTTGCTTGACCAAACGGCTTCATGAAGCACTTCGACACCGTTATAAAGTGCGATCCCGATCTTTCGCGTGGCAGAATCTATTGCCAAAAGCATTATGAGCCTCCCAGCATGCTTTTCTTAAAATCTTCTAATAATTTTTGGTAATAATCGCCATTGGCCTTAAAATACATTTGGCGGTGTTCTTCTTCCACCCAGGTCATTTTAATATTGAGATTTTCCTCTGGGAGTACTTCGATAATGCGGGGTGCCCATTCGACGACCAAGGGGCCATTGGCAATTAATTCTTCAAGATCAAGCGCGTCAGCATCCATTGCGTTTTGGAGACGGTAAGCATCCAGGTGGGCAAATCGCTCATCGTCTATGCGGCGATATTGATTGACCAAGACATAAGTGGGGCTGGAAATAGGATCGGTTGAACCCCAACCCGAGGCTAAGCCTTGAACCAAAGTGGTTTTACCTGCACCAAGGTCGCCCTCAAGACAGATAATGTCTCCACTTTTTAGTTCTGCGCCCAGACGCATACCAACTCGCCGTGTTTGTTCAGGGCTGCGGCTGATAAATTCATAAGAATTGGATTCTAAAATCGGCATTATTAAAATTATACGTGAAACTGACTAAGTCAGGTAGTTAAAATATCCTAATTTACTTAAAAACCCTCGGGGATAACACCTTTATTTGATTCTTTCCAAAAATCGCTCAATTTCAATGACGTATCTTTCATGAATGCCCTCACCTATTTTTCGCGTTCCCTCCCAAGCAGTTACATCAAGGAGGACTTTTTTATCTTCAATCTCCTTGATTACAACCTTTGTGCGAACAGTTTTACCCAGGGCTGTCGGTGCTAAATGGTGGATATCGACATGCGTACCGACGGTTGAATACCCCTCGGGCAAATATTCATCCAAGAGCGTTCGAGCAGTGATTTCGAGATAAGCGATCATCATGGGCGTGGCCAAGACCTTCATTGATCCACTGCCAATATGGGCGGCAGCATGCTCATCCAACACAAGAAACTCTTTTTGGAGAGAAAGCCCGATTTTGAAACCTGATTTAAAATTCATCAAATTAATTTAATCATAATTAATGGGGAAAGGGAATTACGGTATTCCTCCGTTTGCCCTACTATTATAAATTCTTTTAGCGCCCCTAAAGTTCATGTGTTTCTCTATAAAATTAGAAACCCTCTAGTTTTGAGAGGTCGGCGACACCTGCTACTAAGGCAGAAATTTTCTGGAGTAAACCCAAACGGTTTTCTCGGAGCGTTTGGTCTTCATCCATTACCATTACTTGATCAAAAAAACTTGAAACGGCAGGAATGAGGGGGGTAAAGGCAGCAAGGAAATCATCCACCGAACCAGAGGCTCGGTTTGCTTTTTCTGCTTCAGATACTGCTTGATGAAGGGCTTTTTCGGCCTCTTCCTTGAATGCATCCTTGTCAACTAAATAGGTTTTATCTTTATCTCTTGTGATTCGCACGCAGCGGGCATAGGCGTCTAAGGTGGTGTCCCAATTCTCTTTCTTGACCCACTCGGACAACTGAATGATCGCTCTTTTTGCACTGGCAGGATTGTGACCTTGGGCGGTCAACACCGCATCAACGACATCATGGGCAAAGCCTTCCTCGGCAAATAAACTTCGCATACGCCCGAGAATAAATTCTAGGGTATCCTCAAGAGACTCTTTGGTGGTTTCAACGGACAATTCTTTTTGGGCAAACTCAAGGCCCTTGCGAAGGTCAAAATCTTTATTCCAGGTCACCAGGTTTTGCACTAAACCAAGCGCAGCCCGACGAAGCGCAAAGGGGTCTTTGTTGCCGGTTGGACCTAAACCCACAGTGAACAATCCGACTAAACTGTCTAATCGATCGGCAATACCTAAGGCCAATCCGGCCTCTGTTTTTGTGGTCATATCCCCAGAAAAACGCGGTAAATAATGTTCAAAGATTGCATCCGCAACCGCTGGATCTTCTCCAGAGGCTACAGCATATTGTTGCCCGATCGTGCCTTGCAGGGAAGTCATTTCTGTGACCATATTGGTCGCCAGATCGGCTTTAAATAATTCTGCCGCTCTTTTTGCTGCGACCTTGTTTACATCATCTAATTTTAATTCCCCAGCAACATTACTCACCAGGCTGGTTACCCGGTTTGTTTTGTCGCGCATCGAGCCTAGCTTATACTCAAAGGTCATTGTATCTAAACGAGGCAGAAAGTCTTCAAGTTTTTGTTTAAGGTCTTCTTCCACAAAGAAGGCTGCGTCTGCAAATCTGGCGCGAACCACGTTTGCATTTCCTTCTGCAATAAGATCTAAATGTTGATCGTCTCCATTTTTTACAGTGACAAAATAGGGCAAGAGCTTGCCGTCTTTTTGCACCGGGAAATATCTTTGGTGCTTCTTCATCACGGTGACCAAAACCTCTTTGGGGAGCTTGAGGTGTTCTTCCTCATATTGGCCGATTAGGGCAGTGGGAGCTTCTACCAAATGGGTGATCTCGGCTAATAATGCTTCATCTATTTCGACCTTACCCCCTACCTCAGCAGCCAACTTGTTAACCTGTTCAGCAATACTCTGTTTTCGTTCTTTTACGTCCAAGACGATGCCTTGTTTTTTAATAAAACCAAGATAGTCTTGGGCATCTTTTACTTTTACATTTTCAGCATTATTAAAACGCAAACCACGGGTCGTTGCTTCCGCATTCATTTCAGCAAATTCAAAGGGGACGATTTCCTCTCCGAAAAGTGCCAGTATCCAACGAATTGGGCGAGAAAAAGCAATATTGCTACTGTTCCAGCGCATTGTGCGCTCTGTTTTCAAATTTGCGATCAAATCAGGGAGCGCTTCAGCGAGCACCTCGATTGCACCTTTACCTTTTTCTTCTACGCTGACAACGATGTATTCACCACCATCAATTTCTTTGACCTTTAAATCTTCGACCGAAACACCTTTGCCGCGGGCAAATCCTTCGGCGGCTTTTGTTGCCTCGCCCCCAGGGCCGAAAGCTCGGCTGGCAGGTGGGCCTTTGTGTTCTTCAACTCGATCTGGCTGATTGGGAGATAATTCTTTCACCAAAACGACCAAACGGCGGGGTGTGCCAAGAATTTCAAGAGAGTCAAATTCAAGCCGTGCTTCTTTGAGAAAAGCTGGGATAGATTTCTCAAGCTGGGCAATGTAATTATCTAGGTCACTAGGCGGTAATTCTTCTGTCCCAATTTCTAATATGAAATCTGCGCTCTTTTCTGGGAGGGCATATGTAGTTTTTTTAATGCTTGTTATTTTTACTTCTTCTGTGCCCGTTTCATCCATCCAAGGGAACTCTTGTTGCTGGCGGTCCTCGATATACATTTCGGCGATGTTGCCCGCAAGGTTGCGCATATTTTTAAAGAATTGGGCTCGTTCGGTGACACCAATTGCTCCACGAGTGTCCAAAACATTGAACCAATGGGAGAGTTTGAGTAAATTGTCGTAAGCTGGCAAGATCAGATCTGCCTCAATGGCTGCCTCAACTTCTTTGACTGCTAATTCATACATCTGACGGGTTCGATTTACATCGGCAATTTCAAAATAGTATTTTGAATGTTCCTGCTCCCCCTGCATATTCAGATCGCCAAATTTCCGGTCTTGGTTCCATTGAATATCTTTGAAATGATTGGTACCTTGTAGGGGTGCGGCGATACGATCTAATCCGTAGGTGATCTCTACAGATACAGGATTTAATTCTTGTTTACCTACCTGTTGGAAATAGGTGAATTGGGTAATCTCGAGACCATCTAGCCAAACCTCCCAGCCTAGACCCCAAGCACCAATGGCGGGCTGCTCCCAGTTATCTTCCACAAAGCGAATATCGTGTTTTTTAGGATCAATGCCGATGGCTTCAAGGGAACCTAAATATAGTTCTTGGGGGTTGCCAGGATCGGGCTTGAGAATCACTTGATATTGGTAAAACATCTGAAGACGATTGGGGTTGTCTCCATACCGCCCATCATCTGGGCGAACAGAGGGCTCCACATAACCGACATTCCATGGTTCTGGGCCAAGCACACGTAAAAATGTGGCTGGATTCATCGTTCCGGCGCCCACTTGGCTGTAATAAGGATGCCAGATTAGACAACCTTGCTCGTCCCAATAATGGTGGAGGGCCAAGATCATGGATTGGAAGTTCATTTTCTCATTCGTCATCAGTTTCGCTCTCGTTTTATTAAAGACTATTCGCAGGCTTTACCCACAGACAACCTATTATAAGCCAAAGTGGTGTCACATTGACACTGAATTCAGCATAAATATTCCTTGTTTAATTAAAAAAAAGCCTAAGAAATAATATTTCTTAGGCTTTGAAAGGAATAGCGGTTTCATATGAGAGCCGAAACCGATTGGGGAAGGAAAAGATATTTAACTATCAAATTCCTTGAGTTCGTCATCGATGTCCATCAAATCTTCGTCTTCATCGACCATATCTAGATCTACAACTTCGCCATCATCGGCAAAATCAATATTTACTTCAATTTTTGGCTTTTTACTGCGGAAGGAGGGTCTGATCAATAACCAAACACCCCAAATGATGATCAATGCAGGCCAGTAATCTCCAAAGAAGGGTTCTTCGCCAAGGAAATAGCGCATAAATGAACCAAAGATTAGGAACATTACGGCGCTAGTAAGCATGGTGTCACCACCTTCCTTGAAGGCTTTGCGGATATTGCCATCCAATAAATGTTTGAGGAATACACCGATTCCTACAAATCCAATGATCAAGGTCCAGGCATAAGACCAACTTTCCCAGTCACCTGTTTGGTTTTGATAATATAAAAGGCCACCAATACCACTAATGATCGAGCCAGGAATGACCAGGGCGGTTACGCCACTAATCACGGCGGCTGCTAAAAACACCACGCCAGGGCCAATGACCCAAAAAGGCCAGTCCGCATAATTTTCGAACCAGTCTTCTAATCCGGGTACAAATTGTACGGCCATAAACCATGCGCCAACCAAGATCAATAAAACACCAAAAGTTAAGCTTTTTCTTTTACTCATTGCCATCTCCTAAAATTCAATTTCTACTTTCAATATCCTATACGGAAATTCTTTCTCAGGGTTGTATAAAAAACAAATTTAGTTATTGTTGAATCAACAGATTTCCTGGGGAATACTATCCTGGAGGGATTTCAACTTTTTGATTTGGGCGTTCTTGTTTGCTGCGGAGCACGATCAGTACGCCGAATAAAACGGTAACGCTGCCGACGATCTGCCATATCGATAGCACTTCACCTAAAAAGATTCCAGCCAAAATAGTGGTAAAAACCGGCTGTCCTAACAGGGTCGTGGAGATCAGGGATGCGGGTAATTTCCCTTGAGAATAATTAATCAATTGCCAACCGATCGCCTGCACAACTACGCCCAAGAAAACAAAGATCCAATAGGTTCTTTGATCGTATCCGGTAAGTGGTTGACTTAGAACCCCGGTGAGACCCCACAAGAAAACAGCTGATGTAGTTACTGAAATCCAAAAGAAGGAAAGGGCGTCAAGTTTTTCTCGGCTTCGTTCAGCGAACAAGAAAAACCCGCCATAAAAGAAAGCGGCAACCAGGCCGTACAAAGCTCCCAAACCTAAATCAAATTCCCGATTAAGGTCACTGCCCAAGATGATGCTTGAGCCTGCCAGTGTGATCAGCAAGCCTACCCAAAAACGCCCTTTCAGTTTTTTCTTGAAAAAGATTAGGGTTCCGATCCCGACAAAAACAGGCGCAACGTTTGCCATTAATGTGGGGACGCTGGCCCCGCTTAGCATCACACCAGTGGACCAAAAAGAAACGTCAATACCAAAAAATAAGCCTGCAAAGATTGCGAGGAGCACGCCCTTTTTGTCTAATGACTTTTTTCGAAGATTTCGAATAAAGGGAATTGTTAAAGTGAGGGCGCCGATACTCATTCGATAAAAACTGCTCACGGGCCCAGGAACGTTGGAAGTACGCATCCAGATCGGCGAAGAGCCAATGATCACTGCCCCGATTACCAACACCAAAAATGCGTTGGGTACAACTTTTTTATCCATTATGGTTGTTCTCCCAGTTTAGCCAGCCCATTGTAATTGAAAACCTATGCAAGAGTGCTATTGAAGGTGAGTAAAGCTCCTCCATCTCTCGGAATTATTTCCACATAGTATAATTAATTCATTCAATGGAGTGAAAAATGACAGAAGAAAGAGAACAAAAGAAGAGCATAATCAATAATAATCCGGGCATGGTGAAAAATTTATCTTTGCAGGCCCGGTTGATTTTACGTTTGCTACGAGATCGACGGGTTTCCTTTTTAGCTAAATTGCTGCCGATCGGCTCATTAATTTATTTGCTCTCTCCAGATCTGGTCCCATTCATATTGGATGATGCAGCAGTTATTGGTGTAGGCACATATATGTTCATGGAGCTTTGCCCCCCGGGTGTGGTTGAAGAACACCGAAAAGAACTATGGGGAGAGGTTTCGGATACCAGTGGGCAAGCGAACGACGACATTTTAGATGCAGAATTTTTAGAGCAGGATAAATAAAGAATATGACTAATCCTCAAAAAATTTCGGGTAATTCGGGTGGGTTTTTTCAAGGCATCGCAGACCAGGCAAAATTGGTTTGGCGGTTATGGTTGGACAATCGTATTAGCCCATTATTGAAATTGCTCCCCCTTGGATCTCTGATCTATTTAATCTCTCCCTTTGATATTCCGACCCCGATTGATGATGTTGGCGTGATCTGGTTTTTTGCATATTTATTCATTGAGCTTTGCCCGCCTGAAATTGTGGATGAACATCGGGCGGATATTGAAAAAACGATTGCGGGGAATTGGAAGAAAGAGGGTGATTCTATTGAGATCAATGAAGAAGACATTATTGATGCCGATTTTGAAGATCTAAACTCTGAAGATTAAGATTTATGGCCAAACAACCGAAAAATGCCCAAAATAAGATTTTAATAATTATTTTATCTGGTTTAGGTCTCATTGCCCTCATTATTATTTTCGCTTTGGGTAAATTGATCTATCAAAAATTAGATATGTCACCTCCAGCAAAAATTACTCCTCTGCCAAGCTTTTCATCACCCGTACCCACAGAAACACTCCAGCCTGACCTGGCCACAGAAATTCCTCCAACTCCAGAAAACACAGAAGTGCCTAGCGCTAACTCCTTTCCATTGGCAGCGAATTATGAATGGAGCGTGTTCCTTAGCGGAATGGATCGACCCATTGATCTAACCCATGCGAATGATGATTCGGGGCGAATATTTATTGCGGAACAAAGGGGCGTTATCCGAATTTGGGAAAATGGGGAACTAATGAGTTCTCCATTTTTAGATATACAGTATTTGATTGATAGTTCTGGGAATGAGCAGGGGTTTTTGGGATTCGTTTTTCATCCAGATTATCAATTAAACGGCTATTTTTATGTGAACTATACCAATTTAAATGGCAACACAACAATATCAAGGTTTCAAGTTTCAGCCGATCCAAATATCGCTGATCCTGCCACAGAAACAATCTATTTGACTGTTCACCAACCTTATTCAAACCATAATGGGGGGGGGATGGCATTTGGTCTTGATGGGTATCTTTATGCAGGAATCGGGGACGGAGGTTTGGCTGGGGACCCATTAGAAAACGGGCAAAACCCTGATTCCTTTTTGGGGAAATTAATTCGTTTTGATGTGGACAATGATCCAGTTCCCGAAATCTGGGCTCTCGGATTACGAAACCCATGGCGGTTTAGCTTTGACAGCTTGAATGGAGATCTATATTTGGCCGATGTGGGGCAAAATATTTATGAAGAGGTAAATTTTTTGCCTTTCAGTACAGCGGCAGGAACTAATTTTGGTTGGGATTATTTTGAGGGAAATCACGGTTTTGAAGACAATCCTCCAGAATCATTTACTTCGGTTTTTCCCGTTGCAGAATATTCTCATCAGGAAGGTGGTTGTTCGGTAACTGGCGGAAGTGTGTATCGCGGCGAGTTGTATCCTGAGTGGCAGGGCATCTATTTTTACGCTGATTATTGCACTGGCTATGTTTGGGGATTATTGCGAAACAATTCTGGAGAATGGCAAAACGAACTTTTATTTCAGACCGATGCAAATATCTCGTCTTTTGGGAGTGACGAAGATGGAGAGCTTTATATCACCGATCTAAATGGCATAATATTTAAACTTAAAAGAAATTAACTCTTACTTAAAAGAAATTCAAAACATGCCGTGGCGAATAACCACGGCATGTTTCCTTATGAGGAGGATTTATAAGGACTTAGGGTGAATAAAAACGAACAAACCAGGGATCAAGGTCACCCGAAGGTTTGAGACATGTGGCGTTAAATGGATTCTCGGTCAGGCAAGTTTGGGGCGTGACGATATGTACCCAAGTATTTCCTGGTTGAAGGGGAACCGGATTGTTTTCGGCATCCACAAATTTAATCGGCCGGATTTGATTATTTTCAATTTCCCATTCACGACCGATGGTCGACCAGTAGATGGGGTAGAACATGCCATCTCGGAATAACCAAGCCTGCCCAAAATTTCCGGGGGTTAGTGGGGGAAGATCGATCACAGTTCCAGCCACATTTTGGACTTCATGCTCGACGAACATAATGACGACATTATTGTAAATAAGTTGCCTGCCATTTAGCCGGTCTGTGCTCGGGTAGAAGGTGTTGGTACCATCGGCAATATCATTGAAGCGAAGCCAACCACCAGAAAGGGGATCCGCCATCCATTTTATTTGATTATAGGTGTTATAGAACATGACGAATTCTGATAAAGGAATGCCGCCTGGAGGCGGCGTATAGCTAAACATATTTCCAGAATAGTTTATGCCTTTATATGGTTTCGTAAGGTTTTTGGCAACCTCTTCAAACTTATCAAAGCTGAAATAATTGTTGTTTATGTCTTCCGATTCCTCAGTGTTATTTTGAACCAACACACAGCTTGGGATATCCAACCCTGCAGATTTACCGGCATAGATCAGGCAGCTGCCCGTGTACAGATCATTAATATATTTATAGGGGAGTCGTCCCGAGCGCACTGGACCAAGATCTTGGAGTTGAATGAGCCCAGCGTCCCAGGTAAGGTCGGCGGCACCATTGAGATCAATTTTTAAGGTGTCCGTTCTTCCATCAAAGTCCACATCACTATCCTTGGCATTGTCTTCACCCACATTTTGCGTTGCAAAGGCATAACCGCCTGGGGCTGTAACATCTACCCGGTAGAGATCATCATCTTTCAACCCTTCAAAACTGTAGTAGCCCCAAATATCTGTAGTGGTTTCCGCAATGAAAGTGCTGGCGTTCCAATGCCACAACCTGATTTCAATGTTCGCCATGCCGGGTTCACCTTCGTCTTGAACACCGTTTGCATTTTTGTCTAACCAGATAAAATCACCGATCGTGCCATATTCTTCGTCTTGTTCTTCAGGCTCGGGTGGTTTGGGTGCTTCGAGCAAGTACATGCCCATATCGCGGGAAAGGTCGTTTTCATCGCCGGTTTGGATGATATCGGTGATTCCGGTTTCCCTATTTACGTCACTGTCCTTATTATCATCTTCGCCCATATCCATTTTGCTGAACGCAAAATTATCGGGTAATGCGGCATGCAGGCGATATTTGGTTTCGGGAAGAACTTCAAAACCATAGTAACCATTTGAATCTGTCGAAGTTTGGGAGATGACCTCTTTAGTTATTGCATCCAGTAATGAGACACAGATGCCCGGGATGCCACTTTCGTGGATATCCTGAATATTATTTTGGTTTTCGTCATGCCAAACTTGATTGCCGAGGATCAAATCGCCATAGGAGAGTAGTTCTGAATTTACTTCGCAATCTCCTAAGATCGGGGTTTCATTTTCGGGGAATTCCCCATAAAAAATGGTCATGAAACGGGTCATGCCTTCACCAATATAAAACTCATACACAATTGGCGAGAAGGACAGCCCAGCTTGAGGGCGGGCGGAAACCGGGAAATTTGAGATCGAGATCGACATCGATGGAATGGTTAACAGACTGGGGTCTGCGACGGGTAAACCGGTGAGAGGACTATAGCCTTCCGGGAAATCTTCGAGCTTTGGTCCGGTAGGATCGGGATATGTGCTACCGGGAGGTCCATAGGAGATCGTTTCAAGGACCAAGCCAGCATCCCAATTGTATTCTATCGATTCTGCTTCTATTGTAAAAATTTCTGAAACGCCTTCATTCGCATCTGGGTCACTGTCAGTGAGATCCTCACCCTGGTTTTGCAGGGTTAGATAATATCCATCAGGATTTACTACGCCAAAACGATAGTCCCCAGGAGCAAGGGCCATTTCATAATGGCCGCTACTATTTGTGCGAGCGTCTTCAACTATTGCCCCTTCAGAATCTTGAACGAATACGCCCACTTCGGCCATGCCTGGTTCTTCAGCGTCTTGTATCCCGTTTCGGTTCATGTCGTGCCATACAAAACCAGCTAAATTGGCCGACTCACTTTCTTGAAATTCTTCTGGCTCTTCGATTTTCTCAAGCAAAGAGGCTGTGTTTGTATTTACGTTGGTATTTTTTTCGTCATCAGCGGTATTCGTCATGCCGCTGCAGTTTGCCAAAAAAAATATTGCGGCAAAGGCGAATTGGATATTTTTTGTAAATTTCATCGTTTTTCCTAGAATATAGCATCATTATTTAAACTTGCTTAATTATAGCGGAAGAAGAAAAGGTCTGACATTACAGTTTAGTTAAGCATACTATGATGAACGCTGTACGTTTTAATGAATTTTAATGCATTCAGTTATTGCAAGTAAAAAAATTAGCAGCCTACCTAATCAAACTTCACCCATTTCGCCCGATAAATTTCGGCTTCTTTTTCAAGGTTTTCTAAAACTTCTTTTGGCGGAACGCCATCAATGCTGATGAAGGATGCGGCCCTTCCCCCAATGATTTCTCTGCCGTAACTCCAATTTACAATATTTATTTTTGCTTCCCCTAAACTAGTGCCTACCTTTCCGATCACGCCGGGGATATCTTCGTTTTCTAAAACGAGAACATTCCCTTCTGGAATCGTGTTCACATTATACCCGTCATAATGCACGATATTCGCTTCTTCATTTGAACGGATAATCCCTGCCGCAACTTGAGAAAGACCATTTTCGCATACCACTTTACAAATCATTAGATTGGGATATTCTGGCAGATCCAAAATGTTTTTAAGCTGTGCAGTTTTTAATCCTTTTTCATAACTTAATATCGGCGCCGATACCCAATTATAATGAGGATCAGTAGGTAAGCAGCACATCCCATCTAAAAGGTTGGCAGCGGCAACATGCATGAGCGGTTCTAGTTCATCTCCCAATAGTTCGATCTCTACACGCGAAATAGGGGATTCTGCCGTCTGTCCTAGTAATTTCCCTATTCGATTTGCCAGATGAATATAGGCTTTATTTATTTTGTATGGAACAGATGCACTGAATGGCAAATTGACAATATTGATATAGTCTTCCCCTTTTAATGCATTGATAACATGGGTGGCAACCTGTAAGCCGGTTTCATTTTGAGATTCTATTGTGTTCTGATTTAAATGTGGCGAAGCAAGCACTTTTGGGTGATGAATCAAGGGGGAATTAGGTTGAGGAGGTTCTTTCGCAAAGGTATCCAGTGCTGCCCCTGATAAACTGCCTTCATCTAAACCTTTAAGCAATGCTGCCTCATCCACCAGCTCAGCATGAACACAATTGATCAAATATGCGCCTTTCTTGATTTTTGCAAAGGCTTCTTCGTTCATCAACCCGATAGTGCTTGGGGAAATTGAGGTTTGTAAAGTTAGAATGTCCGATCGTTCTAGTAGTTCAGAAAACCCCACAATTTCTATTCCCGGTTCCCTGATTTCAGAAAGATCCACATAAGGATCATAAACAAGCACATGGATGCCAAAAACCCTGGCACGTATAGAGATTTCATATCCTAAACGGCCATAACCAACCACCCCTAATGTTTTTCCGTATAATTGAAATCCAACAATCTCATGCCGCAGCCATTTACCGTCTCTAAGGGACTGCACCCCTAGGGGAAGCTTGCGTCCCAGCGCCAAGATCATGCCAAATACATACTCCACGATCGCATAAACATTTGCTTCGGGGGCATTCATCACCATCACCCCGCGCCGAGAAGCTTCCTCAACATCAATGTTTTCATATTGCGCACCGGCACGGGCAACGATCTTTAGCTTTGTGCCCGCCTCCAGTAGTTCCCTGTCTACGATCGTTTTTGAACGTACAATAATCGCATCGGCATCTCTTACAGATGCTAATAGCTCAGCACGATTATGCACCGGGCCAAAGAGGCTTATATCATTCGCTTGTTTGAGGATGTTCAATCCGCTTTCTGGGAGGTGTTCAGTGACAAGGATCTGATAGGACATTGTTTTAACTCCTCCTACTCTTTAGGCGCAAAGCACCCAAAAACTTGTCTTTTTCTGACTCTTCCAAAAAATCAACTTCCTTATTTTTTATCTGTCTAAGGCCTTCTGCCCACAGCAAAGCGTAAGGAGATACATTTCCTTGTTTTCCTAAAGAAATTGGCAATACAGCAGCTAAACTGTTGGTGTGAATATAGATATTAGACTGTTTAGCAACCTGTTCTCGGTAAACAACTCCTCCAAATCCTATAAAAAGATCTAACTCTGGCAGCGCTTCAAGGTCAGAGATTCCGTCTCCAACCAACAACGTTCTGCCTTTATATTGACTTCTGATCCGCGCTGCGATCACCCTGTTCTTTCCGCCAGTGACCGTTAGTGGATTAGACTCATAGCCCAAGTATTTTTCCCGTGGATTTCGCCTGCCTGGCTGCTCCCAATATTTCCACCATTCTCCAGCAAGTTGATCATATTCCATCCCAACAGCAAAAATATGCTCCCGCGGTACCCCCAGCCAAACCCCAAAGTTTCTCACGGGTTCAATTAAACCACCGCTAACGATGAAGACCTTTGTTCCTAATGCCTGAAGCGCTTCGATCACTTCTTTTGCATGTGGTACAACCGTGTCTCGATAAATCTCCGCGATCTGGCTTACCTGACTTTGGGTAGGATCTGCGGTTGTTAATCGGTGCCCATATATGGATTCCAAAGGGATATCTCCCTCCATGGCGCGTTTGGTTAAGAGGGCAATATCATGCTCGTGCCCAGACATCCGCGCCAATTCGTCAATTCCCTCTATGCTGCTTAAGGTGCTATCACAATCAAAAATAATATTATTAATGATCGGCCAAACGGGGAGTTGGTTCATTTTTTGCCTATTCGTAAAAATTCCAAAAGAACAATTTCATTTTGATCAGACTTAGTCTATCAGATTTTATCAAGAATATTATGCTACACTAGCACAATATTGATCGCGCAAGGAGAATTCTTGAATGTCTGACACTATCCTTATCGCTGAAATAAATAATGGTGTTTTATCGATCACACTTAATCGCCCCAAGGCCAATGCCTTTGACACTGCCTTGATCAAAGCCTGTCAGGCGGCCTTTAAACAAGCAGCAGAGAACATAGAAGTTCGTTCGGTGCTGCTCACTGGCAGTGGAATGATCTTCAGCGCAGGCCAAGACCTTACAGAGGTAATGCAAGCAGAGGGGCTTTCTTTTCGAAAGCACCTTTTAGAAACCTATAATCCATTGATCCTGCAGATCCGCCAATTGGAAAAACCCGTAGTTGCGGCCATCAATGGTCCGATTGCAGGGGCGGCATTAGGCGTCGCACTAGCCTGTGATCTGAGGATTGCTAGTGAAAAAAGTCAGTATATGGTGGGCTTTAATGGCATTGGCTTAGCCCCCGACTCCGCGGTTTCTTTGCTATTGCCCGCCCTGATCGGGTTAGGCCGCGCTACAGAGGCCACCTATTTTAACCAAGCAATTAGCGCAGAACTAGCACTTGACTGGGGGTTGGTGAACAAACTGGTGCCTGCTGAAACATTAATGGCAGAAGCGCAGGTTTGGGCGAATAAACTGGCTGCAGGACCTACAAAGACATACGGACTGACTAAAAAAGCTTTCAATAAAGCGATATTGCCAAACCTTGAGGAAGTATTGGATTATGAGGCCTATCTTCAAGAGATCGCCGGGAAAGACGGGGAACATAAAGAGGGGTTGACTGCCTTTTTTGAAAAACGACTGCCCGACTATAAAAACCTAAAATAATATGCCTTTACGCTTAAGCAAAGAAGATCAAGAAAAACTAGATGGGGAACATGGGCCCGCCACAAAAATGGCGATGTCGATCATTGTCAAAATGGCAGCGGTTTATCAAGCTGAAACCTTGATGGATATTAGCGGCGCGCATATCGACAGCACCTTATTTATTGGGGATGGCACCCTAGAGTTTGCAGAGAAGCTGATGAATCTGGGGGCAAAAGTAGTCGTGCCGACAAGTTTAAATGTCAGTGGCGTAGATGAATTCAATTGGCAGGATTGGGCGGTGCCCCCTGAATGGGCAGAAAAAGCTCGAAGGCAAATGGTCGCTTACCAGAGTATGGGCACAGTCCCTACATGGACCTGCGCTCCTTATCAATCTGAACTTCGCCCAGAATTTGGTCAGCAGATCGCTTGGGGAGAATCCAATGCGATCGCTTTTGCAAATTCGGTGATCGGGGCAAGAACCGAACGGTATCCAGACTTATTAGACATCTGCGCCGCCATCACAGGGCGGGTGCCCGCACAAGGATTGCACCTTACAAAAAACCGGGCGGGGCAATTACTCCTCAGCCTAGAAAATATCCCGAAAGAACTTCAAGAAAGCGACTCATTTTATCCCGTCCTGGGGGCAATGATGGGCAAATATGCGAGAGAAAAAATTCCGGTGGTCGATGGCTTAGAAGTTAAACCGAATGATGACCAACTGAAGGCTTTGGGGGCGGCAGGGGCGTCCTTTGGGGCGGTAGCGATGTTTCACCTTGTGGGTGTTACCCCTGAGGCTGAGACCTTGGAAGCTGCATTCCAAGGAAAAGAACCGCCAGAAAGGCATACCATTACAATGAAAGAGCTCTATGCGTCCTATCTCGAATTATCGACCTCTTCTGGAAAACAAGTCGATATGGTCGTGTTGGGCAGCCCACATTTTTCTTTAGATGAATTTAAAAAAATAAACCCCCTGGTAGCCGGGAAAAAGAAATCCCCAAATGTTGAATTTCTTATCACGTCGAGCCGTGCGATGGCATTATTGGCGGAAAAAGCGGGTTTTCTTGATCAATTACGCGCGTTTGGCGCAAAAATTACTTTGGATACCTGCATTCTTACCACTCCGATGCTGCCCGAATCCATAAAAATATTGATGACCAATTCTGCGAAATACTCTTTTTATTCTCCAGGTTTATTAAACGCCGAAGTCGTTTATGGCTCTTTGGAGGATTGTGTAAATTCGACGATTGAGGGAACGGTCCTCCGCGACGAAAGCATTTGGGATATGGAAAGATGAATAAGGAAATAATCCGCGCAAGAGTAGTACTTCCTGGAACTGCCAAAGCAGAAGCGTTGGTGAGTAATGAACCGCTGAGTTTTTGGGGGGGGTACGACCAACATACCGGAGAGATCATTGACCGGCGTCATCCCCTGTCCGGTCAAATTGCCGCTGGCAAAATATTAGTGCTCCCCTTTAGTCGAGGGTCCAGCACAACTACAGCGATCTTATTAGAGGCTTTTAAATCTAAAAATGCGCCCGCTGCGATCCTAACGATCGGCACCGATTCGTTTTTTGCCCTAGCAACAATCGTGGCAGAGGAACTTTATCAGCTATCGATCCCGATATTGGCCTTAGAAGAGAAAGATTTTGATAAGATAGAAAATGGACAGGTTTTAGAAATAAACGAAGGCGGGGAAATACTATTTGATAAAAAGGCTTAGATCAGACTTATTGGCAAAAAGATGATCGCAGCAGCCAATAATGCAAAAAACAATAAAGTGATCCCTGTAGCAATTATGAATTGTTCGCTGGTTTTTTCGTTTGTTGCTTCCAGATTTGGCAAACTTCCGGTGAGCGTAAAAACTGGCCCTCCATAATAGGTAATTACCAATCCTCCAATCAATCCACCCATATGTGCCCAATTATCAATGCCCGGACTAAGGCCGATTATAAAATTGATCACGGCAATGTTCACGATGCTCCGGAGTGCTTTTCTCGCCTGCAAACCAAATACACGTTGATTATTATAGGCAAAGACTCCCTGCGCACCCAATAATCCAAAAATAGCTGTTGAAGCACCTAAAGAGGGGTTTTCGGTAAGAATAAATGAAAAAACTACTCCACCAAAGCCGCTGACCATATACAAAAGGAAAAATTCCCAATGACCAAAGAATCGCTCGAGTTGAGGACCGAGGATATGAAGGGCATACATATTGAAGCCAATATGTAGCAGAGAACCATGTAAAAAAATGGGGGTAACTAACCGCCAAAGCTGCCCTTCCATGATCGCCGAATTTACTTTCATGCCCACAGCAGCCATCATATCTATATCAAAGATGATTTCGGTGAGAACCTGCAAGCCATAAGCCAACACGGTGATGATCAGTAGGGAATAGCTGACATAGGGTTTGCGCTGAGGAAAGTTTACGCGTACATTGGTTGGGGGAGGGGGTGGTACAGGAATCCCTGTATTGGTAATCTCTCCCGTAGAAGGCAGGGGGGTTACGGATTGATTATCGGCTTCGTTGGGGTCAAACCCTGGAGATTGGCTCACAAACGCACCTTTTTGGGTTCTGTACGATGATGCTCAGCATGTATGATGGTGAGGATCGTGTCAACCGTTTCATCCAATCCATCATCCCGATTGATTACCTGGTAATCAAATTCTTTGATTCGCTGATATTCTTTCTTGGCGGTTTCAATGCGTACTTTCATTTGCTCTGGAGAATCCGTTTTTCGTTTTTCCAATCGATGGACCAATTCTTCTTCTGAGGCAGTTTTTAGGAAAATTAATATTGCATCGGGCGCGAGGGATTTAATCGTGGCTGCACCTTGGACGTCGACACGCATGAGCACGTCTTTGCCGCTTGCCATAGCGAGGCGGACTTGTTCTTTGGGGACCCCTTTATAGTCCTTGTATACCAAGGCATGCTCAAGCAATTCGTCTTTGGCGATGAGCTCTAAAAATTCTTCTTCTGTAACAAAAAAATAATCCACCCCATGGACTTCATTGGGGCGTTTTTTGCGGGTGGTTGCAGTAATCACAAAATGAAATTTTTGGCTACGCTTTTTTAAGCGATTGAGGACCGTGTCTTTTCCAACCCCTGACGGACCTGAAATCACGATCAATAACGGTTCGTTTTCATTTTCATTCTCGTGAACCACATTACTCTCCTGCAAATATTTCCGATAATTATAAACGAAAGCAATTTTCTAATTGATAAGTAAAGTTAATCTTTTTTTGCGAGCTTATTTAATACCACGGAGATCAGGTCTTGTTTTACCTTTTCCAAATCCTGCTCGGCGTCCACTTTCTCCCATCTTTCTGGGTCTTTTTCCATCATTAACTGGTAGCCCTTGCGCACTCTTTGATGAAATTCGATCTCCTTGGCATCCAAACGGTTCCAATTTTCATCATCAGACGATCTGCGTTTAAGGCCCACAAGAATATCAAGATCAAGCAACACAGTTAGATTGGGGGTAAGTCCACCAGTGGCGAAATTAATAATTCGGGAAAGCTCTGATAAATCGGTTTGATGCCCATAGCCTTGATAGGCCATTGTTGAATCTGCGTAACGATCACAAATGACGATCTTGCCCTCAGCGAGTGCGGGGCGAATGACTTGGTTTACAAGTTGCGCCCTGGACGCCTGAAAAAGCAGGATCTCGGTTGTGGCATGCATTTCAGTATTTTCAAGTTTAAGGATGGTATTACGAATCTCATCGCCGATGGGTGTGCCCCCCGGTTCTCGGGTGACTACCACCGCATACCCCGCTTCACGAACTGCGTCTGCCAAACCAGGCAGGTGGGAGGTCTTTCCGCTTCCCTCTGGACCTTCTAAGGTAATGAATGTCATTCGCTGAATATCCTCACGCGACGATTGGGTTCTTTGCCATAGGAATGGGAAACTAGTCTGGATTTTTGAGCAAGCTCATGTTGCAAACGACGCACATAGGAAGATGCGGGTTGCATTTCAACCCAACGTTCCCCGTTTAAGACGGCATCAATCGCCCTTTGGGTTTCCCGCAAAATGGCATCATTGCTATCATCTTCATCTTCGCTGAAATTTAGGTCAAATAATCCTGCTAAAAATCGTTCCATTTGAATGACGGTATTCGATCGCAACACATAGACCGGCATACCACGTCTTTCTGCATCAACAATCATTCTGGTGCGTTTACGATAATGACTTCTTAGGGTAACCAATACTTGTGCGTCACCAAGATCACGTGCTAATACAGCCGGGACCCCTAAATTTTTGGCTGCTGATTCTAATCGGTTACGGGCGACCCCAAATGGATAAACCCTGACTGGGTTTTTAGCGGTTGGTTTTACAGACAGTTCCCCAAATCCGTTGTCTGCTTGAGCCCGGATTGTATTAGGGGTTGGACGAACTCTTCCTTCAGTTTCTTGACGCAGAGGACCTTGCACGCCATGCGAAGGTCGACGAGCGGTGGGTTTGGTAGCAGGGGCTTTTTCAACCTTGATGGTACCATCTGCATTTCGTATTCGGATTTCAGGGGGAGAGGGGTAGCCTCGCAAAAGATCATCCACCGAGGCGGATACATCTTTGTGGATCGCCAGTTGGTTGCGGTGCTGGATTTCAATTAAGACATCAAAGGTGGGGGGAGAGCGTCTTTCCAAAACGGTTTTTTGCGTGCGGCGGCGGCGGGCCTCTTCATCTGAGAGGGTAACCGATTCAATGCCTCCGACCAAATCTGAAAGGGTGGGGTTGATCAAAATATTCTCAAGGGTGTTACCGTGGGCAGTGCCGATTAATTGCACTCCGCGTTCAGCAATCGTGCGGGCCGCTGTCGCTTCCATTTCTCGGCCAATTTCATCGATCACGATCACTTCTGGGCTGTGGTTCTCAACCGCTTCGATCATCACTTCGTGCTGCAAGGCGGGAGTGGCCACTTGCATGCGGCGGGCTCGTCCAACGGCAGGATGGGGCACATCCCCATCTCCACCAATCTCATTAGAGGTGTCTACGATTACAACCCGTTTGGATTCTGCTAAAATTCTGGCAGCCTCTCGAAGCATGGTGGTTTTTCCTACACCGGGTCGACCAAGCAAAAGAACGGATTTCCCTTCATTAATCAAATCTTCAATAATCTCTATCGTGCCATAAACCGCGCGACCGACGCGACAAGTTAAACCGACGATATCACCTCGGCGATTTCGTATCGCAGAAATGCGATGGAGGGTTCTTTCAAGCCCGGCACGATTATCTGAATCAATATCTCCCAATCGCTCGACAACATGATCGATATCGGCGCGGGTGACCTCTGTGTCAGACAGGACAAATTCACCTGAAACCAATCTGGACGTTGGAATTCGACCAAGATCCAGCACGATTTCCAGGAGATCGTCACTGTTATTTTGTTTTATGACCGCTTTTGAAATTTCTTCTGGCAATACTGCCATTAATGCATCTAGGTCATCTGTTATTTGTCTTCTAGTCATTCAATAAGTCTCTTTCAACCAAATTATAAATCTATGGGCATAGCAATTTTTATCGCTTGCCTTCTCTTGATTATAAATCTTTTCTTATATAGATGGGAAATATTCCGATAACTCTATGAAATACATATACTTTGGTAAAGGGAAATTAAATATTTAAAAAAGTTATGTCTTTACACTTTGTTCTTTTTGGTCTTTTTCGGAATCTCGAAATAGGTTGTTTTGGGTTCGGTGCCCTGCTGGATCTGGGGCAGAGGACTCAAAACAGGTTTTTTTATCGGTACTGCCAATCTTCTGACCATCACGGCCTGATTCTGGCCTGGTTCGGCGCCAATATTCTCTAGGGTAGAAGTAAACCAAGCCTGATATGAGCGCAGACAAAAAAATAATGGCCGTGAACTTTTTGGATCTAGCGTAGCTATCAATCCTGTTAATTTGTTACCCACGTCTTCCATTTCTGGGTGGAAGAATGGCTGTAGCCAAACACCTCGGGGACCCTGCACCATGGCAATAAAGGCTAATAACTCCCCGCCCTGGTAATGAACCCATCCATTCATCTGCCCAGCGGGGGATGGTTCCACATTTTGAACCAAGGTTGGTACCACGGCATTGTATAGGCGCCAAATATTCACTTCATCTACAGGCGTGCTCTTTTGCCAATCGTTTCCTGTATTTTCGGGTATTTCAATATCATTGATTCGCCAAAGGGTCTGCCGGGAAAAGATGCTGAAGTTTGCTTTTCGAAGAGCTTCGAAAGTCTGGGAGTCTTCATCTACCTCGGCGATCAAACTTTGGGCACCGCGCTCACCAACACGTTTGATCAGGCTTTCTAGAAGAGGGCTGACAATTGGGGATTCGATGGCGGTGTCTGGAGCCAAATAGGTGAAATGGGCAAATGGGGCCCCGTTTGAATGAGTGATCTGGCCAATCACTGGTTCGTGCGTTTTCTCATCATCTTGGTAATAGGCCGTAAATACGCCCATCGCCGCTGATATCGGAGAGACCACAGCTCCTGCGGGCACCAAAGCGCGACCCCAGGTTAGGGTTGGAATGCTATCTAAGAATAGTCCGCGTTGGCGATATCGATGGAGGAGGGGGATATCACGTAGTTCAAATGGGCGAATCATAGTATTAATATTTTACGTTAAAAATGGGAGAATTTGGTTAGAGAATTATAAAAGCCCCCGAAAGTCTGGGGCTTTTTATTTGGTTCATTTTTTGATCATTGTTAAAAACAACCGATGAAAGCGATCATCATCATTGAGTTCAGGATGAAATGAGGTGGCTAATAAATTGCCCTGCTTGGCAGCTACGATCGTGCCATCTTCAAGGGAGGATAAGATTTCGACGTCCTCTGCATCTACCGATTCGATTAGGGGTGCCCGAATGAACACGCTGTCAAAGGGCGGGTTTTCCTCGCTTACGGCGGAAAGGGCTGGTACATCTAGGCCGACTTCAAAGCTATTCACTTGGCGGCCAAAAGCATTGCGTTGAATGGTGATATCCATCAATTTTAGGAGTGGCTGGCCGGTTTTCACTCGGGTGGCGTCTTTTGAGAGAAATATCGCCCCCGCGCAAGTCCCCCAAACCGCTTTTTCCTCTCCGAATTTCCGAAGAGGTTCGATCATTTTATATTCTTTAGCAAGTTTTCCAATCGTGGTTGATTCGCCTCCAGGAATGATCAAACCATCGAGGTTTTCCAATTCTTCGGGTAAACGCACCTCGCGGGTTTCAACACCAAGACCCTGAAGCATCTTAATATGTTCGCCAAAATCGCCTTGAATGGCTAAAACACCTACGATCATAGATGGCTACCAGCCGCGATCAGCTAGTTTTTCATCGTCAGACATACTAGAAATTTGGCGTCCGACCATCGCTTCACCTAGGTTGCGGCTCACATCAGCCAAGATTTCGGGGTTATTGAAATGGGTCGTTGCTTTTACGATCGCAGCAGCGCGGCTTGCGGGATCACCAGACTTGAATATGCCGGATCCGACAAAAACACCGTCCACACCTAGCTGCATCATTAAAGCGGCATCGGCAGGGGTAGCAATGCCACCAGCGGCAAAATTGACCACTGGGAGACGTCCAAGTTCTTTGACTTCATTGACCAAGTGATAGGGCGCACGAATTTCTTTAGCATAGGCATAGACTTCTTCTTCTGCCATGGTTTGCAGTTGTCGAATGGCACCGAATACTGTGCGGGCATGGCGTACTGCTTCCACAACATCGCCTGTTCCAGCTTCACCTTTAGTGCGGATCATTGCGGCACCTTCATTGATGCGGCGTAAGGCCTCGCCTAAGTTAAGACAGCCACATACAAAGGGGACTTTGAATTTATGCTTATTGACATGATGGGCTTCATCTGCAGGAGTAAGCACTTCAGATTCATCAATATAGTCGATGCCAATCGATTCTAAAATCTGCGCTTCCACAAAATGACCAATGCGAACTTTTGCCATTACAGGGATACTGACCATCGCCATGATCTTTTCGATCATATCGGGGTCACTCATGCGAGCCACGCCACCATCTGCACGAATATCTGCGGGGACGCGCTCTAAGGCCATCACAGCTACGGCCCCAGCATCTTCGGCGATCTTTGCTTGATCCGCATCGACCACATCCATGATCACGCCGCCCTTTAGCATTTGGGCTAAACCAGCCTTCAATTTATAGCTTGCCATCTCTTTTCCGTTTTCTTCTTTTGCCATCATCAGCCTCCAAAATAGCTGTTTTTTCTTAGGTTTCTAGGTAAATGAGATTTTACCACGCTATCTTAAGGCTGAGAAACGGTGTATTTGCCAACGCAGTCGAAAGTGGAATGTTTACAATAAACAAGTTCCAGAAACTCCGTGTGGTAGCTCTTGACTCTTTAGCCAAAACAGTATACAATTCAATCAATGATACAATGATACATAAATACAATCGTACACAGCAGGCCTTATTGACTAATCAGAAATAAGAATAGGACTATGAATATTGAAATAAATTTTACATCGCACGTACCCATTTATGTTCAATTGACTGATCAGATCAAGCGCAAGATCTCTTCTGGAGAACTCAAGCCCGGGGATCAACTCCCCACTGTTCGTCAATTGGCAGCAGACCTACGGGTCAACTTCAACACAGTGGCAAGAGCATATCGCATCTTAGATGAAGAAAGCATCATTTCTACCCAACATGGACGAGGCACATTCATCCTGGAGCCCATCTCGGAAAAAGTGACCAAAGAACAAAGAAATAAAGACCTTGCCCGCCTGACAGAATATTACCTGGTTGAAACCAATCGCCTAGGTGCAAGCCCCGAAGAAATTGAAAAGCTTGTGAAAAAGAAGCTTAATCAATGGAAAAAAGATGGCTCACCACCGACGCCTTAAAAAATAAAACTTTACGGAGAAAACAATGAAAAACAATTCCTTTTATAACTTTGGAAAGAAAATGACCAGCAGAACCAAAAAAGACGATAAACAGCATATCAACGGCATTGCGGGCTTGTTTTTTGCCATATTAATCACAATAAATACTGTGGGAACAGTTTATTTTTCAGAAAACGGGACAGCTCCCTGGATCTTGTGGTCCTTTTTCTTTATCACTCTGTTCCTAGCGTTATATGTGTTGTTCGGACTTAAAATCGCAAAGCAATGGGAAAAAGGGGTCGTGTTGCGCTTCGGAAAATTCCGCGGCCTGTATGGCCCGGGAATCTTTTGGATGATACCCGTTGTAGATATGATCACAGAATGGATCGACCACCGCGTAATGGTTTCTGCCTTCAGCGCAGAAAAAACACTTACAAAAGACACAGTGCCTGTAGATGTCGATGCAGTACTCTTCTGGGTGGTGTGGGACGCCGAGAAGGCCGCATTAGAAGTAGAAAGCTATCAGGCAGCGATCACTTGGGCCTCTCAGACCGCATTACGCGAAGTAATCGGCTCCTTAGCCCTGGCAGATATTTTGGTAGGACGTGCAAAGATGGACGAAGAACTGCAAAAAATTATCGATGAACGCACAACCCCTTGGGGCGTGAGCGTTCAATCTGTGGAAATTCGAGATGTCGTTATTCCTCAAGAACTGGAAGATGCCATGTCACGACAAGCCCAGGCAGAGCGCGAAAGACAGGCCAGGGTGATTTTAGGCGAATCGGAAATGCAGATCGCCGACTCCTTCGCTCAAGCCTCCATAGCCTATAAGACCAACCCGACCGCGTTACATCTTAGGGCAATGAATATGCTATTTGAAGGCCTCAAAGAACGAGGGGCGATGGTGATCGTGCCCAGCAGCGCTTTAGACACAATGAATCTGGGCGGCTTAAGCGGTGTGATCGCAATGGGCCAACAGAACTTAGAGAATGAAACTGAAGAATAATACTCAGTAACGGAGCACAAAATGCATGGCGCTCATGCTACTCACGCAGCCCAAGAACAAAAGAAAAAACATGAAGAGGAAGAAGAGATGACAGCGTACACACGTCAAGAATTAGCTGAAGATTTTGAATTCAAGATCATGCGCTCCTCGACTGGAAAATTCAAGAACAGAGATGTAATCGAACAACTCAAGGCAGAAGAAAACATGGCGGGGTGGGTGATGGTAGAGAAGTTTGATGATAACCGAATTCGTTTCAAACGCCCGATCAGTGCGCAGAAAAAGGACAACTTGCTTCCCTCACAAATTGACCCCTACCGCACCAAATTTGGCATGTCGGATAGCGGAGTGGCGGCTGTAGTTCTGGGCATACTTGCTCTCGTTGGGGGGACCGTCGCCCTGCTCGTTAGCCTTCTGGGCTAAACAGGAACCCCAATGACTCATTTTCCACATGGCGCTTTTATTGCCATCCACGCAGCAGAAGAACAAAGAAAAAAACTTTACCAAGAGGAAGAAGAAATGACAAGTTATAAATCTGAAGATCTGGAGAAAGACTGGGAATTTAAAATCGTGCGCTCCACAAGCCCAGTATTCAGAAAACCGGAAGTGTTTCAGGGTTTACTCGCAGAAGAATCTCTGGCGGGCTGGGAGTTGGTTGAAAAACTAGACGACACCCGCATTCGCTTCAAACGCCGAAGAGATGCGCGCCGGAGAGACTCGTCTCTCCCCCCAGGGATGGACCCCTATCGCACCCAATACGGCGCCAACTCCTCACAAACAACCCTTGTAATGATGGGCATCGTAATGGCAGTGGTCCTGGCTGTGGGATCCATCGTTTTCTTCCTCACAGGAGATGAATTTAGCGAAGCGCTCCCCTTCTTCGTCACCATTCCAACCATTCTGGTTACCCTCGCTGGCTTTTTTGTCGTGGCAAGGTTACGCAGTCGCCAATAGGCCGAAACATTCTTGGTATTCCAAAGGATGTTTCACGTGAAACATCCTTTTTTTTATTGGTTTAGCCGTATAATGTCTGCTCAATGATTAAACCCCCCAAATTGTTTCATGTGAAACATTGGAAGCAAAAAATGAAAACTTCAAGAATTATTATTACGGGAATCGCCTTGATCGTTGTTGGCTGGGTCGTCGTGTTTTTGTTCTCAAACCCCGGCACATTTCCCCCCTTCCTAAATGCACTGCTGATGATCATTCTACCCATCGGGTTAGGGATCTATATTGCACGAAAGCTAGGCGCAGACTGGAATACGTACGCAGTGGGAGCGGTCACCTGGGGAATCACTTTTATTCTCCATATCGTCTTCAATGCCTGGGTATTGAACCCTATTATGGAAAACCTTGGCTTATCTACAAACTCAACGGGGATGTCGCTTGTTTGGACAGGCGTTTTACTGGGGCTGGCAGCCGGTGTGTTTGAAGAGACCGGAAGGTATCTGGTCTATGCTCGCTTTTTGCCAAAGACTCGCAAATGGTCTGAGGGGCTAATGTTGGGTGCTGGACACGGTGGCTTTGAATCGATGTTTTTCGGGGCTTGGGCACTCTATATTTTCTTGCAAATGGTGGTGCTAAAGGATTCCTCGCCGGAACAACTTTCCGCTCTTGTGTCCCCGGAGGCCATGGAGGCAACAGCGAGGCAGATCGCTGTGTATTGGAATGCGCCCTGGTACGAGATGCTGCTAGGAAGCATTGAGCGAGTAAATGCGATTATCATTCATCTCGCAATGAGCCTATTGGTTTTGAATGCCTTTAGGAAGAAAAATATTCTTTGGTTCCTGGCCTCCATTCTTTGGCATACACTAACCAATGCGGTGGCCGTTTATAGCGTGGTCGCTTGGGGTCCATATGTTACAGAGTTGCTGCTTTTTGTGATCGCCCTGCTCAGCATAGGAATAATCTATCTGCTTCAAAAAGGGGATCCTGATCCCGAGGAAAAGATGATTGACAATCCTGCTCCACCTGAACCTGTTTTATCAACACCTCAAGAGGTGAATATCACTACTGAAAATTTGGATGATAGCCGATATGACTGAAATGATTGTTACAAATAACCTTAGTAAAAGTTTTGGCGATAATCTCGCCGTAGACAAGCTTAGCATCTTGATCCCCGCTGGTGAAGTATTTGGCCTGCTGGGGCCGAATGGTGCCGGAAAAACCACCACGATCCGAATGTTGAGTTCTTTAATCGGCCCAACTGGGGGGGAAGCTTTTGTGGCTGGCTTTGAAGTCGGAAAGAATGATTATGATATTCGAAAGAATATTGGCATCTTGACCGAGGCACCAGGTATGTATGATCGCCTGAGCGCAGAACGAAACCTAGCCTTCTTTGCGAGCATGTATGAAGTTAAAGATGTGCCTGGTCAAATTGAGAAATATTTGCGCATGTTAGGGCTTTGGGATCGCCGCAAGGAAGAAGTTGGCAAGTTCTCAAAAGGGATGAAGCAAAAGCTAGCGATAGCAAGGGCTCTGCTTCATGAGCCACAGGTGCTGTTCTTAGATGAACCCACCAGTGGTCTTGATCCTGAAGCCTCCTTGCTAGTGCGAGAATTTATTCAGGAGCTAAGACATGCGGGCCGAACAATCGTGATCTGCACCCATAACCTGAATGAAGCGGACCGGCTTTGCGACCGAATCGCGGTATTCAAATCTCACCTGCTTGCACTAGATTCTCCGGCCAATTTGCGGAGACAACTTTACGGGCGCACAGTCGTTTTCCATTTGGCCGAAGCAAACGAGAAGTTTAGGGGCGTGGTTGAGGCAAAAGAGTTTGTGCAGGAAGCAAAACTTGCCGAAGGAAAACTGATCGTTACCTTAGACGATCCAGAAATTCATAACCCTGAATTGATCCGCGTATTGGTCGAGCAGGGCGCAGAGATCCGCTTTGTAGGGGAGCTGCGGCGCAAGCTTGAAGATGTCTACCTCCACTTCGTGAATGCGTCTTCAAATTCGGAGAATAATAATGAACACAACTAAAATTTGGGAAATTATGAAGAAAGAGTGGGGGGAAGTTTTCAAAAACAAGATCGTGCTCTTCGCAGTGGCTTTTATGCCGATCTTGTTTACTGTGCTTCCTCTGTATATTTTATACAGCACCCAGGGCGGCGGGGACATCGCCCAAGCATTCTCTGCGGCTGAAGAGATGCCCAGTGAGTTTGCTGCCGTCTGTGGCTCGCTAACCGGATCGGACTGTACCCAATTCTTTTTGGTCTCGCAGTTTATTATTCTCTTTTTAATGATGCCAATTATCATCCCGGTAACGATTGCTTCCTATAGTATTGTCGGGGAAAAAACGACCCGCACTTTAGAGCCTTTGCTTGCCACGCCTCTAACCACCCTGGAATTATTAGCAGGGAAAGCTTTTGCGGCGGTAACACCCGCGTTGGTCGTTACTTGGTTGTCTTATATTGTCTTTATGGTCGGCACTTCGATCATTGCCTCTACAGCGGTGTTCCTAAAGTTGCTTGAACCTGTTTGGCTTTTGGCTATTTTTGGTCTTGGTCCCTTATTGTCTGTGGCAGGCGTGAGCATTGCGGTGATGATCTCTTCCCGTGTAAACGACCCGAGAATTGCAGAGCAGCTATCTAGTTTGGTAGTCCTGCCCCTTTTGGCACTTTTCATGGGCCAATCTTTTGGATTGGTCACTGTAAACGAAACGGTGATTATCTGGATCGCATTGATCTTGCTGGTCCTTGACGCCGGAATGTTATATTTTGCTACTCAGCTTTTCCAGCGGGAAACAATTCTTACCCGTTGGAAATAATTGAAAGGAAATCAAATGAAACAAAAAACTATTCTTGTGAGCATCATCCTTATTTTTTTGCTTCTTTTCCCAAGCATTGCATTGGCTCAAGATTCTGATTTCAGTATCAGGCTATCGCGGGATAATGGTTATGGCGGGTTCAATGGAGAAATTCAAGGCACCTTTTCAATTCGCGCTTCTGGCCCGGATTCTCTAGTGGAAGTACAGTTTTATATCGACGACCAATTGATCGGCAATTTGGATAGTAAACCATTCAACTTGCAATTTCACACCCGAAATTTTGGCCCCGGTGTTCATACTATATATGCGATCGGGGTTCTTGCGGATGGTACGGAACTTCTGTCTAATGACAAAGTAAATACTTTTTTGAGTGGTGAAGACGCCATGGCCAGCACATTAAAATTGATAGTGCCGATCTTGCTAGTCGTTGGTTTGTTTGCGGTGGGCGGTGCTGTAGTCCCAGCACTTTTAGGCAAAAAGGGTGGGGCGAAACCGATTGGAGAATATGGTATTGCCGGGGGAAGCGTTTGCACAAAATGTAGCTTGCCATTTAGCCGCAATGTCTTGAGCCCCAATATGGTGGCGGGCAAGTTGTCTCGTTGTCCCCATTGTGGAAAATGGCAGATCGCTCGAAGAGCTTTTGGCGAAGCCCTTACTGAAGCAGAGGGGAGGTTGCGGGCAGATTCTAAAGAGGGGCAAATGGAAACAGCAACCAGCGCCGATGAAAGACTGAATGAAATGTTAGACGATTCTCAATTTGAGGATTAGTGCAAACACATCAAAAACAGCCCCCTATTATACAGAGGGCTGTTTTAATTTAAATAGTTGTTCTGACACACCCAATTGCAAACCCCGCCTATTCTGCAATTTTTATTGCGCTTTGGTTGGCGTTTACAATCCTTGTTTCTCTTTCCAGGAATCAAAATATTCTTCAGTTCGGTCCAAAAAAGCATCCAGACCAGCCATTCTGTCTGAATAACCCGCTCCGGTTAAGTTTAGGGACTCAAACACCTGTTGCCATTCTGCTCTACGGGGATCTCCGGTATGTAGTTCCATAATCAGCTTTGTCCAAGAATTCAATAGCGGCCAGGCAGCCAAGTAGTATTGTTGATCCTCCAACATTGCCTGAATGGCTTTTTGATAATAGGCTTTTCGATGGGGATGTCCTTCAGGAGATTCTTTTTCTTGCTCAGTAACTTTATCGTAGGCTTTTTCCCAAAGTGGCAACCAAGCGCTCATTTCTTTCTTGTCCACCTCGTTTACGCCCAACAAGCCCAGTATGCCCGCAAATAGTCCGGGTAACTCAAGTACGCCGGCCATCTGTTGAAATTGGGCCAGAAAGCGCCTTTCAGATAATGGGCCAGTGGTCAAACAAGATAGACCATTTGCGATATTTTCTAATGCCTTCAACAGGGCAACGGTCTGTTTGGGTCCCATTTCTCCGGGGGAATTATGGTGGTTCATCCAAGTTTGACGGGCAGCCACGAGGAAGGGTTCTACCCGAGCCAAGATATTTTCTGGCAGATGATACATGCCCCTTACACTTGCTTGAATAAAATCAATGAAATGATCTGGGTCATAGATCGGTTTCGCATTAAAAATGGATGTGCCCAACCAAGGATCCGCCCTTAGGTTCCTTGCTGGTTCAAATACATTTTTAGGGTAATGTTGAATATCGAGATGGATATCTTCTGTGAGTCGCAGAAACTCTCTTTCCTCAGTTAACCCCGCATGAACAAACACCAAGTCAATATCTGTGGTGTTCCCTAAGAGGGGGGACTCGGTTAGTAATGACCCAGTAAGGTAGGCGGCCACCAAACTAGAGTCTGCGTCTGCTTGAGATCGAACAACCTCTTCAGCGTTTTTTATCAAAAGTTCTTTGGTTACCCGCATGGTTTCTCCCCGTTAATTACCAACATTCTGATCAATGTTCATTGGCAGCTCAGATTGCTGGAGCATATTCTTAAAGGCATCTCGAACTTGTGTTTCGATTAGATCGAGGTCTGTTTCATGTTTAATGAAATTAAGGTCTGTGGTATCAATTGTGAGCACGGGCGGCCCCTGGTAATGAAACTGATAATGATCGTTATAGGTCTTGGTTAAGGATTCAATATATGCTGTTTCCATATTGCGCTCATAACTACGATCTCGAGTGGCGATACGCTGCATCACCACATCAATATCGGCGGTGAGATAAATGATCAAATCAGGGAGCCTTACCTTTTCTCCTAGCGCTTCGTGAACTTTGAAATACATTTCTAGTTCGTCACCCTCTAAATTAATCTGCGCAAATAAGGAATCTTTGGCAAAGGTATAGTCGGTGATCAAGTTTTTTTCAGATTCGATCATATCGTTCACAGATCGGCGTTGCTGATGATATCGGCTAAGCAAAAAGAAAATCTGGGTTTGAAACGCATACCGATTTCTGTCTGAATAGAAGTCTGCTAAAAATGGGTTTTCTTCAAAAACTTCCAATTGAACCTCTGCTTCAAAGCGGTCCATAAGCAATCTTGCTAGTGTGGTTTTCCCAACCCCGATCACGCCCTCAACAGCTATATACATATCAGAAAAAGTTCCTTATTCTCATAATTCTGCCTGTTTTTTCTGCAGTAATTTAAGCTTACCACAAAATTTTTAATTCTCTGTTTTGTGTGTTTTTATCCTCCCTCACGATGCTTGAGGAAATCTAAGTATTGGTTTAGGATTATGAACCAAGGAGAAAAGAATGACAGAAATCACGATCGATGCGCTGGGATTAGAAATCCAAAAACATTTTAATAATAAGACCTATGCCGAGGGCTTGGCATTGGCAAGCAAGCAATTAAAAGAATTCCCAAACAATTTTCCACTACTCACATATTGGCGTATTTGTTTCGCAGCAAGGATGAACGCCTTGCCACAAGCAAACCAGATATTAGAGGCTTTGTTGTCTTCTGGGATTTGGTATTCAGAAGCCTTGTTGCGCGAGAGCCCCTCTTTGGACGCATTACAAAAAGACCCCGAATTCGAGCGGTTGGCGGGCATTTCGTTGAAGATGCAGATTTCAGATCCTCTCGAAAAACTACCCCTTTTGGTCGTTCGCCCTGAAAACATGTGTGGCCCGGGCCAAGAATCGGGTTGTCCAAATTTAGTGTTTTTACATGGCAACAGAGATAATGCACAGGCGAATTTATCGCATTGGCATCCGCTTTCTAAAAAGGGCTGGTTAGTTGCGCTTCCCCAAAGCAGCCAAGTATATTGGTCAGAGAATTATTCTTGGACCGCGCATGAAATGGCCGAGAATGAAGTCTTGGAAAAATATAACGGGCTGAGCAAACAATATTCCTTAGACACCCAAAACACGGTAATTGCAGGTTTTTCGATGGGCGCTGAAATTGCTTTGGCTTTAGCCTTAAACGTCAAACTCAATTCCCAGGGCTTTATACTTCTTGGGCCAGGCGGACCCTACATGAACGATCTCTCAAGGTGGGATGATCTCATTGAAATTGCAAAAGACACGGGTTTGAGAGGGGTGGTTTTAATGGGGTTGGAAGATAAGACGATTCCTCAAAATGCTATACGTGAATTAGTAGAAAAACTAAATAAGCGTGGCATACCCACTGATCTACAAACATTTCCAGGGCTGGGCCATCAGTATCCTGAAAACTTCGAGGTGGTTTTGGACAAAGCTCTTTCATTTATCAAAAATTAAATCTTAAAACAAAAAGCCCGGCCAGAAAAGAAATGACCGGGCTTTAATATTTAATGGATTATTTCACTACAGTGGCATCGTCCCCGATATTCATTGATCCTGAAACACCGGAAATCTTGGCTCGTTCCCCAATGATCGATTCGTGTAGATTGGCGTCTTTTATTTCGACATCCTTTTCCAGGATGGTTTCTTTAATCTGGCTGTTAGCGATAATACAGCCTGGTCCAATGGAAACATTTGGACCAATCGTGGCGTTTTCGATTTGTGCCGAAGGGTGAATATATACAGGGGGGTGAATTTCGACTGTGGACGACAAGACAATATCCTTCGTGTTGTCTTTTCCAGTACCGAGCAAATAGCGGTTGGTTTCGAGCACCGCGTCTGGTAAGCCAGCGTCCTGCCAAACATTTACAGTTTCGGGTCTCATTTTTAATCCTTGTTTAATCATGAGATGCATCGCATCAGCCAAGAAATACTCCCCTTTAGTGATCAATTCCTCTTTGATCTGTTGATCAATCGCCGCCAATAGCTCTTCCCCTTTAGCAAAATAGTAATACCCGACAATTGCCAAGCGATTGTCCATTGACTCGGGCTTTTCAATCAGTCCCTGCACAAAACCTTCTTCATTCACGGCCACTACGCCAAAGCGGCGCGGATCTTTTACCTCTTTCACCCAGATCACCGCATCTGCTTCCTCATCCTTCAGAAAGGAGAAGTCGGAGTCGACAATGGTGTCCACGAATAAGATCAGCGTTGGGCCTGTTAGATGTTCTTTGGCCATCGCAATGGCATGAGATTGGCCTTTCATCTCTTTTTGTTCGAAATAATAGGTTTTGATCTTGGGGTAGTGTTCCTCCATATATGGCCTTACTTGATCACCCTGGTAGCCGATAATAAAGGAAATTTCGGTATCTTCTGGATTTGCAAAGGAGCCTACCAGATCCAACACATGCCCTAGCACCGCTTTCCCCGCCGCGCTGACTAAGGGTTTGGGCTTGCTCCAAGTATGGGGGCGTAAACGCTTTCCATAGCCCGCCATAGGAATAATAATGTTTAATTTGTTTTCAGACAAAAGAGGGTTCTCCTAAATTTATTTCTTTAATTATACCTTCCGGGATAACAACAACCCTCTGCCAATGGGTACTATTACACTGTCAATTCTTTCGTCCCCTTCTGCCTTCGCTTTGAGCGGTGCCAAATATTCTTCATGACTGAGAAAATTATCTGCAATTAATAGACCTCCGGGCACAAGCAAGGGCACGATCAGATCGTAAAATTCTTCATACATTTCTTTTTCGGAATCAAGAAAGGCAAACGCTATTTCCTCATAATGGCCTACGTGACCCCGGGCATCCCCATGAACAAGTTCCACAACTTCTGTGACTTTGGTTTGCTTGAAAGTGTTTTTAGCCAGGGCCACCTTATCTTGAAGTAACTCGTAGGTAAAGAGTTTTTCTTTTTTTAATTTAGCTGCAAGAGAAATCCATAGTGCCGAATATCCTGCGCTGGTTCCAATTTCTACCCAGGCACCTTCGGGCACAGATGCCGCCTGGATCGCAATGAATTTTCCGGTCTCTGGTGGGATCTGGCGAAGACGCGTTATTTGGTTGGTGCCATCCTGCCGATCTTGCGCGTCTAATTCTTCCAACACCTTCATTTGGTCCAGAATTTCTTTGGGAATATCATGAAACATAGGCAGCCTCTTTATCTCTATATGTCTTAATGTGAAACTAACTTTTTATTATCTGCAGATAGTCCTTTTATTGACCTTTCACCTTAATTAAATTCATCATACACTAAGATGCTCTATTTGGAGTAAACTTTTTAATCACAACCTTATTCGGAGAATGGCAATGATGGTCGAATATAAAACAAATCTAACAGGTATTGACTGGAAAAAACTTAAATCCCGGTTGAAACAGGACACTTTTGACAATGGAAGAACCGCTGAAGAGCTAGAACTATCCTTTAAAAACAGCTATGCGATTTGTTTTGCGGTGGAGGGAGATAGGATTGTTGGGAAAGTGCGCGTGCTATCTGATGGTGTTTGCAATGCTTATATTGTCGACACCTGGACCGATTCGGAATACCGCAACAGGGGGATTGCAAGCCGAATGATGGAAAAGCTATTAGAAAAATTAGCCGGTCAGCACGTATATCTATTTACGGATGATTCGGTGGCTTTTTATAAAAAATTAGGCTTCCGAGCGCGGCCAACCGGCTTAGAATTAGTAGTTGGAAATTGGTTAAACAGATAGCTTGTTAGATGTTAAAAATAAAAAAAGAGCGACCTAATCTGGCCGCTCTTTTAATTTTATCTAGTCTTACTATTTGTATTGAACCACTTATTCGTCTTCTGACGCTTCTTCAGCAATTTGGGGTGCCTCTAAGGTTTCCAAAGTTGCCAATTCGCGATACGTAAGCGTCCAAGCTGTGGACAGGTAAGTCGCTTTGAGCCCACCCACAAAGAATAGGGGGATGGACATGATCACGAGAAAGACCACGCCGCCAAATATTGAAATTGCTGGGATGGATCCAGAACTGACCAGGGAGGTTAATAAGGCTGTTAATCCTCCGCCTACTGCGCCTAAACCAAAGAGTAAGGCAACGAGGGGGATCAGCACGATCGGCCAGGCGATGTTAATACCGACATTGATCAACCACATCAGGCCAACGTCTTTTATGTTCTTCCACACGAAACGCGCACCTTGACGAATCGATTCAAATACGCCCATTTTCTCCAATACCACTTTTCGTCTGATGAAGTGTTTTAGTAATCCGAGAACCGTCCCAACGATTACTGCAAGTAAAACAAATACAAAGAATAGGCCAATGGCAGTAATTAAGCCGATTACTCTTGGACTACCGGGGTCGTTTCCAAAAAATCCAACAACCAGGGGCCAGGCAGCTAAGGCTAAACTAGCAAGGGTGACAACGAACAAGGGGAGAAAGATCACCAAATCCACTAAAAATAGTCTCCATGCTTCTTTAGACCATCCTAAGGAAAACCCCTCACGTATTCGATATTTTTTATCGCTTTCTTCTACTTCATCTACCATTTTGATCAGAGCCGTTTCGCTGATATAGTAAAACGCTTTTGCGAAGGGTATCAAAATAATAATGACACAAAATACTGCTAGGACGACATTGAAAATGGTTCTTTCTTGGTCTGTGAGATTTTCTCCAGCGCGCAATCTTTGAAACTCGTCTCCTGCGTCTTCCATTTGCCCTTCTATCCAGGCACCAAAATCATCACCGGAATTAAAATCGAAGGTTTCTCTTTCTGAATTTCTATCGGTACCGCCAAATCGGAAGTTTGATTGACTGCTATAAGAGGCAGAGGTAATGGCCAAAATAATGCCAAATATCCATAAGGCTTTGTAGCCCCAAAGCAGGGCCCATGCTCTTTTTAATACGTTTTTATGTTTCATTTTCATCTCCATTAATAAAGGATTGTTAATTTTTTAATTTTTGTTTCTGTTCTTGGGTTACCCACCAACCGATCATCCAACTAATCGACAATAACCCAAAAATCAGGGGATATATAAAAGAGTTCGAAAGATCAATTCCAAAAACATTTATATTTCCAAGGCTAAGCCACATCGATCCACCAGCATCAAACATGTCTAAGGTTGGCAATGGGAATGGGATTTCAACATTTGTAAGAACAGGAGCGCTAAGCAATGTGGAAATCTCTTCTTCGCCGATCCCTAACAGGTCTGCCCCAAGCAACAAATTGTTAGAAAAATTCGTTGTTCTGTGGAAAATTAAGACGAGCAATAATAAGGCAGGGATCAACATATAGGCTGTCTTTCCAAACTTTTGCCACCAAGTTTGTCGAACTTTTCGTGGTAGCCGCAACATCACCTGAGAAACAAATTTGTCCGAATTTGCCTTCTGCGAAATCTTTAGGTCTGCTTGAAGAATTGAGGATAAATGGCTCAGCTCATTTAGTCCCTGCTGGCATTTATCGCAGTCTTTCAGGTGGGCTTCGGCTTTTTTTCGATTTTTGCCGTTTAACTCGCCATCAAAATAAGCTTGTATTTGGGCATCTATATGTTTGCTCATTCTTCCTCCAACAGCTCTACTAGGGTTGAGCGAAGGGTTTTTCGGGCATAATTTAAGCGAGACATCACTGTTCCGATCGGAATTTCTAAAGTTTCGGCAATTTCTTGATAGGACAGACTTTCATATTCTCGTAGAACCAAAACTGAACGGCTTGCGGTGGGCAGAGACAAAACTGCTTTTTTTACGATCTCGCTTTTTTGCCTTTGCATGATTTTCTTTTCCACTCCGCTAGAAGGGTCTTTAATCAGATGATCATCGACATCTTCTGTTTGCTTTTCTCTGCGCAACATATCAATCGCAATATTTGTCGCAATTCGATAGAGCCAACCTCTAAAACTTCCTACTGGTCGATAACTTGGAAGTTTTTGCCATGCCCGCACAAATGCTTCTTGGGCGGCGTCCTCCGCATGATTTCTATCTCCGCTCATCCGATAAACCACATTTATGACGCCCTGTTGGTGAAGAGAGACAAGATCCCCAAAAGCTTGTCGATCACCATTTTTCGAACGAGTGATCAGTTCGTATTCTTCCCCAGTGGCAGTCATCATTGGTTTTTTTCCTGTCCTTACACTATTTAAACGAACCTTCCTTTGATTTTATTCGGTTTTCATATAACCCATGCTAGATTGACCCTTTGTGTTTAAACAAAAAAATCCCACAGGAAAAGGGTTCCTCTGGGATTCATGTATTATGTTCTGCTAGCTAACGGCTTCTAGTTCTTCAATTGTGTCCGCCATCAACTTTGTCGCCTTACCTAAGGTATCTGCATCAAAAGCAAATTTTGCTCCTGCTACGGCAAATAGCTCTGGCAATGAGCGGGTTGCGCCCAAAGATAATGCATTTCGGTAACTCTTTACCGCGCCGGCTTGGTCTCCGATGGCGTTCGCCCAGATCTGCACCGCACCTAATTGCGCTAAGCCGTAGTCCACATAATAAAAGGGCACTTGGAAGATATGCAATTTACGGTGCCATCCGGTCATTTTCATTTCTTCAAACCCCGCGTAATCAATGCCTTTCATATACCGATCCCACAGAGATGCCCATTCAGCATCACACTTTGCGGGGTCGGTTGCTGCCTCATGATTTTCATAGACCCAATGCTGGAATGCATCTACCACGGCCATATAGGGCCAGAATAAGAGACTTCCCTCTAGGTGTTCAATTCTTGCACGGGCAGCTTCTGCCTCAGTATAAAAACCACCCTGCTCTTTAGCGAGGTAAGGAGATGCCAACAATTCCATGCCCATAGAGGCAACCTCCGCGATCTCGGCACCGTAGGCTAGTTGTTGCCGATAAGGAAGGTGAATCGATTCAAACACATGGAAGCCATGGCCGACCTCATGAAGCAGGGTTTGCACATCATCGTGTAAACCAACGGCGTTCATAAATATGAAGGGTCTCTTGGCTGTAAGATAATCCACACAAAATGCACCCGGCGCTTTTCCCTTTCGGTTGGTGAGATCGAGCAAATTTTCTTCCTGCATGATTTCAAAATATTTTCCAAGTTCCGGATCTACCTTGTTAAAAATTGCGGTGGCTTTTGCTTTAAACTCCCATTCTTCTTGATAAGGACGAAGGGGGGGAAGTCCGGTTGTATCGATATTCAGATCCCAAGGACGGAGTTGATCCAACCCAAGTCTTTCCTTTCTTTTTTCATAAATTTTCGATGCGGCAGGAACCACCACTTCTTCAATCGCTGCATCGAAATCTAAGCAGTCCTGGGGTCCATAGTCCAAACGAAGCATTTCGCTGAATCGGTAGGTTCTATAATTATCCATACCTGCGTTTTTAGCGATTTTTCCGCGCAGGTCCATGAAATCTTTCCAAATAGTATTGATCTCTCCGCGATCTACCTGCCAGCGACCCATTTCTAATTTCCAGGCTTTTTCACGTTTCGCTCGATCTTCATCTTGATACACTGGGGCGAGCTTTTGCAGCGTGATCTCCTCGCCCTCCCATTGAATGCTCTGTGCACCAATAACCTTGTCATAGGCATTGCCCAGTTTTTTTTCTTCAGATAAAAGGGGCAGGTTTTCTTCTCGATATAAACTTGCCTCTGCTTTCATATTTCGAAGCTGAATTGAAAAGTTTTCAAGAGGCAAACCACTTTCTAAGTATTTTTCCTTTGCTTTTTGAGAAGCAGTTTCAGCGTGAGGATAGATTTCCTCCAAAAAAGAAAAGTATTGTTTTTCGGCTTTTTCGTCTGCGGTATCTAGCGCCGTGTTTACTTCCATCCTGGAGAGGACTTCATAGATCAATTTTTCCAGCGCACTCCAATCTTGCATCCATTTCTCAAGCGTTTCGGTGTTCAACGCTCGTTCTTCAAGGTTGTCATAAAAAACACGATAGTCTTCCCAAGACCAATCCATCGCATCCAAGGCTGATTGAGGTAAATTTGAAAACATTTGTAAAAGCTCCTTCCTTTTTTGCAGGGGCCTGCTTTTCAATACTAATTAAACCTTCGGGGATTTTGTATGCCAATTGGTATCATTTTGATAAGCATGCACGGCATGAAATAGCTTTTCTTCTTCAAAATGTCGTCCCATTAATTGCATGCCAATAGGCAAATTCTTCTGATCGAAACCCACAGGAAAGGCTAACCCAGGCACACCAGCCAAGTTGGCGGGCAGAGTATACACATCCTCAAGGTACATGGCTAAGGGGTCATCCGTATGCATCCCGATCTTAAAAGCGGTTGTCGGCGCAACAGGTGCGGCGATCATATCTACCGTTTTATAAACTTCAAGAAAATCGTTTTGAATCAAGGTGCGTACCTTTTGGGCTTGTCCATAATAGGCATCATAATATCCGGAGGAAAGTGCATAAGTGCCTAACATAATCCGTCTTTTAACTTCTTCTCCAAAACCTGCTCCGCGCGATTCTTTCACCATTTCAATGACGTCGTCATTTTCAACTCTTAGCCCATAACGCACGCCATCAAATCGGGCAAGATTGGCAGAGGCCTCTGCAGGCGCGATCAAATAATAAACTGGTACTGCATATTGGGTGTGAGGAAGTTGAACATCGATGATCTCAGCACCTAATGATTCAAACTGCTTGATCGCTTCGCGAACTTTTTCTTCAACTGCTGCTTGGATACCTTCTACAAAATATTCTTTGGGTACGCCGATCTTCATCCCCTTAAGGTTTGTGCTCCCATTCAAGTTTATTTCTGGGACGGGCATATCCAAACTAGTTGCATCTAAAGGATCTTTCCCCGCCATCACCGAAAACAAAGCTGCCGAGTCCGCAGCACTTCTCCCAAATACGCCCACAGAATCTAAGGAAGATCCATAGGCGATTAGGCCATATCTAGAAACACGCCCATATGTAGGTTTTAACCCGGTTACCCCGCAAAAAGCCGCTGGTTGTCGGACACTTCCGCCAGTATCAGTGCCTAAAGCAAAAGGCGCCATTTGACTGGCAACGCTTGCCGCACTGCCTCCGCTTGACCCGCCCGGTACACGGCTTGTATCCCATGGGTTTCGGCTGGTGAAATAGGCTGAGTTTTCAGTGGAAGACCCCATTGCAAATTCATCAGTATTCGTTTTCCCTAAAACGATCATACCGGCATCCAGAAGTTTTGAAACAGCCGTGCTGGTATAGGGGGGCATGAAGCCCTCAAGGATTTTAGATCCCGCTGTGGCGGGCAATCCTTCCACCGCTAAAACATCTTTCACAGCAAGGGGAATTCCTAGCAAGGGGGGCAGATTCTCATCCCCGCTTGCAAATCTTTTATCTGCTTCCTCGGCTTTCTTTAACGCTTTTTTTGGAGCCAGGCTCAGAAAGGCTTTGATTTCCCCGTCTTTCTCATCAATCCGGTTGAGGAAAAATTCAGTTAATTCTCGGCTTGAAAAGTCTCTATTGCGCAAGCCCGTTTGCAATTCAGCTAAGGAGGTTTCTAAAAAATTACTCATCCGCCCCATCCAAAATTGGAGGTACCTTGAATTGATCCGCTTTTACATCAGGCGCATTTTCGGTTGCTTCTTTCAAGGATAATCCTGGTGAGGGCAGATCTTCTCGTAAAGGCATTTCCTTGGCCAATACACTTACCAAAGGCTCTACATCATCAGTATTTAAGGCTTGTAATTGAGCTACATGCCCCAAAATGCTGGAAAGTTGCTCACGGTAACGTTCTTTTTCTTCCTCGGACAAATTGAGGCGAGCAAGCATTGCAATATGTTCTACTTCTTCTTTAGATAAAAGCATGTCAATGATTATAAACCACCCTAAAAAGGTATAAAAGTGTTTGGCCCATTTTTATCTCAAAGAGATACGGTTAAAAAAATGAGTGGTGAAAAATTTCACCACTCATTCACATTTCCACAGGTTTATCCACAACAAATGTTCTATAAACTATTTACCAACTTAACCCTCTAGCGACCAAACCTCTGTTCTTTCCACACATCTGCTTCATTATGATAGCCAGCTTGCTCCCAGAACCCTGGTTGATCCTCTTTTGTAAATTCTAAACCACGCAACCATTTGGCACCTTTCCAAAAATAAGGAGTCGTATCTTCCTCTTCACCGGTAATAAATCCGACGATCCCGCGAAGGGGATAGCCGTGATCTGGGGTGATCGGTTCATTATTAAAATGAGTGGCTAACATAAAAATATCAGATAAGGCAATCTCTATCGGGATATTTACTGTAAACCCATATTCTGCATGTTGAATTAAATAATTTGCAGACTCTTTAAGAGTAACAAATCCTTCGTCTACTAAGGTTTTTAGATATACCCCTTCCCATTCAGTATCAAATTTGCTCCAGCGCGTTACACAATGGATGTCCATTATTTTTTTACTGCGGGGAAGTTTTTGAAATTCTTCCCAATTCCAACTCTTCTCTTCTTCCACTTCGCCCCATACCCTTAGATCCCATGCAGCTGGATTAAAGGTAGGCACGGGGCCATAGTGTAATACAGGGAATTTTTGGGTAAGCGACTGCCCAGGGGGCAAACGCCCTTCTTCTCGCATTTGGTCTTCTTCTGCTTTCCTACTTCTAAGATCTTTAAACATGGGAGTTCTCCAACATTAATAGATGCTTTTCTAATTGATTGATTAATTATGTTCAATTAGAAAGGTTCTGCTAAATTTTGTCAACGCTAATTTAATTAAAGTTTGAGACTTTCTCCAGGTTTAAGCACTTTTACTTTTGTGTCGGTTTCTGCTTCAATTTCTTTTGCCCAGGCTTCTGCATCCTGTTCGATCAACGGCCAAGTGTTGTAATGACTAGGAATAACATACTTGGGTCTGAGAAATTTTACGGCTTTTAGTGCATCAGAGGGACCCATCGTATAATTATCTCCGATCGGAAGAACCGCAAGGTCTAGTCCCTCATCCCCGATCAATTGCATATCGCCGAATAATCCCGTGTCACAGGCGCAATAAATTTTCAGGTTATCCTTTGTGGTCAAGAGCATCCCGGTCGGGTTTCCGCCATTAGAGCCATCTGGCAGGGCGGATCCATGCAAGGCATTGGTTAATTTCAAATAGCCAAAGGGATGATGATAGCCACCTCCAACATGTTGTCCATGTGCTTTGACATCTTGTGCAGCAAACCATTTCGAGATTTCTGCATTGGTAATCACTAAGGCGTTCGTGCGTTTTGCAATCGAGACAGCATCCGCCATATGATCAAAATGACCATGACTGACGAAAATAAAATCGGTCTCAACTTGGGAAGCTTTTAGCGGAGACGATGGATTGTCATCAAAAAAAGGATCGACGATGATCTTAACCCCGCCTGTTTCTATACCATGGGTGCCATGTCCATAAAAGGTATATCGTGTGCTCATTCAAACTCCTTTCTGTAGCGTTTCTTATTTATTGTGTTTTAGGGGTTGTTGGTTGTTAAACACATAACCTTATTATATAGGGATAATTAATAATATAGTATTAGTAGTAGGGGTTGGGGATATGTGGATAGTTGAAGAATGCCTCAATTTTATCCTTATATACAGAGCTTTATTAAACCAGAGGTATATATATGGTGGAAATGAGCACTTCAGTTATCCACCAGGGTAATTGGAATAAAAAAGAATAAAACCGAGCGGGAGGGAACAAGAAAAATAAACTGCATTTAAACGGGGAAAATTCTCAAATAGAGGCATTTTAGATGATTAACATGAACAAGGTATAAAGAATATATCCACTCTAAAAGAGAGATACCCCCAGATTTCGAATGCTTATCCCCAGGGATGCTGAAGTTGCGCTTGACAAGCGCCACCCTTATCGGATATAATATGTATTAGATATATATCTAATACATATTGACGTCTAACAATGTTTAGGGTTTTTGCTTTTCAGGAAGGAGAGTAACATGACCGAAAAAATTAATAAGAGCAGGGAATTGGCAAACGAAAAAAAACGACTATCTTCCTGGCTTGGTATTTGAGGATTTTGATGAAAAGGTCTCCCTTTAGAAAAATTAATCGAAGTACTCAAACCAGAAGCGGAAACAGCCTAGGGAAAAAATTAAGGGACTACCAGGAGAGCAAGAATGGGAAACATAAAACTGGATTGCGAATGTTGTATCCAACAGAGTGATGAACTTCACCAAGAAGAAAAAGTTATTTCAAATAATTGCAACGATGCTGAAACACTGAAAACACATAACAGCAAACAAACAAAAGCCCAGCGTACAGTAAAGTTGCAAAAGATTCACCCCGAAGTTTTCTAAGAAAAGGAATTTGGCAAAAGATAATTTGGAATAACGATTCATATGTTTAGCTTTTAGAAACGAAAATAGTAAAGGATCTTGTGATGAGAGGTTCAATAAATTTGATATTTGGAAATGAATATCAAAAATGTGAAAAAATTAGAGCAGGAAACAGGGCTTTAAGGAAATTACAAAAAAAGAAAACTCGAAAATTCAGTTGGCGCAAAAACAAATCAAAGGATCTGGCTTCTCCTTGTACCCAAGGAAGGGTTTGTTAACACAAAGGCGAAATTTCTTTTTTTCTTCTTTCTTTCGGGGTAAGCAGTATAAAAACCACTTGCCCCGAAAGGGTTTAATCCTTTCCCACGATATAATAAAGTATTGCCCGATAGAGCAGTAAAAAGTTACAGCTTGGAGAAATTTAAATGGCGAGCGAAATACAATTTTCTAAAATGATCGAAGCCCCTGTGGAAACTGTTTTCTTTTCATTTTCAACAAAAACCGGTTTCAAGGAATGGTTTTGTAAATTTGTAGAAGTAAACAGACATAAAGCAAATTACTATTCTTTTTATTGGGATGAAGACTATTTTGCTCAGGGCACCTTTTTAAACGTAGAAAAAAACAAAGAAATTTCATTCACTTGGCAGGGAAATGGCGACCCAAATATCACCAATGTAAAAGTTACCTTTGATCGACTTGAAAAAAAACAGACCCAGGTAAATATTGCCCATAGAGGTTTTTCTGAAGATAAAGAATGGGATTCCAAACGCCCTCTTATAAATGACCTGTGGGAAAAGGGTTTAGAGAATCTTAAAACAGTTTTGGAATCAGGAGTTGATTCCCGAGATTTCAAAAAGCCAATGATGGGTATATTAGACGGCGGATTGGTCACCCCCCCCCTTGCCCGTAGTAAAAACTTGCCCGTTGCCCACGGATTGCTATTGGCGGATGTAATTGAAGGCATGGGGGCAGCCAAGGCTGGGTTAATAAAGGGCGATCAAATCACAGAAATTAATGGCATCCCATTTGAAGATGTGCAGGATTTTAGAGATGCAACCGGCCCACTTTCCGTGGGTGATTACGTTGAAGTCGTTTATTTTCGCGGAAACGAGAAAAAGACAGCCAAGGTGGAATTAACTGCTCGCCCCCCCCTGCCAATTCCGGCTACGGCCCAAGAATTAGCAGAAGAAATTGACAGCATTAATAAGAAAGCAAATGCCAAATTGGACGAAGTTCTTTATCAAGTAACTGAAGCACAAGCGGATTTTCGTCCGGCTCCCAAGGAATGGTCTATCAAAGAAATACTTGCCCACATGATCGCAACAGAAACAGATAGCTGTGGTTATGTAGCGACAATGGTGAAGGGAAATGAGTCCTACGCCAGCTCCGCATTTTCTCAAGCAAGGCTGAAAAGCATGTTGCTGACCTATCCTCTGATTAAGGATCTTCGTAAGGCCTTAGAGGAAAACCAAGTTTTGGGCACCCATATGTTGGCAGAACTTCCTGCTGAATTTATGGCTCGTAAATCCACCTATGTACGATTGTCCACAATAATGCTTTACGATACGGGCACGCATTATGCGGAGCATATTGAGCAAATTCAAAACAACCTACTTGCCGCCAAAGATATTAATTGATTTCGGAAATAACAATTAATTGATATTTCAATAAAAAAAACGGGGAATAAGGAGCTTTACACTTTTTCTATAAAAATAGCATAGGAAAATATAAACAACAAATGGGTACGGGTGAAATAATTCAGGTACAATGTTGAAGTAAAAAAAGCCATTTGGAGTTTATATGGTCGAGCAACTCGAAAACATTAATAAAAAGGTCCTTTGGGATATCGGAACTGCGTACGATTTCTTTATTAGTTTGCAAATTTTACAATTTCCTGCCAAGGTGGGGTTAAGGGGTGCTTGGGCTGCTGGGGTGCGCTCTAGGCTCCCGCAAGAAGACAGAAATTTTTTAGAAGAAGTTATCGAATTATTTGAGTCCCCTTATTCTTGGATTTATAATTTACCAAAGCCAAAAGATGTCTCCACCGTTTTATATACACTGAAACAAACCCCCCCAGCCGAACGACTCCGAAAAGTATTTTTCCCCAAAGAAGAAAATAACCGCATATTTCCATACTTAAGCCTTTTTGATGAACTTTCAGCGAAAGGATCTTGGAATGAAACTGATCGCGAAAATGTCACCCGAGAGATTCGGGTCTATGAGCAAAAACCAAAAAATAAATGGAAGATGTCGCCAAAAGAGATTGAAAGGTTTCTAAATTATGTGAGCGCTCCTGCTGAATTTGGGGAAAAATATTTGAAAGCTTTGCAATCCTATTACGATGTCTTTTTTGCGGAAGAAGAAAGAAGAATTGCCCCCCACTTAGAAAATGCAATTGAAGAGGCAAAAGAAAAAGAAAGCAAACTGTCTTTCATTAATCTCCTTGAAGACTTATCTCAAGGCGTTCGTTATGAAAAGCTACCCAAGGCTGAGAATTTTATATTTGTCCCTTCTTTTTGGTTGTCTCCGTTGATCGTTGACGGATATCCTTTGGAAAAAAACAAAAGTCTATGGATATTCGGTTCTCGTCCCGCAGGAGAGTCGCTGGTACCTGGCGAGATCGTTCCAGACAGTTTATTGAATGCCTTAAAAGCGCTTTCGGATCCTACACGATTACGAATTTTGCGATACCTAATCCAAGAACAGCTCACCCCCGCGGAACTTTCGCGCCGATTACGATTACGCGCCCCAACTGTCACCCACCATCTGCATGCCTTGCGACTTTCTGGCTTGGTCCGCTTTGTATTCAAGGGCAAGCATGAACGTTTGTACTTTGCCAGGATAGAGACAGTCAAAGCAGCCTACGCGAACCTGAAAGAGTTTCTGGAAGAAGAGGAAGCGGAGGCAGAGATTATTGATACCCCGGAACAAAGAAGGGCATTTTAACAGGCACTAGATTTTTCAATAAGGTTTGCTCGCCAAGCCTTATTTTATTTATAAAACGAGGGTTTTGAATTTAAGGAAACGAAGTGAACTTTATTAGCAATAGACCAAAAGCAATTGCCATTTTCCAAGCATTATTTGTGACCTTTCTATGGTCGACCTCCTGGGTGTTGATCAAAGAGGGGCTCAAAGACTTGCCCCCACTGACTTTTGCTGGCCTAAGATATTTACTCGCTTTCCTAATCTTAATCCCCGTTTATTTGCGGCAGTCCAAAAAGGTCGAATTGAAAAGACTGACCAAAAATGATTGGGGATTGCTCATTACACTGGGTATTGTTTACTATACCCTCACCCAAGGCTTGCAATTTTTGGGGCTAAAATATTTACCGGCAATCACATTTAGTCTGTTATTAAATTTTACTGCTTTGTTCACCGCGGTTCTCGCCTTGATTTTCCTCAAAGAAAAGTTATCAAATTGGCAATGGGTCGGCATTTTAGTATTTCTGGCAGGTGTTTTTGTATACTTTTATCCCCTAAATCTTCCCGTCGGTTTGGCATTAGGATTAGCCATCGGGATGGCCACGGTGTTTTCAAATTCTATCGCTTCGATCATTGGGCGATTCATCAACCGCAGCAAACATCTTGATCCTCTAACAGTGACCGTTGTCAGCATGGGCATTGGAGCGATTTTATTATTCACCATTGGTTTATTAACCGAAGAATGGCAGCCCCTTTCATTAACAAACTGGGGGAATATTTTTGTTTTGGCGGCAATAAACACCGCATTTGCATTCACACTTTGGAACCATACTCTGCGAACAATCTCTGCAACTGAGTCTAGTTTGATCAATAACACGATGCTCATTCAAATTGCGATCCTTGCGTGGTTATTCTTAGGAGAGCAACCCAGCATAAAGGAATGGTTAGGGATGGCCATTGTCGGTATTGGCGTAATCATGGTGACTCTGCAAAGAAAAAGGATATCGGAGGGAGAATAATTGGGGCCAAAAGGGGAGGATAAGGCTATTGTTTTCTGCTATTTTTTACAATAAAGGAATAACCAAAATAGCCCAAGATACCTATTACTGTCAGCAAGCTTAGACCATTTAAGAATAATTGAACTTTTGGAATTTCCCAGGCGGGTTGTTTTCGTTCAAGGAAATCCTCGAGTATATCTCTGTCTTCAAGCTTAAACCTTTCATAAGCCACCGTCCCACTTTCTTCAGGGTAAACAAAACCAACCGGATTGTTAAAATTAAAGTATCCGTCTGAAACTTTAAAAGGGTCCCCTTCGACCAGTTGCGATCTTAATTTTTGACTCCCGGAGCTAATTAATGCTTCATAAGTAATTATGCTGCTAATATGGCTTGAATACATCTCTGTATTATGGGAAAAAGAAACATCTGTGACGGAAAAATATTCTTCCTCTGAAAAAGATCGATAAGCAGCAGAAGAAACCCGATCGTGAAATTCTCTCTCCTGTATTTCTGGCGAGATCAAAAAATAACTTCCCAAAAAAAGCAAAGTAACCAAAGAGAGCCCTGCCGTCCAGTAATGCTTAAATTTCGTTTTGAGGGGAGACAAGATGGCGGATAATGAAAATGTACCAAATAACGATGCAGGTAAAAGGAAGGAGATGACATAGCGCTGATTTACTCTCAATGAATTTATTATTGGAAATTTCTTTATTAACTCATAACTAATGCCGCGCGCAGTGACAAATTCAAATGTGATCCACGCGCTTAGGAGGAGAAGGAAAACCCCAATCCAGATTAGTTTAGAATTTTTTCTGGCGAAAATCCTTTTGAAATTAAAGGCTAACCATAGGACCCCAACCATGCATAATAATAGAAGTACGGGAGAAAAAGAGACATCTGTTTCCCAAACGTATCTAAAACGAGAAACGGCGGCCAAAGACTCCAGGACAAATTCTGGGTCAGTACCGCGGAGTATGTAATAGGGAACCAAGCTCATAACGCCGAGTATTTGGTAAAAAACACCCACAAGGGAAGTGATAAAAGTATCATAATAGTGGACAGTCACTAATCTGGGATAAAAGCGCATATAAGAATACACAGCGTAAAGCTTGCCGGCTGTAATTAGAAGAGAAGATATGATCCCAACGAATGTGATCTTTCCTACGCGTTTAAAATCAATAAGCTCAGGTTTAAAGACCACTATTAAGGAAAACGAAATTGCAATCGAAAAAACGAACGAAACAACGATATAAAAACTTCCACTAAAAACCATTACGGCCCCCATGATCCCGATCCATAAACCTGCAGTTATAGGTTTAAATTTCTTGCTAACCAGAAAATATAAGATCACAGAAACCAATGGAAAAGTTTGAAAAGTGATATGCCCTGCGGCAGCATGTTCAATGATGAATCCATTAATCATGAATAAAAGGGCCCCTAAAGAGCTGATACGCCAGCCAACCTTCAATATATCTTGTCCAAATCGGTAAAAGCCCCAATAGCCAAGCAGAGAAAAGAAGATGCTTGAAATTTGAGCCGAAACCCACGGAGTAAAAAAGAAAACCAGTAATTGCGGGAGTGAAAACTGAAGATGTTGGGGATTTGGAAAGGAAGGTAACCCTCCCCCAAAACTAGGTGAAAACCACTGAATCGATAGGCCATTGATTTTGTAATGCAAAAATGTATCCAACAGTCGGGGAAAATGATAGCTATAATCGTGGCCAATTGCGGGGTAGACGGCATTCAAATAAAGCAGCAAAAAAACAATATATACACCCAAGCTAAACAGGATTGAACTATATTTGAGTAAGTTTTCTTTTTTAGTTTCTGTATTGACCATTCAAAATCCCTTTGAAACAAAACTGATTTTTAATCCATAAAAAGGTTCATTTTTGCTTAGAAAAATTTTACCCCAAATAGCTTTTGAGGAAGGTTCCATAAAAGACTTTGCATGTTTATTGATTCCAAAATAATATTTAATCGATAGCCGAACCCTCAGATGTTGAAACAGGCAATTTCCCTCCGCCAAAATATTTCCTTTGGAATTTTAATGCCACATTCACCAATCCGATCATTACCGGCACCTCGATCAATGGCCCGATCACCGCTGCAAATGCCACCCCCGAATTAATCCCAAATACCGCCACCGCCACCGCTATTCCTAGTTCAAAATTATTGCTCGCTGCAGTAAAAGCTAAGGTCGTCGTTTTAGAATAATCTGCCCCAATTTTGTGCCCCATATAGAAAGAAACCAGAAACATAATTACAAAGTAGATCAAAAGAGGAATCGCGATTCGGACCACATCCATTGGAATGGTGAGGATCAGCTCCCCTTTAAGGGAGAACATCACTGCGATTGTAAATAACAAGGCGACCAAAGTGATCGGGCTGATCTTTGGAATGAAATTTTCATAATACCAAGTTTTGCCTTTGGCGCGAACAAGAAGGAACCGAGTTAAGAATCCAGCTAAAAATGGAATTCCCAAGTAAATAAATACGCTCTTTGCGATCTCGCCAATGGTGATTTCCACAATGCTGCCAGTTAACCCAAACCAGGTGGGCAGCACAGTAATAAATAGATAGGCATAAAGGCTATAAAACAAGACCTGAAAAATGCTATTGAATGCGACTAATCCGGCAGCATATTCATTATCCCCCTTGGCCAATTCATTCCAAACAATCACCATCGCAATACATCGCGCTAGGCCAATTAATATTAAACCGGTCATATATTCGGGGAAATCGTGCAAGAAAAGTACAGCCAAAGCAAACATTAATATCGGACCAATAATCCAATTTTGAATGAGTGAAAGACCCAACACTTTCCAATTTCGGAATACGTCTCCTAATTCATCATAATGAACCTTGGCTAATGGTGGGTACATCATTAGAATTAAACCGATAGCGATTGGAATGTTGGTAGTGCCGAGTGAAACGGCTGAATTGAAAGATTCAACACCCTTTGGAAAGATATAACCGATCCCCACACCGATTAGCATCGCCAAAAATATCCACAAGGTCAAATATCGATCTAAAAAAGATAATTCTTTTTCCTTTCGTTCGCCCATTTCTATCTCCTCAAATTAAAATCTTTTCTAAATAACCAAGAATGCGGTCTTCTATTTCCTTGCGGACATTCCTAAAAACTGACAATATTTCTTCCTCTGTTCCGGAGGCCTTTGCCGGGTCCAAAAAGCGAATATGGACTTTGTTCCCCTCCCTCAACCACGCGGGGCAGTTCTCCGCCGCATCATCACAAACCGTGATCACCAAATCAAATGCCCTGGTGGGAAGATCATCGATTTTCTTCGATATCCCTTTATGGAAAATTCCAATTTCTTCCAGGGCAGCAATGGCTTTAGGGTGTACATAACCAGCTGGTTCAGTTCCGGCGCTATAGGCCTGCCATTTTTCTCCCGCCTTAAAATTTATAATCGCCTCCGCGATTTGGGAGCGGCATGAATTTCCAGTACAGAGGAGCAACACTTTTCTTTTATCCATAGTAATTATTTTTATTGCGGTTTATTTGTCGGTGTGTTTCAATTTTCGATAATGAGGAGCGATCATTCTGGTATTCTGAAAAGAGAACCGCCTATATAGGACCAAGGGATAGTTCCGAGACACAAACACATCCTTGCACGCCTATCATTATATGTTAAATCCCCTGCAGGATAAAGCATAAAATAAAGGCCCTAATTTATTTGACAGTTTGTCTTATTTTGAACTAAAAAAAGAAGATATTATTAATTGCACTACGCAGAATTTTTCTTCCCTAAAACATACCAAACGGGCATTTCCCCTTTGCCCTTGATATTCACTTTTCCTTGTGGCCCACACAAAAACGAGTCCTTGATTAATTCCTGAGTGGCTTGAGAGATCTGAATATTGCCGGACGATCCATGAGATTCCATTCGGCTCGCCACGTTTACCGTATCCCCCCACACAGCATAGACAAATTTCTTCCGCCCGATCACACCTGCAACAACCGGACCAGAGTTGATACCAAATCGAAACCCTATTTTCTGGCCTTTATCGGACTCAAAATTTGAAATATACTCCCGCATATCTAATCCCATTTGAGCAATGGCCAGGGCATGATCCTCTCGCGGCTTTGGGACCCCACTAGCAACCATATAGGAATCACCAATCGTTCTGATTTTTTCAACGCCATATTTTTCTAGTAAAGAATCAAAATAGGAGAACACCTCGTTGAGCAGTTCAACCATTTCAACCGGCGCCATGGTTGCAGACAATGGGGTGAATCCCACCAGATCGGCAAACAGCACACTGGCCGCATCAAATTGGTCGGCAATAATGTCTTGTTCCTGGTCTTGTTTCAAAATGGCCGCGATATCTTTTGGGAGGATATTTAATAATAAAGATTCAGAACGAAGCTGGAAAACATCTTTTTGTGTGATGAAATAATAAACCATCCAAAAAACAAGAGAACTCACACCAAGAATATTTAGAACAAAGAAAAAGTTTATCGCTCCCGTAGAGAGATTGTTTGGAATATGTACTATGGGTTGGAGGAAACCACTGATAAATAAAAGTATAAGGAAAGCAATGAACCACTTGAAGGCATTCCTTAATTCATCAAAAAGCATTGCGCCTAAAGGGCTGACCAATGCCCAGAATATAACGGCACTTCCATTGATAAACCCCCCCAAGGTGATCATGAGAAAAAAGGGGAGAAGCAAGGTTAATGCAAGCTGGTTAAATCGAAAAAACCGATACTTCCCAGTAATTCCAAAATATATAATATTGATGGATGAGACGATGCCATAGGAGAAAGGAATTGCCCCCGGAATTGGTTCATTGATTATGAAGTACATTAATCCCCAGCCCAGCAAAAACAAAAGGAATTGACGTCAACAGCAGCATTGATTTTTTTAATTGAAGGTCTTCACTGTCTGTTGGATCAGATCCAATTTGAGTAATTTTGAATAAAAGACTATTTGTTATACTTTTCATGGGCTGGTTGTCGTCTCCCTCCCAATGCGGGGAATCAGTTTTAGTAATAGGTGTAATTTTATCCGAATAAGGGATTTAATACAATTACACCTAAAATAATTGTCGACTTTATGTTGACACGCATATTTTAGCTTGCTAAAAACGCCAATACGAGCTCGTTAAATTTTTCAGATTGCTCATCATTAGGACAATGCCCCGCGTCGTCAAGTATTTCAAGCTGGCTTCCCTTAAGGATTTGGTGCACCTTCTCGCTCAATCGAGTTGGTATTCCCGCTGACTGTCGACCGGCAACAATTAGTTTAGGGAGTTCTATCTTGCCTAATTGGCTAACCTCGTCTCCCAAAGTATGAAAAAATTGTTTTCTAAGAATAGCCAATAATATTTCAGTGGAATTTTCAATTTTTTGAAACCGGGTAACCTTTTCGAAATATTCCGCTGTGATATGTTTTTTGTTGTGGATAAAGGTGTTGCCCAAGGTCATTTTTCGGGGGTAATTAATATTCGCACCGAATAAAAGTTCCCCCACAATCGGCAAATTTGCAATTTTTCCCATAATGGGGAGTTTGTTGGGCAGTATTGCAGGATCCACCAACACGACCTTGTCCACCCGCTCGGAAGTTGAAATAGCAAATTTAACGATCGTCCCCCCACCCATCGATTGACCGATCAGTGTAGCTCTCTTAATTTTCAACGCATCCATAAACAGGCGCAGTTGTCTTGTATATAGAGGATAACCAAAATCTAGATTTTCTCTAGAACTATATCCAAATCCCCAAAGATCCATGGCGTAAACCTTGTACTTCTTTGCCAGCTGATCAATATTGTTATCCCATAAATGGGTGTCATAGAAAAAACCGTGAATTAAGATCATGGGATCCCCCTCCCCTTTTTCAATATAATGAGTCTGGTGACCATCCAACTCAATAAACTTGCCCCGTGCGAATTTATTTGCCCAAGAATTTAGCGGTTGGCTGTTCCAACGAACTTGAGAAGACAGGGTGCCCTCCCGTGGTATTTAAAAAACTATGGTTTTTGGACGTCTGGGCCAAGATCCCGACCCATCAAAGCGAAATATATTGTGCCTACGAGGCCAAAGCCAAACGCGACCAAGAAATTGGTTTGTGGGGAAAGCAACCAAAGAAATGCGCCGCCAAATGCGGCTACAGAGACGATCACATCGCGAATAAGATAATAAAATCCAAATGTTGCCGCTTTTCTATCTTCTGGGGCTAAATCCATTATCAGTGCTTTGCGTGTGGGTTCACCAAACTCTTTCAATCCACGGACGATGAAAGCAAGCACCATCATCCAAAAGGAATGCGAGAATAGCAGGATTAAAGGGAAAAGTGTAAAAAAGACAAAAGTGATCACCACAAAAGGTTTTTTTGTTGAGCGGTCAGCCAGATATGCCACCGGGATGTAAACCACCATTGCCACCGCCATTTCCACAGTCGTCAATATCCCAAATTGAACCGGGGTGATGCCATGTTCATTGACTGCCCAAAGTACTACAAACGCGTAGGGAATTTGCTCACAAAAACGAATTAAGATATCGGCGGTGAGCAATCTTCTTAAATTCTTGTTGATGAGAGCGAAGTTGTAAAAGCCCTTTTTGTATTCTCTTACCACCGGTGGTGCCTGTTCTTGAATCATGAATTGTTGAAAAACCAAGGCTGCACCAGCCAAAATGAATGCGATGATTAATGCCAATCTCACACCTTCGATCTCCCCATACTTTCCTATTAATATCCCGCCAATAATTGGACCCAAAGCCATAGGAATTCTTCGCACAAAGGAATGCATGGAAACGCCCATTGTTCTTTTATTTTTGGGTAATACCGTAGAAACCAGATCCATCGTGGCTGGCAGTGAAATCGCCGTCCACGAGATGAATAAAATTGCCCCAATGATGGCCGCCTGCCAAGAAGGGAAAAGAATGACGATCAAATAACCGCTCATCGCGATCAAGTTGAAGATAAGTAAGGCGCGTTTATTCCCAAACTTTTCGCTGAGATAGGCCCCCGGCAGTGAATATATTGCGCTCAACAAATTGTCTAGCCCGTTTAGTAAACCAACCGATATTGCGCCGCCCCCAACCGCGATAAGGTAAAGCGGAAGAAAACGCTCAGCCATCCTTTCACCCAAACCAACCAAAATAACCATGGTGAGAAGGCCGACCATGCTTTTTTGAAGCCCCAGAAAATTAAAAAATCTTTTTATAGAAGGATTTTTTTGATTCATAACGATTTTTGATTTTATCATGCTGAAAGGTTTTCTTTATTCAGAGCAACCTTGTGAAAATTTCGTTCAGGGTCCTTTTTTTTAAAAACTTACGGTATTAAAAAAAGAGAAACTCCCCGTTGAAAATCGGGGAGTTTCTAAATCATTTTGTTATTCTTTCTTGGAAAAGCGAAACTTATTTCTTTCCAAATTCGATTAGCTCATCCTGGCCGCTAGCACGGAAATTTACCTGGTCAATTTCGCTGACCTTATCTAACTCGGCTTGGATCTTCCCTTCGTCTCCGCCGCGTTCCTTCACATCCACATAACCATAACCGTCATCGTTATAGGTAAGCACTACCGAGACGATATAACTTCCAGCATCGGTGATCGCCTGAATGAATGGAGCTAATTTTCCGGGTTGGTCGGGCATGCGTGCTTCAATATGTGTGCCTGCTTTTCCGCCGCCGGTGATCTCTACAAAATTCTTGAAGATATCGGTGTCGGTGATAATGCCCACCAATTTGTCACCATCAACGACGGGGAGACATTTGATGTTATTAGAAAGCATAAAACTGGCCGCATTGGTGATGCTGCAGTTTTCGTCCACCGCAAAGACAGGGCTGCTCATGATCAGCGACATGGAGACCTTGTCCAGCATTGCAACCATTTCAAACATGCTCAATGTGGTTACCGGGGAAGGTTCTGCCTGCAGCATATCTGTGAACGTGACAATGCCAACCAATTGGTCTTTTTTGTCCACGATTGGCAAGTTTTTGATTTTGTTTTGTTTCATCAATTGCATTGCTTCGTTATAATTTGTATCTAGGGTAGCCGTAATTGGGCTGGGGGTCATTCGGTTTTTTACTCGCATCGTATTTGTTATTCCTTTTTTATGAGCTTTTAATTCTACTTCGCTTGATTTTATTTGCCATTGCCCGCGATATTTTCCGCCCATCTTTTGGCCGGATAATTGTCCTTCAGCCACCATTTGGCGGATACGGGCCGTGCTTACGCCTAGGCGGGTCGCTGCTTCTTGGGTTGTGATCCATTCAAAATCTTCTGCCATATATTTCTCCTTACGCTAGCGTAAACCAGCAAACATAGTATAGCGTTTACGCTAGCGTAAGTCAAGGGTGTTGAACACAGGAAAATCGAAAAACAGCCTGTGTTGGCGCGTTTATTCCACGTTATGACCGCCTCAGAAATTTAATAAAATTAAGGGGTTAGATAGGGAGTCGTTAGGCTAAATGCTTGTTTTCTTGGATTTGGTATTTGTTTTGCACAAATCCATTTTCAAAAGGTAGCGATTCAAGAAGTTCTAATGGGATATCCTCGGGGATAGATCCAAATAAGGGGAGTCCCTCGCCAATCAGGATAGGAATTTGGGTTACGATAATTTCTTGGATTAATCCTTCTCGAATAAAACCTTGGATCGTCAATCCGCCGTCAATATAAACATGCTGATACCCTTGCGCCGTAAGTTGGGCTACTATTTCCTTGGGTCTCCCCCCCATCTGGGAGACGGTCTTAATTAAGTTATCCGGGAGTTCCAAATTCCGGCTGCTTAATACAATTACCGGTTTATCCCCATAAGGCCACTCCCCAAATGACAAGACCATCTCGTAGGTGTTTCTCCCCATCACGAGAGCATCCACTGAGCTCATGAAAGCATGATAACCATAATCCTCCCCCGTTTCACTTTCTCCACCAGGCAGCCAATCTACACTCCCGTTTGGGCGAGAAATAAATCCGTCTAAACTTGTCGCAATATATACGCTTGCTTTCATGATCGTCACCTTCCAGGAATAATGAGGAGTTTTAAAATAGTATATGTTATTAAAGAGAAGAAATAAACAGAAAAAAATTTCCGCCACAAAAAGAAAGAATCTCCCTCTGACCAATTGAAACCCTAGCTAATCAGATCCTAAAAATTAATATTTGTTTACAAGTGATTAAATGCCTGAATAAGGTGCCTCCCTTTAATGTGGCGCCATTTTCCCAAATTCTTCACCCAAATATTTGCCGATCTCTTGGGTATTCTCAATAAATGCTCGCCCCGTGCTTTCGCTTACCTGCGCATACTCCGGCACCCTCGCGCCCTCTGCGATCACCAATACGGGTGTGCCCTGGTTTTCTTCACCAAGCAGGGTTAATACGCCCGGTCTTGGGCGTGGGAATGCAATCCGATGGACTTCCACGAGTTCTTCAAATTCCGGAATATATTTAAACATGCCCTCCACTGCAGCAGCATATGGACAATAAAAAGGACCTTTTTCGCCATCATAAAAGCCGGGACTAAGCAAAAACAAAACATGTTTTAGCATAGTTATTCTCCTTTTGGTGGAAAGGAAACGATTTTAGCACATAAAAAGAGTGACCAGAAAAATGACATCTTGACATGCCTAATCGCGAAAAGCTATAATGAGCAAAGGCTCACTAGATGAGGAGCAACTCATGTTCTCGAATAGGAATTGATAAATGGCAATCGCAAAATTTAAAAGCACAGTTTCAGACATGTGGCGAGAACGCATCTTGACGGGGGCTGCGCAAGTTTTCGCTGAAAAAGGATTCAATAAGTCCACCACCAAACAGATCGCAGCAGCAGCTGGAGTAGGGGAAGGCACGATCTATAACTATTTCAAAAACAAACGGGAATTATTGTATGCTCTTCTTGAAGAAATTTCCTCCGAACCCATAAAAAATATTCATGTGAACAATCCTCAAACCGAACCAGCGGAGTTTTTAAAATTGATCATTGAAGACCGGGTGCAGTTTATTCAATCCTACGGGAATTTGTTTTCCTCGATTATTGCTGAAGTTTTTGTAGATCCTGAATTAAGAGAAGAACTTTATACAAAAATATTCAAACCGTCTTACACTCTGCTGGAAAAATATCTCGAAAACCAAATCAAATTGGGAACCATTCGATCAGTCAATCCAATGATTATTGGAAATGGGTTTATTGGTGCGGTCTTACTTAATAATTTGTTTATGCATTTAGAGCAAGATCAAAATACCGAAAAAATTTCTCAAGACGAAATCACCGAGGAGTTAATTACTTGGTTTATGTCAGGGCTAAAGATAAAGTAACTAAAAAATATGAAGTCTAACAACTTTCGCATGGGGATTGACATTGGTTCGACTACTGCCAAGGTAGTCGTCGTAGATCATTTGGGGGAAATTGTTTTCTCTACATATCAGCGCCATAATGCCGAAACCCTGAAAACACTTATTGATAGCTTAAATATTGCCCGTCAATCTCTGGGGAATATTGATATAAGCTTTTTAATTACTGGCTCTGCCGGTTTGGGGATTTCTGAATCCTATAAATTGCCATTTATTCAAGAAGTGGTCGCTTCAGCTGAGGTAGTCAATCAACGTTTTCCTGAGGTGAGAACACTCATTGATATTGGGGGAGAAGACGCAAAGATAATTTTTTTTGACGAAAACAAACCTCCCGATATTCGAATGAATGGTGCTTGCGCAGGAGGCACAGGTGCATTTATTGATGAAATGGCGACATTATTAAATGTACATATAACTGAGATTGAAAAACTGGCTTCCAAATATTCCACCCTCTACCCAATGGCTTCTCGCTGTGGTGTTTTTGCAAAAACCGATTTACAAAATCTCCTTAGTCGGCAGGTGCCCAAAGAAGATATCGCCGCTTCCGTTTTCCAGGCGGTTGTCCTGCAAACTCTTGCCACACTATCGCGCGGTAGAGAGGTGCAACCAAAAATCCTTTTTAGTGGCGGACCCTTAACATTCATGCCCACATTAAAAGAGACCTTTCTTAGATTATTAAACCTAACCCAAGACGATATGGTTGAAGTCGACTCTGCAGAATTATTTACAGCATTCGGAGCGGCACTAGCCAAAAGCACCTCTCGCAAGAAAATTTCTATTGAGGAATTAATCCAGTGCCTCTCCATAAAGCGCGTCCATTCTCAATCAAACAAGAACCGACTTGATCCACTTTTTTATTCTATTGATGAGCATCAAGATTGGGAAGAAATCCAAAAATCGAATCAAATAAAACGCGTGGATGTTGCTGATTGCATAGACAGCGAGTATTTTCTAGGCATTGATTCAGGGTCTACCACCACCAAGTTAGTATTAATTGATGAGAATGGCCGTGTGGTATTTTCTTATTATTCCAATAACAAAGGGAATGCAATAGAAGCAGCTAGAAAAGGGATGGAAGAAATTAATCAAACCTTTGCCAATAGCCCATTCATGCCTAAAATTTCTCGATCAGTTGTAACTGGTTACGGGGAAGATCTTATCCGTAATGCTTTTGGCGTAGATGACGGAATTGTCGAAACCCTGGCACATTATCAAGCAGCAAAGACCTTTGACCCCAATGTCTCATTTATTTTAGATATTGGGGGCCAGGACATGAAAGCAATATTTGTCCAGGACGGAAAGATCCAAAATATTGAAATCAATGAGGCCTGTTCCTCAGGGTGTGGTTCATTCATAGAATCTTTTGCAAATAACATGAATTACAACGTAGTTGAATTTTCACAGTTGGCTTGTGAAGCCGAATCACCGTACAACTTAGGCACGCGCTGTACCGTTTTTATGAATTCCCGGGTAAAACAAGCCTTGCGAGAAGGTGCACATATCAAGGATATTTCGGCAGGATTGGCCTACTCTGTAATTAAAAACGCCCTGCATAAAGTATTAAAAATTGTGGACACCGCTAAGTTGGGGGAGCATATCGTCGTTCAGGGCGGAACCTTCCGCAACCCCGCAGTACAAAAAGCATTGGAAGAACTTCTCGGCAGACCCGTAGTTTGCCCAGACATGGCTGAGCTGATGGGTGCCTATGGCGCAGCCTTGATTGCCCGCGAAGAGTTTCTAAACGGAAAAAATGAAACAAGTTCATTTTTAGGGCTGGAGGAAATGGGGAATCTCGACGACTATGTTCGCCGTGAAATTCGTTGTCGGGGTTGTGAAAATACCTGCGCCATCACCAAGTTGGTTTTCTCCAACGAAAACGGTTTTTATTCCGGCAACCGCTGCGAAAAAATTTATTCAAACAATTCTAAAGCCGATCGCCGCGGGGTCAGTATCCCCACACTCAAAAATCAGATCTTATTCGATCGCACATCTTCCCCCAAAACAACACCCCTTATGACGCTTGGCATCCCGCGTGTGCTCAATATGTTTGAGAATTTTCCCTTTTGGAATACGCTCTTTGTGGAATCTGGCATCAAGGTGCACCTCTCTGCGCCATCCAGTAACGGGCTGTATCAGAGTGGCGCGGCCCATATCATGTCCGAGAATTTATGTTTCCCCGGGAAACTGGTCAGTGGGCATATCATGGATTTGGTAAACGCAAATGTGGACCGCATCTTTTATCCAATGGTTTTCTACGAAGAGAATGAATTTGCCGATGCAAATAATAGTTTTAACTGTCCCATAGTCTCGGGTTATCCAGATGTCATCCGCAGTTCGATGGATTTAGAGGCTAAGTACAGTATTCCCTTGGATTCACCTTCGATTTCCTTTAAGGATAAAAGCCTACTAAAGAAAGCATGCATTAAGTACCTCGGTCAGCTGGGGATTCTTTCCCGGGTGGCAAAAAAAGCCTATGAATATGCAATAAAAGCACAAATTGATTTCAAAGACCAGCTTATTGAAATGGGGGCGGAATTAATTCGCACTGCGGAAGAAAGTGGCCGTCCCCTAATGATGTTGATGGGAAGACCCTATCAGATTGATCCGCTCATCAGCCATAATGTGCCCGAAATACTAGTCGGCTTTGGAGTGGATGTCATCACCGAAGATTGCATTCCTATGCATGGAGAATTACTTGACACCAAACACGTGATGACCCAATGGGAGTATCTCAATCGCTATTACCGCGTAGCACGCTGGGTGGGAAATCATGAAAATGTTGAATTGGTTCAGCTAAATTCTTTCGGTTGTGGCCCGGACTCTTTTGTGCTCGATGAAATAAGTGCAATATTAGCGGAGTATGGGAAACGTTCAACCGTCATCCGTATTGATGAAATTGAAAGTATCGGCTCAACGAAATTGCGCTTGCGTTCAATGATGGAATCATTGCGCCAAGCCAGTTCTGGCAGCACCAGCGTGGGGAAACCGCGTAAAACGACCAAGACCTATCAAACCGAAGATCGCTCTCGCACCCTGATTGTCCCCGATTTCTCTCAATTCTGTTCTCCTCCCGTTGTGCGTCCATTCATGGAGATGGGATACAAAATCGTGCAGCTCCCTCCCCCTACAGACGAATCCGTAGAAACCGGCCTGAAGTACACCAACAACGAAATTTGTTATCCCGGCATTATTACACTCGGAGATATCATAAAAGGGCTTCAATCGGGAGAATATGATTTATCACGCACAGCCATCGGCTTTTCCCAAACAGGGGGTCAATGCCGTGCAACCAGCTATCCCTCAATGATCAAGAAAGCGATGGTTGCTGCAGGCTTTGACCAAGTACCCGTGGTTACACTTTCCACTAGCTTAGATGTCTTCAATGACCAACCAGGTTTTAAATTTGACATCAAAGAGTATCTCTACAAAGCCACTGTGGGCATGATGTTCACCGACGCACTTTCGGAAATGTATTACGCCACGGTTTCAAGAGAAAAGGTTAAGGGCACCACCCAAGCGATCGCCACCAAATATTTAGATTGGTATATGGACGGCAGAATTTCATTAAAAGTAAAATCGCTGCTTGAATGGCTGAGACGCGCAATTCGGGAATTTAATCAGATCAAAACAAATCCTGGAAACTATCCCCGTGTAGGCATTGTGGGAGAAATTTATGTAAAATACAACTCATTCTCCAATAATCATGTCGCCCAATGGCTGATCGATCAAGGCATCGAGGTCGTAATCCCCAGTTTCTTTGAGTTTTTTGATGGCGGCATGGTTTCTGAGGACAATAATGTCAGATCTCTGGTAAAAAAACCCAGCGCACAATGGATGTTAACCATGCTGGGTCAAAAATTAGCGGTCAATATCCTCGGTCAATTCGATTCGGTCAAACAAAACTTTCGATATTATCATCCCCATCGAAGCATAAAAGAGGTTGCCAGTTTAGCCGAGGAAATCCTTAGCTTAAACCATCAATATGGCGAAGGCTGGTTGATTGCTGGCGAAGTTGCCTCAATGGTCCTGGATGGCGTTAAAAATGTGCTTTGTTTACAGCCCTTTGGCTGCATCGCCAACCATGTGGTCGCAAAAGGGGTCCAGAAAAAATTGAAGGATACCTATCCGCAACTTAATTTATTGTTCCTGGATGCCGATGCCGGGGTCAGCGACGTGAACTTCTTTAACCGCATGCACTTCTTTGTCAATCACGCTAGAACTGAAGCAAAACCCAGCACATCCACTGAGTTCATGAAAGCATGATAACCAAAATCCTCACCCGATTCACTTTCTCCCGTGGGAAGCCAATCCACGCTCCCGTTTGGGCGCGAAATATAGCCGTCTAAACTTGTTGCTATATAAACGCTTGCTTTCATGATTTCCTCAAATTAGAAGGATTGTTATTACCCTGTATGACTGTTTTGTCAATCTATGATCTTGTATACTTTTGTCAGTGGGATTCCGGATCGCTCTACTGCATAAACTTGTTTTAGGTTTGGATAAAGTTGTTCATAGTCTAAATCAAGATTTAAGTTTGTCTTGATGACCAAGTAATCAATCTGATCTATGGTTTCTGAATCTAAACGACCGGTAAATTGTATATCTTGTCTAGCAAAAGGCTTAATGAGTCCGCTTTCTAGATTGAAAACAATTGAATTTGGAGCTGCTTCTTCATTTAAATATTCAACAGCATCCTTATAAGATATCAACCAGTAATCCAATTCATATTCACGAAATACACCGGGCACTCCCCCTGCAAAGGAATTGTAATAAACATACTCATATGGATGGAGCTGAAAGATTCCAAATAAACCAGGAAGCAATAAAGTCACTGCAAGAATAATTTGCCAGGAAGTTCCTTTGACCTTTAAAAGGAGATATTCAAAACCGATCCCTGCAAAAATAAATAATGGGGGCAAAATAAATAAGAAATGACGAAAACCGCTATAAAATACAGGATGAACAATGATTGCCAATATAACGGGTCCAATAAACCAACCAGCAACAATAATAGTTAATAACCAATCTTGCTCTTTTCGCGAAATCTTTCTGATGGAAAGAACCAAGCCCAATCCAAATAAGAGCAACACGGGTTCAGTTATTTGAAACCCAATCAATTTTGGCAATAGATGGCTGGGATAATTTTGTCCATCAAAAAGTTCTCCCTCAAAAAGAATTCTTCCCCCCCAACTATCAAAGCCAACAACATTTTTTAAATACTCTAAATATTTAGGGATTGGTGATTCCCACAGGTCTGGCCAAAGAATTATGCTGATTATTGCCCCAAAGAATATATACCATCCCAAAAGCGAAATTGAATTTCTTCCATTTTTGTATAACCAATAAAAGCAAATAATAACAATGGCTGCTACCCCAAAGGTCCGTGCAGATACGCACATGCCTAATAATAGAGCGGCAGGAAACACACTCTTTGTTTTGAGTGCCTTTTTTGCAGAACTAAGTATTTGATTCCCGATTTGGGGAAATAACCAAATAAAACCGACTGTTAAAATCAGCAATAAGGAAATGAACCCATACTGAATAATTGCTTGATTATAATAATCAATGGCTTTGGTAATATATTTTTCGATTGATAAACTTTCTGAATTCGAAGCAAATACAGAAAAAAGTCTGCCAAGTAAACTTTCAGGCTTTGCCAAATACAGCGAGGTAACCAAAGACGCCAACATATCATAAATAACAGATTTTGCTAAAATTACAAAAAGGGTAACGCCTAGAACTAAACCAATAACAATTACCTGGATACCATATTTTCTTGAATTTTGTTTTTTCCTTGCTTCCGCCACTGTTTTTCGGATGCTTTGGAAAATTGAGATCTCCGTCCAGTTAATATTAGAAAAGTTGTCTGCTAAATTAAATCCAAGGACCAAGGACCCTAACAACAAGGCCATAAACGGGGTATCTTTCGGGTTCATAAAAGAATGTCCCCATAACAAGGGTTGAGTGATATAAAGCAAGGATGAAAAAATGGCGGCACCTTTTCCAACAAACCTTCTTGCAAGCAAATATATAAAAAAGACAGAAAGCTGAAAAACAAGAAAATAAGTAAAGTGCCAGGTCGCGGGTTCGAGCCAATTTTGGAAAATGAAGGAAAAAAGCAGTGCCCCGATTTTAGCCGGGATAAGAAATCCGCCCCCATGACTATAATTAACGTTTACTGCTTCTCCTTTCCCGACGTACTCCCTTAGTGCCTGTGTGCCGAATTCCCAGCTTAGCGGTTCATCATAAGAGTTCCCATAATCCTCAACTGTAAAAATCCCAATAAGTATGTTTATGCCAATAATCAGCAGAATAAAAAAATACTCATGTCGAAGAACTTTGTTTATTTTTTCGTTTTTGAAAAGCATTTCTTCTCCAATTTGGGAAAACTAAAAGGGGGTATTGAAGTATTATAATTCACGGAAGATAAAAGAAAAAGTATAAAAAAATTGGGGCCTGGGGGAAAGTGCCATAATAAAACAGCCCTACACAGGGCTGTTTTTTATATGCCGAAGGAGGGAATCGAATCTACAAAATCAGCATGGATTTTATTTTAACTCTCTCGCTGATAATTCCAGATCAAATTATCGAGTTTTCTGGGGGAGAGCTTAGGATGAGCTTGATTCAATAGTGAGCAAGTTTCTATTATTAAATTCGTAGCTTCTTCTATACTTGGTTTTTTGCCAATTACATGCTCAATGAACCTCATTATCATTCTGTCTGGTTTGATATAGTTTTTATCACCCGCAAGCATATAGAAATACCGAAGAGAAATACCACTTGCCTGCCCCGGTATTTTTTTGATAGCCGACTCAAATTTGGGATTACCAACAACTTTGTCCATGTCATTCAAATAGTCAACATTAAAACTTTTTAATGCTTGGCTAAATAGATATACTGCTTCTGATTTGAGTATGCCGCCTCGGGGGGATGTTCTGTTTCGGTTTTGAAATACCTTTTCAGTCATTACTGAAATGCCGTTTTTATCATAAAGATCGATAAATTCGGATATCGATAGTGTTTTATCTGGAGATAAGGGCGGGTTCTCAAAAGTATTTGGGATCTTAAAATAAGCACAGAATCTATTTACTACGTTTTCTGTAGATGTATACGTAACACCAATAGAAAAAACCGCATCTATCACACACAAGGGCAAAATAGGATAACCATAGTCATCAGAATTTGCAGAAGTATTTAATTCCAAATGCTTTTCACAATAGAAAGCAATTTTTTCAACATCAGTTTTTTGTTCCATAGTTTTATTTTTTTAGTTTAAAAAAACGACCCTCAGCCATACGGGCTAACGAGTTTGGGGTTATTATCTAGCGATTACTTATCATTTCTCTTCTTAATTATACCCATGATCGAAATCGCCATTGTCTCAACTATTAACTCATGGTTTAATCTCTAAAATTTCTTTGACCATAATTGTGTTTCACAACAAGTATCTTAATGGCTTCTAATAAAACCAAATTCTTTTGTATAATTGATTATCAAAGAAAATACCCTTGACAATCCTTGTTTTCACATATAATAGTGGATGAAAGGTTCAATAAGTAGTTAACAGCTTTAAAAACTAGTGAAGTAATAGGAGGGATATTTTGATCGAAAAAAAAGATTTAAAGGCACTAATAACGCGACTTCTTGATTTGGGTTTCGAGGAGGCAGAGGACGAAGGGGACGGAGTAATACAGAGGTTTTTCGATAGGGTATATCGGGGATATCGAGTGCCGGTTAAATTTAAAGTAGACGAAGAACACCTGAGTTATTTTGAAGAAGAAAAAACATTAAAAAAAGAATACAAGCAAATAGGTCCTTGCTGGTTATTAGGAGAAAATTTTGCTGAATTACTTTTACACACATCTGGTGAATTCTCAAAAAACTTAGTTGAACATGCAATTTCTGAATGGGGAAACATCAAATTTGCCGGGGAAATAGAAGCTATTATTGGGGAGGCTTCAAGTGACTTTATTGGATACTATCGTTTTAATCCCGAGTTTATTACATTTTTAGGGAATTTAAGGCCAGAAGAAATTGTTAAAACAAATGATCTTTCTTCTTTCTTTGTCCCCCCGCTTACAATGCGCATATCTTTTCCAAAAAACAGCGCATTTTCGAAAGAAAAGATACTTAAAATTGCAGATACATGTTTATTTCACGTTGCAGATGTATCTCATATATCTATAAAGCTCGCCCTTGAATGGGAACCATCGGGTGAGCGATTAATATTTTCTCAAGGGGGAATTAATCCCCCAGAGAATATGGTGTTTCCAAAAAGTTTAATAAATAGGGAGCTTGTTAATTTTTATACCCGAGCAATAAATGGAAACGTTCCAGAGTATCAGTTTTTAGGTTTTTATCATTGTTTGGAATATTTCTTCCTGGCGGTGTCAGATAATGTTCTATATCAACGCATTAAGACTCATCTTCTGAATCCGTCATTTTCTGTTACAGATAATTATATTGACAAAATTGTTGTGGAAATCCATCAGCATCGGTCTGAGGAAAATGAGGTTGTCATGTTAAGGCAAGTTTTACAGAAATATATTTCTAAAAACGAGCTTGAAAGATTTATAAACTCCCACGAAACTATTAAGGGGAAGAAGGTATATACCGAGAGCCATGAGATACTTGGGAAAACCTACACAATCAATCCTTTGTCAAAAAACATCTTTGAATTACTTGCTCAAAGAATCAAGCACATAAGAAATGAAATAGTTCATTCTGAAAATAGAAGGCAGCGGTCTAAACAAAGATGGGTGGAATTAGAAAGTATCTCTATTGATGAATTGCCTCTAATGAGGTTTCTTGCTCAGCAAGTGATTAGTGGCACATCCAAACCATTGGAGTAAATAATAAAGAATTCTTTCTTTGTAAAAAACGGGGCAAACATTTTTTCCAAACCAATCTGGCGGAGAGTTAAGATATCCCGTGGTTAGTCCCGCTATTTATGTAAAAGAAAGGATTAGGTTCATTTGAAATGTGCAATAAAAAATGGCGGGCATGAACTGTGAAATAGCAGTCATTTCAAATCGACCCCGGTGAAAAACATATAAAAAAACCCCCAGCCTATTGCTGAGGGTTTTTATTATGCCGAAGGAGGGAATCGAACCCTCACACCCTTACGGGCTTGCGAGTTTGAGTCGCACGCGTCTGCCAGTTCCGCCACTTCGGCTGGCGAACCATAGTATAATCAACAGTTTGTTTAAGGTCAAGCACCGAGGTGCTTGACCAGGTCTATGAAGTGTCTTGACCAGGTCAATGCACGGTGCTTGACCAGTGCAACCAGAACCAACCCTTGACCACAAAGAACAAATGTGCTACAATTATCACAGTAGAGGGAAAGTGATTTTTGGGGTGCATTTGAAAAAACTTTAAAAAAAATACAGATAAAAACTCAGGCTGAGTAGCACAAACCGCTCTTTTTATTTCGCAAGATTTAACCTCAGCCCTGGAGACGATCTTTATGAAAATCGACTTAAAACAACCAAGCATGCGCATCACCGCCACATTATTCGCCGGGCAAAGCTTCACCTCCGCCGCAATAATCGCCATTGGTACCGTTTTAACCATCGTTGCCACCCAGCTCAGCGGAGATCCCGCCAAGGCTGGCTTACCCACCGCATTTGCAAGTTTAGCCGCCGCCCCCGCCTCATTCGTCTGGGGCATCCTTTGGGATCGCATTGGTCGCCGCAAAGGTCTCGCCATCGGCGTACTTTTCGGCGCGGTTGGCATGGTCGTCGCCATCATCGCCTTTCAAATTCAATCCTTTGTGCTATTTGTGTTTGCCTATATCGGCATCGGGTTTTCACGCTCAGCCATGCTTTTAGGCCGCTTCATCGCCGCAGAGGTCAATCCCCCAAATAAACGTGGGCAAGCCATCTCCTACGTGGTCTTCGGTGGCACAGTTGGGGCGGTTCTAGGTCCCCTGCTCGTCAGCCCCAGTGCCAAAATTGCCATCAAACTCGGGATGGATGAATTAGCAGGTCCCTTCCTTATCGCCATTTTCATCTTCCTCATCGCTGCCATAATTATTTATTTCGGCTTGAATCCCGAACCCAAAACGATCGGTGAACAAATTGACCTCGAATATCCCGAAGAAGAGATCGCTTCCGGAAAGGTGCGCACCTTCCCTGAATTACTTAAAAATCCAGGGGTCATCGTCGCTGTAACCTCTATGATAATTGGTCAAGCAGTAATGACCTTAGTGATGGGTATGACTGCTCTATTTATGCGCGATAATGGACATAATCTTGCTGATATTTCAATCGTGTTCTCAGCGCACACCTTGGGCATGTTTGCCTTTTCCGTGCTGACCGGCAACCTTGCCGACCGTTGGGGCAGACCACAAGTGATCATCACCGGAAGCATGATCCTGTTGGCCTCATTTGTACTTGCCCCCCTAAGCTTAACAACAAGCATGATCGCCCTGGCATTATTTTTACTCGGCCTCGGTTGGAATTTCTGTTTTGTGGCCGGGTCCGCATTATTGGCCGACATTCTAAACCATGCCGAAAGATCGAAATCTCAAGGTGCCAACGACCTTCTCATCGCCCTCTCGGCCGCGGGTGCAAGTTTTGGCGGCGGCGTAGTTTATGCCAATTATGGATTTCCCTCCCTCAATGGGATCGGCGCATTTTTAACCCTGATCCCCCTCATATTAACCCTTTGGTGGTCCTTGGTCTATCAAAAAAGAATAAAAAATAGGATTTAAGAAAAATGAAATTAGCGATTATCGGATTGCCACAATCTGGCAAAACCACAATTTATAATGCGCTCACGCGCAGCAATCAGCCCACAGATATGGGCGGAAAGATGGAGATCCATACCGCCGTCGTCGATGTCCCCGACCCACGTGTCACAGTTTTAACCGAGATGTATCAGCCCAAAAAGACCGCCTTTGCAAAAGTGACCTACAGCGACATTGCTGGCCTGGAAGGCAGTGGCCAAGGAGATATCTCCGGGAAGATGGTCAACGAATTGGGACAGATGGACGGTTTTATCCATGTCGTGCGCTGTTTCGAAAGCGATAATGTCCCCCATATATCCGGGACCGTGGACCCCGGCCGAGATATTCAATCAATGGATTCAGAATTATTGCTCAATGACCTCATCGTCGTGGAACGCCGGATCGAGCGTTTGACTGATGAAAGGAAAAAGGGCGGAAGAGATAAACTGGCAGTCGAAAAAGAGATGGCTCTTTTTGAAAAGCTGCAAAATATATTAATGGAAGATTCCCCACTCCGGGCTGCAGACCTGAGTGAAGAAGAGAATAAGCATATTTCCGGGTATCAATTTTTGACTATGAAACCGATGTTGATCGTCTTAAATCTTGGGGAAAGCCAAGATACCCCCGATGTTTCTTCCGCCATTAAGGATAGCCGGGTGGTAGCTTTGCAGGGCCAATTAGAAATGGAGATCGCCCAACTAGCCCCCGAGGAAGCGGAGATCTTTTTAAAAGAATATAAAATCGAGGAACCAAGCCTTTACTTAATGATCCGGGAATCCTATGAATTGCTAGGACTAATTTCCTTCTTCACAGTGGGGGAAGACGAAGTTCGTGCCTGGACAGTGAAGAAAGGTGCCGCCGCACCAGTGGCAGCCGGGGTGATTCACACCGACTTGCAAAAAGGCTTCATTCGAGCCGAAATTGTGAGCTATGAGGATCTAACTACACTAGGAAGCATGTCCGCTGCCCGCGACCAGGGAAAACTGCGCGTAGAGGGCAAGACCTACATCGTCAAAGATGGCGAGATCATGCATGTTCGGTTTAATGTGTAAATAAAATTGAATTATTAAAAAGACCCCCAAATATTTTTCTTCGGGGTATTTTTAATTTCACATAGCTTAATTCTAATTGTGAAAATTATTCAGGTTAAAAAGCTTCGATCAGCCTATCCACCTGTGCCTCATCTGTCGTCCAAGAGGTAACCAGGCGAATGACAGAATGTGCCTCATCCTTTTTTTCCCATATATGGAAAGAAAAGTTTTCTTCTAAAATTCGGATTAGTGTGTTTGGCAAAATGGGGAACACTTGGTTGGTTACCGTTTCGTCCAATAACTTATAACCCTTTTGAACTAGAGCGTTTGAAATTTTTTCTGCAAGCCGGTTTGCTTTTCTAGCAAGATTATAAAACAAGTCATCTTTGAATAATTCCAGGAATTGAACCCCAAGCACACGTCCCTTTGATAACAGCGCGCCCCTCTGTTTAATATGGATTTCAAAATCTCGATTGATCTGCTCATTATTCACCACGATCGCTTCCCCTAGCAAGGCTCCATTTTTTGTTCCACCGATATAAAATACATCCGTTAATCTTGAAAGGTCTGCCAAAGTTAAATCATTTTTCTTAGCAGAAAGTGCTGACCCCAACCGTGCCCCATCGACAAATAATAGCAACTCTTTTTCTTTGCAGAAGGCATGTATTTCTTCCAACTCATTTTTGGTATAGATTGTGCCGATCTCGGTGGCATTTGAGAGATAGACCATTTTTGGTTTCACCATATGCGGGATATGGGTATGCCCATCTAAAGCAGACTGAATTGTTGAAACATCCAATTTTCCACTATCGGTCTTCATGGAAATGATCTTGTGCCCCACGGCTTCATGTGCCCCGGCTTCATGCGCCAAAATATGCCCAATTTCAGCCGAGATAATTGCTTCATGGGGTCGCAAACTCGCTGCAGAAACGATCAAATTGGCCTGCGTCCCGCCAGACACAAAATAGATCTTTGCACTGGGGTTATCTAACTTCCGGTGGATGAGTTCTTTAGCCTGAATACTACTAGAATCATAGCCATAGGCCAATTCTTGATCTAAGTTTGTTTTGGTTAAGGCCTTAAGAATGTTCGGGTGGCATCCTTCGCTGTAATCATCTAGAAAACTATACTTTTCCATAGATAAGACTCCAAAATATCCTTTGATTTATTGAGAAGCCCTTTGTCGAGCAACTTCAAAGAGCAAAACTGCCCCAGCAATGGCGGCGTTTAGGGATTCGCTTTTCCCTGGCATAGGGATATGGATTGGGCTGGGTTCAAGAGCAAGGATCTCTGGGCTAACCCCGTTTGCCTCTCCGCCGATCACTAATGCTAGAGGTTTACTCAGATCAGTTTGATGGTAAATCGTCCCCCCACTAACTTCTGCAACATGCAGGGAAAGATGGTGCGTTTTGCAAATAGCGGCCAACTCCGAATAATCCCCCTGCTGGATTGAAATTTTAAAATGGGCACCCATCGCACTTCGAAGTACTTTAGGCGAGAAGACATCAGCGGTGCCAGGCGGAATAAATACGGCCTGTACCCCTGCTGCAGAGGCGGTCCGTAAAAGGGTGCCTAAGTTTCCTGGATCACGAATTTGGTCTGTAACAAGTACAAAATCAATGTCATCTGTGGGTTCGGCCTCTTTCATTGGAATCACCGCAATGATCCCTTGAGGGTTTTTGGTATCGCTTGCATACTGCAGCACATGGGGTTCAGCAACCTCAACATCTGCTTCAAGCGATTGAATTTGTCGGACTAGTTCAAAACCGCGTTCACTTAATTCCTCGGAATAAAGGACCGATGTGGGTGTCCATCCCACTTTAACCGCTTCCTCAATTAAACGGACTCCTTCGACCACAAATTTCCCCATTTCACGACGGTTTTTTGATCGCCCTTGAAGATGGCGGATCTCTTTTACTTTAATGTTTTTTGTAGAGGTAATCATTAAATCTATTGTACCCGGAATGAGAGCGATAAATGATAAAATATTTTAAAAAGCATCTTTTTTTGAAGAGGAGTTTGAATAAATGACAGACCCACGTGTATTAAGATTAGCCGATGTGCTGGTTAATTATTCTGTAAAAATCAAACCAGGGGATTGGGTAATGATCAATGCAGCTATTCTTGCTGAACCTTTGGTAAACGAAGTTTATAAAAAAGTTACTCAAGCTGGAGGGAACTGTTCCGTCCAATGGAGCAATGATGCAACAGCAGAAACATTTTTGAAAGAGGGCAATAAAGAGCAACTCGGCTGGCTTTCACCGGTAAAGAAAATGTTGTATGAGCAGGCCGATGTGCTGATTGCTATAAGAGCCCCTGAAAACACCCGCAGTTTATCTGGGGTGGATACGGAAAAACAAAAACAACTTGGCCTTACAAACAGACCTCTTTCTGAAACCTATATGAAGCGGGCCGCAGCAGGTGAGCTAAGATGGGTGGTGACCCAATATCCTTGCCCAGCCTATGCCCAAGAAGCGGACATGAGCTTGAGTGATTATCAAGACTTTGTCTACTCAACCACTTTTTGTGATTTGGAGGACCCGGTTTCCGAATGGCTGAAAGTGCATGATGAACAGCAAAAGATCATTGATTGGCTAAAAGGTAAAAAGATCGTCACGGTCAAAAGTCCAAATGTTGATCTGACACTTTCAGTAGAAGATCGCGTCTTTATCAATTCAGATGGTTCTAAAAACATGCCTAGCGGCGAGGTTTATACAGGCCCGGTGGAAGACTCGGCAAATGGATGGGTAAAATTCACCTACCCTGCAATCCGCGGTGGGCGCGAAGTGGAAGGCGTACGCTTAGAATTCAAAGATGGCAAGGTGGTCAAAGCTAGCGCAGATAAAAATGAGGAATATCTGATTTCCCAATTGGATAGTGATGAAGGGGCGCGCTACTTAGGTGAGTTTGCGATCGGCACCAATTATGGGATTAAGCAATTCACCAAAAGTATTTTATATGATGAGAAGATTGGCGGCTCATTCCATATGGCTGTTGGTGCGGGGTATCCTGAAACAGGTAGTTCCAACAAATCGGCGATTCACTGGGACTTTATCTGCGATATCCAAGAAGATAGTGAGATCCGTGTGGATGGGGACTTGCTTTATAAGGATGGACAATTTCAGATTTAAGGATTTTCTTAGATGAAACATAAATAGATTTAAAAAGAGAGACATTTGATAATATCTCTCTTTTTATTTAATAAAAAAAACACCCGAAGCATTTTTGCTTCGGGTGTAAATTTCAAGAGAAGTTAAAATTTGTGTGGTTTAGGTTATTTTAATTTTGCCTCCGCAACCACTGCAGTGAAGCCTTCCGGGTCTCGGACAGCCATATCTGCGAGTATTTTGCGGTTTAGCGTGATATTTGCTTGTTTCAAGCCATGGATCAAACGGCTATAAGTTGTGCCATTCAATCGGGCAGCAGCATTGATTCGGGCGATCCATAAACGGCGCAAATCGCGTCGGCGATTGCGGCGGTCACGGTAGGAAAGCCATAAACTCTTCAACATCGCTTCATTCGCGCGTCGGAAAAGTTTAGAGCGTGTTCCGTACTGCCCTTTTGTTATCTTTAGAATTTTTTTATGTCGCTTTCGGCGAACATAACCTGTCTTTACTCTTGCCATGTCTTACCTCCTGCGAACCCCAGGGCGTCGATGAGCTAGGCTCACCAGTTGTATACACCAAGCGGTTGCAAATAGAAAAAATTATTACTTAGCAGTTCTCGCCGTTGGTGTGGTTCTGTGCTTATTCAAGTACGGAGCCAAACGGTGAATCTTTTTTAAGTAACTTTTACCCTTTACAGGTACCATTGAGCTAAGTTGAGCTTTTGCACGTTTGGATCGGCGTCGACGGAAGTGACTTTTGCCACCTTTGGTCCGCATCAGTTTACCCGACCCAGTTACGCGAAAACGCTTCGACGTTGCTTTATGGGTTTTTAGTTTGTATTTCTTGCCAGATTTCTTTTTGCTAGACATATTATTAATACCTCTCACACAAATTCCGTGACCCTCAGGTGCACGGAGCTCTTAACACTCTCTTGAAATTTAGAGTGGTATAGACTTATTTTTTTGCGGTATCGGGGGACAAAACCATTAGCATTGTCCGTCCTTCAAAAGTTGCAGCCTGCTCGATCACTGAAATATCTGCCAACTCTGTGGCAATTTCTCTCAGGTCTTGCATCGCAATTTCAGGATAATCCCTTTCTCGACCGCGGAATCGGATTCGTACCTTTACTTTTTTACCTTCTAACAGCCAACGGCGCGCGTCACGCACCTTAAACCCACGATGATGATCAGTTGTTTTAGGTCGCATACGAATCTCTTTGATCTCGATCTTCTTTTGCGCTCTACGGGCTTCTTTCTCTTTTTTATTTCGTTCGTAAATGAACTTCCCGTAATCAATGATCCTGCACACTGGCGGATTTGCGTTGGGGGCCACTTCAACGAGGTCTAAATCAGCTTCAATGGCCATGTTCATGGCATCAGTGAAGGAAACTACACCTACATTTTCGCCTGTGGCGTCAATCAGGCGAACTTCTTTGGCCCGAATTCTTTCATTTATTCGGTAATTTGATGTACTTATCTCTAACTCCTTAGTTAAATAAAAAATGCACAGCCTTTCTAAAAAGGCGCGTGCCATAGTACCACAATCGCGGTTGAATCGTCAACGTTTCTCTCGTGTTAGGAGGAAAATAATTGATGAAATGGAGGGCTAAATCCTGATTTTATCTAAATTTTTCAGAGGGACCCACCCTTTTGTTCCATCGGCTTTCTCCCCCATCCCAAATCCATTTATCAACTTGTATATTGAGACCACCTCCCCCGGAAAAACACTCAATTCTAAAGCATCATAATCTTGGAGTAGCACTCCCTCTTTTCCTTTTATTTCAATAAATTGCTCAGGTACCCACGCTTTATTGCTATTTTCGCCTTCACACCATATCCAGTCTTTCCAATTTGGGTCATCTTCGAATTTTTTCCCGACTTTAATACGTTCACCCACAAAAAAGAAGATTGAATTTGGGTATGGAGAGATATACTCTTTGATTACAGTATATTTATCAGGGCCTTTATCCATTGAACTAAATCCTTATAAATTCGCACCATGATGTTTCGTGATACTGACTTTTCCAAATTATATATTATTATGTTAGGCATATCAATAATTATCAACTTTACCCCTAGCTTTTTTTTTTGGTCTGCTTGACAGTCTATATTGTGCTGGTATACTGAAACTTACAAGGATATAGCACGGGGAGCTTGGGAAAGCCAAGCTGAGATGTAGACCGATTGTCTACGACCCGCATACCTGATCCGGATAATGCCGGCGGAGGAATTGCAAGCTTTAATTAATCATCCCTCCCCCAACGGCGGAGGGATTTTTTTTGAGAGCAATTGTTTTCGCAAATGGAGAGATAAGAGATCTACAAGGGGCAAAAGAGTTAATTAACCCCGGTGACATATTAATTGCTGCGGATGGTGGGGCGCGGTTTTGCAGGGAAATGGATCTCATTCCAGATATCTTGATCGGAGACTTGGATTCGGTTAGTAAAAAAGACGAAGACTATTTTCAAAAAGCTGGAACCAAGATATTGAAATTTGAGCCTCGAAAGGATGAGACCGATCTTGAATTAGCCCTTTTGCATAGTCTCTCACTTGAGATTGAGCAAATAATTATATTAGGTGGTCTAGGAAGGCGCTGGGATCACTCATTGGCTAATTTGTTGCTGCCCGCGCTCCCCGCTTTAGATTCGCTCAATATCTCATTTTGGGAAGAGGGGCAATGGATTTATTTGATTCGCAATGAGATTGAAATAAAAGCTGATCGTGGATCGACTCTGTCCCTGATCCCTTTGGGCGGAGATGCGGAAGGAGTGAACACCAAGGGGCTGGAATGGCCCTTGATAGACGAAACCCTTGTCTTTGGAGCCACCCGCGGCTTGAGTAATAAAGTTTTGCAAGAAAAAGTATCCATAAAAATCAAAAAAGGTAAGCTGCTTTGTGTGTATGGCGCTAAGGACTGATGGTTTGAAAACAGGAAGTGGCAACAAATTTTAAGGAGAATAAATGTTTAAAAAAGGAATACTTATACTGACCCTTGTTGGCATTGGGTTAATGGGATGCACAAATAACCAAAATATTAATAACGAGATAATTGAGGAGGATGCTGAACCAGCAACCCTCACGGTGATGACCCACGATTCATTTGCAATATCTGAAGAGGTTTTGGCTGAATTTGAGAACGAAAACAATGTGCAAGTGCAGTTTTTACGAGCTGGGGATACGGGCACAGCTGTCAATAAGGCCGCCCTTGCGGGAGATTCCCCCTTGGCAGATGTGTTCTATGGGGTGGATAATACATTTCTAAGTAGGGCATTAGAAGAAAATATATTTGAAAGCTATCAGTCTCCTCTTTTAGGTGAAATCCCCGATCAGTATAAATTGGATGAGCAGTTTCGTGCTTTACCTGTAGATTTTGGTGATGTTTGTTTGAATTATGATATTGAGTATTTTGCCCAAAATAAATTAGCGATCCCTAAAAAACTGAAAGATTTGCAGATTCCTAAATACAAGAGTTTGTTGGTTGTACAAAACCCCGCCACCTCCTCCCCCGGGCTTGCTTTCTTATTTGCGACTATTGGGGAATTTGGTCCAGACGGTTATTTGAAGTTCTGGGAAAAGTTAGTTAAAAACGATGTGTTGGTGGTAAATGATTGGGAAACAGCCTATTATTCTGAGTTTAGCCGCTGGGGTGGCACTCGCCCCATCGTGGTTTCGTACGGATCGAGCCCACCCTTCGAAGTGATTTTTGCTGAAGAAGAAATGTCTGACCCCCCCACTGCTGCAATTGTTGCTGACAGTACCTGTTTCCGGCAGATCGAATTTGTGGGTATCTTGCGCGGTACTGAAAACCGAGAAATGGCTGAAAAATGGGTAGACTTTATGCTCTCAACCACTTTTCAAGAGGATCTGCCCTTACAAATGTATGTGTTCCCGGTGAATGAAAATGCTGTGATGGATGAGGCCTTTGTTGAGTTTCTCGCAGTTCCCGATGAACCAGTTTATCTTGCACCTGAAGATATTGCTGAGCATCGAGAGGAATGGATCGAGGCTTGGACGGATGTCGTAATCCGTTAGAGATTAAGAATGAATATGGGAAATGGAAAAGAAAAAAAACAAACCAATAGGCAGTGGCTATTTTGGCTATTGCCGCTTAGTTTTTTTGTGATTTTCTATTTCTACCCCTTAGGAAATATTTTTGCCTTAAGTTTCAGCAGAAGCGAGACTGGTGTGCTTGTCCCATTCTTGGATGCGATCCAGTCCAATTCGGTGCAGAATGTGCTATCTTTTACCGTTTGGCAAGCCCTGCTTTCTACCCTATTGACATTAGCGATTGGTTTACCTGGCGCTTATTTATTTGGTCGATTTAAATTTAGGGGGAAAAACCTTTTGCGCGCCCTCACAGGAGTGCCTTTTGTGATGCCCACCTTGGTGGTTGCTGCGGCTTTCAATGCGCTTTTAGGACCTCGCGGTTGGCTAAATTTAGGCTTGATGGATATTTTTGATCTATCTGAACCACCGATCCGGTTTATCAATACTCTGGGCGCGATATTGTTGGCGCATGTGTTTTATAACACCACGATCGTCCTACGGATGGTCGGAGATTTTTGGGGACGCTTAGATCCAAAACTTACCCAAGCTGCCCAAACCTTGGGGGCAAATCGTTGGCAGAGTTGGTGGGGAGTGACCGTTCCCTTATTATTACCCGCAATTACCGCTGCAGCATTGCTGGTTTTTATCTTTGATTTCACTTCTTTCGGCGTGGTATTGGTTTTGGGGGGGCCTAAATTCTCTACGCTGGAAGTTGAGATCTTTTACCAAACCATCAGCCTCTTCAATTTGCCGATGGCAGCCGTGCTTTCCCTTATACAGTTATTCACCACCTTGGGTTTGACGATCATTTACACCCGATTGAGCAACAAACTTTCCCGACCGCTAAAACAACGAGGAAGAAAAATTACTCAAAGTAAATTATTAGGATGGCGACAAAAGACATTTGGGGCCACGATGATCGGATTGATGGTTCTCTTATTTGTCACCCCTTTATTGGCCTTGGGAGTAAGGTCCTTCACTCGCCTAGACCCAGATAAACGCCAAACAGTAGAATCGGTTCAATCTGGATTCACGACTGACTTTTATGAGGAATTATCGGTCAACAGTAGAGACTCTTATTTTTATGCTCCCCCCACTTCCGCCATTCAAACTTCTTTGCTATATGCCTCTGCCACTGTGTTTTTTGCATTGGTTTTGGGTTTTCCAGCAGCTTGGGCGCTGGCGCGCTACAAAAAAAGTTTAGCCAGCCGACTCTTAGACCCGATCTTGATGCTCCCCCTTGGCACCTCAGCGGTTACCTTAGGCTTGGGGTTTATCGTTGCTTTGGATTCCCCTCCCCTGGATTTGCGAACCTCTCCCCTGTTGATCCCTCTTGCACATACTTTGGTCGCTTTTCCTTTTGTGGTACGCTCGCTCACACCCGCATTGCGAAGTATTCAGCCAGTTTTGAGAAAGGCTGCCGCAAGTTTGGGGGCTTCACCATCCAAAGTTTTTAAAGAAATTGATCTGCCCTTAATTGGCCGAGCGCTGATTGTATCTGCAACCTTTGCCCTCACCATTTCATTAGGGGAGTTTGGGGCGACAGCTCTGGTAGCCCGCCCAGAATTCCCTACAATACCAGTAGTGATCTATCGTTTTCTCTCTCAACCGGGTGGCTTGAATTATGGTCAGGCGCTGGCCTTAAGTACAATTTTGATGGTGGTCACCACTCTAGGCATGTTAGCCATTGAGCGGCTCCGCATTGCTGAAGTAAATGAATTTTAAAGGATGAACCTTGACATTAATCGTATCTGAGCTCTCAAAATCTTTTGAAGATAAAAAAGCAGTGAATAATGTTTCTTTTGAACTTTCTCAAGGAGAAATTGTTGCCCTGTTGGGTCCGAGCGGTTGCGGAAAATCCACATTGCTGAATATGATCGCCGGTTTAGAAAAAGCAGATGCCGGCATTATTAAATGGCATGGAAATGATCTTGCCGATATTGAGGTTCATAAACGGAATTTTGGGTTGATGTTCCAAGATTTTGCCCTTTTTCCCCATAAGAACGTTTTTCATAATGTTGCATTTGGATTGAAAATGCAGGATAAAAATGAGATTGAGATCAAGACACGGGTTAGGGAAGTGATTAACCTGGTTGGTTTATCTGATTTTGAAACTCGGGACGTGAATAGTTTGTCAGGGGGGGAACAACAGCGGGTGGCATTGGCGCGTGCACTAGCCCCTAAACCCGAGCTATTAATGTTGGATGAACCATTAGGGTCCCTGGATCGTGCCTTACGCCAACGATTGTTGGAGGAGCTAAAATCCATTTTGCGGGAAACACAGCAAACCACGTTATATGTGACCCATGATCAAGAAGAAGCGTTTGCCTTAGCAGATAAGATCATCATCATGGATCGTGGAAATATTATACAAATTGGCTCCCCAAATCAGATCTACCGTCAACCCGCTTCCGTTTTTGTGGCCAATTTTATTGGGCTTTCCAATATCCTCGACGGAAAAATTAAGGGAAGTGAGGTTGAGACCCTTTTGGGTACCTTCCCTATTCAAAACCGTTCACCTGGCGATGTCAAAGTACTGCTTCGTCCCGACCGAGTCGTTATCGGTGAGAGTCTTCCCTTTAAGTTATCAGGACAGGTGATTGATAAGAGTTTTCGAGGAGAAAACACACGTATTCGAATTGAAAGCCAAGGATTAATGCTTGATTTTAGCTCATTTGAAGATCTTCCCAACGTCGGAGAGCAAATTCAAATCAGCTTGGATCCATTTGAGGCGTTCCAGATAATGAGAAAAGATTAAATAAAAAAAAGAGGACAGCTTTCACCATCCTCTTATGTATTAATAATAATATTTTTAGGGGAGCATATCGTATAAGATATCGCCCCACCAATTCCAACCGGAATAAACAAAACCCACACAGCAACAGCAAATAATCAGTCCAACTGCCACAGCAATAATCGTCTTTTTACGGCGGGCTTTACCTTCTGGGTCCCCATTATCAAATTGGGATAGATCGTCTTGCCCACCATCTGCACTTTGGTTCACGAATTCTTCTTCCATAATAATCTCCTTGTTCATTCATTATACAATAATGCATACAGCAGACAAGTGCTTTAATGTCTTTGCAATTTCAAAAAGGGTCCTAAAAAAAGTTATTCAGCCATTGATTGGGCATTTCTTTTGTTTGCTCTCCGCCAAAAGAACCAGATCACCCAAGCAGCAAACATGCTTAATAAGATGCCAGCTACGATTGGGATCAAAATTGCCAAAATCGATAGTACGGTCGCGACAACATCTTCTGCAACAGAAACAAACACATTGCCGACGCCGCCAGTCGTTGCAGTCACTGCTGGGCGCACCGCGACAGCCTTGGCCGCATGCACACCTCCCGCAACAAGTAGGCCCATGGCAAGAGAAAACACCGGGCTGATTTCCGTAATCACATTTGCACTAGCGGCAAAGGCAATTGCACCTGCTACTGGCCGAATAATAGTTTGAATGGCGTCATTCACATGATTAATCGCAGGGATTTTGTCTGCGAAAAACTCTACCAAAGAAAGCACAACCAAAATACCAATGATCCACCAATTGGACAGGGTATCCCAAGGTTCGTTCAGATTGAGTATATTTGTGAACTTTGAAATGATCGCCACAGCCAGCAAAGGTATATATGCATTTAACCCTGCACTGGCAGATAGCCCAAAAGCTGAAAAAACACCTAATAATAGATCCATATGTATTACCTCAAAATTAATTAAACCACAAAAACTAGAATCCGAACCCCGTCCAGGTATTTGTTAATAAAAATCTACCATAATCTAAAAGGGCGATCTGGGCGAGTGCGAGGAATAAGCCACCGCTCATCGGCAGGATCAAATCCTGCCATTTATATGCAATATTCTCTCGCTTAAAGAGCATTAGGACCACCATGGTATAGATCATGGTGAGAAGGAGGAGAATGCCTACTGTACTAATCAAACTTAGTGGATATAAAATCAGCGGGTTTTCACTCATTATGAGGAAAACAATGATCAATCCGCCCAAAAGTAGTCCTGCGAATTGTTTCCAATTCTCAATACCTGCTTTCTTGCTATATCTCTGCCAAACAGATTGATTAAACGCAGGGGTGATCAACACTGCCAAAACTAAACCCATGCCCGTGCCAGTAATCAAGCGAATTGTATTCGTGGTGGTATATAGCAAGCCTTTACCATCGCGGATCAACTGAATTAGGGAATTGCTGCCATCAAACGCAAAGGCAAAAAACAAAATCCCCAGGAAGAACAAGATGCTTTTGGGAGGGTATTCAGTCCTTCTTCGTCCGAGTAATAATTGGAAAAGGATACCAAAAACTGCCGCTAAGTACATCCCCGTACATCTGGCGCAAAGTGGGATCTGTCTATCACCCAAATGAAAAGAGCGCAGATCAATCCGATGGCAGACCGCATAACCAACAGCATCTGCCTTGCTTAATAAGCCAGGAGGTGTGTTTGAAAGCCAGGCAAATAACAGGATGCCAAGCGCAATGAATATCATGCTTTTTGTTATTCTGTTTTTATTTGAATCCGTGGGTAGATTTTGGTCTGCCTCTTTCATTTACGCCTCAATTCGATTGTAACATTTTTCAATTTTATGAAAAAAAGACGAGGAAAATACCCTCGTCTTTATAATGCCTGAAAATCACCAAACTAACTATGTCGTATCCATCGTTCAAGCTGGAAGATCATCTGATGGCCTAATCCGATCTCATTGACCAGATTTTTTCTCATGAAGTCCAATAACATTAATGCTGTGATGTTTCGCATTCCCCAACCTGTATCAATCTGAGTTGAATCTTGGAAATAAAAACGGGAATCGAAATTATTGGCAAGGTTTAAACTAAATGTGAGGTGAAAGCGGTCTGCGTCCAAACCCTGTTTAGGAATATCCTGTACAGATGCCCAAAAATTCCATAGGGGTAATTCATATCGGCGAGCAATTTCAACGATCGCACGGTTGATGCTGTGATCTCCTTCCAGGTTATTGGCTTTGGTTGATAATATGGGAATGACCCCTTGAGATAGGGTATAGAGCACGACTTTCTCTAAATTATTTACATAGCCGACTAAATCCCCTTTCCAGTTTTCTTCTAAGCTGATGAAGGTAAATACCGATTTTTTTAATCGCAATTCACAAGCCAGGGGGCCTTCATCTGATTTACAAAATTCAGGGTTTGCCCAAAGTGGAGAAAATACTGCGGCAACATTTTGGCCTCCCTTTGCTGCCACTCCGCCCTTATAAGACCCTTTATAATAATCGATCGTTTCTTGTAAATACGCATATTCATCCCCAAGGGTATATCTTGAAGAGGATAAGGAATCATCAAAATTCCCTAAAAAATAGGAGGGAATGGTTTGGCAATCCCCCACCACTGAAAATAAACGCGCGTCGCGCCCCATTTCTTGGCCAAGGGCAAACAAGCGCAGCATCCGTTGACTGAGTTTTTCGGGGACGATGGGAAGGGACATCCACTCATCTTCTGATAAGGGATCAATGTTTAGCGGTTGTTGAATTTGGAGAAATTCTTCCTCTAGGGATAGCGGCAGATCTGTAGGTGCGTCAGTGGGTGAAAATTCGGATTCCGTTGATTTGGGGGCGTCGGTTTCAGATGAAGTTTTAGGAACATCTGAAGCTTTTGGGGGAAGGGTAGAACTATTTTCGGCATTAGTGTTTTGAGATTTGCTTACGCAGGAACTGAGCAACAAAGCACTTCCGAAACCAAATAATTTCAGAAGTTCTCTTCTATTTATTGGTTCATTATTGTTTTTATTAATCATATACCAGTTCTCTATCCTATTTTAAGATTTTGCTATAGTACTCGTTCTATTGAATTTGGGCAAGGTGAAAAGGAGCTTAGGGGTCAACTGTTTACAATCCAGCGTTCCAACATGAAAACCATCTGATGCCCGAGGCCTATTTCGTTGATAAGAGATTTGCGCATGAAATCAAGGATCATTAATCCAGTGAGATTTCGCAATGCCCAGCCGTTATCAAAATTTTGAGGGTCACTAAAATCATAATAAGTTTTAAGGTTTAGAGAGAGATGTTCAAGGTCTTCTTCTAGGCCACCTCTTGGCACATCCTGCACAGAAGCCCAAAAGTTCCAAAGTGGGATTTCATAGCGTCGGGCAACTTCGACAACTGCATGGTTAATAAAGTGCTCCCCTTCTAGGTTATGGGCTTTCGTACCCAAAATCGGGATAATTCCTTCTCCGATTGTATAGTTGATGATTGTTTCTAAGTAAGTGGTGTATTCCTCTTTTGTCCCCCACCAATTCTTTTCCAAACTAATAAATGCAAATGCGGGATTCTTAATCCGTAATTCACAGGCCAGTGGTCCTTCGCTTGGCTCACAACGCTCCGGATCAGCCCAAAAAGCCGAGAGTACCGAGGTTACATTTTGCCCATTTCTTGCGCCAACGCCAGTGTTGAACGAGCCTTTATAGTAATCGATCGTTTCTTGCAAATATTGGTACTGTTTACCTAAATTGTATCGAGGGTTGGGAGGGGGATCATCAAAGTTCTTTAGAAAAAACACCGGACTGCTGTGGCAATCACCCACGACGGCAAATTGACGTGGATCCCTTCCCATCTTTTTACCCATTTTAAATAACTTTAGCATGCGGTCACTTATTCCGGCGGGAATGATCGGTAGAGATGTCCAAGCGTCCTCTGACAATGGGTCGATATCTATTGGTGTTTGAATGATTGCTAATTCTTCCTCTAAGGTTAATGGCACTTCTGAAGGTGGTTCAGTGGGAGAAAGAGTGTCAGTTTCAAGGGACTGACTTTGATCACTAGAACCTTGATCTGTTGAGTTATTTTTATTTGAGGAAGGTTCAATATTTGTAGGTTTTGAAAGCTCGGAGGAAAGCCCAATTGATTCAGAATCATTGAGATTGGTGGCACAAACGCTGAGTACCAGCGCGCCCCCAAAGCCCAATATTTTTAGCATCTCTCTTCGATTTATTGGGGCATTTTGTGGCTGGATTGGTCTACTCCCATTCCCATTGATTTAGTTCTTCTTTTACCTTGTAATCTGTGAGGTCTAGATGCAGTGGTGTAACTGAAACATACCCATCAGATAATGCCCCCGAGTCGCTTCCTTGATTGGGTTCACTGCTGGGCCATTCTCCCCCAATCCAATAATAGGCTTTTCCACGCGGGTCTGCGCGCTCGATTAATTCATCGCGGTAGATGCGCTGGCCCTGTCGGGTGATTTGAATGCCCTTGATCTCACTAATAGGCAGATAGGGTACATTGACACTCAAAATTAAGTTTGTCGGCGTTTCCCGATCAATTACTTGTTTGGCAACCACACGGGCAAAGTGGGCTGCTGATTCATAATTTAAGGAACATGGATGATCGCCAGGTGAATCTAAGGAAACGGCAATGCCGGGAATTTGATCGATCGCTGCTTCCATCGCGGCGGTTACCGTGCCCGAATACGTCACATCATGACCTATATTGGCATTGGGATTAATCCCTGAGACGACCAGATCGATCTTTTCGGGCACGAGCCCTAATAATGCCATTGCAACACAATCAGAAGGTGCGCCATCTGGTGCCAAAGCTGGGCTGCCATCTGCAAGAGTTACTTGTTTGACCCTTAAAGGCCGATGCATGGTTTTTACATGCCCGGAGGCAGACCAGTTCTTATCTGGTGCAACAACGGTCACTTTACCCAACTTTCTCATTTCAGTGGCCAATGCAAGCAAGCCCGGGGCAGTTACCCCATCATCATTAGTCACGAGTATATGCATTTATATAATCCTCATATGATTAATCTTGATTTGATGGAGTATTATAACTTAGTGAGTCCGAATTGAAAAACACCCATATCTAAAATTAGAAAAGGCCAAATAGCAATATGTATGAAAAAGATTATCTTAAACGCATCATCCAGCAGGCTGCTCATTTGGCTGGCACGAAGATCGCTCAAATATTAGGTCTAATAGAAGAAAAAGAATATCTTAACGCTATTGAGCAGCTCGACGGCGCATTCATGTCATTTTATGGGATGGACTCCTCCATGCTAAAAATCCTCTCGGCGGACACGGTCATTGATACCCTGACCAGTGAGAACGAAGAGCCAGACCCCGCCCGCTTGCTTGTGCTTGCTGAACTGTTGAAATTGGAAGGTGATGCGTATCTCGGGGAGGACAATCAAGCCGAAGCATCGCGTAGCTTCCACGCTTCGCTTGACCTATATTTGTCTGTTGCCGAAAGAACCGGAATCACAGAAAACCGATTAGAAAATAGTCATGTGGCAGAATTGGCTACCTTTTTGAAAAAGAGTAGCTTTCCAAACGCCCTACAATTACGGTTGATGAAATATTATCAATCAGATCTGCAATATGGCAAAGCCGAAGACGAGTTACACGAGATGCTAGACCAGGATGATGTTTCTGAGGAAGTGATCCGAGAAGGGAAATCCTTTTACGAAGATTTGCTTAAATTAGGAGATGAGGAACTGGAGAAAGGGGAAATTTATCGAGCTGAACTTTTAGAGGGCCTGGAAGAGATACGGGGTATTGAGCTGGGGGAATAGTATTTAAACCTTAGAGTTGCAGGATGGGTATAATAGGGCAAGGCGCAAGGGAAATGTTTTTCTTCTGCTTTTACTTTAAACCATAAGTGATCATGATATAAATCTTTTTATTCAAGAGAGGTTGGTTTTATGAATAAAAAAACAGCAAACATATTAAAAATTACCGTTCTATCTCTTCCGGTATTCCTAATTTTTCTGCCCTTATTTTTCTCATTGAAATTCTATATTTTCCGGATTGAGATTGCAATTCTAATGCTGGCATATATTTTTTTCATGGTGGGATACTACAGGAAAAAACCACTTCAATTATTTTCAAACAACAAAAATTATCAGAAGCAAAAAGAGTTTTTATTCATCACAATTCTTTCCTCAACTGCCATTACTATCTGGTTTTACATTGAAGGTTTTTTTGGAAATGAAATAATTCGATGGTTTAATTCATCTGTATCCATGCTGGTTTTTCAAAAATCACTTATTCAGCCAGAAAATCTTTTAGCGGGTCAAATTGGGTTTTTTACAATGGTTTTTTTGTTTTCTATACCTTTAGGCATCCTAAATTTTATTATTTATAAGGTAGGGAAAAAAGAAAATAAAAACATATTTTTGAAGTATAAAAAAACCGTTGTTTTTATCTCATTGCTAAGCATACTGACTTGTGTTTTTTCCTCTGAACTTTTCCAAAACAATGCCGGGCGCGGCTCAAATATGTTTTGGGGGGGCACTGAGGATTATATTAACTTCAGAATTCGAAATGGTTTGTCCTTTATGGAGGACCTCAAAGAATTTGGCGGTTTTAATCATGGTTTTTTCATGGAAGAACCATTTAAAGTGTACCTGTCTCACACTGGATTTTGGGGCTCTGCATTAAAATTTATTCAGAGTATATTTAATGTTGATCCTGAGGCATTTTTAATTGGTGCAAGAATTACATTTTCCTTGATATATTCAACGATAATTCTTGGGTTTGGATATAAGCTATCAAAAAAATTTGGAATTATTACTGGTGGACTATTTATCATTCCCCAAATTTTCACATATTGGATCCTTGGGCCATCAAAACACCTTTTGTGGGTTTACCCATTATTTTTTGTCCCATTTTTTCATTCATTATTTAGATACCCAAAAGTTGTGGTAAACGAGATAACAACAAAAAGATTTTTTATTGAACAAACACTAGTTTTTTCTCTTGTTTTCCTGAGGGGATATGAATATCTTTCTAATGTGATTCTGTTTGCAATCGTCCCCATTTTATACGTTGAATTAAAAAACAGGGCTGGGTTAAAACAGATTTTCAAGAAATTGACGCCAACAGGAATAGCTGGAGGATTGGCCCTAATAAGTGTTCTCGGGTTTCATTTAATTCAGTTGGTTCAATATTTAGGTGGTCTTTCGGACGCCCTGCTGTATTTCAATGAAAAAGCGACACACAGATTGGGATTTAATTCATCTGTTTCTTACTGGAAAGTTTTTTTGGAGTGGCTTGATGTCAGGTTTTTGTATTTTCCTGAAACAGGAATAAATAATATAAATACTTTTGAAAACAGCATCAATGGAATTTCTATTGGAGAAATTCACTTGTTTTTCTTTTTCGTGTTATTAATTGCAGTCTTAATGAAAAAGACGTCGAAAAACATGAAGAACATAAGCTTATTGGAAAACATTAATATTGTGTTTTATGTAGGAGTTTCCACCATTTTTTCTGTCTTTGCCAGTTGGACTTGGTTTATTAATAAAGGACATATGCTGCCACACGCCCATATGAATGGCATAATGTATATTGTCCCATTTGGATTTTGCCTATTCATATTTTTTAGTATATTTCTTCAAACGTTTTTGGATTATTTAGATTATTATTCAGTAGATGAAATTGGACAAGGCTAAAGCTATGAAAGCGATTATTCAAATTCCATGTTTAAATGAGGAAGAAAACCTTCCGGCTACATTAAAAGAACTTCCCCGAAAGCTAACTGGAATAGATGAAGTTAAATGGTTGGTTGTAGATGATGGTTCCCGAGATGATACTGTAAAAATTGCCATAGAAAATGGTGTTGACTATATTATCTCTCATCCCAACAATAAAGGACTAGCCCAATCTTTCATTACCGGGTTGGAGGCATGTCTGTATTTTGGTGCGGATATCATAATAAATACGGACGCGGATAATCAATATTTTGCTGGGGACATTCAAAAGCTAGTGGATCCAATCATAAAAAAAGAAGCAGACTATGTGATAGGTGCGCGTCCAATAGCAGAAACCACACACTTTTCTCCATTAAAAAAAGTTCTTCAAAGTATTGGCAGTCGGATAGTGCGTTTTGTGAGTAAAACGAATGTCACTGATGCTCCTAGCGGCTTTCGGGCGATATCAAGAAAAGCGGCAATGCGCTTGCAGGTATTTAATAATTATACATATACGCTTGAGACGATCATCCAGGCGGGAAGAGCGAATATAAAAGTCGTATCCGTTCCAATTCGTACGAACCCGCAATTAAGAGAATCAAGGTTGATTTCTTCAATCCCGAACTATATATTTAGATCAGCACAGACAATAATAAGAAGTTTGCTTGCTTACGACCCATTTAAGTTTTTTGTGATTCCGAGCATGGGTTTTATTATTAGTGCACTTGGAATTGGGTTCCGTTTTTTGTATTTTTATTTTATTGGGAACGGAGACGGACATATCCAATCCCTTATATTTGGCACGATTTTATTCGTTTTGGGCGGATTGCTGTTTGTAACCGGATTATTATCTGACCTTATTTCTGTAAACCGAAAATTATTAGAAAGAACTGATTATAAAATCCGAACGATCTACTATGAGAATAATGGACATACCCCAAAGTCAGATCTATTTTTACAATATGGGGAAATTGTCTACATCCGGCAAGAAACTGCTAACTAAATTTATACATAGCGTTATTTAGGATTATTGAATTAAATGGAAATATTTGAAAAATACCAACTTGATTTTTGGACGTTATTGGGACTAACTGGGCAGGGATTCTTCTTTCTTAGGATGATCATCCAATGGTGGCAGTCAGAAAAAGAAAAAAGAACAGTGGTCCCCCTAAGTTTTTGGTGGTTGGGACTAGTTGGGGCAGCAATACTTTTTATATACGCAATAGCCAGAAAGGATATAGTGTTTATCCTTACGGCAATTATTCAATCCTTTTTATATTCAAGAAATCTTGTAATCGCGATTAGATCACAGAGTTGATCCTCAGGGGGTCAGAGTGACAAATAATTTTGTAAGTGGTAATTACGAAGACAAATACAACACGAACAATAAGCTCTATCAATTATTGATGGGGAAATTCCTTAAGGATTTAGAGGGTAGCTTAGACTACATCAACGAGAATAATGAAAAGATTGAAATTTGCGAAGTTGGGTGTGGAGATGGCGAAATATTAAAAGTGCTGAAGAATAAATTTTTAGATTCCGATCTTTTTGCATGTGATCTGTCAGCTGAAGAAATCGAAAAAGCACAAGAAAAATGTACTGATTTCGAGGTTGAATTTTCTGTTCAGAATGCTGAAGACCTGAATAAATATTCAAATGAGCAATTTGATTTGGTTGTATGCGTTGAGGTTTTAGAGCATTTATCGGATCCGAATTATGGCCTAAGGGAATTAAAAAGAATTTCCGCAAAATATTTATTGGTTTCAGTACCCAACGAGCCAATATGGCGAATTCTAAATATGTTGAGGGGAAAATATCTAAAAAATTATGGCAATACACCAGGTCACCTCAATCATTGGAGTTTGGCTAATTTTAAAAAATTTCTATCATTAAATACTGAATACGAAATTGTACGTAGTAAAAATCCGTTCCCTTGGCAAATGACACTTTTAAAAAGAGTTTAATTAAGCTAAATAAATTGATGGCCCCAACAATTTTTTCATTTTTTCATTTTATTCACAAATCGCCAAGCCAAGGGCAACGCAGCCCCAGCAAGAATCGCTTTGATCAGATCGCCTAGCAAAAAGGGCATCATTCCCGCTTGGATGGCTTGGGGAATTCCGACAAAGGCGGAAAGCCAAAGTACACCAAATAGATAGATCACCGCACTCCCCAAAAGAAATGAAAGGAAGGCGGTGACTAAATTGCGATCCATGCCTCGTTGAGCGAGGTTACCTACGACCCAAGCTGCGGCAATAAAGCCAAATAAATATCCCCCGGTAGGTCCGGCGATCACAGCCCACCCGCCGCGCCCACCCGCAAAAAATGGAAGTCCTACCCCTCCCTCAAAGAGATACAGCAATAAGGAAAGGGCTCCCCTCTTGGGGCCTAATACCATCCCGATCAATAAAACCGCAAAAGTTTGTCCGGTGATTGGGACAGGGGAAAATGGCAAAGGAATTGCTATTTGGGCCATCAAAGCCACCAACAGGCTTCCAGCCGTTACCAATACGGCATCTGTCATGAAAGCATATTTTTGTTTCCAGGGGTGGCTGATCTTCTGTGCTAAGACTTCGTACATGGGTGAGCTCCTTTGGGTCAAAAACTATACTAGCAATAACCCCCCAAAAGGGAAAAGACACGATTCAATTCAAGAGATCAGAAATAAAAAAGTCTCCTGCACATATGCGGGAGACTTTTTCTTTAGGTATAGTAGTTTTACAGGCGATCTCTAAGCACAGTGTGCAATATGCCGCCATTTCGGTAATATTCCACGTCGATCTCTGTATCCAAACGTGAGTCTACAGAAAATACTACCTGGCTGCCATCTGCCTTGGTCGCTGTAACAGTGAGCTCACTTTGAGGAGGCATGTCATTGCTCATCCCAGAAATGTCAAAACTTTCGTTGCCATCCAAACCTAAGCTTGAAGCACTATCGCCATCTTTGAACTGTAACGGCAAAACACCCATGCCCACCAAGTTAGAGCGGTGAATGCGTTCGTAAGATTCTGCGATGACGGCTTTGACCCCTAAGAGCAGAGTGCCTTTTGCTGCCCAGTCTCGGCTCGAGCCGGTGCCGTACATCTTGCCCGCCAAAACGACCAAAGGGGTACCGTCTTTTTTATATTTTTGTGCAGCATCAAAGATCGACAATTGTTCACTAGTGGGATGATATTTAGTAAACCCGCCCTCCACGCCAGGGACCAATTGATTCTTCAACCGGATATTTGCGAAAGTTCCGCGAGTCATTACGCGGTCATTTCCACGGCGAGAACCAAATGAGTTGAATTGATTGACAGCCACATCGTGTTCTTGCAAGTATTGCCCTGCCGGACCATTCGCGGGAATCGCACCTGCGGGAGAAATATGATCGGTAGTAATAGAATCGTTCAATAAGGCCATTACTTTCGCACCCTTAATTGGAGCAATATTGGGCACATCCGCGGACAGTTCTGTGAAGAACGGAGGTTCCTGAATATAGGTGGAGTCTTCTTTCCAATCATATACATCGCTATCTCCGCCCTGAATATTATTCCAGGTCTCATTTATCGTGAAAACATTACTATATTGTTTTTTAAACATTTCGGGCTGAACAGCTGACAGTACTGTTTTCTTTACTTCTTCCGAGGAAGGCCAGATATCGCTGAGATAAACCGGATTGCCTGCATCATCTTCGCCGAGTGGTTCAGTGGTCAGATCAATATCCACCGTGCCTGCTAATGCAAAGGCCACTACCAAGGGTGGGGAGGCTAAATAATTGGCTAATGAATAGGCATGGATTCGCCCCTCAAAGTTACGATTCCCGGAAAGCACCGAAGCGGCGACCAGATCTTTGCTGGTGACTGCCTTGACCACTGCGCCTGGAAGCGGACCAGAATTGCCGATACAAGTGGTACAGCCATAGCCCACCACATTGAATCCCAGCTCTGCTAGAGGTGCATCTAAACCTGCCGCCACCAAATAATCTGTGACCACACGTGAACCGGGAGCCAAGCTGGTCTTTACATAGGGTTTAACTTTCAAACCTTTTTCTATTGCTTTCTTAGCCACTAACCCCGCACTCACCATTACAAAAGGATTAGAGGTATTTGTACAAGAAGTAATCGCGGCGATGACCAATGAGCCATGGCTCATTTTTGTACTACTGCCATTGGTGCCAAACTCTACTTCTTTATCAAGGTCTTCTTCTTTTAACTCGAATCCACGTTCACTTTTCGGCATCACCAAAGATTTCTGGAAGGAGGTCTTCATTTCTTCTAAGGAAATACGTTCGTGGGGGAGCTTGGGTCCCGCTAAACTTGGATTGACTGTGCTGATATCCAACTCCAAAACGCTTGTAAATTCAGGGTCGGGCATTTCGTCTGAGTGGAATAAGCCTTGGGCTTTGTAATAGGCTTCAACCAATTCAACTTCTTCATCCGTTCGCCCTGACAAACGCAAATAACTCAAGGTTTCGTCATCCACTGGGAAAAATGTGATTGTGGCACCATTTTCAGGAGACATATTAGCGATCATTGCTCGATCTGCAAGGCTGAGATTCTTTAAGCCAGGGCCGAAAAATTCCACAAAATTACCGACCACGCCATGTGCTCTCAACATCTGAACGATGACCAAGGTCAGATCTGTGGGGGTTACCCCATCCTTGATCTCGCCAGACAGTTTGAATCCAACGACATCAGGGGTCAACATATCTAATGACTGGCCTAAGATCGCAGCTTCTGCTTCGATGCCGCCCACACCCCATCCGACAACACCTAATCCATTGATCATCGTTGTATGGGAGTCTGTGCCAACCAAAGTGTCCGGGAACGCGACGGTCTCACCACCTACCTTGCGGGTGAGCACACCTTTTGCCAAATACTCTAAATTAACCTGATGCACAATGCCCGTGGCAGGGGGAACGACACGGAATTTATCGAAGGCTTTTTGCCCCCAATGTAAGAACTCATATCGTTCTTTGTTGCGGGCAAATTCGAGCTCAGCGTTTCGATCTAGGGCATCCTCGCTAGCAAAGAAATCCACCTGCACTGAATGGTCGATCACCAGATCGACTGGAATGACGGGGTTGATCTTTTTGGGGTCACCGCCCAAGCGGGCCATTGCGGATCGCATGGCCGCCAGGTCAACCACCGCGGGAACGCCAGTGAAGTCTTGCATAATCACTCGCCCAGGTTTGAAAGGCATTGCAGGTCGATCGGCTACTTTTGGCGTCCAACCGGCAAGCGTAATCACATCATTGCTTGTGACATCTTTTTCGTTGATCTGGCGTAAAGCCGCTTCAAGTAACACTCGAATCGAGATCGGCAATTTGGATAATTTTGCATGCCCTTCTTTTTCCAGGGCATCCAATCGATAATAGACATATTGTCCATGGCTTGTATCTAAAATATCTTTTGCATTAAAGAAATCTTTTGTCATACCTATCTCCTAAAGGAGGGATTAACATGTAAAATGTTTGAATTTTGAGCGATGGCTATTATAACAGGTGACCGAAAATTTATTGAAATTTGATGAAAAATAATCTCCCCCTCCTGCCTGACTGAATGGCAGGTCTTACCGTTTTGGTAATCCGCGTGCTCCCGAATATTGAATTTTTAGAGCCGCCGTTTCATTCCCGCGTTTTGAAGCCTCAGCAACGTCCGCCCCTGTAATTTGGGCAGCAATGAAACCGGCATTAAAGGCATCTCCCGCGCCCAGCGTATCTACAACCTTTACTTGCAATGCAGGAGAATGGAATAGGCCATCGGGGGTACAAATCAACGCCCCCTCGCTCCCCTGGCGGGCTATGATCACTCGTTTATTCTCACAAAGCCCCTTCACCGCTGATTCCAAACTTCTTTTCTTTGATAGAGGCAGAATTTCTTCTTCAGCATTACCAAAAACCACATCAGAAAGGCCGATTGCTCGTTCAAAGATTTCTTGCGTTTCCGGGTTCAACCCCCATGATTCGGTTCGGAGATTGAGGTCAAGGGAAACTTCCCAACCTAATTTCCTTGCTTCTACCATCGCAGCTAGTACGGTTTCACGGACCGGTTTCCCCCGCAAGCAAATTCCGGTCGTATGCAGCCATTTTGCTGACGGCCATGAAGAAAGATCAATTTCGTTTAGCGTGAAATGGTTATGGGCGCCGCCAGTCGGTGGCCAGACATAAATGAGTCGTTCTCCGTTTGGTTCTATTAAGGCCATCACCATTACTGTAAAAGCATCCTCAACCATTTGAAGACCGCTAATTTCTATCCCTTCTCGTTTAAAATCTTCTTCCACCCAATGCCCATAATTATCCGCACCAACAGATCCCATGAAAGAAACGGGTACTCCTAATCGTGCCAAGGAGACGGCAACATTGGCAGCAGTGCCACCACCGTGTAATTCAGGGGGGGCATATTTATGATCAGTTATTATGGGTTGATTGCGATCGGGGAGACGAACAAGTATATCCACATTTGAGTCTCCCAAAACAACAACTTTGGTTTCGTTTTTATTCATAAATCTTAATTGCGGCTATGTGAGCCTCTTCGACAAACTTTTGGATGCGGCCGATGTCTTTTTTAAATCCACCTCCAGCCAAGGGGTGATTGGTATGGGTTAGAGAATCAACCCCCCAGGGTTGCACCACCCTGATCGATTCCCCCACGTTTTCGGGGGAAAGCCCCCCAGCCAAGATCACCGGGATATTTAATTGCCGCACGATTTCCCGGCTGACAGTCCAATCATGGGTTTCTCCCGAAGCGCCAATACCATCAATGTCGGCCGCCTGCGTATCTAAAATAATATATTCCGCCACTTCTTGATAGGCCAATGCCAGGTCAATCGCCTTCGGCCCTGCCACCGAGATAGCCTGCATGATTGGCAATCCGGGGAGATTTGCCCTCAATTTGGCAACTTCGTTTGGAGGTAAAGCTCCTTCTAAAGCACATAAATGGAGGATACCTGGGTGCACGGCTTTTGCCATTTCCTCGATTATTTCTAGATCAGTATCTACCGTTAACGCAACTGAAACCGCCTTATCCCCCACGGTATCCACAATTTTTCTCGCCGTCTGGAAATCAACCTCTCCCGGTAGGCCGTAAGATCCTGGGGTGATGCCTATATGGTCAACCCCTGAGGCAATTACTTCCAAGGCCTCCTCTGGCGTTTGCATCGTATAGATCTGTATTTTCATTGAATTTCCCTTAATTATTTTTTGATGAGTATTATATCAATTGGGTAGCTCTACTATTAACCCTAATGGCTATCCAGCCTATTATTTCCCCGCTTTTATTTGTGGTTTTCCAATCCCGCTGCACTTTCTACCAATTCTTTGAAATGAGCCAGAAATTGTGCGGCCGGCACTCCATCGACAATATCATGGTCCACTGCGATAGTGAGATCCAAGACTTCTCGGGAAACAATTTGTCCATCTACTACAACGGCTTTTTGGCTGATTCCCCCCAGGGCAACACTTAGCGTATGGTTAGGTTGGTTGATTCCCCAGCCGCTTAAACCCGAAGCTACCATGCCAACTGCAGATAAGGAAACCGTGCCCGATATTTCCTTCCGCCGTTCAGGGTTATTGAGAATTGATTTGTAGAAGAGCCGACGAATAAACCAAGGGAAATGGAGAAAGTATTTCATAAATTTCCAGTAACCCATGCTTCGGCTACTTTCTCGGTTGGATTGAACCTGTCGGATTTCATCGTGTAAACTTTTTACATCCCTTTGGTTTGCGCTCCGGAGAATATGCGCCAATGGATAACGTTTATTTTCTAATTCAATTTCTATGATCGTCGTCACATCCACGTCATCAAAAACGACGACCTTTCTTTGCCCTTTTCGATACCCTTGCAAATTTTTGTTTTGGTCAATCGCTTTTGCCATGCAATAGAGAATAAAGGCGGTGAAGGAAAGTTTTTCTCCGCTTTGCTCTTCATATTTTTGAATGAGGATTCGAGCCTTAGATACATCAAACTCGCTGATCCCATGAATCAGGTTTTTTTCTTTTGCCAGCCGATTGAAATCGGAGATCGCCTGTCGTGATATTGGAAAGGGTCGAATGGTTTGTTTTGGTTTCATACTGCTTTTTCAGAATACCAATAACGGTATTGTTTATTAAATCCGGCATTTTTATATAAGGCTAATGCGGGTTGATTGTTTTCCATTACTTGTAAGTATATGTGCTCCACCGAATGATTCCCACCCCATTTTGCTAGGGCATGAAGAATCTCCGTGGCGGCCCCCTGCCTTCGATAGGATTCGGGCGTCACCATACAGTAGATACCGAGATGTTTTCCCTCAATCACCCCCAATCCAATTGCAGAGATCTGGGCATCATCTTTGAGCATAAAAAAGCCTGCCAAACCAGGGATTTTTTCCAGGATATTTTTTCTTACTTCTGCGCTAAGCGCCCCATATTGGCTGGTTTCAAAATACACATCCAGCCATTTGGGAATTGGTCTTGTTTCCATAATCGCTGTAAACACCGTTTTTCTTTTTGTGTTTTTAAGGACTACATCAGTTTTTGCAGATTGAACTTGGGTGAAAAAGGCATCTCGGTATCCCCTCTTTTTTAGATTTTCGTATAGACCTGCGGGGAGAGCCGCCTGAGTCATTTGAAATATCGCAGGTTGTCCCTTTTTCGAATAAAAGGCTTCAACTGCATCAATTTTCTTATCCAACTCAACCTGCCCATGATCGCGTTGGGGGAACACAGAATTTCCGCGCCTTGTAATGCCCCTTGAAAATCGCAAAAGCCAGCCTTCTAAACCTTGTGAGCTTTCTGCTTGCCAGGCATTCGCCGCCAGAGATTCGATTAATTGGATGTTTTTATTTTCCATACCTTATTGTAATAAGGTTTTGATTTAAATCCAAAAAATTATCTAGATATATATATGGACGAAAGTTTCTAAAAGGGGTAAATTTTTGATAAAGCAGGAGGATTTTAGTATGATTAGCGGCAATCCAGGAGTACTAATATCTCGTCACTATCTTCATTAAAAGCACAAAAATCTAAAATGCTTCCATCGAAATATTGATTCCAATCGTCGCTGACCAGTAGGACATAGTCAAATTCATTATTGCTCGCTATATCCATTAGTTCTTCGGGGGTAGGATTAAAAATAAAATTTTCCCGATCGGCCTGAACATTGAAGACCAGGTTAAAAACTGCAACGACAGTATCCACATTCTCAGATAAATAGAAATTCGTTTTGGGTACATTCGGCGAAATATAAAAACTCATCTCCGGACTGAATTCGATTTGATCCTCAAATTCCATGAACGGATAAAAGCGAGGTTGAACAGTGTATATTTCCTCTGGAATTGCAAGTGCTTGATAATTCTTCTTTATCGGTTGTATTAAAAAACCAATAATTAAAAATATTGGAATAAATACAAAATAGGACTTATATTTATCAACCAATAGGATTAATAACAAAAGCAAGGTGAAAATGATCGGCCGAAACAAGCTGTTTATTAATTGAGGGTGATCCAAATCATTAATGTTGGAGAAGATTTCCGTTCCTAGCCAAACATACCTTAAAAACATGCTTCCTAAAATGAGGGTGGACCAAAAAATTATTTGATCTTTCTTTGAAACGGGCATTTTAAATTCTATAAATTGGGGAGCAGCAATTGAAAATATTGCTAACACGGGAAATAAGAAACGCAGCAAAAAGAGATCATAGTTTGCTGTTAGTTGGAAAGCGGTAATGCTGAGAATAGTAAAAATAGGAATTGACCAAAACAACCGATTTGCTAAAGGCCAAGCATGCTTTTTTTGTTTTACCAGGCTGATTAAATAGAATGCTAAAAGATGGGGGGCAGCTTGGAAAAGCACATTGTTATACCAGTTTCCAGGTTCAGTGAGATTTGGATTTGCATTGATAAAAAAACCGGTGGGGGTTGAAAGATTAGCTGGCCGTAATCCAAAAAGAGGATCCTTAAGCAAAAGACCATCCAATACAATAAATAATAATCCGCCAATTAATCCACCAATAAGGACTTGCAGCCCATTTTTTTTCAAACTTTCGACATTAAATGTATTATTTTCATCAAACATCAAACCAAAAAGCAAAATGGCAGAAACCCAAGCGGTTTCTTTAGTCTTAAAGGCTATAAAGAATAAAAACCCTAAAAGGATCAGCAGCCATTTGACTGTATGCCCCCTTCTCAAAGAGCTCAAATACACCAGCGAGATTGTCAAAACGATCAACATGCTTGTGTAATCTACAAGGGGAACACCAAGGGTGTTTGAAAAAACATTGATGGAAAGGAAAAATCCAACGGCCAGTATGCCATGGAGAAATTTGCTGCGAGGGGTTAGAAGGCGGGCATTAAGGTAAACCAACAAGGTTGTTGCAGTGAACATAAACACCCAATAATTTTTTCCAACTTCGAAAGGATCGTTGGAGAAAAGAAAGAAAATTTTGAGGAAATATACATGGGCATATCGATTTACCCAGAGTAAAAAATCTCCAAGGTTATGAAATGCCGCTTCGAGGTACCAGATCACATCAGAGTGATAGGTTCGCGGAATAATGTATTTTTGTAATAAAGAATAAAAAAGAAGGGTGAAGAGACTTACAAAAAAAATCTCCACCCAGGGGTACAGTTTAAATTTACTCATGAACTATATTATAGAGGAGAACACAGAATATATACAATAACCCCTGTCGTTCAGGGTAATTAAGGAAAAAAAGGCCTTGCTATATAGCAAAGCCCTTTCTGAAAAGTCCGAAATGCTTACAATAAATTTATGACACCGACAACTAAGGCAATCACACCTAAAACTGTGCGTAAGGGAGCCAGGGAGCCCGCCGCTTTCGCCAGTGATGGGATCATGCTTACAGCCAATATAATTCCAGCCAGGATCAAGGTGACATTGACAAGGGTAAGGCCGCCGAGTACACTCACAATGCCAAGTACAAGTGCTACCAAACCAACAATACCTTCAATTGGTTTTAAAGCTGAAGCTATTTTTGGGAAATAGTTTGAAAGAAGCAACAGACCACAAAGAATAGCAATAATTGCATAAAGCATAAGAATATCCTCCTAGGGATAAATAGTTTTAATTAATAACCCATCGTGGCAGGAAGAGGTACGATAAAAATTGAAAATTTAGTTTTATAGTGAAGAAATTAATCGTTTAACAATTTATATGCCACTTCTGCGCGTACGGCCTTGCAGCGCTCACAATAAAAATTCTCACATAATAATGCTAGAGGATCTTCTTCTACCAATTTTCTAGTTATTTTAATTAGCCCTCGCAAAGGAATTGCCTTGATCAAAGCTTTTCCCACATGTTTTTTTCGAACGATGGGCTGAATATGATCTTCGATCGCATCAAATCCGTCTGAGCATGAAGGGAAACCCGGGCACTCTACGATAAGATCAGGCACTAATGCCCAACGCATAAAAGTTTTTCTTCCAGCAAGCCGTTCTCCAAGGTGAATACTTGTGTTAGCTTTTTGACCCACCCCCAAGAGCAAAACCCATGCGTCCAGATCCGCTAATTTTGCGATGGGTGCTAGGGGATGTTTTAACGTTTGTTGATCGAGGATTTCTTTTGCATTGATTCCGGCAAAGGACAATATTGGGTGAAATGATCGAGTAGCTTTGGCTTGCTTTCGCAGCAATTCCGGTACAGCCCCCATGAGTTTGTCAGCGGGCATATCTGCATGAAAAAATTCCGTCATTTTGTTCAGATCGACAAGGCTGCCATATTTGCTGGCATTATTCAGTGGGCCAGAACTCGGCACAATCATTGTTTTATAGGTGAAGGTGGGCATGATCACCTGATCAAAATGATGATCTAAGGCTCCAACAACCGCCTCCGCTCCCCCATTCACATAGCCAAAAGAAGACAGGGAAGCATGAGCGATTACCGGTCGGCTTCCATCTAAATCTAATTGCCTAAAGGCCAGGACAAGATCTCGAAATTTTTGCATATCCTCTTTTATTGTTAAAGCAGACGATGCGTATGAATATTGTTTATTTCCCCTGCCATTTTGGGGGTCGTTTTTCGGAAAATGCGCGCATCCCCTCTTTTTGATCTTCAGTGCCAAACAATAGATAAAAGGCCTGGCGTTCGTCCTCCAACCCATCTGACAGTGAAGATTCGTAAGCTTGGTTGATCGCTTTCTTTGCGAACTGAACCGCGATCGGGGCACGTACAGCAATTTCTTGGGCCATTTTTAAGGTTTCTTCTAAATAGATCTCCACGGGTACAACCCGATTAATTAGGCCCATTTGAAGGGCTTCTTCGGCGGTTAGTCTGCGGTCATTTAAGATCATTTCCATGGCAATTGCTTTGCCCACTATTCGGGTTAATCTTTGTGTACCCCCGGCTCCTGGAATCACCCCTAGATTGATTTCAGGTTGCCCAAATTGAGCGGTTTCAGAGGCAATGATCATGTCACAGGCCATGGCAAGTTCACAGCCCCCGCCCAATGCCCATCCAGAAATCGCCGCAATGATCGGTTTCTTGACTTGCCTGATCTTAGATAAGATTGCGATGGAATCATTCTTTATCCGATCCACAACAGTCGACTCGGCCATTTCTTTGATATCCGCACCCGCAGCAAACACCTTGTCATTTCCGGTGATTACTATCGCTCCCACCCCATCTTGCTGATCAAATTTTTGCAGGGCATCCACTAATTCTGTGATCAATTCAGTGTTTAGCGCATTAAAGGCACGCGGACGATTAAGGCGAATCAGTCCAACGTTTTCTCGAGTTTCAACAAGGATAGAGGAATATTCCGTCATTTTTTACTCCTAATTCAGACCTGATTAATTATACGGCAGAATTATTTTTCTTCTTCTATTTTAATCACTTGGGCGGTTTGATCACCTAGTATTAAACGAAGTGCAGCTTGCACACTTTCTTCCATATTTGACTTATTGGGCAATAATGCATTTACATAAACTTTGTGTTCTGCTAACTCTGAAGCGGCAGCTAAAGTGAAAGATTCTATTCCCATTTTAGAGGATAAATAGGCACTTCTTTTATCCAAGCCCTCCCCACTTTCCACCAAACCAATATTTAAAATCTTTCCCCCACCCTGTTCCCGCATCATTCGTCCGACACTTTGTGTTGCCAAAAATGTAGCGGTGAGATTTACATCTAAGGTGCGATGCCAATCCCATTCGTCCATTTCAAGAATTGGCATTCTCGGTTGCACACTGGCATGGTTGATCAATACATCGATTCTTCCAAAATCCTCTAATACATCACCAAGCATCGTTTGTAACGCTAGTTTTTTACATACATCTGCATCGTATGCCTTTGCCCGCCCCCCCGCTGTGATGATTTGCTCAATTGGAGAATCCAGATTGATCGTGGTGATATCATTTGCCGCGATGATCGCACCCTGTTTTGCTAAAGCAGGCAGCATTGCTGCCCCAAAACCCTGCCCGGCACCCGTGATTAAGACCACTTTTCCTTTAAGATCATTCATATTCTTTTACCAGATCCCAATTTTCAAAGGTTATTTCATCCTCGCAAATTGGAAATGTTTCAGGGTTATTCTCATGATTAACTGCTAAATTTAAATAGGGGGAAGGGTCATAAGTATTCTTGATTTCCAATTCATTTAGAAAGGAGCCATTCCCGTCGTCTTTTACTACGGAAAAATGCAAATGAAGCCCAGTCGGGTTTGCCGGGTTTCCGGAATAATTGCCTTGATACCCTAAAAATTGCCCCGCTTCCACAAAGACCTCAGCGGTGCCAGTGGGAAAATCTTCTGACACAAAACTTTCTTCACCCTGGTCATCCGCCATATGGGTGTAATACGTCCAAATTTGTCTACCAGGTTCCAGGGGGTCATTGGGGTGGCGAATAATGACCGTTGAGATCCAATCAGCCTTGCGAGTCAAATAGCCAGGGTATGCCGCATAAACAGGTGTTGCCCCTGGCTCAGTAGCAGAAAAGATATCTAACCCGGCATGGATATGTCCGGGCCGGTAGGATTGACTCCAGAGACCAAATATTGCCCCGGTAGTAGGAAAAGCAAAGGGTGCATCCCCACAACGCATCCCGGGCAGTAACAGAATTTCGGCATAATCGTCTCGGTTTTGTTTAAATGCCGAAAAGTCTAACCATCTGCGAGATCCAGGTGAAAAAAGATATTGATAGGCAAAATATCCCACCACGCCCAATATTAATGTTGAGACCACGATGTATACCCAGATTTTGGGTGACTTCTTTGGATTGATGGGAATGGGTTTAAATGACAATTCATTTTCCTTTTGACATATTTTTGGGAGTGCTTAAATCCAGTACCACGGCGTTTGAAAACTGTAGCACATCCTTTGCCTTCATTCTGAGCATCGCATTATGGGCGCCGCCCCCGACATAGACGACTTCATGCCTTAATATTTTTTCATCCATCAGGGTTGGAATTAGCTGCCGATGACCAATCGGAGGGACGGTCCCAATCGGGTATCCACCATATTTTAATACACCGTCCGCATCCGCCATTTTCACCTTCTTCCTCCCCACTTCGAAATATTTCCCCACCAGCCGTCTATCGATCAGGTCCAAACCACAACCCAGGGCCAATACAGGCTCCTCGTTAATCATAAACAAAATTGATTTGACGATCTGATCAGGTTCAATGCCTAGGGCTTTTGCTGCAGTCTCCACCGTTGGGGTGGGGCTGTCGAGGATCAATATTTCCCCAGGAATCCCTTCCTGTTTGAGATAGGCTTCCAGATCTTTTACCCCAAGGGGTTTAAGCTTTGTCACCGGGGGGTCCTTCAATTTCCGGTTTTTTCAATGCTTCAATGTTTTTGAATTCATCCTCAAGGTGGTCAGCAAATAATAGTGTCACCTTGCCATGGGTGATGATCTGTAAAATTTTCCCTGATTCCTTTCCCTCGTCAGATGTCATCGCCAAACGCAAATCTTCTTGCGAATTAAAATAGAGTTCATGGATCATAGCGACTTCATTGTTGCCGTGTAAAGTAGTATAAATTGGGCTGTTTACTTCACGTTGAAGCCCCGGCATTTTTTCGGCAATTGCCAAAAATTGAGGCCAAGCTTGCTCAAATTGCAGCCAATCTTCTTGCGGCTCAACCAGGATAATTAGCTTAAACATACGGTTCTCCTTTGAGAATAAAATTATACCCTCTGATGAGAATCCGTAAAATAATGCAAACATTAAACTTATATTAAAGCCTCAGCGGGAACAAAATCTTTGTGGTAAGATGTTCGAAAGTGTTTATTAATTAAGCACCTGAGGAAACTATGAAAGACGAAAAAATCACAATTATTGAGGGTCCAACCCCTACATTTGAATTAGTAAACGACGTTTGGGCCAATGGGATTATTGAAGGTCCCACCTTGGCGAATGTGGCAGTTACGCGACTAAGAACTTTTAACGGACAAGCGCTCGTCGAACGCTGCTATCGAGCATGGAACAGCCGTGAACCGATCAATCTAGAATTTCGCGATTCTGCCGGTTTAACCATGGAAGTGCCGATCGTTGCAGCCCGTTCTGCGGATGGCAATGATGGCCAATTGCTTTTACTTTGGGTCCGCTTGCCTGAAGATGAAGTCGAATACGAATTTACTTTTCAGGATGAGAATGAAATTTTTGACGACGAAGATGATTTCGATGATATAGACTTTGAAGACGAAAATGAAGACGAAGATGATTTTGATGAGGACGACTTTGATCTGAGTGCATAAAAGAACATAAACTAATTAAAAGACCATCGAATATACTTTCGGTGGTCTTTTGTTTAATCACATATATTTATTACTAAACAAATTATGGGATTAGTCTTTCTCTTTGCTTCTCCGTCAGACAACCCCAAATGATTTCCAATTCCCTCTTCCCCATGCTCAAAAGCTCAACCTTATCTTGTTTTGATCGGAGGATTACCGGGTAACTAGAGTCGGGGTAATCGATGTTCTCACGTTTTTAGGCAGCAAACACTTTAGCTAAGTCAGCTGGAGAAAAGCCCCCCCGTCGTCTAAATTTGCCCACCACCCAGTGCAAATTTCGCTGTCTCTCACTTGGCAGTAGATCATATAAGGCCACTATTGGCGGCATGATCTTTTCTAAAAGTTCCCCATCTGTTTGTATTTGTTTTTCTTTTTGTTTTGCGCGACGAACTTTTTAACTTCCCCATAAATGCTTTCATCGAAATTCAATATACACTGCGAGCCCACCCAAAGCGCTTCGCCAGTCTGTTTGTGGGCGATCAGATAATGATGTCTTAACCCCTTATTTCCGCACAGTTCACAGGTCGCATTTGGCGACCCATGTTCTTTATAATTGCCAGTAAAGTGCCATTCCTGTCTGATTTGATCAAAACTTGTCTCGACATCCAAGTCTTTTGCTAATTTACTGCGAACCTTTTCTTCCCAAACATTCATTTATTTTATGTCTTTAGTGCAATTACATCCTAAAAATACCAAAGCCCTTTCCTTCCCGAGGCGCTTTAAGGACAACCGATAAAGCCAACCCCAATACTTGGCGGGTCTCCGCAGGATCGATCACTCCGTCATCCCAAAGGCGGGCAGTAGAATAATAAGGACTGCCTTCCTTCTCATATTTTTCTAGAATCGGTTTCATCAGTGCTTCAGCTTCTTTATCGGAAAGAGCAGGTTTTCCCTCTTTGGCTAATTGATCTTGTTTAATCGTAAGCATCACTTTTGCTGCTTGTTCTCCCCCCATTACACTAATTCGCGCATTCGGCCACATCCATAAAAACCGCGGACTGTACCCTCTGCCGGCCATGCCGTAATTTCCTGCCCCAAAAGAACCGCCAATCATCACCGTCAACTTAGGCACAGTCGCAGTAGCCACCGCATGCACCAGCTTTGCCCCGTCTTTTGCGATTCCCCCCGCCTCATATTCCCGCCCAACCATAAACCCGGTGATGTTTTGAAGGAAAAGCAACGGAATGCCGCGTTGCTCACATAACTCAATAAAATGGGTGCCCTTCAACGCACTTTCGCTAAAAAGGATGCCATTATTGGCAATGATCCCCACTGGATAGCCCTCAATATTTGCAAATCCACATACCAAAGTTATGCCATAGCGTGCTTTAAATTCTCGGAACTTGCTGCCATCCACAATGCGGGTGATGATCTCTCGCACATCATAGCTCTCCCGGAAGGATTTGGGCAACACCCCGTAAATTTCTTCTGCTTCATACAAGGGTTCTTCGGGGATTTCAACTTCAGTAGAAAGGGTTTTTTGAAAATTTAGGGTTTCAACAATATCGCGGCAAAGTTCCAAGGCATGCTCATCATCCTCTGCCATATGATCTGCCACCCCCGAAAAGCGAGTATGCACATCCGCGCCCCCCAATTCTTCAGCGGGTATATCCTCTCCAGTAGCTGCTTTCACTAAGGGAGGACCACCCAAGAAGATCGTGCCCGTCCCCTTAACAATGATCGCCTCATCGCTCATTGCTGGTACGTATGCCCCACCAGCGGTGCACGAACCCATTACAGAAGCGATCTGTGGGATTCCTTTTGCACTCATTTGCGCCTGATTATAAAAAATCCGTCCAAAATGAGTCCTATCTGGGAAAACCTCGTCTTGCATGGGCAAAAAAGCCCCCCCCGAATCAACCAAATAGATGCAAGGAAGATGGTTTTCTTCAGCAATTTTCTGGGCACGTAAATGCTTTTTAACGGTCATTGGGTAATAGGAACCCCCTTTAACTGTTGCGTCATTGGCGATGATCATCACTTCTTTTCCCATTACCCGCCCGATGCCGGTGACTATCCCTGCCCCATGGGCATTTCCATCATAAAGATCGGTGGCAGCTAAAGCCGATAATTCTAAGAAGGGGGAACCAGAGTCTAATAGTTTCTTAATTCGATCTCGAACAAAAAGTTTCCCCCGCTTTTCATGTCGTTCTACTCGGCTTGGACCTCCTCCCTCAACAACTTTCAATCTGGCCCGCAGTTCTTTAGCCAATGCAAGGTGATGAGATTGGTTCTCTTTGAAATTCGGATCAGATGAATTAATTTTTGAGGATAGGATTTCCATAGGTTTTCTTTATTATTGGTAGGTGGTTGGCGAATAATACTGACGCTTTGATTATACCCAAAAAGAACAACCCGTTTTGGGGGTTGTTCTTTTTTTAAAAACTGTACTGTCTTATCAAAGACATCAATCAAGGAGAAAGGAAGATCATGAAAAAATTTGTACTAAGCTATCGCTCTTACTAATTGGATGTGGCATAGAAAATTAACCTTACCCCGTAGGTTTTTTTAAGGTTTAGGTAAGATAACTCAGGTTTTCGTATCAAGGAACTATTGGCAAACGAACAAACTTTTTCTTTATCACAGCGGGAGGACGCTAAAGTGAATTTAGTTATTGCAGGAATTGTCGGAACATTGGTCATGACCATGGTAATGGTACTGGCTCCAAAAATGAGCATGCCCGAAATGGACATTGTCGGGATGCTTACGAACAAGTTTGGAAAAGGAAACAAAGCAGTTGGATGGATGATGCACCTTGTAATGGGCATCGTTTTTGTTTTTATCTACTCTTACTCAGGGTTCTTTGACTCCTATCTTAATGCGGCGATCTTAGGTGTAGTGCATTGGTTAGTAGTCGGATTCATGATGGGCATCATGCCGGGCATGGACGGCGGGTTTTACATGACCAAGAATGGTGGCGTGATGGCTTTTATGGGCGGATTGATCGGCCATGTCATTTTTGCCCTTGCTGCATTCTATACCGCAGGATTATTCTAAGCAATTATTCTTAAAACTAAAAAGACCGCTCAGTTTAGATTATTGAGCGGTCTTTTGTTTATTAATTTGGGGCTATAAAATGTTTTTATTCCCAGTACATCAGTTCATCGAAAGTGACCGTAAATTCTGCAGTAGTGGCTCCGGTGATTACAAAACCAAAATAGCCTTCGTCGATATGAGAATCGTCTTCAATAGTAACCAAGAATTTCCCGTTCACGTACAATGAAATATCATTGTCTTCGGCTTTTACACCTAACCGATTGGCTTTGCTCGCACCAGCTTCAATCTTACTGGAAGCAGTCCAATCCTTTAGACTAATCATATTTGCGCCGTTCCAAAAATTAAGTTTATAGGTGCCGTCACAAGCCAAATAAAAGATATAACCTTTATCATAGGTGGGGGCACGGAAGATTAACCCAAACCTGTCTTTTCCCGTACAGCTGTCGGGAGTCACTGCGGTAACTTCAAGATAGAAATCTTTGATTTCGGGCCATGTAAAGAGCCATTCATCTGAATAGGGGGAGGGATTATGTTTAGTAAAGTAAAATCTTCCATTTTTGATCTCGGTAGTCGATGAGGCCTCATCATGCACCGTCCAATTTGAGCCAGAGTTGAATTGATCTCGGAAATCAGGGTCGCCCAATGTCAATTTTGGGTCACCGGCAGGTGGGGTTGGGGAAACTGTGGGGGTAGGTTCTTGGGTTTCAGTGGGTGTGCCAGTAGGCTCTAATGTAGCAGTGGCTACATTTTCAGTGGCATCTCCACCCGGTTCTTCTGTATTGGCTGGGGCAACAGGATTGTCTGGGTCTGCGGCTGAAATTGTTGCAGCCACGCTCGTTTTTAGACTTTCATCATCAAGCCCTTTTTGGTCTGCGCCATCTTGACCTGGCAGATTGCAGGCCAAGGCTGACAGGACCAAAATAAGAATAAAACTAATGATTTTCAAATTCTTTTTCATTATAGTCTCCTCTCCAAAGGATTAACTTGCGATAAGCATTTGATCTAATAATACTGAAAAATCTTCAGTTGTTTTAGCCGTAAATATTTCTTTTCGTTGCTCCCGAGTGAGTGAAACGGGGCTCATATATTGTTTTGCATGTTTTCTAAAACGGGTAAGCCCCTCGTCCTCACCATAAAAGTTTATCATTCTCTCAAGATGCTCCAGCATGGTTATTTTAACCTGGGCGGGTGCTACCTGGTCTCGATCTAATCCGGAAAAGATCCACGGATTTCCAATGGCCGCACGCCCGATCATCACTGCATCACATTTTGTGTGTGCCTTCATTGAAGCGATATCCTTGGCAGAAAAAATGTCTCCATTGCCGATCACCGGAATACTAACGGCTTGTTTTACTTCTGCGATCGTATCCCAGTTGGCTTTTCCACCATAGCCCTGTTCCTTGGTGCGGCCGTGCACGGCGATCATTTGCCCCCCATTATCTTCGATAATCTTTGCCACTTCTAAATAATTGAGGCTTTCTTCATCCCAGCCAATGCGAATCTTTGCCGTCACGGGCATAGATAATTCTTTTGTGAGTTTTTTGAATATTTCCTCGATCTTCTTGGGTGTTTTTAGCAAGCCCGCCCCGGCCCCGCGTGCCGAAACTGCTTTTGCCGAACAGCCCATATTAACATCGATGATATCGGGGTTTTGTTCCTCTAAGATGAGGGCGGCTTCCAGCATTCTGCTGGGGTCGTCGTCATAGATCTGGAATACAACAGGCCGTTCAACTTCTTCATAAGTCAATCGCCAATCGGTTAATCTACGGTTTAATGTGACATCTATACAGCTAACGAATTCTGTATAACTAATTGCAGAGCCCATCTGCCGTACTAAACCCCGAAATGGTTGGTCGGAAAAACCATCCATGGGGGAAAGCACTTTGTCGCCATAAATGGGTATGTCCGCAATATGAAATTTGGGAGTGATTTGTTTGTTGACGCTCATCTTCTTCATAGTATCACAAAGGTATGGGTCTTTTGGAAGGGTGCAAAGGGATAAAGCACCCTGATTAAATGCGAAAGATCGTTTTTTTTTGAGGGAATTTTAGTCAGTAACGGGGTAGTAGCAGAAGCCGACCGTCCCAGGGCCAGTATGAACCCCTAAGGCGGGTGGAAGTTCCGCAATGATCGTTTCAACCACCTCAACCTTTTGTTCAACCAAAACACGCAGTTTTTCCGTTTCTTCCAATGCGGCTGCATGCACATAAGCGATTTTGATCGCGCCCTGACCAACCGCCTTATCCAATTTGTCCACCATCATTGCATAGACTTTCTTTCGAGTTCTCGCCTGCCCAAGGGGGACGATCAAGCCCTCTTCGATCCCAATGATCGGTTTGATGTTTAATGCCGTGGCGGCGATATGTTTTGCTTTGCCAATGCGTCCGCCCAAATAAAGATACCGAAGCGTGTCCGCAGTTTGCAGCATTTTTGTGAGCGGCACCATTTTTTCAACCAAGTCTTTTACCTCGGTTAGGGTTGCGCCCTTCAATGCGGCGCGCGCGGCTTCGATCACCATCCAGCCTTGGCACATAGAGGCGTTCCAGCTATCGATCACCTCCACTTTGATGTCGGGCATAATTTCTTTGAGCATGGATTTTGCCATATTGGCAGCCTGGAAAGCCCCGCTATTTACCGATGAAATATGAATGCTGGCGATTTTTTTGATACCTTTTTCAGCGATGCTTTTATATTTTTCTAAATATTCGCCGGCGCTGGGGTTTGCTGTTTTGGGCAGCTCTTTGGCGGTGGGCAGCCATTCAAAAAACTCTTTCCTTTTGACGGTGATCAGGTCACGAAGCACTTCATTGCCGCGATGAATATAATAGGGTACCCAATTGATCTTTAGTTCCTCCATCATTTCGTCGGGCACTGTAGCGACACTATCGGTCACAATGGCAACTTGGGGCATAGCTTTCTCCTTCTTTTTATTCCACTATAAAATACTGATACTCATAACCAGTCCAGATCACATTATCCAATATCTCGGCTTCCCAATTGCTGTTTTCGGTGTATAAGCTGACAAAGACACCCAGGTCTGAATTGCCAAAATGGTAAAAACCGCTCGAATCGGACAGCCATTGCACCCGGTCGGTGGCGCTGGCGGGGGTTGACCAAAGCAACTCTCCGGAGGGAGTATAAATCTCTAAGAGGAGATCATTGCCGACCAGGATGTACTTGCCATCTGGGGAGGGGGAAATGTCGGGGGTTTGGGGTGTTTCCCAGGCAATTTCCCCGTTGAGATCATATAGATATGCCGCTGGTCCGTCGAATACCAAAAACTTTTCAATTTCGGGATACCAATTTACCAAATAGGATGTTTTGCTGGGGATAAGCAGGTCTACAGCCCCGTCGTCAAGTTGTTTAATGTAGATGCCCTGCTCCATTTCTGTAGGGGCTTGGGAGTAATAAATACTGCCTTCGTAAATATTGGCGAAGAGCAATTGCCCACCTGGGAGTAAATATGCATTGGTCGTAAAATCATCAAAGACAGAAGAAATCTCGCCAGAATTCAAATCCAGGGCTCGTAAATTGGTGGGGGGAAATTCCCATTGCAGGTCTTCGACGACCACCTGGTCGAAATCCATCCAGCCCAGACTTTCCACCATGTATGAGGGGGACATGCCTGCTATGGGTTGATAATCCCCATCAATGGTGGCGGCCCAAACGGATGCATAAGGCACGGAGGGGCCTAAGGTGGGGAGGGTTACATAAACTATTGAATGGCTGTCTGGAGACCAATCGACAAGGCCAATATGCTGGACATGTTCGGCGAGGGTGCTTAGTTCATGGGCGGTAAAATCATAGAGGAGCAAGCTGTGTTCGGAACTTTGTAAATTGGCGGCTAGGGCTAGATAGCTGCCGTCGGGGGACCACTGCATCATTTTATGGCGCCATAAATAATTGCTGAGAATGGTGGTTGGATCGGCGTCTGTCTCTGTGAAAAACAGTTCGATCTTGGCAGTGATCGCATTATTGACCAGATCTAAAACCCATACCTGGGCTTTATCGTCTTTGGTGACATAGAAGGCGACCTTATCCCCGGTTGGGGAGGGCAGGATAACTCGATCAAAGGCACCATTTAAAAAGAGTTCAAAATCTCCCATATAGGCGGGGTCATCGAGGAATTTTTCTTCGGAGCCATTGGCCAGTTGGTAAGCAAAATTGCCGGGGCGGTGTTGGGGATCGGTTTGGTAGAAGACCCAGGGGCCATACTCTAAAACTGCGGGTTCAGGAGGTTCAATGCCTGCATCTGGATAAATGGAGGGATCACTTGTAGGTGTCGGTGAGGAAGATTGTTCGGGGGTTTGTGTAGCCACGATCTCTGTTGTGGTGGTGCAGGCTAAGGCGGAAATGATGATTAAAAGCGCAAAGCCTATTAATCTCCAGCTTCTGGAATGGTTCATCTTTTTCATTGTGCCCTTCCTTGAATGTTTAAAACCAGATGTCTTTTTGTTGAATTTTATGCTTTTAGTATATATCATATTGCCCCCGGTATTCTGGAAATTATTCTTTTAATAAGGCCTTGTCTAATGCTTGGCTAAGGGTACGCGCTTCGATGATCTGGATTTCTTTGGGCCAGGGTTCTCCCTTGCGCAGGCGTTTGGGGACGATGGCGGTTTTGAAGCCCAATTTGGCGGCTTCGTGCAGGCGGGCGGGCATTTGGCTGACCTGGCGCAATTCGCCGGAGAGACCCACTTCACCGATGAGGACGGTGTCTGCTTTGACGGCTTGGTCTTTCATTGAAGAAGCGATGGCGACGGCTACGGCAAGGTCTGCGGCTGGCTCGCCAATTTTCAGGCCGCCGATGACATTGACGAAGGCGTCTTGATCGGAGAGGCGGACACCGATGCGGCGGGTGAGCACTGCGGAGATGAGGAGGAGTCGATTGAAATCTACGCCATTGGCGGTGCGGCGGGGATTGCCAAAGGAGGTGGGACTGGTGAGTCCCTGGACTTCAACCAAAAGGGGGCGAGTGCCTTCCATGGTGACGGCAATGGCGGAGCCGGGGGCGTTGACCATGCGCTCGGCTAAGAAGGCTTCGGAGGGGTTGCTGACTTCGACCATGCCGCGTTCTTGCATTTCGAAGACGCCCACTTCGGCGGTAGCGCCAAAGCGATTTTTGACGGAGCGTAATAAGCGGTATGCGCCGAAACGATCTCCCTCGAGATAGAGAACGGTATCGACGATGTGCTCGAGGACGCGGGGGCCGGCGATGGCGCCTTCTTTGGTGACGTGACCGATGAGGAAGACGGCAATGCCGTTGTTCTTGGCGAGTTCACGCAGGCGGGACGAGCATTCTCGGACTTGGGTGACCGACCCGGCGGAAGAGTCGGAATCGGAAGTGTAGGTGGTTTGGATGGAGTCGACGATTAAGACTGGCGGGGCAACTGAAGCGACATGATCTAAGATGACTTCTAGGTTGGTTTCGGTAACGAGGAGTAGATTATCGGGCAAAGGTGTGGACTCTTTTTCTCCCTGGGTGAGGCGGACGGCGCGCATTTTGATCTGGTGTTCGGATTCTTCGCCAGAGACATAGAGCACTTTTTTGTTTTTGGCGAGGGCCATGGCGGCTTGAAGGAGGAGGGTGGATTTGCCGATGCCGGGATCGCCACCGATGAGGACGACGGAGCCGTGGACGATGCCGCCGCCCAGGACGCGGGCGAACTCGCCGATGGAGAGGGGCATGCGTTCTTCCATATCGCCGGTGATCTGGGATAGTTTGCGGGGAGTGGAGCGACCACTGAGGCCACGGGGGGCTGTTTTTTTAACGGTACTTTTTGCTTCGACGACTTCGCCGACCATGGTGTTGTATTCGCCGCATTGGGGGCAACGCCCCATTTCTTTGGTGGACTGACGCCCACATTCTTGGCAGATATAGACTGTGCGTGCTTTGGCCATTAGCTATTCCTCGGTTTACTAAACATATGTTCTATATTAACCCTTAAGTTAGATATTTGCAAGGTGGAGGGGGTGGGGAGTGAGATGAAAATTGAATATTTTTGTATATGCCCTATTTCCGCCCATAAAGATTTCCTTCTCAGGGTCAATTGTAGCACAGATGTTCTATAAGGTCAAGGGGGAAGTGGGGAAGTTATGACGAGAGGATTTGAACACCCGACCTCACCGGCTAGGGTTCATATCCTGAAAATTAGCCATATTCGCAAATGAATTTTAATTGCCATGAGAATTTAGAATCTTTATATAATTATAAATTAATCTAAAAGGTTGGAATATTTTGGATATAACAAATCATATTTTGAATTAAATTCCTCGGTGTAAATTGAAATGGAATGTTTTTCAAAAGTATTCCTCAAAAAAACCCACATTTGGGGTACATTTTCTGATGAAATTTCAATCCATTGATAGAAATTGGGATCAATACTCATAGTTGTTAAGAAGTCTTTTCCTACAACAACAACATCAACAAGGTTTATGTATTTTTGATAGGCTAAAGTTTTTAATTCTGAAGTTAAATCGAAAAAAGAAATTTCTGTTTTCCCAAAATAATATTCCATATTTGGTGGCTCTAGAGCTCCATGGAGAGCTAGGATTTTTATATCATTGCCAAGTTCCGTGCGAATTTCATATGCAGCAGCTTTAGAACCTGGATCAATAGCTGCCATTCCCCGATTGGCTTTTATAAAAGATGGGTCAAACCCCTGATCTCTTAGTAAAACCGATTCGAAAATTCCCCAGGTGGTCAATAATACCGACGAAAAAAATAAAACCCGAAAAACCAGTCTAGTTTGTTTTATATATCTATTTAGAATTAGGATTACAAACAACAATAAGAAATATGTACTAATTAAAAAATACCCTTCAGCAACTGTTGTTCCAGGGGAGGCACCAAAAATCAGTGGTGCGGAATATATAAATGATACTATCAAAAAGAGCCATTCAGTATGGACCTTTGTATGGTTTGAGATAAAGAATTTTAATATTCCCCATCCAACCAATATTGCGAATCCTGCCCCCAAACCAGATAAAAAGTCACAAAGATAATCAAAAACATAAAATCCTAATCTTGTGTCTTTTGAAAGTGCATGAATGAGGGGGAAAATCGTTAATGGGAGAAAAAGGAGGGGGATGAGATAAATTTTCGAATTAATAATATGATGAATAACTTTTCGCAAACGGTTTATTATTCCATCATCTCTCCCAACTGAGATCATCATTATGATAAATAGTGTGATACTTCCGGGAAGTATGTAGCCATGGGATATGCTGTAAAACCCTATTGATAAAGATACAAAAAAACCATTCTTTTTGGTTGGGTTTTCAAAATAAAGCAATAGTACCCATATTGCTATTGTTAAGAAAAAAGTTCCTAAAACCTCATAACCCCATAAATACCTTGATTGCATTACATGGATTGGAAGAATTGATATTAAACCTGCGCCTAATAATGCGGAAGCTCTATTCTTCATTAACCAATTTAAAAAACCAAAAGATAAAATTATTTGCGCGCTGCCAATAATTGCAATAGGTAATTTAAACCAAAACTCATTTAATGGAATCCCCAATAATGACAAAAAACCTGTAAAAACTTTCACGTAGAAATTTATTAAAACCCCATAATTCTCAAAAATCATCCATCGATAGCCAGGATTAGTCAAAATCTTTGTTGCTAGAAATGCATTGTCAGAGCTTTGAAAGGTGTTGTTCAGCCTATAGGTTCTTAAAAACATTCCAAAACAAAAGATGAGGAATAATAATAGAAAATTGGCTTTATTATTTTTCATTTTCTTCATCCTAAATTAGACATTTTTTAAAGGGAGCACTAAATAAATCCTACATATAAATTTATGAATAGTTACTGATAATTACTCTTATCAAAAACGGTATTTATATTCTCCGTAAATTACACTTAAATTCCTCCACAAATATATCATTACGCCTATTCCATTATACAGAAAAACAAATCCTCTCAATATAGGCATTTGTACTGAATTTTAAGATGGGTATCAGGGTTTGATGTGGGGAAATTTATTGGGAAAGGGGTGGGAGTGCTGTACGCTATTTGAACGTTTATAGTAAATTTAGATGTAACAATCCAATATAACCAGTTTCAGGATCTGTTAATTCACCACTTTTAAGATGTCTTTTAAATTCGTCAATAGATAGTAGTATTGTTTCTGCACCGCCCTCATCGTCTTCAAGCTCAGGTTCTTGAACCTTTTCACAATTTTGGGAAACGAAATTGTATCTAATCATGGTGGAGTACGCGTCTTCATAAGTTGTAGATACTAGTTCAAAGTCTCCAGTGTAGCCAGTCTCTTCCAAGAATTCTCTTCTTATGGCCTTTTCCGGCGTATCCTCACTTTCTATAAGACCTCCTGGAAGTTCTAGAAGTATCTTGTCCGGTCCAGGTCTATAAATCTTAAGCAGTATTACTTTTTTTTCTTTTGTTAACGCTACAGCGCAAACTGCTTTTCCGTTATCGACAATAGCATAGTCTGCAATTTTTCCATTTGGGAGTTTATACTTTCTACGTATCATTTTTCGGTAACCGCTTTTATAGCGTTTTTCACTTAGTTTTTCCCATTTTATTTTCATTATTGTAGTTTAGCACAGACCAAAGTTCGGAAATGAGTTGAGCTGTCTGGGGGAAGAGGATATGAACCTCCCCCATAAAAAAAACGGGTCTGGCATACACCAGACCTGTTTTGAATTAAACATTTTGAAACTATGCTGGGGTTCCCAGCTCTTCTTCTTCGGATTCACCACGTTTGATGATATGGCCCCAATATAATCAAATTAAAGAGTGATAACTTGATCAGGCATGTTTCCAGCTAAAGCTGTGTAAAGATCTGGGAAACAGCCAACTGCTACACCCTCAACCGTATTAAGTGTTTTTACAACACCCGGTTCTGTTCGCCCAGTGCCATCTGGCGCACACCATTTGGGTTCCCCTTCGGCTAAATTTCTTTCCAGGGCGCACATATCACAGATCATTAAAAGCATTCCCTTTTCTTTTGCGACTTTTGACAATCTTTCGCCAATAGGGTCGCCTTCGCGTAACACAAAGGTATTATCATCAAAGAAAAACATACCGACAACTTCAACTCCATGGGTTCCTGCTTCTAGCTGGGGCAAAATCATCTGGGCCAGTTTATAGCTTGCTGAGCGGGGCATTGCAAAAACATAAGCAACCTTCATTATAAAAACTCCTTGATATCGTTGAAAACTTTTTAAAATATATTCACTAGCAGAGCGTAAAGAAATTGAGAAATAGTAGTTAATGAATATCTACATTTTATTATATAAAAGACCTTATAGGTAATATTAAGTTGGTTTTGCTTTAAGTTATGTTTGAAGAATTAGAAATCCCCGATAAATAAAAAAACAGGTCTGGTATATACCAGACCTGTTTTGAATTAAACTTGTTCGGTTTACGCTGGGGTTCCGAGCTCTTCTTCAGATTCTCCACGTTTGATGAAGCTATCGGGGGCATCTTCTCCGATTTCAATGTCAAGAATGAAAATGGAATATATTTGTTTATTTAATCAGTAATATAGTCGAATGATAGAATGGCAATCAAACAATAACCCTTTTGATGATATGACCATGGACTTGATCGAGATAAAAAATAAATATGAAAAGATTCACGTTATTCAAAATGCCGATAGCAATGCGGGTTTTTCGGCATTAATAACGTATGCTTTGAATGGTGTTCGCAAAGCAATTGAAAACAACTGGATTCCAGTTGTTGACTATAACGCGCAAAACTTGGCTTATTTTTATGATGAAGAGAGGGGGGAAAACATATGGGCATATTATTTTTATCCGATTGCCAAACTTTCAATTGACCAAGTGGAGGATTGGCTTGATCAAGATGAAATAGCCAAAGATTTTATCCACGAATATTCAAAAGAAAACATATTAAATTGGCATCATATAGATCCAGCAAGAATTGCTACTTTTTGGTCAAAAGAAAAACCACCGTCGCCAGAAAAATGGATAAACGAAAAGCGGGCCTTAGGCCGAAAATATGTCGCTAAGTACATCAAAGTGAAACCACATATCCTGCAAAAGGTTTCGGACTTTCAGGCCAAATACTTAGAAAACACCTATTCAATCGGTGTGCATATCCGAGGGACTGATTTTTCCTATGCAAAACCAACCAGTCCAGAAACTTATATCGAAGCAATACATCACCACCTGGATGAGAATAAAATAAAAGAATTTAACTTGTTCTTGGCAACGGACCAAGTGCAGTTTATTGAAGTTTTTGAAAAGGAATTTCCTGGAAGAGTTTCTTATTACAATGCCATTCGCTCAGAAAACCATGTTGCCCCGTTTCACTTTAAAGACGTGAATAATTATAAAAAAGGAGAGGATGTCCTTATCGACATGCTTTTGCTTTCAAATTGCCAGTTCCTTTTCAAAGGGGCCGCTGCTGTTGGAGAATACGCATTATGGCTAAATCCAACCCTCTCCTGTTACGATTTTGCCCTGGAAAGTGATATCGAAAGGGGCAGGTATTCTCTTCGCAAGGGTGCTTTTTTCAAAATTGATCTTGGCGACAAGGGATCAATGAAGTTAAAAATTACCTATATCCAACAAGTATTCAGGCAAATTCTAGAACAAGTTAAGTTAATCTTTGAAAAAGACCACGATTGATACCCCTTTTATTAACAATCTAAGAGCGGCCTGCTTTAAAATAAACCTGATCAGTCTACGCTGGGGTTCCCAGTTCTTCGGATTCACCCCGTTTGATGATACGGCCCCCAATTTAGCGAAGGATGTTTCTGTAATTTACTTTTTATATATATAATACAGTTTCCTAACCTGCTTAATCGGTTTGGAAACTTGTTGTCACCGATAAGGTAAACTATCCAATAATTATGAAGATATTAATCGTAGCTCTTTCAAGACACGGTGCGATGGTGCATTACAGCATAGCGCATACGAATTCGCTTAGTGCATTTGCGGAAGTCTCTGTGGTGACTTCTAAAGATGTGGCGCTGGGCAGCTTTGACCCAAAGATCAAACATTATCAGATAGAGACTGGAAAAAAGAAGGTTGGCACCTTATTGAATGCGTTCAATCCAAGGGTGTATAAAGAGTTGGTTGCTATCGCAAAGGAATGCGGGGCGGAGATCGCTCATCTCACGGTTTCTCATGAATGGAACCCGATGGTGGCCTGGGTGCTCAAAAAATATTTAAAATTGCCGTTAGTCTATACGGTGTTTGATCCTACACCGCATGAGGGAACTCCGCTTTATTTTTTGATCCCGGAGGTGTTAGTCAGATTAATTCCAGATGCTTATATTGTGCAAACGGATTGGTTAAAAGAGGATTTTTTATCCAAGGGCTACGCTGCTGATAAAACTTATGTGATCCAACAGGGTTCTTATTCGGCGATTACGCAATGGCGGGATAAAGAAATCCCGAAAGAAAACATGATTCTCTTTTTTGGGCGGATCGATCTGCATAAAGGGATTGAGACCTTATTACAGGCTGCACCTCAAGTTTTGGAGGAGTTACCAGATTGGCGAATTGTGATCGCCGGTAAGGGCAAATTTGAACCTTACCGGAAATTGGATGGGCATGAGCGAATAGAGGTAATCAACCGTTATATCGAAGATGAGGAAGGGGCGGTATTCTTTCAGAAGGCCAAGATGGTTGTCTTACCGTATAATTCGGCAACTTCTACGGGGGTTGTGGGGGTTGCCTATGAATTTGAGAACCCGGTGGTTGCTACTGATGTGGGCAGTTTGGGGGCGGTGGTGGAAGATGAACATACGGGGTTAATGGTTCCCGCAAGAAATCCTGCCTTGTTGGCTGAGGCGATTTTGAGATTGGCAAAAGATGAAGCATATCGAAAACAGCTTGGAAAAAATGCTTTGGCCTATAGCAAAGAAAGCTTGAATTGGGATTCTTTCGCAAAAGCGCATCTTGAGGTCTATCAAGAGGTTATTGAGAAGATTAAAAAGTAGCCGTGTTGAAATCTGAGTTCAGAAATAGTTTAATGGAGTAATACATATGGAAAGAATTCTTGTTACGGGTGCAGGTGGATTTGTAGGACATCATTTGGTTAGAAGGTTAAAAGAAGAGGGAAAATGGGTGCGGGGGGTAGATATCATCACTCCAAAATTTGAAGATACGGTGGCAGATGAGTTTTTGCAAATTGATCTAAGAGAAATGAATAATGCGAAAATTTCTGCTGAAGGGATCGATACGGTTTATGCTTTGGCGGCAGATATGGGCGGGATGGGGTTTATTGCTTTCAATCATGCCCATATATTACAGAATAATTTGCGGATCAATCTCAATACAATTCAGGCGGCAGTTGACTATAATGTGAAAAACTTCTTCTTCTCTTCTTCGGCTTGTGTATACCCTGAATTTAAACAAACGGAGGAAAAGGTAATGGCCTTGAAGGAATCGGATGCTTTTCCTGCTCAGCCACAAGACGCCTATGGATGGGAAAAATTAACCATGGAGCAAATCGCACTTTACCATCAGCATGACCATGGGATCAACGTAAGGATTGCCCGTTTTCATAATATTTATGGACCCAATTGCGAGTGGGAGAATGGCAGGGAAAAAGTTCCTGCTGCCATTTGTAGAAAAGTGGCGATTGCAAAGCTAACGAATAATCCCGAAGTTGAGATTTGGGGAGATGGCAATCAGACGAGATCCTTTGCTTATGTGACGGACTGCCTGGATGGCATTTCTAAATTAATGAAGAGTTCCTATGCCGAGCCACTGAATCTGGGGAGTGATCGATTGATCTCGATCAATGGCTTAGTAGATATTGTGGCTTCAATCAGTGGGACAAAAGTTGTAAAAAAACATATTGATGGACCAGAAGGGGTTAGAGGAAGAAACTCAGATAATAAGTTGATCAACGAGCTGTTTGGCTGGGAGCCCTCGGTGCCACTTGAGGAGGGTTTGGAAAAAACCTATCGATGGATTGAGGCAGAGGTAATCAAAAAAAATACGTAATATTGACATGTTAGTCAATTTAATGACTGGTTATCCTAGATAGATAAAAAAACAGGTCTGGTGTTCACCAGACCTGTTTTGAATTAAACTTGTTTTGTTACGCCGGGGTTCCGAGCTCTTCTTCTTCGGATTCGCCACGTTTGATGATAATGTCAGGGGCATCTTCTCCCATTTCAATGTCAAGAATGACCAGATCGCCATCTTCGACTTCTCCGCCCAGGAGGGCATCGGAGAGGGCATCTTCAACCTTTTGTTGAATGATGCGTTTGAGGGGGCGAGCGCCATATTCTCGGTCGTAGCCAAGCTCGGCTAATAACTCAACAGCAGCATCGGTGGGTTGGAGGCGAATGTCGTGCTCAACCAAGCGTTCAGCCACCTTTTTCAATTCCAAAGAAACGATCTCTTGGATATTTGCGGGTGTGAGCGCTCGGAAGACGATCACGGAATCGACACGGTTGATGAATTCAGGGCGAAATACCCTGCGCAGTGATTCGGTTAATTTCTTGCGCATGTCTCGATAGGCTATTTTTTCTTCGACCTCTTCCTCCACTTTGAGGTTGAAACCGAGGGAGCCTTGGCGCATGATCATGTCGGCACCGACGTTGGAGGTCATGACGATGATGGCATTGCGGAAATCTACTTTGCGACCGCGGGCATCGGAGAGATGTCCTTCTTCCATGATCTGCAAGAGCATATTATGGGCTTCGGGATGCGCCTTTTCGATCTCATCAAAGACGACGATTGAATAGGGGCGGCGGCGAAGGGCTTCAGTAAGTTGACCAGCTTCTTCGTAACCGACATAGCCGGGAGGGGCACCCACTAGACGACTGACGCTATGACGTTCCATAAATTCAGACATATCTAATTGGATGAGGGCCTCTTCACTGCCAAACATTAGTTTGGCGAGGGCTTTGGTTAGCTCTGTTTTACCCACACCGGTGGGGCCGAGGAATACAAAGGAGCCAATCGGACGGGCGGGGTCTTTCATGCCAGCACGGGCTCGTCTGACTGCTTTAGAAATGGCGACGATGGCTTCTTCTTGACCGACAATGACTTTACCGAGGTCTTCTTCCATATGGAGTAATCGATCTGTTTCTTCTTGAGCAATCTGCATTACAGGAATGCCGGTCCACATGGCGACCAGTTCAGCGATGTCTTCTTCGGTCACGGATGGGCTAGTTTCTCGATCCCAACTGGTGCGAAGTTTTTCGAGTTCGGCTTCAACTTCCTCTTGGCGCAAGTTTAATGCGTCAAGTTCTTCGGTATTTTCTTCTTCTGATTTTGCAACTTGTTTCGCCTTCAGCTCTTTGAGCTCAAGGGTTAATTCTTTGGCTTTATCTGCTGCAGGGCTTTTGTACATTCTGACGCGGGAGCCAGATTCGTCGATCAAGTCGATTGCTTTATCGGGCAAAAAGCGCTCGGTTACATAACGGGAAGAAAGTTGCGCGGCGGCTTCGAGTGCTTCATCGGTAATATTTAATCGGTGATGGTCTTCGTAAGCACTTCGCACCCCTTTGAGGATATCAATGGTTTCTTCGACGGTGGGCTCTTCAACCAAGATTGGCTGGAACCGTCGTTCGAGGGCGGCGTCGCTTTCAATATGTTTTCGGTATTCATCAAGGGTGGTGGCGCCGATAACCTGTAATTCACCACGTGAAAGGGCGGGCTTTAGAATATTGGCGGCATCGACTGAGGAGCCGGCAGCGCCAGCACCTACGAGCATATGGACCTCATCGATAAATAAGATCGCGCCTGAGATTTTTAATTCGTCAATTACTTTTTTAAGTCGTTCTTCAAACTGACCACGGTACATTGTTCCAGCAACTAGAGAGCCGACATCTAATCGGAGCACTTGTTTGCCCAAAAGGAGGGCGGGTACGTCACCCTCGATGATGCGTTGAGCAAGACCTTCGACAATGGCGGTCTTACCTACACCCGGTTCACCCATCAGTGCCGGGTTGTTTTTGGTACGGCGGGCCAGAATCTGGATCACACGTTCGATCTCCATCTGGCGGCCAATTACTGGGTCCAATTTACCTTCCTCAGCTAATGATGTTAGGTCGGTGGCTAGTTGGTCGATCATGGGGGATTTGGGGTCAGGTTTTGCAGAACGACTTCGGGCACCTTGTCGAGATTTTTGTGGACTGCGGGTGCTGGACGAAGCTCCGGATTGAAGAATTCTTCGGGTTTGTCGGCGAATCTGTTCGGGAGTGACCCCTAATTTTCGCAGGACGTTGAGGGCGATGCCATCAGTATATCGAATTAGGCCAAGCAATAAATGCTCGGTGCTGACATAGCTGTTGCCCAGTTTTTCGGCTTCCTCAATAGCATATTGCAAAACTTCTTGGGTTCCAGGGGAAAGGTCGATGTTTTCGGTTACTTCTTCACCCGGTTGAGAAAGGCGTTTGACGATCTCCGTAATTCTGGAGGTCTCCAAGCCTAGTTCGCGTAAAACTCTTGCGGCAACGCCACCTTCTTCGCGGATCAACCCGAGGAGCAGGTGTTCGGTGCCAATATAATTATGGCGTAATTGCTCGGCCTCTTGATGGGCTAAGCTCAATACTCGCCTTGCTCTTTGTGTAAACTTTTCTAGACCAGACAATGCGGCCTCCTAAACTTTGATACGTACCAATCTGTAGAAATAAGACCATTTTTGGTCGAAAATTATTTCCTTATTAAATACTATATATTTATTAAAACACAATTTTACCAAAGATTCATGTTTGAACTGTAATGCTTACAAATTTCTTAGATATCCCAAATTCCGGTGAATAAAAAAAGGTCTATCGCTAGCGATAGACCTTTGAATTATAAATCACAGTACTTCTTAGTCTTCGCTCGCTTCTTCAACGACTTCAGCGGCTGCTTCTTCCGTGGCTTCTTCAACTTCAGCGGCTGCCTCTTCAACAACCTCTTCAGCTTCTTCGACAACTTCTTCAACTTCGGTGGTTGCTTCTTCGACGACTTCTTCGACTGCTTCTTCGACTGCTTCTTCAACAACCTCTTCAGCTTCTTCGACAGCTTCTTCAACTTCGGCGGCTGCCTCTTCGACAACTGCCTCTTCCGTGGCTTCTTCAGCTTCTTCGACTACCTCTTTAACTTCAGCGACTACCTCTTCGACAACCTCTACGGCTTCTTCAACAGCTTCTTCGACTTCAGCGGTTGCCTCTTCTACAGCTTCTTCAGCAACTTTTTCTACGCCATTTTCGTCAGTGATCTCAGAGAGAGCAAGTTCCCAATCCATATCAGAATATTTCATGGATTCGACTTTGCGTAAGCTCAGGCCAATTCGGCGGCGTGAGGTATCTACTTTAATAATTCTAAGTGTAACTTTGTCACTCACATCCAAGACCTCTTTGGGGTGTTCGATGCGGCGGTCACTTAATTCAGAAACATGAATCAAGCCTTCGAGGTTTTCATCAATTTTGGCAAAGGCACCAAATTTTGTAAGCCGGGTAATTTCGCCTTCGATCAGTTGACCGACTTCATATTGGTCTAAATAATCTTTCCAGGGATCTTCCTGTAATTGGCGAATGGAGAGACCGATTCGTTTTCGTTCTCGATCGATACTGATGATCTTTACGTCTACTTCTTGGCCAACTTCTAGGACTTCGCTGGGATGATCAATCCTTTCCCAGGAAATTTCAGAAAGATGGACGAGGCCATCAGCCCCGTTGATATTTACGAAGGCGCCAAATTCTGCAAGGCTGGTGACGCGACCTTTGCGGGTCTCGCCTTCTTCCAAACCTTCTAACAGGCGTTCTTTCAAAGTTTCACGGGATTCTTGTGCAGCGGCCCGTTCGGAAATGATTAGGCGGCGGCGTTGGCGATCGACTTCGATCACGCGAACCACAATGGGTTCTCCAACCATTCCGCTCCATCTTTGTTCAGGAGTATCCCCTTTATAGCTCATACGACGAGTCAGGCTAACCTGAGATGCAGGTACGAAGCCACGCAGATATCCAACATTGACGATTAGTCCACCTTTGTTAAAACCAGAGATTGTACTTTCATAGCCTTCTTTGGAAGCTAATAGTTCCTCGGCTTGGTTCCAATCATCTTCTTCTTTTGCCCGTAGGATCGAAAGCATCAAGGTTCCTTGGCGGCTTTCAGGGCTAACAACAAAGACGGTAATCTCTTCGCCAACAACAAGGGCGGCTCTAGCTTCATCACTAAGCTGGCTGAGCTCACGGCCAGGAATGACACCTTCAGACTTGGTGCCGATGCTTACAAGAATTTCATCATCAGAAACACTCGCAATCATTCCTTGGCGAACTTGGCCTTGCTTTGGCATGTTGAGGCTAAAATCACTCTGCGCTAACAACTCTTCCATTGAAAGTTCTTCGTTTTCTGCCTCCAATTGATCTTCTTCCGTTAGGTTCTGCCCGTTTTGGGCGTCGTTTTGATTCATGTCCGACATTTACTCCATTTAACAAGATAGGAGTGATTATAAATCTTAAGATGCAAGTTGACAACCTTTGTGATAACATTGGAACCGCAAAATTAGAGGACATTTAGTCGGTCAATACCCGTATTTTTATCGAGAAATGCACACTTATTGATTTCTTGATAAAATGTCTTTTTTTATAAGAGCAAAATCTGCTGATTTTGAAAAAATCATCTAAAGAGTAGGTCGTATGCGAGCAATTTTTCCATTCACAGCAATCGTCGGACAGAAACGCATGGTGCGTTCTTTGGTGCTTAATGCCATTGACCCAAGGATCGGTGGTGTATTGATCCGCGGGGAACGTGGAACTGCAAAATCTACTGCCGCCAGGGCGTTGGCTGCCCTGCTTCCAGATATTGATGTCATTTTAGGCTCACCCTTCAACGATGACCCCAATGATCCTAATAATTGGTCTGATTGGGCGAAAGAGAACGACTCTGAGAATGGCGAGCTTAAAGTGGAAGAAAGAAAAGTGCCCTTTATTGACCTGCCCGTGAGTGCGACCGAAGACCGAGTTGTTGGTTCTTTAGATATTGAAAAAGCAATCACGGAAGGGAAAAAGCATTTTGATCCAGGTGTCTTGGCTTCAGCAAACCGCGGATTGCTTTATATTGATGAAGTAAATTTGTTAGATGACCATGTGGTAGACGTGCTGCTTGACTCTGCGGCAATGGGTATCAATATTGTGGAACGGGAGGGAATTTCCTTCACGCATCCTGCACGATTTATTTTGATCGGCACGATGAATCCTGAAGAAGGTGATTTGCGACCCCAGTTATTGGATCGTTTTGCTCTTTCTGTGGATATCCGTGGTATTCGGGATGCAAGAGACCGGGTGGCGATCATGGAGCGCAATTTGGGCTTTGAAGCAGATGCCGAAGCCTTCTATAAAGAGTGGGCACCAAAAGAGAAAGACCTTGCAGATAAGATCTCAAAAGCTCGAGATTTGGTTGCTGAGGTGCAGTATAGCAGTAGAGACCTGATCTCGATTGCCTCTTTGACAGCCTCTTTAAATGTAGATGGACATCGTGCTGACCTGGTGATCTTGAAAGCTGCCAGAGCCCATGCCGCATTTGAAGGACGAAAATCGATCAATGATCTGGATATTGCGATTGCAGCAGAATTGGCCTTACCTCACCGCATTAAACGTGGTCCGTTCCATCAGTCTGAAATGACGATGGAGCAACTGCATGAGCAGATCGAAAACCTGCAAGGGGAAATGCAAGGCGAGGGGACCGCAGAAGATCAAGATCAAGATGCGAGTGATAAAGAATCGGCAGATAAAAAAAAAGCGCAGATAGTCGAATAACAGAAAATGCACCTGAGCAGGCCCCAGCAGAACCGGGGCCTCAAGAGGTTTTCGATAGTGGCGATGCTTACTGGTGGGATGGGGGACAAAAAGTTCAATCTGGAGAGACATTTGCTCCGCGCAAGCTAGACAACCAATTAGATAAAATGACCCGTAAACAAAGCGGGCGACGTTCACGGACGCGCACGGAACGGAAGCGCGGACGGTATATTCAGTCGCGACCAGCGATGGGACGGACAGATGATATTGCTTTTGATGCGACGATTCGGGCAGCCGCGCCCTACCAGCAACGGCGGGAAGAGGAACGCAAAGAAAAGAATCTGGCCTTTGCGATCAAGAAACAAGACCTTCAACGCAAGGTGAGGGTTCGGTTAACCGCTAACCTGGTGATATTTGTGGTGGATGCATCGTGGTCGATGGCGGTGGCGGAACGCATGGCTGCGACCAAGGGGGCGATCCTTTCATTATTGACGGATGCTTATCAACGGCGTGACCGCGTAGGTTTGGTGGTTTTCCAAAAAGACCGGGCGAACTTGGTGCTTTCTCCGACAAACTCGGTGCAATTGGCACAGCGCGCCTTGCAAGATATTCCGGTGGGAGGGAAAACCCCTCTTTCGGCTGGTTTATTCCTTACGCTTGAAGTGATCAAACGAGAAAAATTAACCCATCCTGATGTATTGCCTTTGATGATCTTGTTGACGGATGGTGCTGGAAATGTTTCGATGTCGGGTGAAATCTCCCCACAAAAAGAAGCGCATCAATTGGCAGAGCAGATCGCTGAAGAAAATATTCGCAGTGTGGTGATCAATATGGAGCACGCGGCTTTTGATCAGGGTTTAGCGCAAGGATTGGCTAATCATTTGGGTTCGCCATGTTACTCCTTGGCAGATCTGAAAGCAGAGAGCTTATATGAAACCGTACGGGCGGAGATGGGGTAAAGCCTCAGAAATATTGGAGCGATAATGGATTACGAAGAATACCGCAAAAAGTATTTTGTAGACCCCCAACCGAAACAGCGGTTTAACTTTGTTGGGATCCATGGGGTAGCCCTATATTATGAAGATTATGCGGAGGCATTGGCTTTTTGGGAAAAGGTGATTGGCCCTCCAAACTATGTAGAAGGGGAATTTACACATGGGTGGACGGTTGGTAACACCCTGTTCACCTTATTTCCAAGCAAAGATGGGAACCCGAAAAATGTGGAAGTGCCTTTTGTGGTGGAAAACCCCGAGGATGTGGATAAACTGTATGGGGCGTTTGTTGAGGCGGGTGCGGTAGGGGAGGCACCAATCGACACCTTGATGTATGAGCATGTGCGGATGGCGGTGTTAAAGGATCCCTTTGGGGTGGAACTTAGTATTATTTGTTTTATGGGGGAGTAAAGAGGCATTTTTATTGTATAATGAAATAAATCACTAACCATCAAGGCATTGATAACACTTTGGGTAGGGAGCGTGTTTGTACGCCTCCGCAACACTATCTGCTTTATCAAGGAAGGCTACTAGAATTCACTAGTAGTCTTCCTTATATAAAGCGAGGATGAAGATGTCAATAAAACAATTTGTTACCAGATTTTTAGTTTTGATTTTATTTTTGATCGGGATTAGCGCATGCGGGGATAAGGCAGAGATTTCAGTTATAGAATCTGCTGAAACAAAAACATCAGTTCTTGAGCCTACAGTGACTGTGGCGCCGTTATTAATTCCCTCAGAAACCCCAGTGCCGTTCCTTTTTACCCTCAGTGATAGGCCTATGCTAGAAATCGAAGGGTTTTCAAGTGGTTCGTTCATAATGGGATATGCAGTTCTAGATGTAGATCATGATGGATTGGATGACCTTTTGTATTTTGGGGTGAAATGGGTCAATCAGGAGAGTGGATTTGTAAATGACCCTACAGAACTTACTGTGTTGCTGAATAAAGGGGAAAAGGGGTTCGTGGTTGGCACGAAGACTATTTTTCCCTCCGGCGCGCCAACATTAGTGCATGGCCGGGATGCAAAATCAGCAGATTTGAATGGGGATGGAGTTGCTGACATGGTTTTTGTTGGCCATGGTTTTGATAAAGACCCCTTTCCCGGTGAGGAAAATGTGCTGTTGCTATCGCAAGCAGATGGTAGTTACATCGATAAGAGTAATCAATTAAATAACCCCGTTTTGGGTTTTTCACACTCTATGGCACTGGGAGATATTGAGAATGATGGGGATATAGATCTGATAGTTGTGGATGTTTGGGGCGGCAATTCTTCTCCAGGCGTTTATCTTATGAAGAATGATGGATCAGGGCAATTTGATACCAATAAAATATTAGGAGCAAGTGGATATTATAAATGGGCCTCGTCTGAATTAGTTGATCTGAATAATGATGATTATTTAGACCTAGTGTTGGGGGGAGATAGTTCATCTTCAATATCTGCAGTTTTCTGGAACAGAGGTGATGGTAGCTTTAGTTCAGAATATACTGAATTGCCCTCTGCAGACCCTTTTTTTATAGTAGCGGATATTCTTGCACTTGACCTCGATAATGATGGCTTCCAAGATCTTATCCTGTCCTTAACCAAGGAAAAGCCATTTTATGAAGGGAGTTTTTTACATGTGTTGATGAATCGTGAAGGTGAAGAATTTGTAGAATCGCCAACAAAAAATTTTCTAGATCGAAATACGGCGGGAAAGTGGGTTATGAGAATGGAAAAAACAGATATTGATCTGGATGGAGATATTGATCTTGTGATGCTCTATGATTTGCCAGATTCAAACTATACTCAATTGCTATGGCTAAATAATGGTGAAGGTATTTTCGAATTGCTTCCACTAGAAGAAGAAATGCGTGGGACAATGATCCCGATAGATGTGGATGCTGATGGGGACAAAGATCTTTTGGTGGTAGTTGTGCCATTCTTTGGAAATCAAAATCAGGTGCAGCGTTGGCAAATATTGATAAACAACACAAAGTAGTGGGGGGCAATTATTTAATTTATGATCTGGAAAAACTACAACCAACCCCGTTTTGCAGACTCAGCGATGGCAGCGGCACGAGAGTCGACCCCTAATTTTTGGTAGATGCTGGTGAGGTGGGCTTTGATGGTGCGCTCGGTGATGCCTAATGTATAGGCGATCTCTTTGCTGGTTTTGCCTTCGGATACCCCGGTTAAAACTTCCATTTCCCTTTCGGTCAGGGAGATATCTTCTGATGAATTTTTGAGCTGAGAAACTTTCCCTGCCTGGGAGATTACGCGCCCCATAATCTCTGGGCTAAGCAAGGTTTCCCCTCTGGCGGCGGCGCGGATAGTATTGAATAGCGGTTCACGTTCCGTATCTTTGAGTAAATAGCCCCTTGCCCCAGCTTTCAAGCCTTTGAGCATCATCTCATCTTCGTTATAGGTGCTCAAAATAATGACCGCTAGATTGGGATGGTCTTTGTGTAAATGTTGAATGGCAGTGAGCCCATCCATGCCGGGCATGCGGAGATCCATTAAAACCACATCCGGATTTAGGCTGTCCACCAAGGCTAAGCCCTCGGCGCCATCTGCAGCTTCCCCCACGACTTCAATATCTTCCACGGTCTCAAAGATCAATCGGAGACCCTCCCGCACAATGGCATGGTCGTCTACGATCAATATGCGGATTGGGTCAGGCATTGACTTTTTCTCCCATTGGAATGGAAATGCTAATCTTAGTGCCCAATCCTGGTTGGCTGTTGATATCCAATTTCCCACCTGCTAACCTTACACGTTCTTTAATACCCAGAAGACCATAATGGCCCAACTGAGCATGTTCTTTTTCATAATCAAAACCGATGCCATTATCTGAAACAACTGCTTCTATTTGGCCGGCTTTTTCATCAATCGAAACCATCACCGCACTCGCCCGAGCATGGCGGGCAATATTTGTGAGACTTTCGGAAATCGCCCGATAGAGCTGTTCGGCCTTTTCTTCCTCAAAGAATTCAGAGAGATGAATGTTGAGTTGGCAGGGAATGCCAGTGGCATTTTTGAAACGGTCCACGTCTTTTGAGACCGCATCGCAAAATGCTTCCAGGTCAGTCATTTCTACACGCAAATCGTCAATGGCCTTGCGGGCATCGACCAATGTAACTCGGGCGCGGGTCATCGCTTGCTGGACGATCTCTTTACTTTTTTCCATATTGCCTGTCTCAATATGGTGGTCGGCGGCTTCAAGTTGAAGGATTAGCCCGGCCAAACCTTGGGCCAGGGTGTCATGTAATTCACGAGCCATGCGTTGCCGCTCGTTAGAAAGTGTAAGACTTTCTACTTCATTCGAATATTCTTCTAATTGTTTATGAGCAACTTCTAACTCTTTTAATAAGCTACGATCTTTTTCCCGGCCCTCCATTTGCTTCCCTAAAAAATAGGCAAAGAATGCAGCAAAACTGCCGGCGGGCACGAAAAATGAAAGCCATTGCTGGAAAACGGAAAATTCGCTTAGTAAAAAGAAATTAAGTAATAAAAGTGATAAATAAAAGCTTATCCCGATCAGGGATTGTTTTGATCTACCAAACATACCGACGATGTTACCGATCAGGGCACAATATAAACCGATTGCTAATGGAAAACTTCCACTGATCCAGACCAAAACAAATGAAAGGCTTCCTTGAAAAATAATGTAGAAAAATCTACCCTTATCAAATTTTATAAAATGGAAGATCGTCCAATAGAGGGCTAAGTGAATAATATATAGAATAGTAAAAAGTATTCCCCTGAGAGGTTCGGATAATGCATTCGAGCTGCGCATTGTTTCAAAATAGAGCCAGCCTAAAACAGTAATTGCAAAGAGGAAGAAGGGCAAAGTTTCTTTAAAAGCAGCCTGTTCTTCGGGATCCTGAGGGTAGAATACATAAAGAATCTTTTTGATCATGGTTATATTTTACACGGGGATTCAAAACTAGATAGTGTACGAGGGTACAGTGTACGCAGGTACAGTTCTGGAAAACTAAAAGGCCGATGGCAGAACAGGTTTTCCCATCTATACTTTTATCAATAAAAAACAAAATCTTCGGAAAATCGTATAGAAAGAAGAGGATTATAAAAAATTGGAGAAGTTCTAATGAAAGAACATTTGGCAATTGAAGCAAAAAACCTGGATAAAGATTTTGGCGATGTGCATGCCGTAAAGGATGTCAGCTTTGAAATCGAGAAAGGGGAGATTTTCAGTTTGTTGGGACCCAATGGGGCTGGGAAAAGCACAACGATCTCGATGTTATCTGGTTTATTGCGCGCAGATAGCGGGGATGCAAGCATCATGGGTCATTCGATTCGGAATGAGGCGGCTCAAGCCAAAGCTGCGATCGGGGTGGTGCCGCAGGATATTGCTTTATATGAAGACTTGAGCGCAAGAGAGAACCTGGTCTTTTGGGGGAAGATGTATGATCTCAGTGGAAAAGCGCTAAACCAAAGGGTTGATGAGATTTTGGATATTGTGGGTTTGGCAGATCGCCAAAAACACAGAATTGATACCTATTCTGGGGGGATGAAAAGACGGATCAATATTGGAGTGGCTTTATTGCATAAACCCGCGGTGGTGATCATGGATGAGCCCACTGTCGGGATAGACCCCCAAAGTAGGCGGAATATATTGGATAGTGTGAAAGAATTGAATGCCGCCGGGATGACCGTGCTTTACACCACCCATTATATGGAAGAGGCTCAAGAGCTTTCAGACCATCTTGCGATTATGGATCATGGAAAGATCATTGCTTCGGGCACTCATAATGAATTGGTTCAGATCGTAGGTGAACTGGATAAGATTGAACTGACCGTCAACCAAAATGGAAGCAATTTGATCGACGCATGGAAAAAATTAGCGGGCATTACTGAGATCACGAGTGAGAATGGCTCGATCACCCTACTGGTGAAAGACAGTAACAAGGTGCTACCGAGTATTTTTGAAACTGCCAACCAAATGGATAGTCGGATCACATCTGTAGAAATTTTTGAACCCAACCTCGAAACCGTGTTCCTGCACCTTACGGGTCGGGCATTAAGGGACTGAGATAATGATGAAAGCATTTGATATTGCGATAAAAGATCTGAAGCAGTCTTTTCGGAACGTTTCGGCTTTGGTGTTTATGTTTGGGGTGCCAATACTGATGACGACCATGTTCGTTTTTCTTTTTGGTGGCACAGGAGATTCAGACGAAGCTTTTACGATGCCGATCGTGGCTGTTCAAGCAGTTAATTTGGATCAGAGTGAGATTGGATTAGGCAATGTTTTAACCGAAATACTTCAGGGTGAGAGTTTAGCGGATTTGCTAAATGTGAAATTGAACAAGGATGCGGAAGATGCCCGTTTGGCCGTAGATGAACAAACGGCAAATGTGGCAGTAATCATCCCCAAGGATTTCACCACAGCCCTGCTGGGTTCTGGTGACCCCGCAGAAGTTGAAATTTATAGTGACCCAACCCTAACCTTAGGGCCTGATCTGGTTACTAATATCGTCAATTCAAGCCTGGATGGTTTTATTGAGAACAATATTAATAATCAGGTAGTGATCGAACAGCTATCTATTTCTGGGTTGCTGGCAGATCAGGAAAAAATTGGATTAATCGTCGAAGAATACCGACTAAAAAACGCAGAATTGCATGGGGAATTCCAAACTGTTAGTGTAGAAAATACTTCGGGTGAAAGCCAAGAGAGTAGTCAAATTGCGGGTTTCATACAAATGATCATGGTGGCGATGATGCTCTTTTATGCCTTCTACACCGGAGCATCCACAGTTCAGTCGGTATTAACGGAAGAGGAAAAGGGGACCCTGCCAAGGCTTTTCACTACCCCGACACCGCAAAGAACAATTTTGGCAGGGAAATTCTTGGCAAGCTTTTTAACAGTATTGATCCAAATGACCGTCTTGTTGATTTTTGGCGCATTGGTCTTTGATTTTAGTTGGGGGCCGTTGGTGAAGCTTTCCTTGGTGGTCGTGAGTATCACTATTACAGCTGCTAGTTTTGGAATCTTTCTGATCTCCCTGCTTAAAAACAGTAAACAAGCTGGTGTGGCACTTGGTGCGGGTGTAACGGTTACTGGAATGATCGGTATGGCAAAGGTTTTCACATTGAGCATTCCTGATCCTCCCCAAGCGGTTAATTATATTTCTAGGTTTGTGCCGCAGGGCTGGGCCTTGGAAGCAATTCAAACAGTGATGGAAGGTGGATCCAATCAACAATTATTTCTAACCATAGGCGTCTTGCTTCTCTGGAGCCTTGCATTTTTCTTGATTGGCAATCGTCGTTTTACTCGGCGATATGCTTAGGAGCAACAGCATGCGAATAATAAATTTAGCTATAAAAGACTTGACCCAGCTTCTGAGAGAAAAAAGCACGTTCTTGTTTTCGCTCATTATGCCGATCGCCTTTACTTTCCTTTTTGGTTTTATATTTGGGGGCACCGGAAGTAGCGATGCCGAAGATATTCGTCTTCCAGTCGGTATCTTGGTGGAGGATAGCGATGGTTATACTAGCACTCTGTTAGCGGCATTGGAGGAATCGGATGTCTTTAGATTGGTTGATGAAGACAGCTTAACCCACCAAGGCCTAAGTGAACAGGTTGCCGATGGTGACTTAGAGGGTGGATTAATTATCCCAGAAGGATATGGAGAGCAAGTAAGAAATGGAAGTCCGCTATCCTTAACCCTAATTATGGATCCGAGTAATTCGAACGGGTTTTCAATCGAATATAGCGTGAGCAACATCAGTAATCGATTACTCCGATCTGCACGGACAGCTCAATTAAGCGTTGCTGTATTTCAGGATCAATCTTCCTTTGAAAATGATGAGGCTGAAATGGTTTTTTATAACAAGTCTTTTGATAAAGCTTTCTTGGCCTGGGCGGCACCCGCTGTAACAACGGTGAATACTTTTACTGGTCAGGACCAGGCAGAAGAGAAGGAAGACCCCTTTGGGGAAAATCCATATGCTCATTCGTCCCCTGGGATGATGATCCAATTTGCAATTGCTGGTCTGATTGGTGCTGCAGAAATCATTGTCAATGAAAGAAAAACGAAATCAATGCAAAGATTATTGACTACATCGATTTCGCGGATTGAAATTCTTTTGGGACATTTCCTTTCAATGTTCACGATGATCTTTACCCAGATTATGATCTTAATGATCTTTGGGCAGTTTGTTCTCAAATTAGGCTATCTTAATGCCCCATTGGCTTCATTGTTGATGGCTTTCACAATTTCCTTGAGCGTAGCCGCTCTAGGCTTATTGGTGGGTGCATTATCGAAAACCCCTGAGAATGCGGTGGTTTATTCCTTAATCCCCATGTTCGTTCTCTCTGGGTTGGGTGGCGCATGGATGCCCCTAGAATTTACGAGTGAGACTGTGCAAACTGTGGGACATTTCACCCCAGTGGCATGGGGGATGGATGGCTTGAAAAATATTTTGATTCGCGGGCAGGGCTTGGAAGCTACCTGGCTGCCTGCAGGAATGCTGCTTATTTTTGCGGCGATATTCTTTGGATTGGCAGTTTGGAGATTTAAGTTTGAGTAAAGTATCTAATTAATCAATAATATCCTCTGGGCATTTGAAACCAGAAGTTTTTATATCGCAAGAAGGAATTTTCTTGGTTCTTAAAAAACTTGTTATTTTGGGTGTCCATTTTAGTTTTACTTGAATTACTGTGCTCTTTTTACAGAATTATTTAGTAAGAAAAACAAGTAAAAATAGAGAGCTTCATCAAATTAACCCATTTTCGTTCATAACCTTGTTCATAATCAGCTTATTATAATTTGGGGCAGGTTCTCGTTAACAATTTTAATAAAATCAAGCATGGTTATATTTCTCTTAGGAAGGTCAAAATAAGTATCTTTTCTCTGTTGACCCCAATAACTTATTGGGTGTTGATTTTATTGTGGTCCTATATCTTAGTTTTTTATATTCAACGGTCCCGGCAGAAGCGGGTAGAAAACCGACTATATTTTATTCTTATAACAGTTTTAGCAATTGATGCTCTGCGAACATTGTTTGAAAGTATTTATTTCGGTGCTTGGTATACATCTTTATCAGGTTTGCTTCCAATTGAAATTCATAATTTTTTAATTCGTCCAGAAATTATAATTATCCCCAAACTATTAAATGTTGGTGCAGCAGTGATTGTAATCATCCTTTTGATTCGACGATGGTTGCCAGAAGAAGAAAAAGTTAGACAAGTTGAAGAAAAAAAAGTTCAAAGCTTGGAAAATATTATCCGAGAACGCAGGAATGTAGAAACAAAACTAAATGATCTTAACTGTTCGCTTGAAGTTCTGGTAAACGAAAGGACTCAAGAACTTGCACTTTCCGTAGAAAGATTGGAATCTCTTCGTGAAATTGACCGCGCCGTTATTAGCAGCTTAGATATTAATATGACCCTTGAAATTGTTTTGAATCAGGTTTTCAAGCGAATTGGTTTTGATGCTTCTGCTATTTTTATATTCAATGATTCCCATAATTTGGAGTACCAATCTTCAAAGGGTTTTCGTTCAGAAAATAATATTAAATCAATCAACTACCGGGTTGGAGAAGGTTTAATTGGGCGTGCAGTTCTTGAAAGAAAGGTGACAAACTTTCATCGCTCAATCGACTCAGATCCTGTTGCTGATTATTTGGTCAATTTAGATGGCGAGGGATTTATTTCTTGTTATGCAACACCTCTAATTGTAAAGGATCAAATCTTGGGGGCTATGGCAATTTTTCATCGCAAGCTTTTTGCCCCGGACCATGATTCCTTGCTTTATTTGGAAATGTTAGCAGGGCAAGCTGCCATGGCAATAGATAATGCTAATTTATTCAATGATCTTCGACAGGCAAAAATAGAGGTGGAGGTGGCTTATCAAGCTACTTTGGAAGGCTGGGTTAACAATTTGGATCTAAGAGATGAAGAAACAAAGGGTCATACTCGTCGGGTCACTGATATTGCAATGCAAGTTGCAAAAGAGATGAATATTCCCAAAGACAAAATGGTGCATGTTTACCGTGGCGCATTATTGCATGATATCGGGAAAATGGCAGTGCCTGATAGCATCCTCAAAAAAAAGGGGCCGCTCAACGATGAAGAATGGGAGATTATGAAAAAGCATCCAGAAGTCGCTTATAATCTGTTGTCACCGATATCATATTTGGGGCCTGCCTTAGATATCCCTTATTGCCACCATGAAAAATGGGATGGGACTGGATATCCTCGAGGTTTGGCGGGAAAAAAAATTCCAATAGCTGCACGCTGCTTTGCAATTGTAGATGTTTGGGATGCTTTACGTTCTGACAGACCCTATCGGGAAGCCTGGACAGACGAAATGACCCTTGACCATATAAAGGAACAATCCGGGAAGCATTTTGACCCTGAGGTAGTTGAGGTTTTTATTAAAATTGTGATGATGGAAAATTGTTCACAAAAGGTAAGGATTGATTTCCGAAAGGATGAATAGTAAATCTTAGAAATTTGTCATTATGCTCTGTATGGGTTTTTACCCTCCCCAAATCTTTTTATTTAAATTAGGCAAGATTTATAAATATTTTTCCCAAAAACCCTACTAAAACTGGGCGGATGCGGTTAAATCAGGACAAAACAGTACATATTCATATTGGATATTAACCAAGTACCAACCAAGTCATTATCAGGCGTAGTAAATCTATTTTCATCCCTTCTCAAACCGAGGTAACATCTTTGCGTTTAGATTACACATGGCAGCATGATCTTAATGTATTTCAACCTTTGTTTTGCCATGAAGGGGTAGTTGAGAAATAAGAGTTGGTCTAATTGATGATTTTTGCTAAATATATTTTGTTTAATTAAAGTGCATAAAAATGAAAGCTTAGAGATCCGCTTTTATAATTTTTTCTATGGAAAAATATCATCTAAAACGGGTTCATAATTGCAGATACACCCACCCGGCCGTGAGCATCCCCTCACGGGCAGTTCGGGAACATCATCCTTTTCAAAGACACCCTGGGCGTTTTGCCCGACATTGCAATCCTTAGGCGCAGCAAGCCGAACTTGACCGACTCTGGGGTTTTCGCGTAAGCGTTTTAAAATTTCCGCTTGTTCTTTAGTTTTATATTCGGGATCGTAAGACATGCATTTCTCCTCAGGCGAGGAATTGACCTTGCACTTCGCCTGGAAATTGTGTTTTTTGATACAAGGGATTATACCAAATTGAAAAAATATACATAAACCACTTCCGCAAAATATATTCCCTGCAAAAAATGAAAAAATATGCGTAGATTGGATAGGTTCTATAAGTTACTTCTTCTCCATAAACAAGTAAAATAAAACAAGACGAATTTTGAGGAAGAAAGCTTTATGTCAGAAATGGACCCAAAGCCAGAAAATAATAAATATATTCAAAATGGCCCTCCAGAGATTCCGGAAGAGTTTTGGGGTACTGTATCGTATTATTTACAGCGTCTACGCGTGAAGGTGAAGTTTTATTTACGAAAAGTTGTACCAGCTGTTAGCCGAGAAGAGCGCAGTAAAGTTCAGGTGGACTTAAGAGAGGAATCTAAGCCAGATTTTGATTATTTCGTTTTGGTATTCCTTTCTTGCACGATCGCAACATTAGGTCTATTAATCGATTCCCCTGCAACGATCATCGGCGCCATGTTGGTTGCGCCCTTAATGTCCCCCATTTTGGGGATCGGGTTGGCCTCGATTCGTGGGGATACAACCTTATTGACCGATGCGGTAAAGGCTCTTCTTCAGGGCGCTTTGCTTGCAATCGTATTGTCCACAATAATTACCTGGGTTAACACACTTTTACCTTTTGTCTCGTTGCAAGATATTCCGCAAGAAGTTTTGGTTCGTACTCAACCTTCTCCGATCGACTTAGGCGTCGCTTTGGCGGGTGGATTGGCAGCGACCTTTGCATTGGCTCAGCCACAGCTCTCGGCAGCATTGCCGGGTGTTGCAATTGCGACCGCTTTGATGCCCCCCTTATGTGCAGTGGGTGTGGGGATCGCGTTGGGAGATTGGTCCGTGGCTGCGGGTGCATTCTTGTTATTCGTCACTAACGCAGTCACAATTGCCGCTTCTTCAATTTTCCTATTCTTTATTTTGGGGTTTAGTCCCACTCGACGCGAAGGCAGCGGGCTGATTCCTGGAAGTCTCTGGATATCCATTGGTCTTACAATGGTTCTTTTGATCCCCTTGGCGATCACTAGTTATAATTTTGTGGTTGATGCAACCTTTACCTATCAAATCAATGAAGTTGTTAAAGAAGAAGTTGAGAGTATTGGCGCGGAATTAATTGATATGAGTTGGGGGGAAAATCAGATCGATGGGGAGTCGATATTGGTTATTGATGTGGACGTGCAGGTGACCTCTGCCTTATCCCATCCTAATAGTGTTGAACTCCAGAATGAACTTGCTACCAGATTAGACAGGATTGTGCAGTTAAAGGTGAATCAAGTGATCGCAGCACAATTGAATCCTTTAAACCCCCCTACTCATACACCAACGGCTACATTAGGCCCCAGCCCAATCCCGTCGAATACACCGATGCCGATAACCCCTACAGGCACAGCTATTGCAACCTTTACGCCGATAGCGACAGCAACATTTACTGCTACAGCGACATTGACACCCACCCCGGCGCAGGCCATTCTCGCAAAAACCTATGGAGATGGCACATATCTAAGAGCATTTCCAGATGGTCCATCACTAATCTATATGCCGGAAGGCACTGAGTTAACTGTGTTGTATGGATATGAGATCCTAGATGGCTGGGTTTGGGTCGAAGTTGTCGAACCTTTCGGGAGAACTGGTTGGGTACAGCTCTTTTTCTTGTCCACCCCAACCCCTACATCAACTCCGTTTGGACAGGTTGCGGAACCAGCAACCAGTACGGTAATACCTTAATAAAGGTTGTAACACCTGAAAAACAAGAAATAATACGGCAAGATTATTGCAATGATTCAAATAATAATCTAATGAGACGTTGTTTTTTTGTTGATATGCTCAAGGTACAATTTAGAGTAACATCGTTATAGAACAGCTAAAGGCAGGTTTATTTAATTATGATGAGATTTGACCGTTTTACAGAGCGAGCCCAAGAAGCCGCCCAAAGAGCTGCCGAGATCATTCAACGATATGGGCATAATCAGATCGATACCGAGCATATGTTACTGGCATTGATCGAACAACCCCAAGGGATTATCTCCCAGCTATTAGAAATTTTAACCGTAGAGCCTGAGGCGCTTACAGAGCGCTTAGACTATATTTTGAAAACTAGCCCAAAAGCCAACATTTTTGGCGGTGGCGCTGGGCAGATCTTTATCACCCCGCGGGTTAAACGAATAATTGACCTCGCTAATGAAGAAGCCAATAAATTGAAGGATGAATATATTTCTACCGAGCATATCTTCTTAGCTATTTTGAGTGAACGCAGCACCCCCGCAGCTCGTTTATTGGAAGGCGCAGGGGTGACAAAAGAACGTGCTTTGGACGCTGTGCAGCAAGTGCGCGGAGGACAAAGAGTTACCGATCCTCAAGCAGAAACCAAATATAAAACTCTAGAAAAATATTCGCGTGATCTAACCTTGATGGCACGGGAAGGGAAGTTGGACCCGGTGATCGGGCGTGATTCAGAGATCTTGCGAGTGATCCAGATCCTTTCCCGACGAACGAAAAATAACCCGGTGTTGATTGGTGAAGCTGGTGTGGGTAAAACCGCAATTGTGGAAGGATTAGCCCAAAAGATCGATACCAATGATGTACCCGAAATCTTGAATGGCAAGCGAGTGCTTTCCCTGGATTTGAGTGGGATGATCGCTGGTTCTCGTTTTAGAGGTGAGTTCGAAGAACGTTTGAAAACAACAATTGAAGAAGTTCAACGAGCGCAGGGTGAGATCATCTTGTTCATTGATGAGTTGCATACGGTTGTAGGTGCAGGGGCAGCGCAAGGGGCAATGGATGCTTCTAATATGCTTAAACCTGCATTGGCACGGGGTGAACTGCAAGCGATTGGGGCAACCACCCTCGACGAATATCAAAAATATATTGAAAAGGATTCCGCATTGGAGCGACGTTTCGCACCGGTGTTCGTTGAAGAGCCAAGTGAGGAAGACACGATCTTGATGCTCCACGGATTGCGAGATCGCTACGAAGCCCATCATAAGGTGAGTATTTCGGATGAGAGCTTAGAAGCGGCCGTAAAGTTTTCAGTGCGCTATTTGCCGGACCGCAGATTGCCCGATAAGGCGATCGATCTGATGGATGAAGCGGCCGCAAAATTACGTGTCGCTTTATTCTCACTGCCAAAAGAGTTGAAAGAATTAAAAACCGAACTTGATAGATTACAGGCTGAAGAAGAACAAGCGAGTACTTCAAGAGATTATGAACGAGCAGCAATAATGCGTACTAAAAAACTTCAGATGGAAGAAGACTACAACGCAGAACGGCGAAAATGGGAAGAAGAACATGAGCTCGACGAGATCGTTGGCGTCAATGATGTCGCTGAAGTCGTGGCTCAATGGACAGGTATTCCGGTGAGCCAAATGATGGAAACCGAAGCCGAAAAATTACTAACCATGGAAAACCGAATCCAGGAACGAATCGTTGGACAATCTGCAGCGATTTCCGCTGTATCGGATGCCATTAGAAGATCTCGCTCGGGGTTGAAAGATCCTAAGCGACCGATCGGTTCCTTTATTTTTATTGGTCCATCGGGCGTGGGTAAGACCGAATTAGCCAAAGCATTGGCCGAATTTATGTTTGATGACGAAGATGCCTTGGTGCGGATCGATATGAGTGAATATCGTGAACAGCATGCTGTGTCTCGATTGTTTGGTGCCCCTCCTGGGTATGTGGGTTATGAAGAAGGTGGTCAGTTAACCGAAGCCGTTCGGCAGCGACCCTACCGAGTGATTCTTTTTGATGAGATCGAAAAAGCACATCCTGAAGTTTGGAATTCATTATTGCAAATATTGGATGATGGACGCTTGACCGATGGACAAGGCCGCACAGTCAATTTCCGTAATACAGTTTTGATCATGACCAGCAACTTGGGTACCGAATTTGTGCGCCAGGCTGGCTCTCTTGGATTCTTGCAAACCGAAGGGGATGCAGAGATTAAAGAATCTCATAAAAAGATTGAGAAAGCCCTGAAAGATACCTTCCGCCCAGAATTTCTAAACCGAATCGATGAAATCATTACCTTCTCACAATTATCTGTGGAGGAAATGACCGAGATCGTTGGATTACAAATGAAAGAGATCGGTGAACGATTGGCAGATGTGGGGTTACAAGTGGAATTGACCGATAAAGCCAGAGAATGGGTTGCCAAAGAAGGTTATGATCCTGCTTTTGGTGCTCGCCCGATGAAAAGAGTGCTGCAAAAGAGCGTTGAAAGCCCTCTTTCCATTCGTTTGTTGAAAGGTGAATTCGTGGCGGGGGACACGGTGATCGTGGATGTAAACGAGGAAGGCGAAGTGACTTTTAACGTAAAGGTAAAATCTAAGAAAAAGAAGAAAGAACCAGCGTTGAAAGAATAAAACGCAGGAAATTTCTAAGAGTAAGCATACAAGTGCAGATGATTAATCATCTGCACTTTTTTTGTTTAGAAAAGAACTCTATAGACCAACAGCATACCGACCCCTACCAAAGTGAGCGCAACCACCCTTCTTAGTTTTTCATGTAGGAGGGTATGCGCGATTTTTCCACCAAATACAACACCGACTGCTTGGACCAGCCCGAGGGTAATGCCCAAAGCATAATCAATTTTCCCGAAGAGCATAAAGCCAATGGTCGCGAAAACCGCAATGGGGAGTTGAATGGCTTGGCTGATACCCACAGCGGTTAGGGGGAGGAAACTCAGCAGGAGCAAAAGTGGGACGAGCAAAACCGGGCCACCGGTGCCAGTGAGGGAGGAACCAAAGCCAACCCCGAGGCCGATCAATACGAGAAATACTTTATGGATTGGCGAATCCCCTTTTTCTTTTTCGGGGGGCTTTCTTAGGGCATTGAGCCCGGAAAACATGATTAATATGGCTAAGATAAGCGTGAGGGTGGGGCTGGATAGGGAAGTATTGACCTTCGCGCCAAATACTGTAGCAGGGAGGATGCCGATACTGATCCATAACACATGTGACCAAGAGATTGACTTTTGGCGTGCATAGACGATGGTCCCTACGATGCCAGTAAACAAAAAGCTGAAGCTGCTAGATGCTTGGGAAATGTGTAAATCAGTGCCCACAAAAAACACCAATAGGGGTGTAAGCAAAATACCGCCTACCCCGACTGTGCCGATCAATGTGCCACTTATTAATCCAATAAGAATAATTTTTAAGATCAATGGGAAATCCAATTCAGTTTTTTGGCGATTATACCCTATGGCATTTGAAGGGGATGCATTAACATAAGGGGAAGAAATCACACGGAGATAAAAATGACCATCCTCAAAGAAATCGGCAATACCCCCTTAATTAAATTGAAACGCGTGATCGATCACCATGATGTTGAAATCTATGTAAAATGTGAATTTATGAACCCAGGGGGGAGCATCAAAGACCGAATGGCGCTAACGATGATCGAGGAAGCCGAGAAGCGGGGGGATCTAAAACCGGGGGGCAAGATCGTCGAACAGTCGACAGGGAATACCGGCCCAGCGCTAGCTTTTGTGGGCGCTGTAAAGGGATATGATGTGCAATTATTCATGCCAGCGACCTTATCCAGTGCTTATAATCCGGCGGACAGAATCCGGATCGCAAGGTTATTTGGCTGCGAAGTCACTCAAATCGACCTAAAAAAACATATCAATACTATTGAAGTGCTTAGCGAGGTGGAACGGGCGGCGGCATTTGTGGCAGTGCGGATGGCGCAATGTTATGACCTGCAGCAAAAGAACCCGAAGGCGTGGTGGGCGAATCAATTGGGGAATCCTGATAATACAAAGGCCCATCGTGAACAAACAGGCAGAGAAATTGTGGAGCAAATGGGTGGCAAGGTGGATGCTTGGGTGGCTTCGGTTGGGACGGGGGGCACGTTGATGGGGGTGGCGCAGGCGCTTAAGCTGGCCAACCCGGAAATAGTGGTTACTGGGGTGGTGCCGACCGATGACCGAAGGATCGAGTGGGTGCGGTCTGGGGCGGTGCATGATGCCTTAGAAAAATTTGGAGCGCCGAGATTGCGGTTTTTGATCGAGGATGTGCTTGATGAAAAAATCATGGATCATGAGATCGTGGTACGGAACGAAGATGCCAAAAACATGGCGAATCGACTTGCGAGCGAGGAGGGCTTATTCTGCGGCATGTCCTCGGGGGCAAACGTTTTTGCAGCGATAGAGATGGCGAAGACAATGAAGAAAGGCTCGAAGATCGTGACAGTTTTGGTGGATAGGCGGGACAGATATTTTTCGGAATACCCGAATGAGCATTATGTGGTGTAGGGGGGATGGGTAGGGGGCATATAAATTCTTGTATAATAAAATATTGGAGCATGTAATAAACAGTCCATGCAGAAATTGGTAGATTGGTCACACAACTGCCGCTGGGGAAAACGGGGGAGGGGCGTGGGAGGAGATACAAATGGAAAGCAATATTAAAAATGCTCAACAAAAAAAACCAAAAAATGAAACAGGTGGAAATTCAAAAATAACTATTAAACTCTCATCTTTTGGAAATAGCGAATCAAATAACTTATTGGGATTATCCGAGTTATTTAAAGACATTCTTAACCGTCTCTTAACTCAATTTCAAGCAGAATTAAAAAAGGTTTTTGAACCTGGAATATTCGACGAAATAAAAAATTTATTAGAAAGGGAAGAAGAAATTATTAAAGCATTTAATGATTCCAATTGGCCAATTTCACCTTCGATGTCTAAGCATTTTATTCTAAATACCCTCGACTTCTATAAACAAGGAAAAAAAAGCAAAGTCAGCAATAAAATCTTAGGACATTATCAAAAAAATAATTTTAATAATCTAAAAGAAATTGTTAAGTCCTGGGAGAGTAACAGTTTATATTCTGAAAGGATGGAAATCTTTAATAATGCCCTAATTGCACATTGTGAGAAAAAATATATTTTGTCTGTGCCCGCTCTTTTCCCCCAAATTGAAGGAATATTAAATGATTACATATATAAAAACAATATCGATACGGATATTGGAAGAATTACCAAGGTTTATAAAAAGTCAATTGGCGATTTCAATGAATATACAATTAGAAACTGGATTATCGCAAAAACTCTTTTCTTTCAATTTGATACAAACATTTACCCAAAAACCTCATTTGAAAAAGAGTTAAATAAAACACCTAAAACCAGAATAATTAACAGGCATACAGTTTTACATGGTGTATCATATAATTTTAACAAACCGTCAATATCATTGAAATTATTTTTACTTTTAGATTCATTAAAAATATTAAGGGAGTTTAATGATCAAATTGATAGTTAAAACTAGAAATATTTAAAAAATGAGTAAAAAACAATTTCGGTAAAATTGTTTTAGTGAAAATATATGAGTATATCCGAACTAACAAAAAGAAAAATATTCGATTTTTATCAATTGGCTCAATGTCATTGGTCGGGTTCCCTTAATGAACCTGCTTTTTTATACCGCCTATATAAACTTGACGAAATAAAATCCACGGATTCTAGGTTTAATGATGCCGAAAGAGATATTTGGCAACATAGGGAAAACAATGATGATTGGGAAAATGATTGGATACTAACTGATTCAAGATTTGGTTTAAATTCCGAGTCAGATGAATTGTTTTTAAAATTCCTTTGTGAAACAATTCATCCAGTTGTAAGAACGGATGAAGGAGATGTAAAAAGAATTTTCGAAGCTTATAACAATTATTTAAAATTTGATGGTTGGGAAATCTATGAGAACAATTCAATGTCTGGACATCCAATATTTTCATATAGGAAAATATTATTAAATAATTCTCAGTCAATTAAAAACACTAAAATTATTTCAGAAAAAATTGATACAAATTATGTTCAAACACAAATAAAAAGAATTGAAAAATCTATAGTTGATGATCCTGAATTAGCAATTGGAGCCTCCAAAGAGTTTTTGGAGACAGTATGTAAAACTATTCTCTTAGAAAAAGGCATCGAATTAACTAATCCAAAATTACCAGCGCTAGTCCGTGAAACCCTAAAACAACTAAAATTATTGCCTAATGATATTCCAAATGAAGTCAAAGCTTCAGAAACAATAAAGAGATTATTAATGAATCTCGCTTCTATATCAAATAGTTTAGCGGAACTAAGAAATCCTTATGGTAGCGGACACGGAAAAGAAGCTAATTACATAGGTTTGGAACCTAGACATGCAAGATTAGCAGCTGGGTCTGCAATTACATTGGCTGTATTTATATTTGAAACCCACCAAAAAAGGAATATATAAGTTTTGTCAAACCCAAGTAACATTGAAACCATAAAAGTAATAGGCAACTTGATTACTGCCCCTCTCTGGTAAAATAGGCTTAAATAATAAATATCTTCCTAAAGATCAAGCAGGAGTTGAAAATGACCGACCACAGCCATGCAGTGGCAAGTGATGAAGAAAAAATGACCGCTTTGCTCGAAAGAGTGAGTGCTTATATCGAACAGTTTCACGGGGGCTATGTACAATTTGTCTCCTTTGAAGACAATATCGTCAAGGTAAAAATGGGTGGCGCCTGTGATGGCTGTTCGCTGACAGAGACTACCCTGCAGGGATGGATCGCTGGAACGATCCGGCAGTTCTTCCCCGATGTGGAAGAAATCATCGCTGTATAATTCTTAAGCGCTATAAATAGACCTCCCCAAATCGGGGAGGTTTTGGTTTAAGGGGGAAATTGCCTAGGATGTATGTCTGTCTAAAAAATCGAGTAATACAGGTTGAATGATCTCGGAATGGGAGATGAGGCAGAAATGGGTGCCCCCTTTGACGCTAATGAACTCGGCCCCTGGAATCTGATCCGCTGCGCGTACGCCTTGGCGGTGAGAAATGACGGCATCACTGGTGCCATGGATGACCAGGGTGGGGCGGTCGATCTCAGCCAATGAATAGTTAAGCTGATCTTTAATGTTTTCCATATCATTTTCAAGGCCAGCAAATCTCGGACGAGGGGGCCAAAGAGAAGCCACCAGGTTTTTAATTTGCTTTTGTTTCTCTGGTTTCCCAAAGAGCTGGAAGGCTAAATTTGGGCGAATGGCAAATAAACCACCGCGGTTTAAGAAAAGCCATGTAATGAAAGTGGATGGAATGATGTATTTTCCGATGGCATACGCAAAAAACTTATAGGCAGGGATGGGCTGGTTAACTGCGGAAGAAAGGATCAATCCCATACAGCGTTCTGGAAATTTCAGGGAAAACTCGATAGCGGTAGGTCCCCCGGCAGATACCCCCATAATAAAAGCTTTTTTTATTTTCAAAGCATCCATGAGGGCGGCAACCAGGTCTGCTTGTTGGCAAGGTGTCTTGCCCGAGGTCAAGGGGGTACGTAAATAACCAGGGCGGGAGAGGACAATATATTGATAACCAAGATCAGGGTGAGCATAGACTTGTCCGCGATCATAACCACCCCCGGCACCATGTAAAACGATGATGGGTGGCCCTTCCCCAAGGATGGCTGCTTCAACTGGCCCAAGTTTTGTTTCGTATACTCGGCTGCCCGCCAGCAGGCTGGATATTTTTTCTTGGTAGCTTTGTTGATAATAGCGAACCAACCATACTATGAGAATCAGCCCAAATAGGAGGGCAGGAAAGATAACCGTTTGCAACTGCATGGGATTGACTATTTGTATTCTTCTCGAACAGGGTGAAAGACGTCCAGCAGGCGGCATTCTGTAATCGCTCGGCCGGCATGGGGCATATTTGAGGGGATCAGCAGGGCTTGCCCGGGTTTGAGATGGTAGGTTTCTCCATCGAGGGTGAGTTCAAATTCTCCCTCAAGGACATTCGCAATTTGTTCATGCACATGTTGGTGCGCTGGCAGGGATGCACCAGCCTCCACGCGCCAAAAGGCGAGGGTCATGTTCTCACTATGCACAAAACGGGCATGAAAACCGGGGACGATTTCACGTTCTTCAATTTGGTCTAGGTCGATCTTAGGCATAATTTTCTCCCAATAGGGTTGTTTATCCAAATTCAATTATAGACAAAAATAGGCAAACAAGTAAAAGGAATAGTTTTAAAACCATTGGTTCAATTTCTTGTATACTTTGCATATGAGCATAAAAGTCTATGAGAAACCGAAAGAATTTCTCCTTGTAGCGCGAGAATTCTTGGAGAGACAAGAAGTGCTGAATGCGGTGATCTTGGGCGTAGTACAGCGGATGATCGATGACCCAGCACATTTTGATAATGGGGCTTATCTAGCAATTATTCGAGATGCCAGGGATGAGATCGTTTTGGTGGCGATGATGGATCCCCCGCATCCACTCACTTTAGCTGGCGAAAAAGATTGCCCTGAAGAGGCTTTGGTTTTATTAGCTGAAAGTATTCAAATATCGAAAAGACCTTTACCCAGCGTGCATGGGCCAGAGCCTTTGCCTGAACGTTTCGCACCAATCTGGGCATCACTAAACGGATTGGATTATGAATTGGAAATAGGACAAGGGGTTTATGAACTGCGAGAAGTGATCCCCCCCGCAAAAGTGGAAGGAAAGTTGGTGATGGCAACACAGGAAGATTTAGGGTTGATTTCTGATTGGATGATGGGATTTGAGCGGGACGCATTCGGTGAAAATAATTCGACATTAGAAAAAATGACAGAGTCGATGGCGCATCGCATTCGCAAAGGGGAGTGGTATATCTGGAAAGATGGAGATACACCACTTTCGATCGTGATGCGATCACGCCCGACGAGACACGGGATTTGTGTGACGGGTGTGTATACTCCGCCTGAATTGCGGGGAAATGGGTATGCGAGTGCAAGTGTGGCAGCTTTTAGCCAAAAACTTTTGGATGAGGGCTTTGAGTTTACTTCTCTATTTACTGACCTTGCAAACTTGACCTCAAATAAGATCTATATGAATGTGGGATATCAGCATGTGAGTGATTTTAATAAGTATAAGTTTGGGGAGAAGTAAAATATTGTCCTTAGCCGATAAGTTATAATTGCTTAATGACTACAAAACCCCCATTTGAAAAAATTCTGATCGCCAACCGTGGTGAAATCGCCTTGCGGTTGATGCGCGCCTGTCAAGAATTGGGGATTTCAACAGTTGCAGTTTATAGTGAGGCAGATCATAAAGCCCCACATGTGGATATGGCTGATGAGGCGATTCTGATTGGGCCAGCTCCCCCCCTGGAATCCTATTTAAAAATTGAGAATATCCTCGTTGCCGCCAAAGAAAGTGGGGCAGAGGCAGTCCATCCCGGTTATGGCTTTCTCTCTGAGAATACGGATTTTGCGCAGGCGGTGATCGATGCGGGGTTGGTATTCATCGGTCCTTCTCCTGACGCAATCAGGTTGATGGGCGATAAATCTGCGGCCCGCCAATTGATGGAAAAAGCGGGCATTCCCTTAATACCGGGATATCAGGGGGATGACGATCTGAAACAATTAAAAAAGAAAGCGGTAGAGATTGGATATCCAGTATTGCTCAAGGCAGCTGCGGGTGGCGGTGGAAAAGGGATGCGAGTGGTGACAGAGCCAGCCGATTTACAAGACTTATTATCTGCGGCTCGGCGGGAAGCCCAAAATTCTTTTGGGGATTCTCGAATTATTTTAGAAAAATATATATCGGATGCCCATCATATTGAATTCCAAATCTTGGCGGATGGACATGGCAATGTTTTGCATTTTTTTGAAAGAGAATGTTCCATTCAGCGCCGACATCAAAAGGTGATCGAAGAAAGCCCTTCTCCTCTGATGGATGATGCATTGCGCGAGGAAATGGCGAGAACTGCAATCGAAGTGGCAACGTCGGTGAATTACACCAACGCGGGAACGGTTGAATTTATTGTAGATCCCGCCTCCCGAAAATTTTACTTTCTTGAAATGAATACCCGGTTACAGGTTGAACATCCCATTACGGAAATGGTGACAGGGATTGATCTGGTGCAATGGCAGATTAGGATCGCGGCGGGCGAAAAGCTACCATTCAAACAATCAGATCTCAAACAGAAAGGGCATGCGATCGAGGCACGAATTTATGCAGAAGACCCATCTAATTCATTTTTTCCATCCACTGGAAGAATTCATCATGTAGGTTTTGCGGATGGAGAGGGTGTGCGGGTGGATAGTGGTGTTGTTCCAGGCACAGAAGTTGGGGTTCATTATGATCCTTTATTGGCGAAGGTGATCGCATATGCCGATGATCGTCCAAAGGCGATAAAAAAGTTAATGGATGCCCTTAGAAATAGCGTACTTCTGGGGTTAAAGAGCAACCGAGAATTTTTGGTAGATATCCTGCAGGACAAGAAATTTAATAAGGGCTTGGCTAATACCCGTTTTATTGATTCATTTTTCTCTGACTGGCATCCAATGGACAAAATTGTTCCCGATGAGGTATTGATCATTGCTGCAATAGCTGAATTAAGTAAACTTACAGAAAATAGGGAGAGCAGTGGAGAAATTGGGGCAGAAAGTGATCCATACAGCCCATGGAGTAGATTTAAAAACTTTCGGATCGGGGGAAAGGAATCGTGAAATTAACTTATATCATCGACCAAGAACGCTATAGTATTGAACTAGAAATTACAGATGAAGGTTATTTAGCGAAAATCGGAGAGAAAGAGTATCAGATTCCCACTACCAATATTTCTGGTGGGAAGATCGACCTGCAAATAAATGGAAAAAACGTTGAAGGAATTTGGGCAATTGATGGGAACCGCAAGCGGTGGGTAGCGGTAAATGGGCGAGAGTGGTTATTAGAAAAGGCAACTTCTTCAAAACGTTCGGGTATGATGGGAATGCAAAATGCGGACACTTCCGTTTATGCGCCAATGCCAGGGCAAGTGCGCCAAGTGTTGATTGAAGAAGGGGAGGACGTAAGTTCAGGACAATTACTTCTCTTACTTGAAGCAATGAAAATGGAAATCCGCATACTCTCTCCCGGCGATGGAAAGATAATTCGGTTGAATGTTAAAGAAGATCAGCAGGTAGATAAGGACGACTTCCTTTTGGAAATTGAATAAGGGAATGCGATAGGAGGAGTAATGGCTGGAAAATATTATGAGGATCTGGTGGTGGGGGAAACTTTTCAGCATATTAATAAAAAAAAGATTACCAAAAAAGATCATTCAACCTTTAATGCCTTAACGATGAACACCCAACCTTTGCACTCTGATGAAGAATATGCTTCTAAAACCAATTTTGGACAAATAATTGTGAACGGGATTTATACCCTTGGATTGGCAGTGGGAATAACCGTGGCAGATCTTACAGAGGGCACAATCATATCTAATTTGAGTTATGAAAATGTAAAGCACCCCGCACCTGTTTTTCATGGGGATACACTACATGTGGAAACAGAAGTGTTAAGTAAACGAGAGTCGAAATCTAATATATCTGTTGGCATTGTAAAATTGAAACATAGCGGAAGAAAGCAAGACGGCACAATTGTTTTAGAAGTGGAGCGGACCGCGATGTTTTTGAAAAGGGAATCGGAGGAAAATTAATATGAGGGTTCGAAGAGCGATTCTTTATATGCCAGGCAGTGATTGGAGAAAAATTGAAAAGGCAACCCGTTTGGATGTAGACTCCATTTGTATGGATCTTGAGGACGGCGTGGCGTTAAGCAGAAAAGAAGAAGCACGGGAAACTGTTGTAAAAGCTTTGAAAACTCTTGATTTTGGCAGCACAGAAAAATTGGTGCGAATTAATGCGGTTGGATCGGGCATGGAAGAAGCGGACCTGGATGTCATTGTTCCATTTAACCCAGATGGAATCATCATTCCGAAAGTAAGTTCTGCCGCTGATGTTCAATGGGTGAGTGAGCGCTTGGTAGAATTGGAAAAAACGATACCAGACTTAGGTGAACCAATACACATATTAGCTCTAATTGAATCTGCCATAGGAATTGTGAACCTGAAAGAGATCGCCAATTCAGATAGCAGACTGAAAGTATTGATCTTTGGAGCAGAGGACTTAGCGGGGGATGTCGGGGCAGTGCGTACCCCCGAAGGAAACGAAGTTTTGTATGCAAGAAGTGCAGTAGTGACCCACGCCGCTGCTTATAATTTGCAGGCAATTGACATGGTGGCAACTGATTTTAAAGGAATGGACACCTTATTTCAGGAGTCCCGACGGGGAGTAGAGCTTGGTTATGATGGAAGGCAGATTATTCACCCCAAGCAAATCGGCGAAGTGCAACGAGCCTTTACACCAAGTGATAAAGAAATTGAAAAAGCAAAAGTTCTCATTGAAGCATTTACTAAACATCAAGAGAGGGGAGTCGGGGCATTTGAGATCGATGGAAAAATGGTCGATATGCCTAATTTGAAAGCAGCCGAAAATGTATTAAGGAAGGCGAGGGCTGCGGGGAAGTTGGATTGACCGATTTAAATTCTCGAATAATCCCACCTAATTATTAAGCTAAATCAAAAAACACCTCTTCATATTGCTTGCACATTTCATCTTCAGAAAAATTTTCTAAAATATGTTCTCTAGCCTTTATTCCTAATTCATTTCGGATAATCTTATTTTCCATTAAATAAAGAATAGATTTTGAAAGAATAGCCACGTCCTTTAAGGGAGTAATTAGTCCATTTTCGTTATGGGTAAGTACATCATCAATTCCCTCAACGTCCGAAATTATTATTGGGCATTCCATCAACATTGCCTCCAAAAGTGCTACAGGCAATCCCTCCCAAAGCGACGGCATGATGAATATATCGCTGGCTCTAAGAATCTTAAAAACATCACTCCTCACGCCTAATAGTTTTATGCTATTTTGAAGACCTAAGTTTTCTATTTGAGTTGATAATGAATTGCAGAGTTTTCCGTCTCCAATAATATATAGTAGGGTGTTCGGATATTTTTCTAAAACAGAGGGCATCGCATCAATTAAATACTTATGTCCCTTTTGAACAGATAATCTTCCGACCGAGACCAGGATATTAGCTTTTTCGGACCATCCTAATGACTTTCTAGCCTGATATTTATCGGTAAGGGGTTCTTTGGTCTGAATTGCATTTAGGATTACTTCAATTTTTTCAGGACGCACTTTTTCAAGGACTATTGCATTTTCTTTAACTCGATTAGAAACTACAACAAGCTTTGTTGAAAGAGGGCTATTTACCATTCTTCCATGGAGCCATTTCCAAAAAAAAATTCGATCTTCAATATCCCCTTGATGAGCGGGAATTCGTACGGGTATTCCCGCAAGATATCCAAGAGGGATTCCAATTAGGTTGCTGTCATGTGTGAATGTTTCAATAATATCAAAATTGTTTTGAACTAGAAATCGATAAAAACGGGGTAAAGCAAGCAAGAATTTAAGAAGCTTGCCAAAAATATTTCCCTGTAGAGACCAAACGTCAAGGTTAATTACCTTAAAGGGATATCTGGATTTCCAATCCTCAGATAAATTTTCGTTATCGTATAAAAAGACTGAAATAACCTCATGGCCTTTTTTGTGGAACCACGCCGATTGTATTAGCTGCATTTTTTGGGCACCCGCTTGTTGCATTTTTGTGCCTAAAAACAATATTTTCTTTTTCGTAATAGCCATTAAACAAATCCAAATAGAATAATTAATTTCGAACTAAGCAAGTTCGATTTTTAAGGATTGAATAATTCGATAGGTTCATTTTACCCAGCGCCTTGAATTTAAGCATGTCTATAGTGGGGGGAACTTGGAATTATTTTATTGGATAGTATGGAGAAATTCTTTGAACACTACCACCCACTGCTCAACCGGACAATTTGGCGTTCCGGCATTTTATATGAACTCATTCTTTTTTGGGTTTTCTTAATATTATATTCAATTCTCCGATAATCCCAACTTTTTTCTTCCGAATCGAAGATAGCAAAAGAAGATCGGGGATCTCTGTCGCGTGGTTGTCCAATAGACCCTGGATTGAGTATTGACCTTGAGAGAATTGAGTTTATTCGGTCAACTTCAGGAATGTTCAAGGATGTAATTTTTGATGCAGGATCAAGATAAAAATGCACAGGGAGGTGTGTATGTCCGACAAAACAATAATTTGTATCGAAAAAACCAAAATTTTCTTGGGCTACTTGGGAATCTAAAAGATATTCAAATACGGGTTGGCGAGGGCTGCCATGGGCCAAAGTTACCTGATCAATCACTGCAGTTTCAGGAAGATTTTGGAGGAAAGACAAGTTTTCTTTACTGAGTTCGTTTTTTGTCCACTCCACGGATTGCCGTGCTTCGGTATTAAAACTACTTATATCCATGTCTTTTGCCGCAGCAGCATCGTGATTCCCTAATAAGCAGATCAAATTATTTTGTTCTTTCAGGAGCGAAATGCATTCGTTTGGATTTGGGCCATAGCCCACCACGTCCCCCAGACACCAAACAGCATCAATTTCGTCTTTGACATGGTTTAGAACTGTTTCTAACGCAACACTATTCCCATGTATGTCAGTGATTACTAAAGCGCGCATGGGAAATATCTTAACATAAAAATATTAAAATAAGGAAATTGATTTATTCCAATAAATTGGAGGGACCGAAAGATAAGGGGATGAGCTCTTCAACGGTTGACTCTTGTATGTTATCCCCATTTTCATCAGCTAGCCAAACTATGGTATCCAAACCAAACTCAGATAAGACTTGACGACAGCTGCCACAGGGAGAGCCGCCATCCTTGGTAACCACTGCAATGGCTTCAAACTCTCTTTCACCTTCATAAATTGCCTTGAAGATAGCCGTGCGTTCTGCACAAATTGTGCACGAATAAGCCGCATTTTCAATGTTTGTACCCTGAAAAACTTTTCCCGACTTAGTTAGCAGGGCAGCCCCTACAGGATATCTTGAATAAGGGGAATAAGATTTTTTCCTTGCTTCCATTGCCATAGCAATAAGATCTTGTTTTGATACTTTATTTTCCATCTTTATTGTCCTCTTTGATTTCTGGCAGTGAAGCAGGGTCTTGATTTTTTATCACCCGTACTTTTAGGATTCGCCGATCATCAATTTGTTCAACGGTAATTTTCAATTCGTTTTCTACCAAACTTTCCCCTATTCCTGGGACGTGCCCGGTGCGGGCATAGATCAACCCCCCAATCGTGTCTGTATCTTCGACTTCAAGACGGCTGCCTAAAAGTTCGTTGACTTCGACCAGGAGCACATTTCCATTGAAAAGGAATTCATTTTTAGAAATTTGTTTGTAAGGTGCCTCTTCCTCTTCATCAAATTCGTCTTCAATTTCACCAAATATTTCTTCGACAATATCTTCTAATGTGACAAGCCCAGCAACGCCGCCATATTCATCAATTACTACGGCAATGTGAATTCGGCGGGATTGCATTTCATCTAAAAGTTCGTCCACTTTTTTGGTTTCAGGGATAAAGTACGCCGAACGTAACAATTCACTTAATGAGTCAATTCCGTTTCCTTGTCGCCACACCTTCAACATATCTTTGGTGTATAACATCCCGATAATATTATCGATCTGGTTCTTATACACAGGCACTCTGGAAAATCCGGAGGCAAGAACTACGTCGGCAGCTTTTTCGATAGGTGTATTTGCGTCCAGAGTGAGGATATCGACACGGGGAACCATGATCTCTCTTACTAAGGTGTCGTCAAAGCGAAACACTGAATGGATCATTTCACTTTCATCTTTCTCAATTTCTCCAGCCTGTTCGCTGGCGTCCACCAGTGAAATCAATTCATCTTCGGTGATCTTGGCGGGATTCTCGTCGGGGGCATCCTTCTTGGTTAGCGCAAGAGGAATATAAATAATCGGGCTTAGAAGTATTACCAATATATTTGCAAATGGTGTGAGTCGAATGGCCCATAGATTTGGATCATTCAATATCCAACTTTCAATAAAAAATTCGGAGAGCCAAATGATCAGGGCCAGTATGGCGAATAGCAGATAGATTGACATTGATCCATTTAAGAAGGAGCCATATAACGCACCAGCGATCGACAATCGTACTAAGGATTGAATGATTTTAAATGTTGCTCTTAGTTGAGTTCTTTTAGAAGTTAGGGAAAGTGTGAGGGCTGCTTTTTTGGGATCTTCCTGATGTACAGATATCAAATAGGCTTGGCTAACATTTAATAAGCCAGTCCGTGCGATGGTGATTATTAGATCGAAAAGGAGTAATGAGCCTGCAATTACCAGCATTTGTTGACTATTCACTATTGTCTTTTCTTCTTCGAATGGCTCTAGCGGGCATTCCCACCACAACCTCTCCTTCACCAACGTCTTTATTGACAACAGAACCCGCACCGGTGCGAGCCCCTTTCCCAATCTTAACTGGGGCAATTAGCATTGTGTCGCTACCAATAAAGACATCATCTGCAATTTCGGTTTTATTTTTATTCACACCATCGTAATTGGCGGTAATCGTTCCAGCGCCAATATTTACATTTTTTCCAGTCGTCGTATCTCCCAAGTATGAGAAATGACCTATTTTTGTGCCAGGTCCGATATAAGAATTTTTAATTTCTCCATAATTGCCCATATGTACGCCGTCTGCCAAATGGGCACCTTTTCGTAAATGGCCAAAGGGACCAATATCCACATGGTTTTCAACTTTAGCATATTCTAAAACGGAAGAAATTATTTTACAGTTATTACCAATGCAGGTGTTATTAATGGTTGTGTTGGGGCCAATTTCGCAATCTTCACCAATAATTGTATTTCCCTGCAAATGGGTGTTTGGGTAAATGGTCGTGTCCTGCCCAATTTTGACGTTTGTGTGTATATACGTAGTTTGTGGGTCAATAATACTGACACCTGCTTCCATCCAAGTCTGATTAATCCTCCTGCGCATAATTCTCTCAGCTTCGCTTAGGTGGACTCGTGAATTAATCCCAATCGCTTCTTGAGGATCAGAGATTGCTTCAGCATGTACATTTAATCCTTTATCCGTAGCGACTTTGATAATATCAGTGAGATAAAATTCGCCTTTCGATGAGACGGGAATATTTTCCAGGTTATCCCACAGCCAATCAGCCTGGAAACAATAGACGCTCACATTTAATTCGTTAATTTTGAGCTGTTCAGAAGTGCAATCTGCTTCCTCAATAATAGCTTCCACTTGCCCTTTTTTATTTCGTGAAATTCGGCCAAATCCTCGAGGGTTTTCCGATAATACGGTAAGCATACTCACCGGCCCAGTATTATTCTTTTGGGTTTCGGTTAATGCTTTTAGCGTCTGACCTTTGATTAGGGGCATATCGCCAAGGAGGACGACTACTATGTCGGAATTTCCTTTTAGTAAATCCTCAGCTTGTTGTACCGCATGGGCAGTTCCTTTTTGTTCGTTTTGGAGGACAAAATGAGCGTTATCCCCCAAGCTATCTTTTACCTCTTCGGCTTTGTATCCAACCACGACGGTTGGGAGTTCATCAGAAAACTCTTTTACTGCCTGAATGATATGCCAAGCCATAGGTTCCCCGGCAATTGGGTGGAGAACTTTGGGATATTTTGATCTCATTCGGGTGCCTTTCCCAGCAGCTAAGATAATTGTAGATATTTTCATAATTTATTCTCTGATCATTGTATGCAAAAACGACGAGCGCTACAACAATTAAAACGAAGTTGTAGAGTTCGTCACTCTTCAAAAAATCCTATTAATGATTTAGGTTCAGGGTCGTCTAACAATTATTTATCCGGTCACGAATGTGGGTTTCACATTGTGATTAGCCGGGGCGCCTGGATTCGAACCAGGATCAACGAATTCAAAGTCCGGTGTGCTACCGTTGCACCACGCCCCAAAAATTTTTGCTGTGGTTTTTTGCCCAGAGCGGAGCAATTGTATCATAGGCTAAATTTTCCTTCAATATAGTAGAAATGGACATAAGCTTTATGTATATTGATCTTAGGATAGCGGAAAATTGAGTGAAATTAGTCTGCACCTATGTTTGCTGGTGCGAGACCCAAATTATATGCCTGTTGGTAACTTAGGGAATCGAAAAGGTTTTCGGCAGGGAGATTATCCTCTTGGTCGAGATTCCCCCAGTACCTATCCGCATCAGTCTTATGAATTGGATTGTGTTTACACCAACTTGCCAATTCAGAGTCAAACAACGCTCTTTCCTTTGCAGATAATATGGGGGGGGCAGAAGAACAATTATTGAAATTTGTGCTTACGCCAATACGTGAGAAATAATCCAACAAAGTCATGACTGTTTTCTGGGTATCGATATAGTTTTGTTTGGTAAGTTTTGGGCTACCTGATTTGAAAATACTAATAAAAATATAGGATTCCCCTAGATGGGAAACATGTATTTCAAATTGATTTTTTCTTATGATCAAAGGGGGCTTTAGGGCAGGTATACGTGATTTATTCTTGTTTCCTTGGAGTTTATTGACTACTTCATCAATGATTTCATATTGAAATTCATCATTTTGGAACTTCCCTTCACTCAAGATAATTTCACCCAAATTATTTAATACGAAATTTGCCGCAGAATAAGCGTTTTTTCTGCTCCCCGAAATGTTTTGGAGTAAGCCATTAGACTTGTTTCCTTGAGAATCTCTTTGATCTTTGATAGAAAGTTCGGAAGGTAAAACACTGGTAACTATCCCAAGTAACCGTTCAACAGAATCCAAAAAGTCAGCTTTATTAACAGGTTTATTTAGGAGAAAATCGGCTCCAATCATATCCGCCAGTTTTTTGGTTTTTGAAGATATTTGCATACTCATTAAAACATTGAATTTCGACAAGCGGTTACTTATCGAATGAGAAATGAGATTAGCCCCCGAAAGTCCTGGAAGTTGCAAGCCTGTGATTAGTAGGTCTGTTTTACCCAGTAATAATTCATTTTTTGCTTCCTCTGCAGAATAAAACTCGACAATATTTAACTCTTGCTTAAGGCAGAGTAAATAAGATTTTAGAAGACTTCGATTTATTCGGTTATTATCGACGAGCAAAACCTTGAAAGTTGTCATAATAATTTGAGTTTAGCATAATCCTTTCGTGCCAGCCTTAATTTTTTTAGTGCTATTTTTCAATTAAATTATTGAATATGAATTCGAGTCATTACTATTCTTATAGGGGGTTACGAAAACCATGTTGTGATTCCAGGACATATAATCCATTTATTTGTGAAATTCATCCCTTGACTAGAGAAATTCAAGAGTTATAATTCAAAAGTTGAATTTTGAAATTAGGAGAGTATTATGCCTGTTGCATTGGTTACCGGAATTACTGGCCAAGACGGATCTTATTTGGCGGAAATGCTATTAGAGAAGGGTTACGATGTTGTTGGAATGGTTCGACGCTCAAGCACGATCACATTTGATCGTATCGAGCAAATTCAGGACAAGATCACAATCGTGCAAGGGGACTTGCATGATCAAAGCTCATTGGTCAATGTATTTGAAGAATATAAACCAGATGAAGTCTATAACTTAGCAGCACAATCATTTGTTCCAACATCTTGGAACCAACCCGTACTGACGGGTGAAGTAACTGCATTAGGCGTTACTCGAATGCTGGATGCCATGCGCTTGGTAAGGCCAAAAGCTCGTTTTTACCAGGCATCTTCAAGTGAAATGTTTGGGAAGGTTCAGGAAGTTCCCCAATCAGAATCCACCCCCTTATATCCCCGCAGCCCATATGGTGTAGCAAAAGTTTATGGGCATTGGATAACGATCAATTATAGAGAATCTTATGACATGTTTGCAGTATCAGGCATATTGTTCAATCATGAAAGCCCTCGTCGGGGGCTTGAATTTGTGACACGAAAGATAACCAATGGGGTTGCACGAATAAAGCTTGGATTGGATACTGAAATTGGATTAGGAAATTTGGATTCTCGACGTGATTGGGGTTACGCCAAAGACTATGTTGAAGCGATGTGGTTGATGTTGCAGAAAGATTCGCCAGATGATTATGTGATCGGTACTGGTGAGACTCATGAAGTGCGAGAATTTTGTGAGATCGCTTTTTCGTACGCGGACCTTGATTATAAAGAATTTGTGAAAAAGGACGAACGCTTTTTCCGGCCTGCTGAAGTGGATCTGCTTGTATCTGACCCAAGTAAAGCAAAACAGGAACTGGGTTGGGAGATTAAAGTTGGTTTCAAGGAATTGGTGGAGATGATGGTTCAGGCAGACCTAGACAAAATTAAACAAAAACTGGGTCAATAATTTCAATATTGCTGGATATAAACTTATTCTCTTTGCTATTTATTTGGTATAACATTAAATAGCAAAGAGATTTTTTTATTCTCCTTGAAAAATAAAAGGAATATCCGAAGAGGTTCGGTATAAAAATGGATGAAAGGATAGAAAATAGAAATAAGTATCTTCTCTCATGGGCTATGGTAACAAGCCTTTTGGTTGAAATAGGAGGGTTCATATTTCTAATTATTTGGGATGAAAATGTTAGCATATCCTTTGCTTCAAAAAGATTTATATTCCTATCAATATATTGGATAACCGCAGGAATAATTGCTGTCTGGATCTTTTGGAATGGATCTAGGTCAAATTGGAAATATCCACAAATCAGGAATGCTGGGAAAAACCCAACCCGCTACCATCGAATATTCGCATATTTTTTTCTCGCTCTTCCAGCAATTTTATTCAGTGTAATTAGTTTTTTTAACATTCCATATTTTTCTTGGATTGGCTTGTCTATACTTATGTTCTGCTCCACACTTGCTACCATCGTTTTATATCGAGACAAAGATTGGAAAGCCTTAACAAAAAATTGGGGAGTGTTGATATTGGTTGCTTGCGTCTCCTTTTTGGTTGGAAAGGAGCTGAATTCAATAAGTAGTTACCCCTTTTCTATGGGATGGTCCGAAACCAGCCGTTATTATTTAGCATCTTTAACCATGGACAAAACAGTTTACGGAATAGATCTTCCCCTTCCCCATAGAAATTTATCCCGATATCTGATGCAGTCAATCCCATTTTTGTTCTCGGGAGCTGGACTATGGGCTCATCGATTTTGGGAGGGTCTGTTACAGATTGTCTTGCCATTCTTAGCGTCATTCTTTTTGGTACGCCGCTTTTCCTTGGATAATAAAAAGAAAAAAGCCTTTGCCATATTATGGGGAGGCTTATTCATCCAACAGGGCCCTGTTTTCTACCCTATGTTGGTAATTATGATCCTCATATTTAGCACTTTTGATAGCAAACATTTATGGCGATCGACTTTTTGGATATTATTGACATCAATATGGGCGGGAATAACTCGTGTTAATTGGATACCCATGCCAGCCTTAATCGCAATCATGATTTATCTAATGGAAAATAGAAATGAGGTCGAAAATAGGGCTTCACGAATTATTTCATATTTTTCATATCCATTTTTTTGGGGAGTTTCTGGAATACTTGCCGGATTATTATCTCAACAATGGTATCAAGAGAACTCAGGTTTGCCTGCAGATATATTCTCCACAGATTTGAGTTCGGATCTATTATGGTATCGGCTACTCCCCAATATAACTTATAGTCCAGGTATTCTGGTGGGGATTCTGGCAATCACCTTCCCGATATTGCTTTACATTATTCTTAATATGAATGCAAATAAAAAGATATTGCATCCACTTAATAGATTAAGTATATGGGCAATTATTGCGAGTCTGTTTTTGGGAGGAGTAGTTGTTAGTACGAAGATCGGGGGAGGGACAAACCTCCATAATATGGACGTCTTTATAGTTGCTCTTTATGTTATCGGTAGCTATCTGTATTTTGAATATGTTGACAGCCATAAAAATAATAAAACACAAAAACCAGGTTTTTTAATCGGTTTGATACTATTAATACCTGTATTGATTCACGGATTAAGTGGTTCTCCATTTAGCATACAAAACTACTTAGTGCCTGAAGATCATTTGCAACGACTTCAGGGGTATGTAGATGAGTATAAGGATAAAGGGGAAGTTCTTTTTATCGCCGAAAGACATTTACTAACCTTTGGTCTGATAGAAAATGTTGACTTTGTAAATGACTATGAAAAAATAATTTTGATGGAAATGACAATGGGGAGAAATATGAACTATCTTGAGAGATTTTATCAGGATTTAAAAACCCAAAAGTTTTCGATGATTGTCTCAGATATAATAAAGACTTCCCTTAAAGACCCTATGAAGTCTCCCCTTGCGGAAGAAAACAATATAAATGCAGAATTGATCTCAAAACCGATAACCTGTTATTATTCTCCCCTGGAGATTTTCTCTGAGGTTGGTTTTATGGTATGGGTCCCATTAAATGAACCCATTTGTTAAAAAATGGGATTGATAAAAGGACAGTAGATCGCAATTCAATTGGTTATATGGAAAATAAAGCAAAAATCGAGCTGGAAAACAAATTTTTTTTGGGCATTGTTGGATTCTGTTTTTTGGGAATTGGCATCTATTTAGGGTATGTAGAAAACTTTAAATGGAGAAATTTATTTATATCCGAAAGGGCAACAATATTCTTCTTATATATACTATTTACGCTAATTATTTGGGGGGGCGGACTGTGGATAGGGTTTCGAAATAACTGGCAAACAGATCCAACCCAAAAATTACAAAAAATCCCTAAGATCGTTCGATACGCTATTGCTGTATTTCTGCTTTTAACTCCCTCAATCTTGATTCTTTTTACCCATGTAAATGACCGAGAAATATCTTACTATCTAAGAATAATCCTTTCTCTAGCTTGTGTGTTTTTATCTGTGCCATTTGTTTATCCAAAGATCTCAATCCAGAAATTTTTTAAGAAAGTGATTTTGTTTGGATTTTTTGCCGGAGTAATTTTCTCGATTTATCGAATATTCAATCAAGTGACCAGTTATCCGTTTTCTTTGGGGTGGTCTGAAGGGAATCGGATCTGGGATTACTCAGTTCTTTTTGGCTCTAATCGGTATGTAACGATTGACAATAGAGAATTATTTGCATTCACTGACCCTGGCAGGGCGTTTGTTTGGGGAATCCCATTCATATATTCAAAATTAAATATTTATTGGTTTCGTTTTTATGATGCAGCAATAAAAACTTCCCCCTTTTTTCTATTAGGTATCGTAAGTATTTGGACAAAAAGAAAAGAGATTGGAAAATGGGGAGTATTTCTCTTTGGGTTATGGACATTCATGTTTTTATTACAGGGGCCGATCCACCCCCCATTAATTTTTATTGCTATCCTAACTTTTTTCGCAGTCAGGCAAAGAAACCTTATCTTTTCAATGTTTTTGGTTATGGTTGCTGGTTATTTAGCTTTTGTCTCTAGGTTTAGCTGGGCATATGCACCCGGGTTATGGGCCGGGATTCTTTCCTTGCTTCAGCTAGAAACCCCAAAATTTAATAAAGAGAATTTAAGTAAATTATGGCCCCCTGTATTTTTGGGGATTGCAGGATTAATTGGGGGCAGATATTTATCCCCTATTCTTGATTGGATTTCAAGTGGGGGGGAAAGCATAATCGGTTCTCTCTCATTAATTGATCCAATTACTGGGACAACAGCATTAAGCCAGGCCCTATTATGGGAAAGATGGTGGCCAAACCCGACATATGCGCCAGGGATTATTTTCGGAATCCTTCTTACAACTGGGCCAATAATAATTCTAACTATATTAATGATTAGGAAAAATCATTGGAAACTAAATCAGCTTCAACGATTTGGTGCATTTTTGCCTGCATTAGCTTTCCTGATCGTTGGTTTGGTAGCCAGTGTAAAAATCGGGGGTGGGGGAGATTTACACAATTTAGATATGTTCCTCATTACAATGATCTTTATTGCTTCCTTTTATTGGCCAAAGCTAATGGAATATGTTTTTGATCATGAAAATCAGAAAAATCATCGGATAATTAGATTTGTGAGTATTCTCGTATTCCTCATGCCAGTTTTCTGGGCTTTCCGTTCCGGGAATCCCCTAACAGGTTTGTTCTCAGAGGACCGAACAGAGTATATATTAGATTCTATCCAGGGTTACGTGGATGATGTTCAGGCTGAAGGTGGGGAAGTATTATTCATGGACCAGCGGCAATTGATTACCTTTGGGTTGATAGAAGATGTTATCTTATATGATGAATATGATAAGAAATTATTAATTGACTCTGCCTTCCGCGAGGACGAGGAATATTTCGAAAAATTCTATGAAGATATTGAATCTCAAAAATTTGAATTGATCGTGTCTGAAAAATTAAATTTGGAAGAAAAAAACGACAATATATTTTCAAATGAAAATAATGCTTGGGTTAATTGGGTTGCCATTCCACTTTCCGAATATTATTGCCCAATCATGACGGTGGACAACATGAACTTGCAATTAATGGTCCCAGGAACAGATTGTGATGTTCCGAGAAATTATTAATTTTTTTGACTTATTTTGAAGCAAACCTTTTTGGCTAAAGGGGTTTTAGGAAATTTGGAATTTATGAAAGTATTGGTTCTCATCCATGAGTATCCACCAATTGGGGGTGGGGGTGGAGCAGTAGCAGAATCTATTGCTAATGAATTAATTGCCTTGGGGGAGGATATTTGTGTCCTTTCATCAAATGTTGCAGAAGGCTCCTTGCCCAACCACGCTCATCAAAAAGGGGTGAATTTAATTCGAGTTCCCACACGAAGGAAGGAATTACACCGAGCTACATTTTTTGAAATGGTGAGCTATTTGATTAGTGGGTTTTTTGCAGCAAAAAAACTATTAAAAAATTGGAAACCGGACATTATCCATGTTCATTTTGCAGTTCCGGCAGGTGTGTTGGCTTGGGTAATATCAAAATTATATAATATCCCTTACGCCATAACAATCCATTTAGGAGATGTGCCGGGGGGAGCTCCCGAAAAGACAAAAAAGTGGTTCCAGTGGATCTTCCCATTCACAAAAAGTATTTGGGGAAATGCCTCTAGAATTGTTGCGGTCAGTAATTTTACAAAAGAATTAGCATTGGAATCTTATCCCTTTCCAATCGATGTTATTCCAAACGGCATTAAATTGGGAAATATGAAATCAAAAAATATCGTTGTTGGGGAAGTGCCAAAAATCATTTTTGCTGGTCGATTTGTGGAACAGAAAAACCCTATTCAACTGGTGAGAGTATTGGGAAAAGTATCCGATCTTTCCTGGGAATGTTTGATGCTTGGCAATGGCCCATTATTTGAAAATACGATGAATGAAATTGAGGACCAAGGATTACAAAAACGAATTAGTTTGCCCGGATGGGTAAATCCCGAAAGAGTTCAAAACGAACTTGAGAAATCCGATATTTTGTTCATGCCCTCTCTAACGGAAGGAATGCCCATTATTGGGATTGAAGCGTTAGCAGAAGGCTTAGCCATTGTTGCCAGTCATAGTTTTTCTGATTTAGTTGTAGAAAACGAGAATGGCTATACTTATCCTTCAGATGATTACGATGGAATGGAGGCTGGTTTGCGATATTTATTAAATGATGGAGAGAAATTGCTGAAGGCAAGAAACAAAAGCCTAGAAATGTCCGCTGACTTTGATATAAAGATCATTGCACAAAGATATAAAGATTTATTTTATACATACATCTAAAATAGATTTATTCAGCTTTTCAGTATACCTTTTGAAGGTTCGGAGTAATTTCTATTCAATTAAAGGTTTATCATCAAATATTTTTTTCCCTAGTAAGAAAAGAAATATACTATAAGGTAAGAATGCCAATGTTATAGCTATGGCAGAACCGACGGCACCAAATTTTGGTATTAATAGAAAATTGAAAAGGATATTAAGTGAGAAAGACATAAACATCAGCCGGGCAATTTGTGAGGCTTTTCCATGGTAACTCAATAACATATAAAAGTAGTGATTAAGACTTCCAAGAAACAAATTGATGGTCATTATTTGCAAGGGCAAAACTGCTCGTACAAACGATTCCTTATAGAGGACGGGAATTAGGAGGGGGCTTAGAACAATAATTGCTCCACAAATCACCCCATAAAGGATCAAATTCATTTTTAGTACACCAAAAAAGCTTTTTTTCTTTTGAACTCTATTCTCAGATGTAATTTTTGTATAATTTGGCATTATCCCCATAGCCACTGCCAATCCTATTTGAGGGAGCTTGCTGGTAATTTGTTTACCTACATTTAGAAAGGCAACTTCTGTAGGGCTGGTAAGAGAGCCTAAGATTTGGATATTTAATTCTGGGGTTGATTGTACGAGGAAAAAACTAAGAGCGAGAGGCAGGCTATATAGGAAGATTTTTTTATAAAATTTTGTTAGGGGAATTTCTGATGAGATAATTCCGGAATAATGTTTGCGATATAAAATTAATCCAGTAATCACCGAGGTCAACATAGCTGCTGTATACCCATATAGAATTGCTGGAATATCTTTAAAAAAGAGCGTAATGATCAATAAAACAATTAATCTTAGCCCAAAACTCATCACGTTCATATAAAAATGGTAAAGAGTGCGCTTGATACCGACAAATATATTTTTTAGATATTCTTCTAAAGCTCCAATGAGGAGATATGGCGCGGAAAATAGAAGAATGGTCGCAAATTCCGGATGTTTAACAATTTCGGTGATTTGATTCCTGAGCAATAACACTATCCCTGTCGCGGTAATGCTGAAACCAATCTGGAGAATCAATGAGTTTTTCAGAACATTTTTTAGATCTGGTAGATCCCTGTTTTGGGCAGCGAATGATTGAGCAGCAGAGGGCACGCCCGAGTAAGCCACATATAAAAGGATCGTTAAGAGTGAGAAAAATTGTGACCATTTTCCATAAAGCTCTGTCTCCAGCACCCGCCCCAGCAATATGTCAATTAATATGAAGGCCACTGCAGCCACACCTTTGGAAGCAAAACTCCAAAAAATATTTGGCGTAATCTTTGTGTAGTAGGTCTTTAATCCATTTATCATTTTTTAGCCGTAAATTAAATTATTGGCTGATTATAACAGTCATTATTACAGTCTTTTTGCATTCTTTGCTTTATAGTATCATTGAGTGAGCGCTCAATGAAAATCCGCCAACTTCCGCAAAACTCCACTAATCTACGTGTTGATAACGGATATAGATAAACATTTTTACGAGAATAAATCACAAAAAACTTAATTCAACCCATCATTGATCGGGGTATCAAAAAACCCGACCATCTTTCCCTGATCTTTATCGACCCGGATGGCACCGAACAAATTGTCACGGCTGGCCAATTTCACCAAAGCGCATCACTTTACGCTAATGCATTTACCGGTGTTGGGATAAACCCTGGCGATCTTGTAATACTAGTATTAAAACATTCACAAGTATTACTTTCTGCATTTTGGGGAGCAATGTACTTGGGAGCGATTCCATCCATATTTCCATTTCTAACAGAAAAGCTAGATCCTGAGCTTTATTTAAAAAGAGTAAAAACCTTAGTTGGCCATTCTCAGGCAAAAGCGGTAATCACCTTCCCTGAATTTAAGGAAGATTTAGAAAAATTACTTACAAATGTGGATTGTAAAATCATCAATATAGATGAAGTTGCTGGTGAAGAACTAGGGGAAATTGAAAGACCATTGAATTACCCAAAATCTGATGCTATTGCCTTCTTACAACATAGTAGTGGCACAACTGGCTTACAAAAAGGCGTTGCCCTCTCTCATGAGGCTGTAATAAATCAAATTGAGTCCTACGGTAAGGCAATTGAGTTGAATGATCAAGATGTCATCGTGAGTTGGCTTCCTCTTTATCATGATATGGGTTTGATCGCAGGATTTGTGTTGCCACTTTACACCGGCACCCCATTAGTAATAATGTCCCCATTTCAGTGGGTACGAGACCCAAAGATGCTTCTTTATGCAATTGATAAACACAGGGGGACACTTTGTTGGTTGCCAAACTTTGCCTACAATCATATGGCCCGTACAGTGCGTCCAAGTTATTTAGGAGGAGTCGATTTAAGTAGTTTACGGGCATTAATTAATTGTTCTGAACCTGCTCACGCTGTTAGTCACGAAAAGTTTCTAAACAAGTTTTCCCCTTATGGTTTCAACGAAAATGCCTTAACGGTTTGTTATGCAATGGCAGAAAATACTTTTGCGGTTACACAAACCTCCATTGATAATCCCGCAAATATAGAGTGGGTGAGCGTGCCCAAATTACAGGAGGATCGAATTGCCCTCCCGGTTGATCCTCAAGAAATTACTGCGATCGCGATGGTGAGTTGTGGAAAAGCAATCGAAGGTTCTGAAATCATTATCGTGGACGATTCAGGGGAAAGTTTAGAGGATAGATATGTCGGTGAAGTTTTTGTTCGTAGCAATTGTATGTTGACTGAGTATTATCAAAGACCTGAAATTACTGCCGAAGCAATTGTTGACGGTTGGTATCATACCGGGGATATGGGTTATTTGGCGGATGGCGATCTTTATATCACCGGCCGGAAAAAAGACTTGATCATTGTTGGCGGAAAAAATGTTTATCCGCAGGATTTAGAAACAATTGCAAATAATATACCGGGCATTTATCCTGGAAGGGCAGTGGCATTTGGAGTTTTCGATGATCGCTTGGGTTCGGAGACAGTTGTCATCGTTTGCGAATTGCAAAATGGTGATGATGCCCCAGATCCCACCGAAATTGAAAGAGAATTACGTCGTAAATTAGTTGAGCAAACAGAAGTCACCTTGGCAGATCTCCGCTTAGTCGAAAATCGTTGGTTGATCAAGACGTCTAGTGGAAAAATCGCCCGGGGAGACAATCGAGAAAAATATCTCCGTGAATATCGAAACTAAAAAACTGGCTGGAAAATGGATAGGTCTTACGTTATTAATGGGGGGAATATCGGTTTTATTTGCCTATATCTCGAATAGATCATCTTCCATCGACGGATGGATGGGCTTCCTAGCGATATTTATTCTATTAAGTTTAGTCCTGGCATCTGCATGGAAATACATCCAACAGGAGCAAGTCCCCAAATATCTGCTTAGTTTAGCTCTTCTTGCAATTTTGATCCGTTTGTTTTTGGGCTTGGTATGGTTTGTTGCATTTCCCAATAATGGCTATGACACTGAAATGCAGGAAGCAGGATATGTGATGGGGGATGCTTTCAGCAGGGATACCGCTGCGTGGGAATATTCTCAAACGCATGACCCTCTACTATTAGCCTTCCAAGATTATAGCCATACCGATCAATATGGCGGTTTGATATTTTTAAGCGCATTTGTTTACCGATATTTGGGCACAACTGTTCATCAACCCCTGTTGATGGTTGTGTTTTCAGCCATTATCTCAAGCATGGCAGTTTTCTTTGTTTGGGGAATTGCAAACCATACATTTGGGAAAAAGGCAGCAAAGATCGCCGCTTGGTTATTAGTTTTTTACCCTGAGGCTGGTTTATTGGGAAGCTCTCAGATGAGAGAGGCCTATTCCATTACCTTATTGGTATTACTGGTCCACGTTTTTATCAGGTATGTGCAAAATAAAAATAACACAGACTTAGCAATTTTAAGCTTAACTATCCTTGCCTCTTTTTTGCTTTCCACCCCTTTTGCAATTTCTTCTCTTTTATTCCTCAGTCTGATTGTCCTTTGGAGAATGGATAGGACCAGGTTAAAAAATGGAAACCGCTGGTTAAATATGATCGCGGTAATATTTATTTTAATTGTTGTTGTAGGGATTTTTATTATTGGAATAGATAAAATTTATGGGGTGGATTATCAAGAATACCTAAGCGTGTATGCTTCGGGAAAAATAACCCAATTATTTGAACGAATTCCTACTTGGACACATACACCGTTTTTGGTGGGGTATGGAATCGTACGTCCTTTATTACCAGCCGCATTGGCTGATTTTGGGAATCCAATTTGGACCACAATCCAAGTTTGGAGAGCAATTGGCTGGACAGTGATGCTTTCTGGAATTATATATTCAAGCTTTCTAGTATTAAAAGAAAAAGTTCTATTAAAAATACCAGGAGTACTACTGATTTTTATTTGGTTTGGGATTCTCATCTCTTCATACCGTGGGGCGGGTGATGATTGGGATAATCCGAGATATCGAGCCGTTTTTGCCGGATTACAGGTAATCTTTGTTGCCTGGGGATTGATTCGGCAAAAAGAAACCAAAGACCCTTGGCTAAGAAGAGGAATTGGATTTATTTCGGCTATGGTTCTTTGGTTTATGGTTTGGTATATCAATCGAAACGTCTATTTTTTCAATTTTCCGACCGGAAACCTATCGGGCGTGATCGGTTTAGGATTAGCTAGTGGGGTGTTAATTAGCATTTGGGATTGGCTAAAAAGTAAAAAAAATGATAAATAATCCGCTTTTATACAAATCTATCCCCCTTGACGAAAGGTGATCCACTGTTATAATTCAATAATTGAATTTTAGAATGGTGAATTATGAAATCGTCAAAAGAAGCAGTAAGAGACCTAAGTTTATTAGAAGAAATTGAAAAAGATCCAGATATTACGCAGGCATCTATGGCTAACCAACTAGATGTGGCCGTCGGAACTGTCAATTGGCATATAAAACGATTGATAAATAAGGGGTATGTAAAAGTCAAGCGTGCCCAAAGGCGAAAACTACGTTACATCATTACTCCTGAAGGGATTACCTTTCGAGCAAGGCTTACCATTGAATATGTCGAACGCTCCCTTAGCCTGTATCGGGTTACACGCAAGCAGGTCACTCAATTTTTACAAGAAATAAATGCTGTCGGATACGATAGCATAAAGATCAATAGTGAGCTTCAGGGTCCGGACGATATATTAGATATTTGCAGATTAACCTGTCTTGAGCAAAATATTCAAATACTCGAGGAAGGGGAGATCCCCGAACTTGTCATTCAGGGTGGAGAAGTTAAGTTGCATTTACCGGAGAAAATATGATTCCAGAAAAGCATATTTTAATTACTGGGGGGGCAGGATATATTGGGTCAATGCTCACCGGGGAATTATTAAGACAAGGGTATGCTGTTACTGTGATCGATACGCTTTTGTTTGGTGGCGATTCTTTGATTTCTTTTTCCAATGACCCAAATTTTCGGTTTATCAAATCAGATGTATGGGAGCCGAGAGCCATTCGGAATGCAATAAAAAAAGATTGGCCTATCCCCAAAGCAGTGATCCATTTGGCCGCAATTGTGGGCTTTCCGGCCTGTCAGGCTGTGGGAAAACAAGTGGCATGGCGATACAATGTGGAATCCACCCACCGAGTCTTTGAACAATGTGTTGACCTGGGAATTGAGCAGTTTGTCTATGCCTCGACTTATAGCAATTATGGTGTGGCAGATGACGGAAAAGCTGTCACTGAATCCTCCCCCCTCAATCCCCAATCCTTATATGCTGAAACCAAAGTGGCCTCTGAAGAATTTTTACTTAAGCAAAGTGAAGAAACTTGCTCGCCGATCATATTTCGCTTCGCAACTTTGTATGGCACCTCTCCCCGCACTCGGTTTGATCTGATCGTCAATCAGTTTGTCTATGAAGCATTCACCAAAAGAGAATTATTGATTTATCAACGAGGTTATTCTCGCTCCTTTGTGCATGTTTATGATGTTGTCCAAGGAATAATTCTAGGAATAACCTCTTCAAAAGAAAAAACTCGAGGCCAGGTGTACAATCTTGGGACTAATCAGGGCAACCACACCAAAGACGAGGTAGTCACTTTGATCCTAAAGCGCTTGCCCGAAACCACTGTGCGTTATAAAGATTTGACATTCGGTGGAGATATGCGAGACATTAAAGTGTCCTTCGATAAGATCGAAAAAGAATTGGGATTTATTCCGAAACGAACAGTAGATGATGGTGTCAGAGAAGTGTTGCATGCTTTGCAAACAGGCCTGATCCACGATCCCAGCCACGAAAGATATCGCAATGCACGATTTATTGTGCAATAAAGCCAAATTAAGAGGAATTTCTTATGAGTGATTTTTGGAAAGACAAAAATGTTTGTGTAACCGGCGGAGCCGGGTTCTTAGGTTCCTTCGTTTTAGAGAAATTAGCAAAACGAGAAGCAAAAGATGTTTTTGTTCCCCGGATACAAAACTATGATCTCACTGACGTAAGCGACGTTCGGCGAATGCTAGAAGATTCAAAACCAGATATTGTTATTCATTTGGCTGCATTGGCTGGGGGTATCGGTGCGAATCGTGCAAGACCGGCTGAATTCTTTTATAACAATTTAATGATGGGAGTTCCACTGATGCACGAAGCATATGTGCATGAAGTGGATAAATTTGTCGCAATCGGCACGATCTGTTCCTATCCAAAATTTGCTCCGGTACCTTTTAAAGAAGAATACCTTTGGACTGGATATCCAGAAGAAACCAATGCTCCCTATGGCTTGGCTAAAGCAATGTTATTGATCCAAGCCCAAACCTATAGAGAACAATATGACTTTAACGCAATTTACTTATTGCCAGTAAATTTGTACGGCCCTCGAGATAATTTCAATCTTGAAACATCTCATGTAATTCCAGCACTGGTTCGAAAATTTATTGAAGCCCAAGACCGGGGTGATAAAACCGTAACTCTTTGGGGCGATGGCACTCCCACCCGTGAGTTTTTCTATGCAGGAGATGCTGCGGAAGGAATTCTGATGGCTGCAGAAAAATATAATGGTAGTGAGCCAGTAAACCTTGGGGCTGGAATGGAGATCAGTATTAAAGATTTGGCTGGCACTATTTCAAAGTTGACCGGCTTCGAAGGGGAGCTGGTTTGGGACACAAGCAAACCAAACGGACAACCCCGCCGTATGTTGGATGTATCAAGGGCAAAAGAATATTTTGATTTTGAGGCAAAAATGGACTTTGAAGAAGGTTTGAAACGAACGATCGAATGGTTTAAAGAAAACCGAGAGTCTATTAAATAATAATGACTGACAAATCTGATTTACCTTTGATTATTGAAGAACCGGCGGAAACAATTTTGCTCAAACCAAGCAAAGGCTGGATTTCTTTAAATCTAAAAGACCTTTGGCGTTTTAGGGAATTAGCATTTTTCCTGACCTGGCGCGACATCAAAGTACGTTATAAGCAAACCATACTAGGTGCAGCCTGGGCAATCATCCAACCTTTACTCCAGATGGTTGTCTTTACCTTTCTTTTTAACAGAATTGGCCAAATTTCTACTGGCGATGTGCCCGAAGAATTATTCTCTTTTGCTGCATTACTGCCATGGAACCTTTTTCAAAAAGCCCTGCAAGATGCGAGTAGGTCTTTGGTTTCCAATCGAAGTATGATCACAAAGGTCTATTTCCCTCGAATGTTGGTGCCTTTTTCAACAGTTTTAAGTGGCATTGTTGATTTTGCAATTGGATTCGTGATCTTAATGCTTATGATGGCCTATTTTGGTTTTCCCCTCACAACGGCGATCTGGTCAGTTCCCCTATTCCTAACCATGGCATTGATTACTGCATTGGGAGTGGGTCTTTGGCTGTCCGCAATTAATTTGCATTACCGCGATGTGGGTTATTTTCTTCCCTTCCTTACTCAGTTATGGATGTTTATTACGCCGATTGCCTATCCATTATCTGAAGTAACCGAAACATTATTAGGTGGGTCTACCCAATATTTATATTTATTTTACTTAAATCCAATGGTTGCCGTAGTGGAAGGTTTTCGCTCCACACTATTAGGCACGCCATTCCCTGGTTGGGATGTGATCGGAATAGGGGTAGGAATGTCGATCTTTATATTAATTAGCGGTCTTTTCTACTTCCGCCGCATGGAACGCACTTTTGCGGACATGGTCTAGGGTAATAAAATGAGTGAATATTCAATTCAAGTAGAAAACATAGGGAAACGTTACCGGATTGGTGTCGAAAGTAATGATTCCCCAACATTGCGGGATGCACTTACCAACCTAGGTCGTTTACCGAAAAAACTTTTACGCGGGGAACTAAGACTTCCAAAAGAATATATTTGGGCATTGCGCGATATTTCCTTTAATGTCAAAAAAGGGCAGGTGCTGGGTATTATTGGGGGAAATGGGGCAGGTAAAAGCACATTGCTCAAATTGCTCTCCCGTGTAACCGAGCCTACTGAAGGTTTTGCAAAAGTCACGGGGCGGGTGGGGGCACTTTTAGAAGTAGGAACCGGATTTCACCCTGAACTAAGCGGTAGGGAAAATATATATCTGAATGGGGCAGTTTTGGGGATGAAGCGCAAGGAGATCATCACAAAATTTGATGAGATCGTTGATTTTTCGGGTGTCGGGAAATTTATTGATACCCCAGTGAAGCGATATTCAAGCGGGATGTATTTACGCTTAGCGTTTTCTGTGGCCGCCCATTTGGAACCAGATATATTGGTGGTTGATGAAGTTTTGGCTGTGGGGGATGCTGAATTCCAACGAAAGTGTTTGGGAAAAATGAATGAAGTAGCCCAACAGGGCCGGACGGTTTTATTTGTCAGCCATGATATGTCTGCGATATTGCGGCTCACAGAAGAAGCCATCGTTTTGGAGAAGGGTAAAGTTACTTTCAGAGATATCACTTCAAAAGCCGTCGACCATTATATGGCTTCAGGTTATTCACAAAGCGGGGAAAGGATTTGGAGGCCAGATGAGGTTCCAGCCACCGCAGCCCCATTTAAACCCCTCGCGCTGCGCATTTTGAATGAGCAAGGCATAGTAAATAACAATATGCGTTCATCTGAACCGATCAACGTTGAATTTGAATATGAATTATCTGAAGCTCTGCAAGGTTTGCGACTAGGGATATATCTTCTGACTAGCAGAGGAGAATTCGTGTTCACTTCCTTTGACACCGATTCACAACAAAACTACGAGAAATTTGGTATGCGAAATGAAGGGAAATATATGAGTCGCTGTCAAATTCCTGCTGACCTGTTAAATGAAGGGCAATTTATCCTTGGTGTAAACGCAAGTTCCTACCGAGTTAAGCGATATTTCCATGATGACCATACCCTTTCCTTCTCAGTGGATGGAAGCGGTGCACCCGGAAAACAATGGGCAGAATCACGACTAGGTCCAATACGCCCTGATCTAAATTGGCAAATCAAGGAGTTTTGAGATATGCCAAGAGTTAGACAACAAATTAGGCAGATATTTGGAAAATTACCTCTTGCGGTTGAGATTGACTATAAACTGCGATGGAACAACCAACCTATTGGTGGTTTTCGGATGGAACGCTTACGGACAGCAATTCCTGAAATGAAGAGGGATATTGCAAAATCTCAGTATAAAGATTTTGGCCGCAAAAAGGTGTTTATCTTTTCCACCTTACATTATTGGGTTGAACATACCGCCACTTTAGGCTTAACCCTTGCAGGTCTTGGCTATGATGTGACCTTAGGGTTTTTGCCATTTGCGAATTGGCATACCCGAATTGATGATTTTCAGATTAGACAACAAAATGCTTATGGAAATTCGGTTTTGAACAAAGCAAAACCAGAAATTCATATTGAAGAGTTAATCAATTATCCGAGAGCAGAAACCTTGCCCTTAGAAATAATAGAAATTGTTGAAAAAACCTCATTCTTGGATACTCAGTATGATGAACAGATCGAACAAGTGAGCAAAGAAAGCCCTCTTTATGAATTTAGAGTAGAGAGAAATACGGATGCTGCCCGCATTGCCTATCAATGGTTAAGCGATTATCAACCAGATGCCTTAATTGTTCCCAACGGATTGATTTTGGAATTTGGCATATTTTTCCAGGTGGCGCGTCATTTAGAAATCCCTGTCACCACCTATGAATTTGGGGAGCAAAAACAAAGGACTTGGCTGGCTCAAAATGACCCGGTGATGTATCAAGATACAAAAACAATGTGGGAGTCTACCAAGGACAAAGAGTTTGATAATAGTAAGAATGAGCGAATCCAAGAATTGGTCTCTTCACGACAGGGGGCAACCCTCTGGAATAATTTTTACAGAAAATGGCAAGACTCCCCCTCAGAGGGAGAAATCGCAGTTAAAACAAAACTAGGGCTGGACGAACGCCCAATCGTATTGATGGCAACCAATGTGCTGGGTGACAGCCTAACTTTGGATCGACAAACCTTTTCCGAAAGTTTGACCGAATGGGTCAAACGATCCTTAGATTATTTTGTTGAGAATGACAAGATCCAATTTGTTTTGCGCACTCATCCTGGAGAGTTTGGGTTAACGGGACCATCGGTTGCAAAAATTGCAAAAGAATATCTGGGGGGAAAGGTGCCAGAAAATATCCGTTTAATTGCACCTGATGCCCCAGTAAACACATATGATTTGATCGAAGCCGCTGATGTGGGCATGACCTATACAACAACTGTTGGGCTAGAAATGGCAATGAGTGGATTACCCGTAATTTCAGTAGGAAAAACGCATTATAGGGGCAAGGGATTTACGATCGACCCAGAAACCTGGGAGGACTATTTCTCAAATTTAGACCTAGCACTAAAAGATCCGAAGGCATTAAGGTTAAGTAAACAACAAGTCAAGGATGCTTGGCATTATGCGTATCGATACTTTTTTAATTATCCAAAAGTTTTCCCCTGGCATTTGATGCATTTTACAGAAGACTTGGATAACAATCCTTTAGAAAGAATATTTACCAAAGAGGGATTGGAAAAATATGGAGAGACTTTTAAATCACTAGTAAGTGATCCGGTTGATTGGACAATAGAAGCAATATAAAGAATGGAGCAAATTATGGATTGGACAAATAAAACAGTATTGGTGACTGGTGGAACAGGTTCTTTTGGAAAAAAATTCATCAAGATCCTTTTGGAAAAATATAACCCAGCCAAGGTAATTGTTTTCAGTCGTGATGAGTTAAAGCAGCATGAAATGCGAGTGGCTGGATTCAACCAGGAAAATTTAAGATATTTCATTGGCGATGTGCGTGATTTGGGGAGGCTTCGACGAGCGGTGGAGGGGGTAGACATTGTGGTGCATGCCGCAGCCCTCAAGCAAGTGCCAGCCTGTGAATATAATCCGATTGAAGCGATTAAAACCAATATCGAAGGTACCAGCAATGTAGTTGAGGCAGCCTTAGATAGTGGTGTGCGCCGTGTGTTAATGCTCAGCACCGATAAAGCAGTGAGCCCGGCAAACTTATATGGGGCGACAAAATTGGCTGCCGAGAAATTAACCATCCAGAGCAATGCATATGCCGGTGGGCGCGAAACACGATTTAGTTGTGTGCGTTACGGCAATGTGGTGGGAAGTCGTGGATCTGTGGTGCCCGTATTTTTACGTCAACGTGACAGTGGAAAACTAACCATTACCGATGCTCGAATGACACGTTTTTGGCTTTCCCTAGAGCAGGGTGTAAATTTTGTGATCAATGCCATTGAAAAGATGTACGGCGGAGAGGTGTTTGTCCCCAAGATCCCTAGCACAACAATTCCCGATCTTGCAAAAGCTATCGCTCCGGACGCTGAACTAGAAGTGATCGGTATTCGCCCTGGAGAGAAACTCCACGAAGTGCTAATTTCGGAAGACGAAGCCCGCTCGACCATTGAATTAGAAGATATGTATGTGGTTCAACCGGCTACATCTCCCTGGTTTGGCTATGAATGGGAATCCAAGGGGAATAAGGTTCCCGAAGGTTTTCGATATGCAAGTGACACCAATACAGAGTGGTTATCTGTAGACGAGATCAAAGAAATAGTTAACCCAATTGAAAAAGAATTTTTAGCAGGTAAATTGAGCTAATGCGTATTTTGGTCACTGGAGCAAGTGGCTTGCTGGGAATGAATTTTTCCATGCAGGTTAAAACTGAACATTCGATTTCTGCGGTAGTTAATAGCCATGGATTAAGATCTCTTGATTTTGATTCCATTCCTGTTGATCTGCTTGCCAAGAATGTGATTCCCCAGTTAATCGACAAAACCGAGCCAGACTGGATCTTGCACTGTGCAGCAATCGCTGGGATTGATCGATCAGATAATCAAGAGGAACTTTCCCAAAAGTTAAATGCCGAGATTCCAGGTGTTTTGAGTCTCGAGGCGAAAAAGAGAAATATTCGCCTTTTGCATATATCCACAGATGCCGTCTTTGATGGAAAAAAAGGGAACTATTCTGAAGAAGACCCCACTAACCCGATGAGCGTATATGCCAAAACTAAACTCGCGGGAGAACGTGCAGTGTTAGAGGCTAATTCAGATGCATTGGTAGCTCGCGTCGTTTTCTATGGCTGGAGTTTATTTGGCAACCGCAGCTTATCCGAATTTTTTATCAATAACCTTTTGAAAGGTAAGCAAGTAAAAGGATTTACAAATTTGCAGTTTTGCCCCCTTCAAGTGAATCACCTAGCTGATATTTTGTTAGAAATGATGAAAAAGAATTTATCGGGCATCTATCATGCTGTAAGCTCAGAAAGTCTCAGTAAATATGACTTTGGAGTCAAACTAGCCCAAAAATTTGCTTTGGATGCCGGGTTAATCGCGCCAGTAAAAAATAATCGGGAAAACCGATCTCTAAATCTAACGTTGAACACCGATAAATTAACCAAAGAGTTAGGGCATGCTATGCCAAATATTCAGATAGGTATCGAGCACCTTTTTGAACAATTCAATACGGGTTATTTAGATAAGATCGAAAGAATGCGATTTTAGAATAATGGAGAATACAATGGAAATTACTATTCTTGATAAAAAAATTGGCATAAATCATCCCACCTATTTCATTGCAGATATTGCTGCCAACCATGACGGAGATTTGGACCGGGCGGTTGAACTCATTCGATTGGCTAAATTAGCAGGTGCGGATGCAGCCAAATTCCAAAATTTCCGTGCCCCCCAGATCGTTTCAGATTATGGCTTTAGCCATATGAATAGTCAGGTTTCTCACCAAGCCAGTTGGGAAAAAAGTGTAGTTGAAGTCTATGATAATGCGTCCATTCCATTTGAATGGACACCCACCTTGAAGGATGCTTGTGATGAATTCAAGATCCATTATTTTTCATCCCCCTATGATTATGAAGCGATTGATATGCTCGACCCCTATGTGCCCGCCTACAAAGCAGGCTCGGGTCTAATTTCTTGGCCCGATGGCATAGTTAATATGGCGAAGAAAGGCAAACCGATCTTGATCGCAACCGGCGCTAGTAGTATTGGTGAGGTGGCCCGAGCCATGGAAATGACCATGGAAGTGACCGATCAAATTGTATTATTGCAATGCAATACCAATTACACTGCCGACGAAGGAAATTACGATCATTTGAATATCAATGTGCTCAAAACTTATGCAGCCATGTATCCGAATGTGATTTTAGGATTATCCGATCATACCCAAAGTCCGGCGCCCGTTGTCGCAGCCGTTGCCCTCGGGGCTCGAGTGATTGAAAGACATTTCACCGATAGCAATGATCGTGAAGGACCTGACCATAAATTTGCGCTGAACCCAGACACCTGGGCAGATATGGTCGATCAGGTAAGGATTGTAGAGCGTTCCCTAGGTTCCTCCCGAAAATTTATCACCGATAATGAAAAAGATACCTATATTGTGCAGCGACGTTGTTTAAGGGCTGCGCGTGAGATCAAAGCCGGAGAAATATTCACCCGAGACCTCATCGAAGTTTTAAGACCAGCAACTCCTGGAGCATTGATGGTCTGGGACCTGGATGACGTGATCGGCAAGAAGGCTAGAACCGACTTGCCCTTCGGCAAAGATTTGCGTTGGGTAGATTTGGAGGAGTAGGAAAATAGGACTGTTCAATTTTCCTGAAAATTTCTGATGAAGATTCTTTATTTTAGTCGAGACTATACCACCCACGACCATCGCTTTTTGACTGCAATCGCAACCAGGGAGCATGAGGTCTATTATCTCCGATTGGAAAATAGAAACCCCCATAGGGATGAGCAGCCCCTGCCATCCTCCGTAAATATCATCGATTGGGCGGGCGGCAAAAGCCCGGCAAAACTGGCCGATAGCTTTAAATTATTAAATCAGCTAAAAAAGATCATTCAAAAGATCAATCCAGATATCATCCACGCCGGACCCATTCAAAGCGCGGGTTTATTAGCCGTGCTTAGTGGATTCCGTCCAATAATAACGATGTCCTGGGCTTATGATCTGCTCTTTGATGCTAAGAAGAATAGTTTTTATCGTTGGGCAACAAAGAAGACCTTGATGAACACAGATGTTTTGATCGTCGACAGCGAGCATATTGGACAGCTTGCCGTAAAGCGGGGGTTTCCCAGTAAGAAGATCGTTAAATTCCCTTGGGGGATTGACCTTGACTTATTTTCTCCAGATCAGGAAGATGGTATCGGAGTCGATCTGGGATGGAATGAAAACCATTTCGTTCTTTTACATAATCGCGCTTGGGAACCCATCTATGGTGTAGAGATGTTTGTTGAGGCCTTTGTGAAAGCTGCAAAAAAACACTCCGAATTACGTTTATTACTATTGGGTGATGGCTCTATGGCGCCATTAATAAGAGAAACTTTAGAGAAAAGCGGGGTCATGGACAAGGTTTATTTTGCTGGACAAGTAAATCAGGTTGAACTCCCCCGATATTATCAGTCTGCTGATCTTTACATCAGTGCATCGCATAGTGATGGTTCCTCGGTTTCATTAATGGAAGCTTTAGGATGCGGAACCCCGGTTTTGATTTCCGACATACCCGGAAATAAAGAATGGGTTTCAGCAGGAGAACAAGGATGGTTCTTCAAAGATGGGAATGTGGAAGATTTATCTGCAGGGATTTCTCTTGCAATTGAGAATAAAGACCATCTAAACAAGATGGGTCTGAAAGCACGAGAATTGGCAGAAAAAAGAGCGGATTGGCATAAAAACTCTGAAATTTTATTGCAATCCTATGATCTTACCCAAGGGAACTATGCCTAAAAAAGTGGTCGCGATCATCCAAGCCCGTATGGCCTCTACCAGGTTGCCCGGAAAAATATTGAAAGAAATCGGCCATATGCCTGCCTTGGAGTGGATGATTAAGCGCGCCGGAAGATCGAAAATGATTGATCAGGTTGTTGTTGCCACCACTACCGATGCCAGTGATAATCTTGTAGCGAAGTTTTGCGAGAAGAAAGCATATACTTATCATCGAGGCAGCATGAAAGATGTGCTTGATCGTGTCTATCGGGCGGCCAAAGAAAATCAGGCAGATGTTGTCGTCAGGTTGACTGGGGATTGCCCTTTCATTGATCCTGAAATGTTAGACAGTAATTTGAGAGCCTTTTTGAAAGCCGAACCCCCGCTAGATTTTGCCGCTAACCGTCTGCCACCCCCTTATACCCGCACCATACCGATTGGCTTAGATGCGGAATATTGCTATTTCGCTGGCTTAGAAACTCTG